>SUSZ01000022.1 GCA_015063165.1 Thermoplasmata archaeon
TTCCGGTCTGAAATCGGAGCGTGGGACCAGAAACAATCGTAAACGATGGTAGCGGATGCTATGAAAGCATCCAAGTGGCGAATAGGCCAGACCACGTTCAGCATTCACGATGTGGCGAGGTCAGGGTCAACAGGCCCATTTGGGTTTGAAACCATGGCATGGGCAGAGAATCAGCCGTCCATTCCAAAAAACTTGGACTGTCTGGCCCGGTCCAGTGTGAACCCGGCAGGGCCCACCACTCCCTTATCCTGACCATTGATTCAAGATTCCTTTGTCATAAACCCCGGATTTCTGGCACTGGGCAACGCCGATGGTCCCCAGTTTCCGAATGTCGATGCATTGGACTCATCCGACGCGGGGACGCTTTCGTCGGATGCCTTCGTCGCAGACTTGAAAGGCCGCCTCGCATCGTGCGCCCAGCAGAAAGCGATGGATGGCGTCCCGCACATCGCGGAGCTGGATGATCGTCCTCCCTTCTGTAAGCCATGCCGCCTGTTTTAATAACAAAGAGCCCCTCGGGACCGAGCATGGATCAGTGCGACCCGGACCGCGTCATGGAGACGCTGAAGGAGGGCAACAAAAGGTACGTGAGGAGCGGCGCTTTCTCGGGGGATGTGTCGCATATGACCAGGGTCCGCGCCGCCGATGAGGGGCAGCGTCCTTTCGCGGCCGTCGTCTCCTGCTCCGATTCCCGCGTGATACCTGAGGCGATCTTCTCCGCCGGGATCGGCGACCTGTTCGTGATCCGCTCCGCCGGGAACGTCGTCGACGGGTGCACCCTCGGCAGCCTGGAGTACGCCGTAGGGCACATGGGGGTGAGGGTGGTGGTCATGGGCCACACCCGCTGCGGCGCCATAGCAGAGGCGCTGAAAGGATTGCATGAGGGGCACTCCATAGAGATCATAGACAGCATCCGCGCCTGCATCGGCGACGAGAAGGACCCCGTGGAAGCTTCGAAGCTGAACGTCCTCAACAGCGTCCGCCTGATATCCGAAGACCTCTCTGAGAGGCACGACATCGTCGTGGCCGGTGCCATATACGATGTCCGCGACGGCACGGTGGAGTTCCTAGAAGATCAATCCCCCTCTTCCTGAACAGCCTCTGATGGCACGTATCCATTCATCGCTTCCCTAGCCGGTCCAAAAGATTGGGTGACGCGCCCGTCATTGATGTCAGGAACGCCGGATTCCTTCAGAAGCATGATGTACTGCTTCGAGAACGACCCTCCCGCTGCGCCTCATGCCGGTGATGATCTTCACGGTGTCGGGACAGTCCTTTCCGGTCAAGGATATGGACAGGGGTGCTTCCTGGACCACTTCACTGAAATGGACGCGATCGGAACATGACCTTCTCGAAATGGAACATCTCGTCCTCGTCGTCAGGGCTGTTCGGATCGCGATGCCTGCCGTGGAAGAACGCCGTGATGTGGAACCCGCATCTGTTGACGTAGAAGTGTATGTTCCGCTTCTCGAAATACGGGGTGCAGGTCTCCCACACCCTCACCTGGGGATACGCCCGCTCGATGGCGCACCACGCCTCGTACCCGATGCCCTTGCTGTGCTCCTCGGGGGAGACGAACAGGATCTGCAGGTCGCCCCTGTCGCCGGTCACGGACACTATGGCGCCGCCGACGGGCCTCCCGTCCTTCACTATCCTGTATGCCGTCCCGCCGTCGATCGACTTCTCGATGGTCTCCCTCGAGATTGTCTCGCCGGGCTCCTCGAAGTGGTCGTCCCTGAGGCCGAACTCCTCGGTGGCGCCATATCTGAAGGCCTCCTGATTGTCCCTTATGAACCGCTCGCGGTCATCCTCCTTCAATGGCTCCAGAGCTATTGGCATAGTGGTCCACAACCGGATTCCGATTATTTAACACCGGTTTGCATCGCATCCCAACTTATACGACGACATTAATCCGTCTTTGCGGACAACTCAGGATACCTACCAGGATCGAACCCGACGCATGACAGGTCCTCGGCATCGCCCTGAGAATTGGGAAAGCCATCCGACCATGGTCTCTTTGGTCCCGGGATGGATCGGCCTCGCGGACAGCCTGAGGTACTGCTTCTTGACCTTCATGACGCTGTTGTCGTCGTCGATCTCCCTGAGTATGTGGTTCACGCCCTCCGGAGCATAGCATGTCACGGCCGGAACCCCCTTGATCGAATCTAGAGAACTATAGTCTGCGGAAAGGTCGGCCGTCCCGGTCACTGCCAGGATGGGCTTTCCGAACGCCTTCAGCATCCCGGCGTAGTCGTCTGAGGTGTAAGACAGGTGCTCCCTGACCCACTTGGCGCTCATCTTGACCCCCTGGAAGCGGATGGTGTCCTCGCCTGTGCTCAGGCACCTCTCGAACAGCTCGTCCTGCCTGGCATCCGTCTTGTCCTGGGACGCCATCCTGCGGAGGATCGCGCCGGCGATTCCTTTCTTCTCCTCGGACTGCTCGCCGACCAGCCTGCTCTGATAGCGGAGGGCGTCCTTCAGGCAGGTCGCCGCTCCCCCCAGGAGCATAAGGCCCGCGACGTCCTCCTTCTCGGACAGCAGCGTCGCGACCATGGCCCCTTCGGAATGGCCGCATATCACGACCTTGCCGGCGTCGACATACGGAAGCGATTTGACGTATTCCGTCACCGATACGGCGTCGTCCACAAGATCGCTCAAGCCAGCGCTGTTGAAATCCCCAGACGAGCGGTGGGTGCCCCTCTTGTCATAGCGGATGACGACGAACCCCTCCTCCACGAACAGGTCCGACAGGTCGCGATAGATGTTCATCCTGCTTCCGGGACCGTTCCCGTCACGGTCCAGCTTGCCGGTGCCCATGATTATCACGATCGCCGGCCTTTTCCCCTGCTTGTCCTGATACGCTATCGTCGCACCCAGCGATACGACGCCGGATACGACCACCTCCTCCTCGTTCACTGCCATCGCCATCATCCTCCGCAGGCGCTGAAATGATCGAGACGCTCCTCAGCCTGCCTCCGTCCTGGGATTCGAGGTACTTGCCGAGCAAGGCTGCGTATTCCCCCAGGAACGCGTCGAACCTCTCGTCGGACAGACGGAGCATGCAGGTCCTGAGGCAGAGCCTGTCCCCGGCCGGGTCCTTCCCCTTATACCGCTCGAATCTCCCGTACAAAGACATGAGAAACTGGTAGGAGGCGTCGGCGAAGTCCCCGGTCTCGGCGGACCATCTCTCCGGATTCACGGCCAGCAGCCTCTCGACGCTGCCCCTGACCCTCCTCTCCTCCTTGACGGACAGGATCCCCTCCTCGACCAGACGGCCGATATGACGGTAGAGCGTCGGGACAGGGACGTCCTCCAGCCCTTCGGAAATCTGTTTGGATGTCGCGTCGCCGTGTATCTGGAGGTACTGCACTATCCTCAGCCTGACGGGATTGGAAAGGATGTCGGAGAGCTTCATTTCACACCTTTATTGGTTTTGATTTTATTATCAATAATGATAACAAAAGTATATACGGTTTTTCAGACGGATAGACGATAGCCGATGGCGAAATCTGATAAACGGAACGATCGTCTCAGGTTTTATGAAAGCAGTATTTAAAGGCGTTTTCATAAGCCCAGAGTTATGTAAATTATTTTCATAAGGAAGCCGTTATGAAAATAACTATTTAAACAGCTAACATAAAAATCATAGTCGCTGTCGGAGCGGTAGTCGCCTCTGGCCCTTGATCCGAAAAGATACACGCGGACGAAACGGTATTGCGGGGCCACGTCGCGTACCAGATCCTTCAACTGTTCTAAGGACAAGCCATCCGAGACCAGGATGCATTCGTCGTCACGTGTCATGCTGCATCCGCTCTTCAAAGTCTTGATTGATCAAAGCTTTCTGTATTTTCCTTGTATTCTCTAAATGCCTTTGCAATTCGAATCTCTATTCATCGACCTGTTTGACAAAGGCTGAAAGCTCTTGAGCTTCTATCGGAACTCTTGGAACAATAGCGTTGAGATAACCAGCGGGTTGTAAAGTCCCAAAAGCGTAGGCCCGCACCGGTTCAGGATTGGAGAACTGCACTCTGCCTCTCTCGGCCGCCCAGCTCCTGCTGTTTCAAGACGTAGATGGGGTAGGCGTTCTTGTCCTTGGGGAACTCGGAGATGATGTCCGCCATCGTCACATGAGACAGATCCTCCAGCATAGCGTCGAAAGCGGACTGGAAGTGCGGAGCCAGCACCCTGCGCATGTCGCGGCTCAGCGGGCATTTCGCCACGGCAGGATACATGCTGAACACGTCGCTCGCGGACTCCTCTTCGGTGGCTAGGAGCACATCCTTCAGCGTTATGCTCTCTGCAGGCCTGCCCAGCGCCGTCTGGGCCCTGCCCATCCCCGTCTTCAGAAGCCCAGCCTTGTTGAGCTTGGCCATGACCTTGCGGACGATCACCGCGTTGCACCCTATGCTCAGTCCGAGCTCCTTGCTGGTGATGCCGGAATCCGCCAGTATCCCGTAGCAGGCCAAGATGTGTATCCCGACCGTGAACTCAGAATCCACATGCATGACATCACGACTGGAGGAAGGACTTGCACTCTTTGTAGAGGTCGTTCGTGGGCTGGAGGTCCGCCCAGTTCTCTTCAGGTATCTTGATCTTGAGGCGCATCCTCTCGGAGACCTTCTGAAGGTCCTTCTCGTACTGCTCCTGGTCGCCAAGACCTGTGTCGATCTTGAGGATGTATTCGTACCCTCCGAGGCTGAACAGCCACCTCATGTATCCGTCGTGTCCGGGCTCGATGCCCAGCACTTCCCTCATCTCAGGAGTTAGGGACTCCTCGCTAGCGGAGGAGTTGCTGGAATCCGCGGCGTTGAACTCGTCCCAGTTGGAAGCCATGGCGGGGAACGCGTAGAAATGGCCCACGTACTTCTTCTGCAACTCGTTGTATTTCGGGCCGCCTGCGATGTTTATCCCGACGCAGTCGTGACAGAGGCAGCCGTTGCAGTCATGGAACGTGGCGGACGGCTTGAATCCCTTCTCCTTGCACCATCTGGCAGGGCTCCACTCGTAGTTTCCGCAGGTGCCCAGGTAGAATCCCATGGCGTCGACGAACGACTGCATATCCATGGCCAGGTTCTCGACGGTGGATTTAAGCTTCTCCGGCTCAGCATGCAGACCTAGATTGGTCATGTAGACCAGGATGGTGTATCTGTCCCCGTCGAGAGTGTAGTTGCGGGACAGTATGTCGTTCCATGCGACTATCGAATAAGGGATTCCAGCCTTGTCCAGCTTGGCCTTGATCGACTTGTTGTTGTCGTTGTCGATAATGACGATGTTCTTCTCTTCCGGGTCCTTGCTCAGACTGTAGACGAGGTTGTCGTCCACCATCGGACACACTATCAGGCCCAGGATTCCTTTTGTCATAAAAATTATTACACATCATCAGTATTAATAGATGTGCCTGCAACCTACCTGAGAAGAGGAAATCGAGCCGGCTCCGCCTGAGACACGGTCGCCCGCTTGCGGATAACCGTTATCTACCTGTAGCTCTTTGATTTCGTGATGCTTGGAAAACTTCAAGGCGTGATCATGGGAATCGCCGTGATCATATTCGGAATCTTCTGGACTATGATGGCATCCAACATAGGTGCTCCGGGCTTCTTCTCGATATTCGGGATATTCTTCATCATTCTGGCCGTGATATTCCTGCTGAGAGTGCTGTTCGGACCCGGACCCAGCAGATAATCCCCCTCGCATCGTTCGCAGGATCTGTTTTGTCAAAGCCTTTTCAATGCCTTCTTGGCAAGCTCGTTGCCTTGTTCGGCAGACTTCTGATACCATTCCCTGGCGAGAAGCTTCGATATCTGGCGAACACATGCAACATACCACGGTCGCTGTCTGCCAAAAGATGTCTCCACATCGGGATGCTCAGTCGCGGCTCCCGTCCGAAAGCTCGTAAGAGGCGGACTTGGTGCTCCCTGCAGATTTCACAAGACGGCCTTCCCTCCTCAACGACTGGAGGAGGTTCGTAGCCTTCACGGACAGCTGTTCCGTCGTCATCGGCCTGGCCGTCCTGGACCTGAGAAGCTCGGCTACTTCTGAACGCGTCACCGGACCTGAACGGAGCAGCTCCAGCACCGCTTCCCGGTCCGTGATGCGGCGAGGCTCCGGAACGCCGGCGATAGGGCAAGGTACCCCGCCAGCAGTGTCCACCAGGCCGCGCTCGATCAGGCCCCTCATCCTCCTCTCCGGAACGAAGCGTCCTGAGCAGACCCTGTCCAGGTCGATCGCGTCCTCGAGGCTGAGCTCGCGAGAGTCCATCATCCTGGGCAGGAGACCGAAGCGGACCCCCGGAATAGTCACAGACACGCATGAGTCGTCTATGTAGTAGGACGGCATAGGAAAATGCCTGTACGCCTGGGACAGGTACATCCCGCGTATTCCCGACCCATGGCCCATGGTGATCCCCGACTTCGACATGGCCTCCCTAAGGAAGCGGTTGCGAGACGGGTGCGGGGAGGCCCTCCCCAGAGCGAACGATTCCGGCGGCTGGGAGCCGAACGAGCCTCCGCTGCGAACGGTGACCGACTCCTTGTCCCTCTCGATGACGTCTATGGTCCCGCCCAAGGCGTAGTCCTGATGGGCCACTGCGTTCAGTATAGCCTCCTCCAGGGTAGCCGTCCTGTACGCGCTGACCGTGCGTTGAACCTTTCCGCCCGTCTCGACGGACCAGTTCCTGACCGCGGAAGAGGCCTGCACCGCCGACAGCAGCATGGGCCCTTTGAACGTCCTGGAATCGGTTACCGCGCCGTCCACGTCCAGGCTGCGCCAGCGTATGCAGACGGAATCGGGCAGCACACGCTCCGAGGACTTCCCCAGGAGTATCATCGCGGCCACGGTGATCTTCCCTCTCTTCAGCACACCGGCCTTCGAAAGGAACACAGCGGCATCCCAGTCGTTGACCTCGTCCGCCTGCTCGGGAAAGCGCAGGGCATACTTGGCCCTCAGGGCCCTGACGGCGCCGGGATCGAGGCTTCTGACGTCGGCTTCTCCCACGACGTTCCCGGTCCAGTCCTCGTACGTCCCGATGCTGCTCATGGTCCCATATAGCTATTACATATTAATCTCATTTTTTCTCATTAATCCATAAGAACCGGAACCGTTGGACGGTCTAGACCCTGCAACCATTAAATACAGACAACCTGTGGGATTGGCATTACCGGAACTCCACTGATTCCGGAGGTATCAGCAATGGCCTTGAGCAAATTCAGTCTGCCCCGTGTACAGAAAGCACTCACCCAGTGCCTTCAGTGCGGTTACTGCATCGACGTGTGCGAAGCGCACAACCAGACGCCTTGGGAGTCCGTCACCCCCAGGGGAAAGATCTACTACATCAAGCAGATCGACACCAACGGACTCGACACCGTGGACAAGCTACTCGGAAGGAAGATCGAGCTCTCCCCCGATTTCGTCGACGCCATGTACAAATGTACCGGCTGCGGAAACTGCGAAGTCGTCTGCCACGCCCAGATCAGCCTGATCGAGCTGTGGGAGGACATGAGAGCCTGGCTCTTCAAGAACGGAGCAGGGCCCCTCTCCGCGCACAAGGGAATGGCCGAGAAGGTCGCCCAGTACCACAACCCTTACGGCGAGCCCCCCTCCAAGAGGGACGCATGGTGGCCTGAAGAGGTCAAGAGGTACGACTGCCCCGACACCATCTTCTTCGCGGGATGCACCGGATCGTACAGGATGCAGCACATCGCCAGGGCAGGAGTCGTCGTTCTGGACCGCGCCGGCGTCAAGATGAACTGCCTCGGAGAGAAGGAGTACTGCTGCTCTTCGCCTCTGATCAGGACCGGAAACACCAACTACTCTCTCGAGTGCGCAGAGAACGTCGTCGAGAAGGCGGACGGAATGGGTGCCAAGAACATGGTCATGACCTGCTCCGGATGCTACAAGACCGTCTCCTCCGACTTCGGAAAGTACTACGCCAAGGTCGGACAGAACGTCTACCACTTCTCGCAGTACGTCGAGAACCTCATCAACACCAGGAAGCTCCCGCTCAACAACGAGTTCAACCACAAGGTCACCTACCACGACCCCTGCCACCTCGGAAGGCACTCCGGAGTCTTCGACGCTCCCAGGAACGTCATCAAGAAGATCAAGGGAGTCGAGTTCGTCGAGATGGAGAGGTCCAGGGAGAACTCCAGATGCTGCGGTGCCGGAGGAGGATACAAGAGCCAGTTCAACGACTTCGCTACCGCGGTCGCAATGGACAGGATCAGGGACGCCGAGGCTACCGGCGCCGATGTCCTCATCACCTGCTGCCCCTTCTGCGTTCTGAACCTCACCCAGGGCGCCAAGAAGCTCGGATCCAGCATCAAGGTCATGGACCTGTCCCAGGTTCTCCTGGAAGTCACCGCTCCCAAGGTCGAAGCGCCTAAGGAGTGAAACCGAAACCCTTGGGGGGATTTCTCCCCCAGGGATCTTCTTTTCCTATGTCTTTCGATCTCCTGTCGCCCGAGCTCGTCTCCGTTCTGGCCGAGAAGGGGATCACCTCTCCGACCCCTCCCCAGGAGGATGCCATACCCAGGATAATGAGGGGCGAGAACGTCCTCGTCGTGGCTCCTACGGGAATAGGGAAGACCGAGGCGGCGATGCTCCCGGTACTCGACATGATCTTCCGCAGGAAGGACGACGTAAAGGGGTTCAAGTGCATCTACATCACGCCTCTCCGCGCCCTGAACAGGGACATGCTGAGGAGGATGGAGGACTACGGCCGCGCCCTCGGGATAAGAGTGGGCGTGAGGCACGGAGACACCACCCAATATGAGAGGGCTAGGCAGTCGGAGGACCCGCCGGAGGTCCTGATAACCACGCCGGAGACCCTGCAGGTCCTGTTCACCGGGAAGAGGCTGGCCAAGCACCTGGCGGCCGTCAGATGGGTCATAATCGACGAGATCCACGAGCTGGCGGACACCGAGAGGGGAGCCCAGCTCAGCGTGGCCATGGAGAGGCTGAGCGCAGTGGCAGGGAACTACCAGAGGATAGGCCTGTCCGCCACCGTCGGAGACGCACAGGCCACCGCGATGTTCCTCGGAGGAAGAGGGAGAAGGGTGTCCATACGCAAGCACGACACCTACCGCGAGTTCGAGATAAACGTCGAGAGCCCTGAGCCGGACGAGGCCGACACCAAGCTCCGCGACAAGCTCCAGGGGGATCCGGAGATAATCGCTGTGATGAAGAGGGCCAGGCAGATAATGGAGAGCGGGAGGTCCACCCTGTTCTTCGTGAACACCAGGGAGACGGCCGAATGGCTGGCCGCCAGGTACCACGTGTGGGACGAGAGCCTCTCGGTGGACGTGCACCACGGCTCCCTATCGAAAGAGACCAGGATGGAGATGGAGGACCGCTTCAAGAGAGGGGAGCTCAGGACGCTGATATGCACCTCGTCGCTGGAGCTGGGCATAGACGTCGGATCCACGGACATGGTGGTCCAGTACAACTCCCCCAGAAAGGTCTCCCGCATGATACAGCGCGCTGGAAGGGCAGGCCACAAGGTCGGCGAGAAGATAAGGGCCAAGATCATCGCTACCGCACCCGACGAGGTGGCGGAAGCCCTGGTGATAGCGCGCAGATGCTCTTCCAAAGAGCTGGAGGATCGCGCAGGAAGGCCTTCTCCTCTGACCGTTGTCGCCAACCAGCTGATAGCCATGACCATGTCCGGCCCCATAGACAAGGACACCGCGTTCAAGATGTTCTACGGCGCATACCCTTTCAGGACCCTCGCCAGGAGCGACATGGAGGATGTTCTCGAGCAGCTCAAGTCCATCAGGATGGTGTTCGACGACGGGGAGAAGTTCAAACGCTCCAAGAAAGGGATGGACTATTTCTACAACAACATCTCGATGATCCCGGACGAGCGCAACTACCGCGTCAGGGACATCGGCACCAGAGCGATCATCGGAACGCTGGACGAGAGCTTCGTCGCCACCTTCCAGGATGCGCAGGCCATGTTCATAGCCAAAGGAAGGACGTGGAGGGTCGTGGAAATGCGCGAGGACGAGATCCTAGTCGAAGAGGTCAGGGACATGGGAGAGGTACCTTCCTGGGTCGGATCTGACATACCCGTCCCCTTCGAGGTCGCGCAGGAAGTCGGGAAGATGCGCAGGATCCGTAACTACGAAGACTATCCGGGCGACAATGGTTGCACTATAGTCCTCAATAGATTCCTGGACGAGCAGGAGGCCAGGCACAAGATGCCTACCGACAAGGTGGTCACCGTGGACATGGGAGACTGCCTCACGATAGTGAACGCCTGCTTCGGGACCCGTGTGAACGAGACCCTGGGGAAGATATACGGAGCGTTGCTCTCAGCTCGTCTGGGAGAGAGCATAGGGGTGACTGCGGACCCGTACAGGATAATGCTGGAGCTTCCCCGCTTCGTGGACTGGAACACCGTTAAAGAGACCATAGTCTCCATTCAACCAGGAACCGTGGAGGCCCTTGCAAGAAAGGTCATCCTTAACTCGACCTTCCTGAAGTGGAGGTTCGCATTCGTGGCGAAGAAGTTCGGCATCATCGAGAAGGCCGCCGACCATCGCTTCATCAACTTCGGGAAGCTGTTCGAGATCCATCAAGGAACCCCCGCATACAGGGAAGCTATTGACAAGGTCCTATGGGAGGACCTGGACATTCCCAACACAGAGAAGGTCGTGTCCATGATCGCATCCGGAGAGATCGAGGTAGTTGTTCAGACCATGTCCCACATCGGTCTGGAAGGGATCACGCGTTCCAA
The DNA here is from genome assembly GCA_015063165.1 of Thermoplasmata archaeon. GTDB lineage: Archaea > Thermoplasmatota > Thermoplasmata > Methanomassiliicoccales > Methanomethylophilaceae > Methanoprimaticola. Next base: position 10,736 of record SUSZ01000022.1, read on the forward strand.
GGAGCTCATGCAACCGATGCGCGCGGACCATGCCATCCTCATGGCTCTGAAGAAGAGGCTGGAGGACGAGGTCATGTTCGCCACCTGCATGAACTGCGGCAATCAGCGGAGGTTCAGGGTCGTGGACGCCCCGAAAAGGTTCGAGTGCGACAGGTGCGGAGGATGCATGATAGCCGTCCTGAAGGAGTATGACAGGGAGCTGGGCGCGCTAGTGAAGAAACAGGACCTCACCAAGGACGAGATCAAAGCCCGCCTGAAGATGAACCGCTGCGCTAACCTCATCAACGAGTACGGAGGACGTGCCGCCATGGTCCTCGCGGCCAGAGGAGTCGGCCCGGATACCGCATCACGCATCCTGAGGTCCATGTACGTAGATGAGGACGGATTCCTCAGGAGCATTCTGACCGCAGAGGTCACCTACGCCAAGAACAAGCAGTTCTGGGATTGAAGACTATAGTATTCAACCATTCTTGCAGAATCGATTCCTTGGTAGGATAATAATTCCAACTGTAGAAATGTCATATTTATATACTGAACACGGTACTTTGATTTTCATGAACGACATAACTGAGGAAGAGCTGCTCAGAACCATCGAGGACAACCCGATGATCTGCACCCGCGCCATAATTAAGAAGCTCCGCCCAGAGGAGTTCAAGGACAACGCCACCTACCTTGAGTACGTCAAGGAAGTGAAACCTATTCTGATGAAACTCTGGCACGATGGGAAGATCGTTTCCTCGAAGGTCCAGTGCTGCACATTCAATCTCAAACAATGGCAGATCGCCTGAAACAACATTAAGACTATAGTGATAGGGGGGGTCTCCCCCTGTCACCTGTTTTTATTCAGCTCCCTTAGGTCATACGGAGTCGCCTGGTACACGTAGTAGTTCAGCCAGTTGGTGAACACCAGCATCGAATAGCTCCGCCAGCTCAGGATCGGATCGTAACGGGGATCGTCATCGGGAAAATAATTGACCGGAACCTTCGGATCTATTCCGCGATCTATATCCCTCTGAAACTCGTAAGCCAAGGTGTTGACGTCGTACTCCATATGGCCGGTGATGAAGATCTCGCCGGCATCGGATACGATGATGCCTATGTCTCCGTCCTCCGTTTTCGCGGCCACATGCAGATGGGGACATGCGGCGACATCCTCCGGGTAGACGGTGGCGTACCTGGACTGAGGCATCCTGAAGATTTCGTTCACTCCCCTCATCAGAGGATCGCTGGGCATCATGTTGCGGTACTCGAATATCCCGCTCATCTTTCCTGGAAGGAGGTGCTTGTCTATTCCATATAGATAATAGAGCCCAGCCAATGACGCCCAGCAGATGTACATCGTCGTGGTGGCATGGGTCTTGGTCCAGTCCATTATCCTGCACATCTCGTCCCAATAGTCCACCTGCGAGAAGTCCTTGTCCTCCAGGGGCGCACCTGTTATGATCATGCCGTCGAAGTTCTCGTTCTCGATATCGGAGAACCTCTCATAGAATCTGGAAAGATAATCGCGAGAGGTGTTCTTGGACTCGTGCGTCGCCGGGATCACCAGCGTGACATCTATCTGAAGGGGCGTGTTGCTCAGAAGCCTCATAAGCTGTATCTCCGTCTCTATCTTAGTCGGCATGAGATTCAGTATTGCTATCCTGAGCGGCCTTATGTCCTGCGTCTGGGCCCTCTCCTCGCTCATGACGAATATGTTCTCGTCCTCGAGAACCTTCATGGCGGGAAGTCCGTCCGGTATGTTTATCGGCATTCTGCTCCTCGCGGTAACATGCGATGTAGGATATAAATCAATTACCTATCATTTTAATAGGTTTTATAGGGGCCCTAGCCGCCAACCTGTCATCGAACCTGCCTCCGGATTCGCTCGAAAGATTGCTGCCTTTTATATTTACTTATTTCATATATGATAATAGTAAAATAATAAATGCGCTATCACACCATCATGAAAAGAATAGAACAGGGCGGAAGCCGCTCGATAGAGACCGTGCTGATACACGGAGGAAACCAGATCGACGAGAGAACGGGAGCCGTCAACGTGCCTATCTACCAGACGTCCACATACATGCAAGACGGGCTGGGACGCAACAGGGGGTTCGAGTATTCCCGCACAGGCAATCCCACGAGGAAAGTCCTGGAGGACCTCATTGCGGAGCTGGAAGGAGGCGTGGCAGGATTCGCATTCGCTTCCGGCATGGCAGCGATAACGACCGTGCTGTCGCTGTTCAGGTCCGGAGACAGGATACTGATATCCAGGAACGTCTACGGCGGGACCTACCGCGTCCTGGACAAAGTGTTCAGCAGCTTCGGGATAAGATACTCCATCCTCGATTCGGAGGACCCGGAGTCGCTGGAGAGATCCATTGGCGACGACGTCAAGGCCATTCTGCTGGAGAGCCCGGCGAACCCGCTCATGTCAGTGACGGACATCAGAGCGTTCTCCGAGGTCGCGCACAGGCACGGAGTCAAGGTCATCGTGGACAACACCTTCATGACCCCGTACCTCCAGCGCCCTCTGGAGCTCGGGGCGGACATCGTCGTGCACAGCGGGACCAAATACCTGGGAGGCCACAGCGACCTGGTCGCCGGGCTGGCCATCGTCAACGACGCTGAGACCGCAGAGAGGATGGCGTTCCTCCAGAACGCGACCGGCGGAATCCTGCAGCCCTTCGACTCCTTCCTGCTCATACGCGGGATCAAGACCCTCTCTGTGAGGATGGATAGACACGTCCAGAACGCGGAGGCGATCGCCAGATATCTGCAGTCCAGCGAGGACGTCTCCCGGATCCACTACCCGGGGATGGAATCCGACCCAGGATACGCCGTGAACTCAAGACAGGCAAAGAACGGAGGGGCCATGATCTCTTTTGAGCTCACCGAGAACCACGACCTGAACAGGTTCTTCGAATCCCTGGAGCTCGTCTCTCTAGCGGAGAGCCTCGGAGGCGTGGAGTCACTGGTATGCCACCCGTCCTCCATGACCCATGCGTCCATTCCGGAGGACATCAGGAAGGCCGTAGGGATAAGCGAGCGCCTCATACGCCTGTCGCCCGGGATCGAGAGCGTCGACGACATAATCGCCGACCTCGATAACGCCATGAAGAGGTCCAGGACATGACCCTGTACTCATCTGTGGGCGAAATGATCGGGGAGACCCCCCTGCTGGAGCTCAGGAACATGGGATATCCCGAAGGGGTCAGGGTCTTCGCCAAGCTGGAGCTGTCGAATCCGGCCGGGAGCGTGAAGGACCGCGTCGGGGAATACATGATCAGGGACGCCGAGGAGAAAGGTCTGCTGAAAAAAGGGTCCACGATAGTCGAGGCCACAGCAGGGAACACCGGCATCGGGATAGCGCTCGCGGCGCTCGGCAGGGGTTACAACGTGATATTCACCGTCCCCACGAAGTTCTCGGAGGAAAAGCAGACGATAATGAGGGCCCTAGGCGCGAAGATCGTTAACACACCGAAGGAGAAGGGCATGCTGGGCGCGGTCGCCGAGGCGGAGAAGATCAGATCCGGGATTCCCGGGTCGGTGTCCTTGAAGCAGTTCGAGAACATGAGCAACCCCCGCTGCCATTTCGAAACCACAGGGCCGGAGATATACCGCGACCTAGACGGGAAGGTCGACTATGCCGTCATGGGGGCGGGCAGCGGAGGCACGTTCTCCGGCGTGGTCGGATACCTCAAGAGCAGGAATCCGAACATCAAAAGCGTCCTGGCAGACCCCGTCGGCTCCATCATCGGAGGAGGGGAGAAGTCGGAGTACTCCATAGAAGGGATTGGCAACGACTTCATCGCCAAGACCATGGACACGTCGCTGATCGACATGGTCTACAAGGTGAGAGACAGCGAGGCTTTCGACATGTGCAGGCGCCTCGCCCTGAGAGAAGGGATCCTAGCCGGACAATCCTCAGGAGCCGCTCTCGTCGCGGTGGAAAGGCTGGCGAAGGACGTCGGGAAAGGCAACATCGTCACTATCCTTCCAGACCGCGGGGACAGGTATCTGAGCAAAGGGCTATTCTCCTGATTTCCCTGCTTCCGTAAGGGATTATAAAAGTCAAGGCTAATAAGGGAAGAAACGATATGGCAAGCGTGATTGTATCCACGAAATCTCGGTATGCCCTTCGCATGTTGGTCGACATCGCCGCATTCCAGGATGCTGGCAAGGTCAAAATCAAAGACATCTCCTCCCGTCAGGACATCTCGGTGAAGTATCTCGAGCAGATCATCTCCGTCCTGTCGAAAAGCGACATCGTGAAAGGGGAGAGGGGCCCCCAGGGAGGCTATGTACTCACCCGCCCTGCCTCGAAGATAACCGTGGCCGAGGTCGTCACCCAGATCGAGGGGAGCATATCCCCCGCTCCCTGCATAAAGGAGGACGGGGTGGACTGCGAAAGGAAGGACCGCTGCACCACCCTGGACATGTGGATGAGGATCTGGAAGGCCGTCATGGACATCATGGAGAGCACCACCATCCAGGACCTGTTGGACGATGCCAACTCCAAGGGGATCATAAGGATCCAGGACATCGAGCCCGAGTACATAATCTGACGCAAAGGAATGTTCTATGGGAAGATACGACAGGCAGCTCCTGGAATTCTCCCAGGAGGAGCAGGAGAGGATCAGGGGATCGAACGTCGGGATCGTGGGCTGCGGTGGCCTGGGGACGTACGTGTCGACCTCGCTAGCTATGGCAGGCATAGGGAAGCTGACGATCATCGACCGCGATGTGCCGGAGATCAGCAACCTTAACAGGCAGTTCGTCTACTCCAAGCACGTCCTGACCGGAGAAAGGCCCAGGCCGAAGGCATAGCTGATGGGCGAATGGATCAGGGAGATAAACCCGGAGGTGGAGACCAGCGTCCATGTGGGCTCGTTCGGAGACGACACGTCGTGCCTTTTCGACGGCTGCGACGTGATGGTCGACTGCCTCGACTCGATCTCCTGCAGGATGGCCCTGAACGAATATTCGGTCAGGACCGGGAAGCCGTTGGTCCATGGGGGCATAGCCGGCCTGACAGGGGAGCTCTGCACGATACTGCCGGGAAGGACCCCCTGCCTCAGATGCATGCTAGGCGACATGCCCGATTCTAGCGTCCCCCCGGCGTCCATAGGATCGGTCGTGATGACCATAGGGGCCATGGAATCCACGGAGGTCCTGAAGCTGATAACGGGCCGCGAAGACCCCTCCCGCGGAAGGTTCTCGTCGTTCGACTTCTCCTGCGGAAGGACGATCCAGATCGAGTTCGGCAAAGACCCGGAATGCCCTGTGTGCGGATCCAGGCAACAGGAACCCTAAACCGTTCATATATCGCGAAACGGAACTATGTCGCAGCATCCGCATTCGAGGCACATTGTCCTGCTGGTCCGAGTGTCCAACGAGTGTCTGGCCATGACCTCCTTCTGCTTCCTGGCCAGGGCTATGATCCTGTCTGAGGAGGCTTTCTCCAGCCTTCCCATAGACTCCTCCAGGGACTGGCGGTTGATGCCGTTGATGCGGAGAGCCCTGAGCCCGGGAATCACGCCTATCCCGCAGAGCCTCTCCATGACGTCGTACACATCCTGGTCGGTCTCTCCGAACCCGTAGATGACGTTCGAGGTCACGTTGCCCCTGCCGAATATCCCGACGGCTGCCTCCAGCATCCTCCAGATATTCCCGCGGTCGAGGTCCGGGCAGACCCTCCCGAATATCTCGTCCGTGGCGCATTGCAGGTTGAGCTTGATCTCGTCGGCCCCGGCGTCCTTCAGAAGCCTCAGATGCGATTCGGACGAGACGTAAGGCTCTACGCCGATCCTGATGCCGGGATACTCTCTGCGGACGGCCCTGACGAAACCAGCCATGCGCTCCACGGTCGCATCCACGCCTCCCACCACCCCGCTGGTGAACGACACGGAATCGAAGGAGTAAAGGGACAGGGACTCTCCTATCAACTCTAGGACCCTGGCCTCGCTCATCTCTTTGACCTCGTCAGCACCGAGGCGGGGGGAAGAGCAGAACGCGCACCTGTATTCGCATCTGGGATCGATGTTGAAGAACGCCTGACCCGGGCAATGCCTAATCACCGGGATCAGCTCGACCCCCTTCAGGAACAGATCCCCGTCCTTGAAGAGGGACAAGGTGCCATCCCCGTCCACGACGAGATCGAATTCCCCGGAATCGTAGGAGATCGGCTTCTTGACCCTGTATCTCCCGAACCTAATCGCGACCGTGTCGAATCCGGCTCCAGGACCTGCTGTGGAGTGCGATACCTTGAAGGGGATCTCGAACCCCTCGGGAAGCCTCACGGGCCCGCCCATGGACAGGACGGCCTTCTTCTCTACCATCTCCATGTCGATGGCGCCCGCCGTGTTGTCGGCAACGGATTGTCCTTTCATCGTGTCCACGATTGTCTCAAGTAATATTAAACTATATTCATATATGAAAATAGAATTATTCCAACGAGAAGAATGACGCAGAAAGACTCGGATTACGGATTCAGGACAAGAGCCGTCCATGCGGGAAACGACGTAGACAAGGATTCCGGAGCGATCAAAAGACCGATTACCATGGCCAACAGCTACGAGCTTCCATATGATCCCACCTCCATCAACTGGAGCGATGCGGGCCCGAATCTGTACACCCGCAACGGAGGGACGAACCAGAAATACCTTCAGGAGAGACTGGCTTCTCTGGAGGGAGGGGAAGACTGCATAGTGCTGGCATCGGGGGTGTCGGCCCTGTCCGCCCTGTTCTTCTCCAATCTAAACTCGGGCGACCACGTGGTGTTCTCCGATGTCACCTACATCGCGACGTACAGGCTCCTGAACGAGCTCTTCAACAGAAAGTACGGTGTCGAGACGACGATGGTGGACACCTCCGACCCAGAGAACATCAGGAGGGCGCTGAAGCCGAACACCAGGCTCGTCCACATCGAGACCCCGGGCAACCCCACGCTAAAGATCTCCGACATCGAGGCCATAGCCGGAATCTGCCACGAGAGGGGCGTAAAGCTGTCCGTAGACAACACCTTCGCATCCCCGTTCAACCAGAGGCCTCTGGAGCACGGCGCCGACTTCTGCGTGGAATCGCTGACGAAATATATCAACGGCCATGGGGACGCCATGGGCGGGGCGATAATAGGTCGCAGGAAGGACCTGGAATCGATCCGCGCCCAGTCCCAGATCAATCTCGGAGGGGTCATCAGCCCTTTCAACGCATGGCTGATCATGAGAGGGTCCGTGACGCTCCCTCTGAGGATGAAGGCCCACAACGAGAACGCGATGTCGATCGCCAGGCATCTGAAGGGTCTTCCCTGCGTCAGCTTCGTGTCGTATCCTGGCCTGGAAGACGACCCTGGGCATAGGATTGCCAGAAAGCAGATGGGCCCTGGATTCGGAGGGGTCGTGTCCTTCGGGCTCAGGGCGACGCACGACCAGTACAACCTGTTCGTAAGCCGTCTCAGGATCATAGTCTCGGCCGTGTCCCTGGGCCATGACGAGTCTCTGATCGTGTTCCTCGGCGAGGACGATGAACGTCGCGAACTCTTCGACGAGCACTTCAGAAAGGGATTCCTGAGGTTCAGCGTAGGGATAGAGGATTCGGAGGACCTCATAGCCGACATAGACCAGGCCCTCGAAGCCGTCGGGCTGCTGTGACCACCTGTCGAGGGCATCCCTCCGGCGCCATTCCCAGAGGGCTTCCTTCAATAGACCCGCCTTATGCTCCTGACGCACTCGTCGACCACGGAATCGATGTCGATGGCGTCCTGCATCTCCGCGACCTTCTCCACCTTGGCCTCCGTCACCGGCCCTATTGGCACCGCCGCGCACCCGGAGGTCTTCATGATGGAGATGTCGAACGTGCCTATGCGCTTCGCGATTGCGATGACCTCTGTCTTATCGAGACCGATGAGCGGCCTGAGCACAGGGAAATCCAGCCCGCTCTGCTCCGCCCTGATGTTGGTCAGCGTCTGGGACGCTACCTGGCCCAAGGAATCCCCCATCACAATGCCGGAAGCGCCCTGGGACATGGCGAACCTCTTGGAGACCCTCTGCATGATGCGCTTGCACATCACGCACTGGTAGTGCGAGTCGCAGTTCTCCTTGATTATCCTCTGGTTCCTTCCGTGGTCGGCGACGAACACGGGGAACTCCTTCCTTGTATAGCGCTCCAGCTGCTCGGCTATCCGGATCACCTTCTCGAGATCCTTCGGGTCGCCGAACTCACCGTTGCTCATGTGCAGGAGGACGACATCCGCCCCGGCTTCTGACACGAGATAAGAGGCCACCGGGGAGTCTATCCCGCCTGATACGAGAGATACCGCCTTCATGGCATCACACCCTATGGTAGACGACGTCTATGGCCTGAGCGTCGCCCGATTCCATCTGCGACAGTATCCCGTCTATAGCCGCGTCGTTCATGCCTATGGTGGGAACAAACACCGGAAGCCTGGATTCCCCGATCGCTTCCAGCTGGTCGAGAGAGCATCCATTCACTAACCCGAGAATCCTGTCGGGGACTTCGTCGCCCTCGCCCAGCGTCCTCAGATGAGGATCGTATCTCTCCAATATCGGGATTCCATAGTCGCCGCATACGGTCACCTTGCACCCCCTCTTCATCATGAGCCATGCAGACACGAGACTACGTCTGTCGTCCACATACGCCAAGACGTGTCCCTGACTTCCGAGGGGGAGGCCGGCATGGCACGCTATGTACGAGGTGAAGATGTACGCCCTGTTCGACCTGACCTCTACGAACACCGTCTTGTCGGGGTCGGTAAGATCCACCCTGATTCCCTTGGAAGAATTGGCCTCGAGGACGGCCGATCCGACCTCCCTCTTAAGATCCAGGCTTGTGAACGGATACACGTCGCTGTCTCTCCTGGCATCGACCGCGAACGTGTCGCCCTGGATCAGCAGCTCCTGCGATATCCAGGAAGCAGTCCGCTTTATCTCCTCAAGAGAAGCGGCGCATTTCGTAGCCACCGATACCGACGATATCCCGAAGACCCTCTTCAGCGATGCTATGGCCGCCTGAACATCATCCGTCTCGACGTACAGCCTTGAGTTCGCTATCGATACGACGGCTTCCACCGAGTCTTTGGCCAGCATGTCCATGATGTTGCGCTTGAGCATGCCTTCGAACCTGCGCCTTACAGGATCGCTCTTGAGCCCGATCTCGCTGTATCTCACCAATATCGTCTCCACATGATCACCACGGTTACGCACCAGCCTAATCCTGAGCCGTTATATATTTATTTCCTATATGAAATTAGTATATTGTGATGCTATGACGACAGGCCACGGAAAGCATGTGTTCGATGCCATCGGGATGACGAGAGTGGTCATCCAGGACGGCAAGGTCGTATCGGTCGGAAAGCCGGAGCTGAAGTACTGCCCCCTGTTCAAGAAGTTCAGGGGAATGGACGAGATAACCCCAGAAATGGTAAAAGAGAACATCGAGTTCCGCATCAAGGACTTCGGGTTCTGCACCGAGAACAGGGTCGTCCGTGCCGACGACTACATCACGTTCGGGGTTTCGGAGATACTGAGCACGTCTCTGGAGAAGGGAAAGATAGATGCCGCCGTGATTGCAGCCGACGGGTGCGGGACCGCGGTGATAACGGACCCCTACATCCTCCAAGGGCTCTGCGGAAGGATCTCCGGACTGGTCGAGACATCCCCTCTGAAGGTAGTGCTCGACGCCGTGGGCAGGGACAATGTCGTCGATCCCGAGACCGTTCCCGTGAACATGGTTGAAGGGTCCATCCTGGCGGACAGGAAAGGGCACAAGAGATTCTCAGTCACAGTCTGCAAGCCGGAGGACGCAGTCAGGATAAGGGAGCTGTTCGGCGACCGGGCGATTATCGTCGGTGTCCACACCAGCCACATAACCCGCTGCGGTGTCGAGACGATGTTCGACTGCTGCGATTTCCTGACCGCCTGCGGATCGAGATGGACCAGGGAGGTCGCCAAGGAGAGAGGGGTGCTCGTCGCAGGCAACAAGGTGGAGATCTTCGGAATCACGAACATCGGAAAGGAACTCGTCCTGGACAAGCTGGAGTCGATAGGCAAGAAGCCCTATTCCGGCGAACCGCTGGATGAGCCGAAGCCGCTTCTGGAATGGAGCCGATCCATGCGGTAAGAGGGCGTTAATAGGAAACTATAGTGATATCGATGATATCGTTTCCCATTAGGAAAGAAGGAGGGCGAACGTCCTCCGATTACGTCTGACTATAGTCAGAAATGCTGGAACGGGACATCGAATCGGCGCTTGAGCCTACCGATGCCCTCCAGATTCTTCAGGGCCTTATCCAGCGTGTCCTCATTCTTTGCGAAGTGGAGGCGAGCCAGATTGTTCACGGGCTCCTTGAAGAAGCTCGAGCCTGGCACCGCCCCGACGCCAACATGACGCGCCAGATCCTCGCAGAACCTCTCGTCGTCATCATACCCGTATTCCGATATGTCGATCAGGACGTAATATGCCCCTTGGGGAACGTTGTGGGAGATCCCTGCCGCGTCCAGCCCCTCCATGAACAGCTTCCTCTTCGAGGTGTATCTCCTCTGCAGATCCCGATAGTATTCATCACCGAAGAGCAGCCCGGGCACGAGGGCCTCCTGCAACGGGGCCGGAGCACCTACGGTGAGGAAGTCGTGGACCTTCCTGACGGTGTCGATTATCTTCGCCGGTCCGATGACATACCCCAACCTCCATCCGGTTATGGAATACGTCTTCGAAAGCGAAGAGGTGGATATCGTGCGCTCCCACATGCCCGGGAGCGTGGCGAAATAAGTGTGCTCGTTGGGCTTGTAGAGGATGTGCTCGTACACCTCGTCGGTGACCACGTAGACGTCGTACTCCTCTGCCAGCCTCGCTATCTGAAGGAGCTCCTGCCTGGTGAACACCTTTCCGCAAGGATTGGAAGGATTGCACAGGATCAGAGCCTTCGGATGCTGCGCGAACGCTGCCTCCAGCTCCTCCAGATCGAAACGGAAATCAGGCTGGCGCAGCTCGACGTAGATAGGCACAGCGCCAGACAGTATGGTGTCCGCCCCGTAGTTCTCGTAGAACGGGGAGAAGATCACCACCCTGTCCCCAGGGTCCACTATGGAAAGCATCACCGAGATCATGGCCTCGGTGCCGCCGCAGGTGACCACGACCTCGGTATCGGGATCTATCCTGCGCCCCATGAAGCGCGTCTGCTTAGCGGCAAGAGCCTCCCTGAAATTCTGTGCCCCCCAGGTAACCGAGTACTGGTGGGGGCCCTCCCGCGAGACCTCGGCCAGACGGTCGAGTATCTCCTTGGGAGGGTCAAAGTCGGGGAATCCTTGGGATAGGTTCACGGCTCCGTACCTGTTGGATATCCTGGTCATCCTGCGTATGACGGAATCGGTGAACGTTCTCGTCCTTGCTGCCAGTTCGCGCATCCTATCCCTCAGATGATGTAGTTGAGCGTCCTCTCGTCTATCACGCGATGAGCCTTGTGGGTGGCCCTCTCTATGGTCCCGTCCTTCACGACGTTCACCACGGTGGGCTTCACGCCTACGCGAGCCTTGATAGCACCCTGAACGCGAGCGGCTATCTCCTCGTCGGTCTCGACCGTGTTGCCTTCATCCCTCTCCACGGTGACGTCGAAGTGAGAGGTGTGCTTCAGGTCGTAGATCCTTATCGTGTACTCGCCGGTGATGCCTTTGAGCCCGCGGACCACAGCCTCGATGTCGGAAGGGAATACATTGACAGCGGACACGATGAACATGTCGTCCTTCCTGCCGGTGATGTGGATGCGCCCGTGGGTCCTTCCGCAAGGGCAGGGAGTCTTGTCGAACCATCCTATGTCCCCGGTCCTGAACCTGATCATAGGCCTCGCTTTCTTCCTCAGAGTGGTGTACACGAGCTCGCCCATCTGTCCTGGCTCCAGTATGGCTCCGGTCTTCGGATCCACGGTCTCGACGTATATGTGGTCCTCCGCGATGTGGAGACCGTTCTTCTCGTCGCACATGGCTGCGCATGCACCGAAGATGTCCGAGAGACCGAAGAAATCATAGACGTCGGCTCCCCACAGGGCCTCGATGGCCTCGCGCGTGGCGTCGATGGACCCTCCGGGCTCTCCGGCGACGTAGATCTTCCTGATGGCCAGGTCCTTCGCCGGGTCGACCCCCTGCTTCTTGCATGTCTCACCTAGGTACCAGGCGTAGGAGGGCGAGGTCCACATCACCGTCGGCTGGTAAGTCTTGAGGACGAATATCAGCCTCTCGCTGGGAAGGGTGCCTCCCCAGATAGTCAGCGCTCCGAGATTCTGCGCGCCGATGGCATCGGGTCCGCCCACATAGAGGGAGAAGTTCAGCGCATGGAGGTAGCGGTCGTTCTTCCTCATCCCGGTCTGATAGAACCATCTGCTCTCCACGTCCTGCCACTCGTCAAAGTCCTTCTGGGTGAACGGGGACATCGTGGGGACTCCGGTGGAACCGGACGACGTCGCCATGAAGATGACGTCCTCCTCGGGAACCGCGCAGAGAAGCCCGAAAAAGGAGCCTTTTCCCTGGGTGTCCCTCTCGGTCAGCTTGTTGATGAAAGGGAACTTCGCCAGATCCTCGAGCGTCTTGAGGTCTGAGGGTTTGACGCCCGCCTTGTCGAACGACTCCTTGTAGTAAGGGGCGTTATCGTATGCGAACTGTATCTCCCTCTTGAGTTCGGCTAGCTGGAATTCCTCGAACTGAGGGCGAGGCATCGTCTCGATCTCGGGCCTCCAGTATTTCCCGTCGTCCGTATGAACCAGGACGTTGTAGTTCCGTTCTTCTATTTTCTCCAGATCTACCATGTTTGTCACTCGTAGTAAATTACTATTTTCATATATGAAATATACGTAAAAGAACTGACCATATAGGAATATTGCATCCCAGCCAGCCCTCCATCTCATCACAGGCCCCTCTCGGACCGCCCCTGTGCGTCGTCCTTCCATCTGGCGTCGCGGAACCTCTCTATGTGCGCGATGTCCTCATCCGTGAGATGGGCGAAGCGCTTCTGCGACCGGATATAATCGCGAATTCCGGCAGGATCCGACATGCCCCTGTTGAGTCTGAACTCCCCGTTCTCGAACTCCTCCAGCCTCCACAGCCCTGTATCCACTGCCTTCCTGGCGAGCTCCACGGTCATGTCCGTCCTGGCGCCCCAACCTGTCGGGCAGGGAGCGAGGACATGGATGAACTTCGTGCCCCTGATCCTGGAGGCCTTCTCGACTTTCATCATGTAGTCGTCGAGATACCCCACGCTCGCGGTCGCAGCATACGGTATGCCATGCGCCGCCACGATCCTCAGAAGGTCCTTCTTCTCCCTGGTGTTGCCGCGGACGATCGATCCGGCCGGAGTGGTCGTGGTAGATGCGCCGAAGGGGGTGAGCGAGCTCTTCTGCGTGCCCGTGTTCATGTAAGCCTCGTTGTCGTAGCAGATGTAGATGACGTCGTCGTTCCTGTCGATGCATCCGGAGAGCGCCTGCAAGCCTATATCGGCCGTGCCTCCGTCCCCAGCAAAGCCTACGACCGTATAGTCGGACAGTCCGCGGGCCTTGAGCCCTGCCTCGATCCCGGTCATCATCGACGCAGTGCCGGCGAATGTGGATATGATGGCATTGTTGGCGAAGCAGAGATTAGGGAAATTGAACCCTACAGCGGACATGCAACCTGCGGGGAGCACCGCCACTGCCCTCCTGCCGAGGACCTTGAGGGCGATCCTCACCGCCAGAGCGCCGCCGCATCCCGCGCACGCCTTGTGGCCGTAGAAGTACTCGTCCTCCGTGATCGTCTTCGCAGTCGGGCCGCTCATGATGTCTGCCCCCCTATGAAGCGCACGTCCGAAGGACCGTCCCTGAGCTCTTCGAAGATGCAACGGATATCGTCGGAAGAGATGTCGCGTCCGCCCAGACCCGCGATGCGGTTGCAGACCGTGCAGGAGCACCCGCTCCCGTACAGGGCGGACCTGACCTCGCCGAACACCGTTCCGGCATTGCCGAACGAGACGTCCTTCTCCAGGACACAGACCGCCTTGGCGCCGAGAAGAGCAGATGAGACCTCCTCGTCTGGGAAGGGGCGCATGTATCTGATGCGAAGGACGCCCGCCCTGACGCCCTCCTCGCGAAGACGATCGGTGACGTCCATGCAAAGCCCCGAGACGCATCCGAGCGTGATTATCACCAGCTCGGCGTCCTCCAGCCTGTGCTTTTCCACGAGGCCCGTATAACCGCGTCCGAATACCTTGAAGAACTCGTCCTCGATCGCCGGAATCGCGCACTTGGCGTTCAGCATCCCCTGGTGCTCGCCCATCTTGAACAAAGTGTTGTATGCCGGCCCGGCGGAGAACCCCATGTTCACAGGCTCCTCCAGGTCTATCCTGTTGTCCGTCTTGTACGGAGGAAGGAACCCGTCCACGGCATCCTGTGCGGGGATGTCGACGTTCTCATAGGTATGAGTGAGATTAAAGCCGTCAAGATTCACCATGAAAGGGATGGAAACAGACGGATCCTCTGCGATGCGATATGCCATTATGGCCATGTCCAGCGCCTCCTGGGCGTTCATGGCGTAGAACTGGATCCACCCAGAGCTTATCTGCGACAGCGAGTCGCTCTGGTCGCCGTAGATGTTCCAAGGCAACGCCACCGAGCGGTCCGCATTCATCATCACTATGGGGAAGCGTCCCCCCGCGGCGTACGGAAGGCATTCCGCCATGTACAACAGCCCCTGGGAAGACGTCGCGGTGAACACGCGGACTCCTGCGGCAGACGCCCCGATGGCACAGGACATCGCCGAATGCTCGGATTCGACATGTATGAAGTCTGACACCAGCTTGCCATCGGCCACCATCTCGGAAAGCCTCTCGACGACGATCGTCTGGGGAGTGATCGGGTATGCGGAGATGACGGCCGGCCTGCACAGGCTGATGCCCTGCGCGAAGGCCTCGTTGCCCGATACGAACGCCCTGGTCATCTCTCAACCTCCATCGATATGCAACCGAATGAGCATATGCGTGCACAGATGCCGCATCCTTTGCAGAAATCGTAATCCACGGAAGCCTTCCCGGACTCCATGCGTATGGTACCGTCCGGACAATGCAGATAGCATCTGTAGCAGCCCTTACACAGGCCCGCGTTTATCACCGGACGGACCGTCCTCCACCCGGCGTTGACGTCCACAAGCGTGCCTGCACGATAGCATGTACTGGACGGAAGGTTATCAGAGCTCCACACAGAGATGTCGGAGGTCAACCTCGGGACAATCATGTGCACGCCTCCATCTCGGCGTAGGCTTTCTCCATGACCGCCAGGTTCTTCTGCCGGAGACGCGCCGGCATGCATGCCTCGATCCCGATCCCCAAGGAACGGACGTCGAGCCCTTCGACTAGCGCCCCGAGGGCCCCTGCCATAGCCGTGTTGGTGATCGGAGCTCCGAGTACCGACTGGGCCAGCCCGGAAGCGTCGAAGGATATGACACCATCCAGGCCGAAGTTCTCCCTGCTGTTCACCAACGCCATCCCCTGTTCTGGAGGCCTCCGGGGGAACAGGCCCTCGTCCAGATACAGCGAAAAGTCCGGGCTCGATACCTGACTGCGGTCGTTTATCGGAGCCTGGGACAGCTTGGTGAAGGCCTTGACAGGCGCTCCGCGACGCTCCGGTCCGAAGGACGGGAATGCCATGGCATACCTGTCCTCTCTGCTCAATGCGTATGCGGCCCCGACGATGCGGGCGGCGGTGAAAGCCCCCTGCCCTCCGCGGCCGTACCAAATAATCTCGATTCTCTTCTCGGTCATGTTAGCGCGTCCTACGATTCTTCGCTCCGATGACGTGTGAAAGGGTTTAACGCCGCCCGTCCGGACGGCAAGAAAAGATTCAGGCGGTGGTTTGCTTGTTGTTGATGTCGTACAGGATCACGGCAGGCTCTGCGGCGACGCCGTACTGGGCCTGGTTGGAGTTCAGTGCGGTCACCACGCCGTTAGAGCCGGTGGCGTCGATGAACTTGACATTCAGACCCGCCTGCTCGTACAGAGTCCTGTCCTCGTTCAGGCTGGGGTTGATCTTAGAAAGACCAGGGAGCTTCTCGTCGGCCAGATGGGTAGGAAGCTGATGGAGGTCGTTGACGATCACGCTGAGGGTGACTGTCGTCAGAGCGGAAGGGCTGCCGTAAGAGGACTTGTTCAGGATAGACCTGATGTACGAATCGTCTACGAACCTCTCTGCGAACTCGGCGGTGTTCCTGAATCCGAGGTCGGCGAGGGTGTTCGTCGCGAGGCCCCCTATATCATACAGCGTCTGGGTCTGGCTGGAGATGTCGGCCTTGATCCTGCTAAGGGGATTGCTGGCATCGATGCTGGCATAGGCCATCTCGTCTCCCCAGGCGTACTCTATGGCGTCGAATGCGTTGAGTATCTGCTCAGTGGTGAGCCCGCTGCTCGCGCCGCCGGCATGCTTGTACGCGTAGTCCACCAGCGCCTTGTGGGTGGCGACAGAGGGGTCGTAGCCATTCTCCTTGATGTCCTTCACGACTGAGTTGAGCCAGTCGGTCGCGTTCTTGACCGCCCAGACCAGCCTCTCCGTCGTGTCCTTGTTGCCCTCCATGTAATGGGTGTTGCCGTAAAGGACGCAGCACGTGACATGCGGGAACAGGAGATCTGTAGTGACGAGGTTCTGGTATGTCGCAGTCTCCCCGATCACCAGTGCGCTGAACTGCGGCTCCCAGGTTATGCCTATGGCGAGACCCGTCGAGGACTGGACCTCCTTGATTCTTGCTGCGGACCCCTGCGTTACCGTGTACCCGACCTGCCCGTCTCCCGGATTTCCTGCGACCAGCGAGAGCTTCTTCGTCTCGCCGTCTGTGTATGCCGGGTCGGCGAGGTACACTTCGACGATCGTCTTGAGCTGATAGTACTGTATCGAACCGACCGTCGGCACGCCGAAGAGGAGCCTCTCCCAGCCGGCGGCCTTGAAGATGACGATCTCCCCCACGCCTGGGACATTATGGGTCTTCAGCGTGGAGTCGTCGTTCAGGACGAACAGGTCTCCTTTGTCCACCTTAGACTCGTCGAAGTAGAAACCGGAGCCCACCCCCTCGAGGCCCGAGATGAGATTGATCTCCGTGCTCTCGGCCTCGCTGCTCCTGTTGCTGAGGAGAACAGCCGCGCCGGCGATGACGACTATGGCGGCGACGGCTATGACTATTACCTTGTATCTTTGCATGTTCACACCATTTTTCATATTTTCATATATGAAATATGTAAATTGTTATCTTGCGTATTATATTTAAAAATATCGATTTCTGGATTCATTTAGAAATTCCACCATGCCAGCGGGAGCCGCTGGGCGGAAAGAACCTTCTCTTTATGCCAAAAGAACTCCCAAAAACAGATCTAAAAAACGCAATAATCGCAGCGTATTATTCACTTTCAATCAATAATATTTGTATATGCATATTTTTGACCGCTGACTATATCTATGAATTATTTTATCCATTTCCTATATGAAATTAGAAATAATGATTTCCGTCATCGGAGGCTCGGCATGAGCGGCCTCAAGGAATGGCTCATGGAGGACGTGAGCGGATCAAAAAAACAGGACAGCCAGCCCGCCGGAAGAAGGAATCGTTCCTTCGACCCTGACAGCAGAGCCCACAAGATCTGCGTCAATACGGCTTACGCAGCCATATCTATAATCATGTTAGTGGCGACCTGGTACGTCGTCTCATGGTACGTCAACAAGACCGTCATCCCCACTCCCCTGGAGACATGGGATGCCTTGGTGGACTTCTTCGAGAACGGAGATTCTACCGCTGGAGGAAGCGCATGGAGCTACATCAGATCCAGCTTCGGGACCCTCCTGAAGGGATTCCTGATCGCGCTGGTCCTCGCGTTCCCGATCGGCCTCCTCCTGGGATCCGTTCCAGTCCTGGACAGGCTATTCAGCCCTGCGCTGAACGTACTGAGGCCTATCGCGCCTGTCGCATGGGCGCCTGTGCTCATCATCCTGCTGCAGTCGGATGCCAGCGGAGCCATGATGGTCGTGTTCATCGGCGCCTTCTTCCCCATACTCACCACGGTGAGCTTCGGCGTGAAGAAGATCGACGCCAACCTGATCAACGCGACGAAGGTCCTCGGCGCGACCTGGAGCCAGACCTTCTTCAAGATCACGGTCCCCGCATCGGTGCCCTTCCTCATGAACGGCGTCAAGACCGCTCTCGGGATCGGATGGATGTGCATAGTGTCCGCGGAGCTCTACGCCTCTGGAGTCGGAGGACTGGGGAATTACATAACCAACCAGGCGGGACTAGGAGCATGGCCCCAGGTGTACGCCGGAATTGTGATAGTCGGCATACTCGGGCTGATCACCGTCCTCGTGGCGGACTACGTCTCGAAGGTGCTGAACAAGAAATGGGGTGTTGAAGAATGAGCGTAATTGAATGGCTGAAGGAAGACCCTTCGGCGAACAAGAAGGATCGGGAAGGAAAGAAGAGGGCCTCGATATCGAAATGGCTCAAAGGGGAAGTCGGGATCAACACGGAAGCAGCCATCAAAAGGTCGTTCCACGAGACCAGCATAGGAGAGAGCGACGTCCAGATCAGCATACGCAACATAGGGAAGACGTACGTGAAGAACGGTGTCGAGACGAAGGCCATAGACGAGATCTCCATCGATGTCAGGAAAGGGGAGCTCGTGTCTTTCATCGGCCCTTCAGGATGCGGGAAGACGACGCTGCTGAACATGATAGCGGGGCTCCTGCCGCCGACCTCTGGGGTGGTCTATGTCGGAAGCAGGGAATGCACCGGTCCAGGACGGGACAGAGGCATGGTCTTCCAGGATTTCGCGCTGCTGCCGTGGCGCACGGTCAAAAACAACGTGGAGCTCGGACTGGAGATCGCTGGAGTCCCGAAAGCGGAGCGGAGCGCGAAGGCCGACGAGTACCTGCGCATAGTCGGACTCGAGAAGTTCGCGAACTCCCATATCAACGAGCTGTCCGGAGGTATGAAGCAGCGCGTCGGGATCGCCAGAGCGCTGATAGTGGAACCCGACGTGATCCTCATGGACGAACCCTTCGGAGCGTTAGACGCACAGACAAGGAACCTCATGCAGGCGCAGCTGATAGACATCCTCAAGACCACGAAGCAGACGATAATTTTCATCACCCACTCCGTAGACGAGGCGGTCTATCTCTCCGACAAAGTCGTGGTCCTTACTAAGAGGCCGACGACGGTCAACGAGGTCGTCGAGATCCCCTGGTCCAGGCCGAGGGACCGCACGACTCCGGAATTCAACGAGATGAAAAGGGAGATCGTGGCGTATCTCGAGCACGAGAACGTGCTGGTGGACTGAGATAAGCCTTCCGGGCCGTGCTCAGCTCCGGCATGGCCCTTTCCTTTTTCCTGCAAACCCTCGTCGCAGGCCGAAGAATGCGCCGGCCATGCCGGACCTCAGCGATTCGAGGCGGTCGGTGGCGTCGCGGATCCTTCCAGACTCCATGTAGAGGAGCCGCCTTCCGTAGACCGCCGCATCGTACTCGTGCGTCACGACGACCACCGCCGTACCCGACTCGTTTATCCGGGACAGCAGCTCCATGACAGTCCTGGCGCTCTCCCGGTCCAGGTCGGACGTCGGCTCGTCCGCCAGAATGAGGTCCGGTCCGTTCATCAAAGACCTGGCTATGGACGCCCTCCTCTGCTCTCCCCCGGACATCTCCCTGGGGAACGCATCGGACAGCCCCCCTATGCCCAGCCTGTCCAGAAGGTCTTGAGCCTCTTCGGGATCCTTCCCACGGCCGTACAGCTGCGTAGAGAGCAGCACGTTCTCCAGAACGGTCAGCGACGGCAGAAGGCCGTGCCTCTGTGGAACATACCCTATCCTCTCGTTGCGGAACCTGGACGAATCCCTGTCGCTCATCGATGAGACGTCCCTGCCGTCCACCGTCACTCTTCCAGAAGTCGGGTGCTGCGCTCCTGCGATGAGGTTCAGCAGAGTGGTCTTCCCGCTGCCGGACCGTCCCATAACGGTAACGAACTCCCCCCGTTCCAATCCGAGGGACACGTCATCGACAGCTCTGAACTCCGCGTTCCCGCGTCTGTATACGACAGTGGCCCCCTCCACCTCGACCAGCATTCATTCCCCCTCCCTGAAAAGACGATGGATATCCTTCCTCGACAGCGAGAATGCCGCCGCCAGAGAGGACAGAGGCCCTATCACGAAGGCCACCGCGAAAGCCACGGTCGCCGCAGGGACCAGCGATGCCAGGGAGGGTGAGATGTACGGCATCCCGAGGGAATCCCCTATAATCCCGCTTAGCGGCAGCACGAACGCCAGAGCCAGCACTATCCCTGCCAAGGCTCCCAGGGCGCTGACGACCGCAGATTCGTAGAGGGCCATGGACACTATGTGGCCGCGGGTCGCGCCCATCATCCTCAGCACGGCGAAATCCTTCCTGCGGGAACCGACGGAATTGGCGAAGAGCACGGCGAGGATCACGGCCGATATGGCGACGACCATGAGCTCGAAGGCCTCCACATATCCTGTCAGAGAGCCCATCTGCGCCGTGATCTTCGAAGTCACGTCCTCAGAGGACAACACGTCGACCTCCGAGCCGGACCCCACGCTCCGGATGCGGTTGGCGACCTGCGTCACGGAGTATCCGGGATCGACGTCGACCAGAACCACGGATATCTCGGAATCCACGTCGCCGTCCACTACGAAGCCCAGCGCGGACGCGTACTCCGCCATGTGGCGGATGGTGTCCTTGACCATGAACACAGAATTGTCCATCCCTGTGCCGGACTCCGCCAGACTGGCGACGACCTCGAACCTGTGGTCGAACAGACGTATGTAACCGTCGCCGACCTTGATGTTCGATCCGACCACCAGCTGATCGACACCGACCTGGGACGAGTAGCTCTTGGAGATCCATGGCGTCACCGTGAAATCGGTCTCCGGATTGTAGGCTATCAGCTGTACCAGGAACTCGCAGCAATCGGCGTCGGAGATAGATGTCATGTAGAACTGGGAGCTCACCCTTTTCACACCCGTCACCGAGCCGATCTCGGATTCCAGCCCCGCGGGCATAAAGAAGGACGAGGCCGTCCCGTTGACTAGTATCGCCTCCTCCGCATATCCGCTGCCTGCGGGAACAGCCATAAGGTCCGCCCCCAGCCTCTCCTCGACGTTCGCCTCGCCCATCCTCAGGCTGTCCACCACGATGGACCCTGCGAGGATGGCGAACGACACCGCCATGACTATGCATGCGATCCCCAGGGTCCTCCCCGGACGGCCGATCAGGCTCTTGTTGGAGACTCTGATTATCCCCATCGTATCCTTCTGGAGTCGCTCTTGATAAGCAGTAGGTTCACTGCGCTGACCACGGCGGCGACGGCCCCTGAGGCGATCATCCCCGGCCTCCCTGTCCTGTTGCATGCCATCATGTCGCTGTCGCAGGTTCCGATGATGACAGTGACGACGAGGACGGAGAGCACCGAGAGCGCGAGGACCGCCAATCCCAGGAATTCGCGGCTCCTGTGGCTCTCGACGAACAAAGAGGCCGCCGACAGCACGGCAATGGAGATTCCGATGAAGGCCTCCGCATAGCCTGTCGCGTGGCAGGGCCCATCCATGGCGTCTCCGCAGATGGGATAGATAGTGTACGGTCCGACAGCAATCAACAGGCCCAGGATCGACAACGCGATCGCCGAATACCGAGACGTTCCTGGATAGATGGACATGATGTAATACCTATCAAACTCATAGGTAATATAGATTCTGAAATCCGGTAGCTGCATGCCGATATCGGCTGGATGCCGTCCGTCTGACTCGTAACACGATGGTCGGAGGGCGACCATCAATTACCTACTAAAATGATGGGTAATTATAAATATCGTGTTCCTGATGACCAATCAGGAGATTTTATGACCGATAAACCGAAATACAGGCTGGAGACCCTCCAGGTCCACGCCGGACAGGAAAATGCGGACCCCGCTACCGATGCCCGCGCCGTTCCGATCTACATGACCACCTCGTATGTATTCAAAGATTCTGCTCAAGCAGCAGGCCGTTTCGCTCTCACAGAGCCCGGAAACATCTACACGAGGCTCATGAACCCTACATCCGGCGTCTTCGAAGAGAGGATGGCTGCATTGGAGGGCGGAGTGGCGGCCCTTGCGACGGCTTCAGGGTCCGCGGCCATCACCTATGCTATACAGAACATAGCCCTGGCAGGAGACCACATCGTATCGTCTACCAACCTGTACGGAGGGACGACCAACCTTCTCGCCAACACCCTTCGCGAGCAGGGCATAGAGACGACTTTCGTAGACCCTTCCGACCCGGAGAACTTCGCCAAGGCTATCAAGAGCAACACCAAGCTCCTGTACACCGAGTGCTTGGGCAACCCCAACTCTGATGTCGCAGACCTCGAAGCCATCTCTAAGATCGCTCACGACCACGGCATACCCCTGATCGTGGACAGCACCTTCAGCCCCCCTTCCATACTCAAGCCTATAGAGCACGGAGCGGACATCGTGGTGCACTCGGCGACCAAATTCATCGGAGGCCACGGCGTCGCCATGGGAGGAGTCATCGTCGACAGCGGAAACTTCGATTGGGCCCAGAATGACAAGTTCCCGACCCTCTCCAAGCCCAACCCGTCCTACCACGGCATCGTATTCACCGAGGCTGTCGGGAAAGCCGCTTTCGTCATCAAGATACGCACCACCCTGATGAGGGATCAGGGGGCGGCCATCTCGCCGTTCAACTCTTTCCTCCTGCTCCTGGGACTGGAGACGCTGTCGCTGCGCACGGAAAGGCACATCGAGAACGCTCTGAAGGTCGTGGAGTTCCTGAAGAACCACCCCCAGGTGGAGAAGGTCAACCATCCGTCTCTCGAGACCGGGAAGAAGAAGGAGCTCTACGACAGATACTTCCCCCATGGAGCAGGATCGATATTCACCTTCGAGATCAAGGGCGGAGCGGAGGCTGCCAAGAAGTTCACAGAATCCCTGAAACTGTTCTCCTTGCTCGCCAACGTAGCTGACGTGAAATCCTTGGTGATCCACCCTGCATCGACCACCCATTCCCAGCTGGACGAGGAGGGCCTCCTGGCCAGCGGCATCAAACCTAACACCGTCCGCCTGTCGATAGGAATCGAACACATAGACGACATCATAGCAGACCTGAAACAAGGATTCGAAGCGATAAAGGAGTGATTTGAATGACACTTTACAGATCTATAGAAGAAACGATTGGAAACACCCCCCTGGTGGAGCTTAGGAACATAGAGAGAGAGCTCGACCTGAAAGCGAGGCTATTCGCGAAGGTCGAGTTCTTCAACCCTGCAGGTTCCGTCAAGGACAGAATAGCCAAGGCTATGCTGGACGACTTGGAAGCCAGCGGGAAGATCGGAAAGGACGCCGTCATAATAGAGCCGACATCCGGTAACACGGGCATAGGGTTAGCATCTGTAGCCGCGGCAAGAGGGTACAGAGCCATCATCGTCATGCCCGAGACCATGTCTGTGGAACGCCGCAAGCTGATGAAGGCTTACGGGGCGGAACTGGTCCTCACGAAAGGATCCGAAGGCATGAAAGGGGCGGTCAACAAGGCGGAGGAGCTTCACAAGGAGATTCCCGGTTCCGTCATCCCAGGACAGTTCGTTAATCCCTCCAACCCCCGCATACACTTCGAGACCACCGGCCCCGAGATCTACAGGGACCTGGACGGAAAGGTCGATGTTCTCGTAGCCGGAGTCGGGACAGGAGGAACCGTCTCCGGGATTGGAAAGTTCCTGAAAAGCAAGAATCCCAAGACTGAAGTGGTCGCGGTGGAGCCTGCGAGATCCCCTCTGCTGTCCGAAGGAAAGGCTGGGCCTCACGGAATCCAGGGAATCGGCGCAAACTTCGTCCCCGACACCCTGGACAGAGACGTCTACGACAGGATAATCAAAGTCTCAGACGACGACGCCTACAACGGAGGAAGGCTCATAGGACGCAAGGAAGGCATCCTGGTGGGAATCTCGTCCGGAGCGGCGCTGTCCGCTGCCATAGAGCTCGCCAAAGACCCTGCGTACGCCGGGAAGAACATCGTAGCGATCATGCCCGACACAGGCGAGAGATACCTATCCACACCGATGTTCGGGGAGTGACATGGGCTACCTGGTCTCCACCAAGGGAAGGTACGCCCTCCGCATGATACTGGACCTCGCCGAGAACAGCACCGGAAGCTACGTCCCTCTCAAGGAGATAGCCGAGAGGCAGGACATCTCCTTGAAGTACATGGAGGCGATCATGCCGAACCTCGTCAAGGCCGGCCTGGTCACAGCCATACAGGGGAAGGGCGGAGGGTACATGCTCTCCAAGAACATCGGCGAGTACACCGTGGGGGAGGTCCTGAAAGCGTCCGAAGGGAGCATGGTTCCCGTAGCCTGCCTGGAAGGAGGGTTCGAATGTCCCCGTTCCAGCATCTGCAAGACCAGGAAGGTATGGGAGAAGCTGGACCTCATGATAGACGGCTACCTGGACAACCTGCCCCTGTCGGACCTCTTGGAAGACGACATGACCGGCTGTTCCCAATCCTGAAACGATTTCATTGAAAGCGGTCTCTTGCCTCGTTTGGATCTAAACGAACCAGGAGAGGCAAGAGACCATGATCTTCATCGGCATCGATGTGCTCGTTTGGATTCGCATCGCTGTCATTATTGACGACGTAAAGTCTGTGTCCGGTCATCGATCCGAGACGAACAGAGGTTCGGATCCATGGCCATCTCTGTGCGCTTGATGGATCGAGGGCATGAATGCCGGATAGCCGCCGAACAGGACCCCCGCATCCTGCGGTTTCTGAATGATGCCGATTAAAATAAGATGCCTAGGGCCCGGGTATGCCGGTCCTGGCATTCACATTCCCCAGAACGGCTCTTCCTTCCTCTTGATGGCCACGGTCTCCTCCAGAGCCATCTTCTCGTCGTCGTTGAGGTCGATGTCGGGGAACTGCTTGTAAGCGGATTCGATCAGATCGATGTAGACGATGTCCTCCTCGTTGATCTGCCTCCCGACGGTTGCTCCCTCTATAGCCACAGCGATCTCCTCGCCCTGGTTGGCCTCCTTGAGGGCCTCCTCGCCGGTGTGGATGCTCTTGATCCTTCCGATCTCGCGTCCGTCGGTCCCGATGAGCTTCTCTCCGGGCCTTATCCTTCCTGCAAGGACCCTCACCCCCACGATCGCAGGCTTGCTGGCGCGGAATGTGCAGTTGGGCAAGACCTTGAACTTCGCGGGGAAAGAGAACTCGGACCTCTTGTCGGTCTCGGTCCTCTTCTTGCTGTCGTCCACCCACTCCATGTAGTCGTCCACCAGCTGATAGATGATCTGGCTGGTCATGACCTTCATGTTCTCGTGGTTGGCCAGCTCGGCCTCCGCGTCCTTCGACATGACGACGTTGAATCCTAGGATGACGCTGTTCTTCTTGTCTCCGTAGGCGGTCTCGACGATGTCTCTGCGGGTGATCTCTCCGACTCCGTACTTCCTGATGGGGATTCCGTTGGCCTTGGCCTCGAAAGCGAGGGCCTCCAAGGAGCCTACAGCATCCGCCTTGATCGTGATTCCCTTCTCCTGGGTCTCGATCTTTATGCTGAGCTCCTCTTTGATCGCGTTGACAGCGGGGTCGTTGGCGTTCTTCACCACGACCAGTGGCGCTCCTGCGATGACTCCGTCGCAGCTCTGGCAGGAGATCTTCACCCCTGCGGCGGCATGGAGCTCTTTCATGGAATCGAACCTGTCGCGAGGATCGCGTATCTCATCCAGGGGCTTGGGCTTCAGGATGGCCCTTATCTTGGTCACGAGAGGCTCTCCGCGGGTTCCGATGGCGACCGTGTCCCCTTTCTTGAGAGTTCCGGAGTAGAGGATCATGTCCAGAGTCTTCCCCAGACCGCGCTCCTCCTTGATCTCCAGGATGGTCCCCTTTCCGGGTCCCTCCCCCTTCTCCAGCTGGCTCTCCAGGAAGCGCTGGGCCAGTCCGATGAGTACCAGGAGCAGGTCGGGTATCCCCTCGCCCTCCTTGGCACTTATTGGGACGAGGGCTACAGCCTTGGTGAAGTCGTCGATCCTGTCGTATCTGTCAGCGGATATCCCGTTCTCGGCTAGCTGGGCTATCACGGTGTACAGCTTATCGTTGAACGCTTCCAGGGTGTGCTCCTGCTGGGACTTCTCGGCGAGGACGAACGGCCTTCCGTCCACGCTCTGCCATCCCTGGATGGTGTCGACCTTGTTCAGGGCTATGACAAAAGGCGTCTTGTACTGCTTCAGGATGTTGATCGACTCTATGGTCTGGGGCATTATGCCTTCCTTGATGTCGATGACGAGGACGGCCAGATCGGCCAGGGAGCCGCCTCTCGCACGGAGCGTGATGAAAGAATGATGTCCTGGGGTGTCTATGAAGAGCAATCCGGGCACTCCGAACTTCTTGTTGCCGATCAACGGCTTGCAGACCTTGTAGATGTGGTCTATCGGAACTTCGGTCGCGCCGATGTGCTGGGTGATCGCCCCAGCCTCCCTCGCTTGGACGGAAGTCCCTCTGATACGGTCTAGAAGTTTGGTCTTGCCGTGGTCGACATGGCCGAGAACGCTGACGACGGGTTGCCTAATAGCCATAGAACTCACCTGGATAACATCGTATATGTAATTATGGTTGATAGTATTTTTCGGTCTGCATCCATCCAGCCACACGTCCAAGAATGACGGGACGTTGAAAAGTCATATGGAAGATGATGCGTCCCGTCACAGAAGCGTGAACTCCTCAATCTATGCAAGAGAACACATTTCCATACAAACCATATGTAAGAATCGTATTTTTCCTGACCTCGCCACATCGTGAATGCTGAACGTGGTCTGGCCTATTCGCCACTTGGATGCTTTCATAGCATCCGCTACCATCGTTTACGATTGTTTCTGGTCCCACGCTCCGATTTCAGACCGGA
>SUSZ01000023.1 GCA_015063165.1 Thermoplasmata archaeon
TTCCGGTCTGAAATCGGAGCGTGGGACCAGAAACAATCGTAAACGATGGTAGCGGATGCTATGAAAGCATCCAAGTGGCGAATAGGCCAGACCACGTTCAGCATTCACGATGTGGCGAGGTCAGGATAACGAGGTTCGCTGAAGAATATCTGGTCGTCAATTTTCGAGCACGGAATTCAGCCTGTACGCCAACGGCTCGATCCGCGCAGACGTGTTCCAGAAAGACGTCAGGAGACATATCGAGGTCTCCACGCTCTCTACAAACGCCTGAAGGGGATGGGGTCATTCCAGAAGAGGAACAATTACAGCCTGTGTATGCCGAAGGAGATACCTGATGAATAAGAGATGCCGATACATCCTTCGAGAATTCACGAAACCCGACAACCTCTGCCATCGTGGATGAGCACGTTCAATCGCGATAGTGCGCCAGGGCGTACAGGTTCTCGTTGGGGGTCATCGGAGGGACCCCGCATTCCGGCATGATCACCGGATACCCTATCTCGGCATACCTCTTCGCCGATGCTCTGACGTCCGAGGGAGTCCCCTGCAGAAGGCATCTCACTGGCTGGACTCCTCCCACCAGGATCGTCTTGTCGGACAGCCTGTCGAATATCCCCTGCGGATCCCCGCTGGTCTCCACGGACAGGGCTGTTCCTCCCAGGGAGGCCAGATCCTCCAGGACCCCTTTGGTCTCCCCGCATGAATGGACGGTGGAGAACGAGTGCCTGATGCTGGACTGCAGCCTCGTCTGAAACGGCCTGACGAACGTGTCGAACGTCGCGCTGGACTGGGTGTCCTCCGATCCCTCGGTTATCACGAACACGTTGTCGGACGCTTCCGAGAGGGCTTCGGCGTAGGCGCACTGGTACGGGGTCATCGTCTTCACCCATTCCAGGCACCTGTCGGGGCACATCAGCATCGCCATCATGTAGTTCTCCATCCCGGTCAGCAGGCTGGCTACAAGCATAGGGCCGACCATCCCCGAGGTCACGAACAGGTCCGGATGCTCCTTGGAAAGCCTTCCGGCCGCCTCGATATACATCCTCACCCTTCCGCCGGACAGGAACTCGTCGACAGACATGAAGTCCGGAGGGTCCATGATGTCTTCTGGGACCCTGTAAGGAGATCCCACCACGGCCGGCTGGCTGTACTTCCTTCCGGGCATTATCTCGCATCCGAACCTCTCCGCCTCCGCGGTTATGTCGAACGGGACCCTGGCGGTGGCGAATCCGAACAACTCCGAAGGCTGGAGGGCCAGCTTTATCATCATGTCGATGTCGAAATTGGCTTCCGGCCAGCAGCATCCGCAGGCATCCATCATCGGGACTGTCCCGGACTGGGAGAATATCGCTGGAGGATGGGCGTCCCCTTCGCGGTTCATCGCGGCTACGATCTCGTCCTTGGAGTTCACACAGACGAACCTGCATGTGAGGATAAAAATGTCTTGAGACGGGAAACTGTGTTCGGTAACACCCCTCGTGCATCGTTTTCTTGAACAAAGGGTTGAGAACTCTCGTTCGATTAAGAATCAAATTTAAAAAAAAAATCAACGCTGATGCTATTTTTTAGTCTTGGAGTCGATACCGCTTATAAGCCGAACGCATAACCGCCTTGATCTCGCCCGGCTCGTCCTTTCATCAGGTACGCCCTTCCGTCCTTGGTGCGCGCCACCCGCTCGGCATACTTTCCGAGATGGCTCGCGGATACCGGGATCCTCCTGAACCCGATCTCCTACGGGAACACGGCGTCCTCCGGGCTGAGAGCGCCGAGCTCCCTCAAGGCATCCATGACGACCAGGCCCTCTAGATATGACGAATCGACATTGGGGCCATGGAGGACGGCCAGAGCCAGCATCCTCATGACCCTCCCGATGCCGTGCCGGTTTCCCGAAGCCGATTCCGTCGTACCGCCCAGCTCGGCGATGCGGCGTATCTCCCTCTCGTCGAAGGCGTTATGGATCGTGACGCAGAGCGACCCGTCATCCGACAGATAGGTAGCCGGCTCGTAGGGGCTGGAGCCTATCAGCTAGTCCGTCTTCCCGTCCATCAGGTGCAGCTTCCCGCCTATGTCCTCCAGGAAGAGCCCGTCCTCCACATGGAGGACCAGCGCATCGGAGGCCTTTCTGACATCGTCCTGCTGATCTGCCGGCATCGTCGCATCTCCTAAGAGAAGAAGACCGCATAGGATGAAAGGCTTGTCGCTCCGCCAGGATTCCGATGCCAGGAGATCCCGAGCATAATGGTTCCAGGACGTCCGGACGGAGGCCTAGTCGGCCGCGAGCACGCTGGCAAGAGCCGTCGACGGTATCCTAAGAACTCCCTGAGTCCCTTCTTCCTCCTCAGATGCTCCACGGTGAATCCGTAATGTCTCGCGCGGACGAGGGTAACGAGATTCTCCAGAAGCCCGTCATAAGGCAGGTCCAGCCATTCCTCCGGGACCTCCTCGCGCATGGTGCCGCCGTCGTTGTGGCCGCCTCCCCACCACCAGGCCTCGTCCAGCTCGGCCTCGAACGTCCCGTCGTCCTTCTTGTTGATGCAGTACCAGGAAGCCCATTCCTTCATGCCATCGATGGGGCCGGAGCCCTCGCAGTGCGGGGCCGAATGGTCCTCCTCGTCGTCGTCGGCTGTCCCGCGCTTATATATACGAAAGCTGTCCACGTCCTCGGGGACGCGCGTCACGCTCATGTCGCCTCTTCTGTACACAGTCTTCCTCGTTCCTTGGACGCGATTCTCTTCGTTCATTAGGTCTCTGAAGAAGGGGATTCTGCTGCCGGACCTCGAATCCTTCCTTAAGGCCTCCGGAAGGTCCTCCAGACCTTTGTACGATGATACGCTGCCGTGGTATACGCCGCTGCCATCCTCCTAGATGCAGTAGCGCCCGATCTCCCGGCCCTTGAAGCAGACCTTATACCTCACCACGACGTTCATTGCCTGGCCCATCTCATTCCCTCGAATGCAAGATGCAGATATAGCCATTGTTCTCGTAAAAGCTTAGGATCGCCGGCCTCGTCTCACGTTTAAAAGTCTTCTTCTCAGCTATCTGCCGGCGATAACGATAGGCGAGAGATCTGGCCCCATCCAGCATCGAGCCATCGTCGCCGCCCGAACGAGGGTCCTGAACCATCTTCCGTATCACGCCAATGATGGCTTGGAAAAGGCGGGGGATGGCTGGTCCCCCTTGCAAGATGTTTAGACGGTCTTTATCCCGCTGTAGTAGCCATGGAATATGTCTGTTATCACAGGCATCTTATCCGTCACTCCTGTTACGTCAAGGCCGCCCGCGCGCACCTCGTATGGCCCGTCGCCGGCGCCTTCTATGACGGCCTCCGTCATGCCGCCTTCGAGCTTGACCGTCGACCAGTCGCCGACGCCCTGCTGGCGGTATTCGACGTCGTAGTAGGAGATCCCTGTATTCCACAGGTCTTCGACCGAGACCCTGATCGTGCCTCCCTCCCTTGTGGCAGAGGTTATCTCCGCCTTGCAGGAGGTTATGGCGAAATGGGAGATTATCGGCGAGGGGTCGTCGGGGTTCACAGTCGCCTATCCCTGTGATCTCCGCTTTGGCGATTCCGCATCTGACGTTGTCGCTGAAGCTCACAGCGTAGTGCAGGCCCTCCTGGAGCACCGCCAACTCCTTGGTCAGCACGTAGAAGTCGATCTCCCGCTCCTCTCCGGTATATTCGACCGACTTGACCAACGGCGTCACCAGAAAAGGATAGGCGCCGAAAACGTTTATCTCGAAGACGGTCGTCCCGAAGTCTTCGACGCTGACATAGAGGAGCGCCCTGCCATTGCCGTTCGTATCTATTGCAATCTGGGAATTGTTGTCCAGAGGCTCGATTGACACCATGTCCTCGTAGCCTTCGACGATTCCCCACTTGACGGTCGGACTGCCGACATTCCATGACGAAGGGCCCGAGAAGGTGAGCCTCGCAGTGGTCTTGTCAAGCCCTTCGATGTTGTAGAGCGCCGAGTTGGCGACGGTCACATCGGTGGTCACATCGCCCGCCAACCTTTTGCTGTAGGTCTTGATGGGGAAGTTGTCGAATAATACAGCGCCATCGGGATAGCCTGTTACGCCCTCGTAGACCTTGTCGACGTCCTTGTAGTCCTTCCAGCAGCCGTCGATATAGAGGAAGCTCTGCCCTTCGTCCAGCACGACCTCGCTGGCCCTCAGCCCGGGTAGGTTGATCGCTATGGGGGAGTTGTAATAGGAGGCCCCGTTCTCGTGCGTCAGCGTCAGAATGACGGAATAGACCTGGCCTTTCTGAAGAACGATGTATTTCTCGTCCAGGTGTATCTTGTGCAATCCGGCGGACTCGAAGGTGGCCTCGCCTTCTACTATCTTGAGCCCGTCTTCGGGATCCTTGAACTTGTCCGGCAGCAGGTATATCTGGTACTTGGCTATGGTGTTCCCATCGGCGATCTGGCAGGATATGGCGTTCACAGCCTGCGAGTGTCTCGCCTTGAAAATGTTGGCCATCGATGCAGGCGTCGAGGTGTGCGTGATCTGGAGAATGCTGGCCGGCATGTAGTCGTGCTGGTTGATCTCGTCCGGCGAGACCGCCTCCTCGAAGACCATGGCTTCGGGTAACATCATAGAACGGTCGTAGTAAGAGAACCAGAAGTATCCCGAGTGAACCATGACCGGGTCGCCGTTACCGTCGAAGACCGGCTTGCCTTTGTCGTCCGTCTTCTGCACCAGGATCCCCCAGTTTCCTTCTCCCTTGTTCGGGAAGTCCCTTTCCTCAGAGCCCCAGCTGTTCTTGACCAGCCATGCGCCGTCGGCTTCCGGTTGGTACCCGGCGATGAAGTTCTCCTTCGAATAGCTGTCGTCCCAGCCGATTATCGTGACGGCATGGTTGGCCTCCGCGTTGTCCCAGGTGTAGTGCGCCCAGGTCCTGGTGCTGAGGTATTGGCCGTCCTCCTGCAGTCTCTGGTCAGGCCTGGAAGTGTCCGCATGGAAGCCAATCTCTACCCCGCGCTTCTGAAGGAGCTGCTTCTTGATCAGCTCGGTCGACTCCGAGTTGTAGGTGTAGTGCCCTTCGACTTAAGAGGCGGGGCTGGAGATCATTATGGACTCCTCCAGGATGTAGTCCTGGTGGAAGCGCAGGTCTTCCGGCATGAGCCAGTCATCCTTGTTGCTATAGCAGAAGGGCTGGTATTTTCCATCGAAGTACCTCTGAGTCGCGATGCTGTCTGTGCCGCGGTATTCGAAGAAAGGGTCGGAGGATTCATTCGAGGGCCCTATCCCTTGGGCGAAGGTGGTGGTCGCCAAGAACGGGGTGCCGCCATTGTAGATGTCCTGCATCGAGTCTCCCGCAGGGACCATCCCTCTCCCGCCTCCGTGTTAGGCGTGTGGGAATAGTACGCCAGCTGCTTCTCGGAGAGGTCCAGCCACTTGTAGGCTTCAAGGTCGTAGTCGTAGACCGAGCCGAGAAGGCTTATCTCCGCGGCGGCGATCGCTGCGAAACCCCAGCAGTCCCCATAGGGGTTCTGCAGCTTGACTGGAGTGACGTATCATCTGTCGCCGATGCCGTCGCCGTTGGTGTCGACGCCCCTCAGGTCAAACTTGGAGGGGATAGGGCGCGAAGCCCAGTCGTCGCTCCAGTCGTCCTTGCTGTAGTCGTCTTCGCTGTGATCGGTTTTCTTTTCCTTGTCGGCGAAAACGATGATCGCGACAGCGGCTATCACTATTGCCACCACCGCTATCGCGAGAATCTTTTTCATGACATAAGGATGATTGTTATCAAATAAAATGATAACTTGCCGATTGCATGGAAAAGCTCGTACGTCCTCGCCCACATCCACGGCACCACCGACATCCTGTCGTTTTGAAAATGGCTGGAATCCCCGCCGATGGGGCAGGACCCCTTGTTTCCGCAGCAGAGGCACCCGTCGTAAGTCCTGACGTCCATCCCGCAGACGCCCAGGACCTCTCACCCATGCCAATTCTCCTCCGCGACTTTCACGAAGTTCTTCACCGGCAACGCGGTGGAGCCGTAGACGTCAGGGCTTCCATCAAGACGACGACCCTCATGCCGTCGCTCCCAGCCCAATCCCCAGCCCGGAGATCCAGCCCCTTATCTCGGATGCGGACGCCGAAGAGGAGAACCTCTTCCCGTCGAGCCAGGTCCCGCCGTCGGAATGTTCCTCGAGATGGTCGTCGCTGCTCCCGACCCCGCTGGAGCCGGAGGTGCAGAAGGGCACGACGGTCTTCCCTTCGAGCCCGTGGGTCTCGACGAACGTCCACATGATCTTGGGGGAATCGCCGAACCATATCGGATATCCGAGGAACACCGTGGAGTATCCGCTTAGATCGATACCGTTTGCGATTGCCGGACGTGCGGCCGGATCGTTCTGCTCCAGCCTGGCGCGGCTGCTGCTGTCGTTGTAGTTCCTGTCCGCGTCGGTGTACGGAACATCTGGAATGATCTTCACGAAGTCCCCGCCGGTGATCTCCGCGATCTCCTTGGCTATCCTCTCGGTGTTCCCGGTCTCGGAGAAGCATACCACGGCCACCTTCCCGGAGGAGACGGTGACGTCGTTCGACGGAACGTCCTTATCGCCGCCATTGTCCATGACTGCGACCGCCGCTATCGCCAAAACAACCGCGATGACCACGACCGCCGATACAGCTACGATCTTGTTCATGGTATCAGTGACCCGGATCGCCTGTCCGAGAGCAGGGTCCCGCCGACCCCTATACAGTCCCTCGGGAACTCGTTGATGAACACGTAGAACGCGTTCTGGTCGATCCCGGTGATCCTTGAAGCGGATTCCGTGAACTCCCTCGCTAGCTGCGCCTTCTGCTCCTTGGTAAGGGGAGCGATATCCAGAGTGATCGATGGCATCTTTTCACCTTCTATTGTAAGCTGTCAGAAGTCCGAGGACCATCCCGTACGCGAGACCGTAGACCGTATGGCGAACGAATCCTATGCCGGCGGCCTCCATGGCCTCCTCCTGCTTGGGGGTGACCTCCGTGTAAGGACATAGGCCGTAAAGGAACGGAAAGAACGAGTAGACGAATCCGGACACGTCCTCGTCGGAGAGGCCGACGCAGAACTTCCTTATCATGGAGCCCACGGAGTCCAGCGTCCTCCCGTAGGAACGCTTGAATTCCGTCAGGTTCCCGATACGGCTTCCGGCCTCCATGTCGTAATGGTTCATGGAGAGTATCCGGAGCATCTGCCTCCTCTCCTCCAACGAGCTTGCCAGGAAATCAGCTATGTCCTCCGCGGACATCGATTCCCTGCGTTCCGCCGCGTCGTCTATCGCGTCGGCCCAGGAGTCGTACTCCCTCTGGAGGAGGGCGAGGAAGATCTCCTCCTTCGTCTGGAAGTAATTGTAGATGGACGTGCGCGTGAACGTGGTCTTCTCGGCGATGTCCGCCATAGTGATGTCCTTGAAGCCCTTCGTGACGTAGAGCTCCTCGCACGCCCCGATGATCTCGCTGCGCCTCGCGTCAATCAGTTCCTGAGTCTTTCTCGGCATCGGTCCTCCTCTATTCTGACACAATGTCACTGACAAGATGTCAGAATAGGTATTAAAGCCTTGTCGACAGTCGATTCATGGTATAATAATGGCGATTCCCTCCCACCTCTCTTCCTCTGCTTCGGATTGTCGATGCGCCCACAAAAATGAGAATGGTCAGCAACTGGTCATTTCGTCTTTATGATGCAATTATCGATCACATCATCGTTCTAAGTAATGAATAGGCACATAAAAAAACGATCCAGTCATGAATATCAATGTTAATCACATCGATTATAGAGGTTCATTCGTAAACAGTCCAGGCATCCACACTGTGATATACCTGCAGGGCTGCGATGTTCATTGTGCAGGGTGCCATAACGAATAGACCTGGGATTTCACAACCGGGACGATCATGTCGGTGCAAGTATTGGCTGACCAACTTATAGATAGATGTCGCAATAGAAAGATCGCCATAAGCGGCGGAGAGCCCATGTGCCAGATCGAAGCGCTCTCCGAGCTCCTTGACAAACTGGAAGGTTTTGATGTATGATTCTACACCGGAACGACGTTGAGAAGGGCAGATGTCGTAAAGCCATTGCCGCCCCGAGGAATGGGATGACGAAGACGACGACTCCTGCAGCCTCCAAACGAAAGATGATTGAAAAGAAGGCAAGTCGCCTGCATAATGAGATCCGGCAAACCTGCAGAAACTAATCGGGTTTTTGATACATCGAAGACGAGGATCCCTTCGCGCCTCTGTGACCGGGCTGCTTCGACTGGAAGTTCGGACTTCAAAGCATTAATTATAACGCGGTTTGATTGCTCGTCATGATCAGGAAAGCGGAATTCGATTGCTATGGGCACCGTTTCACCATACTCAACAAAGGGTTCTCTTTCGAATTGAAATGCGACGGCGAAACTGTCGACGAATCCAAAGGTATCTCCACATGCGATCTCTCATGCGCAGTCGGCGGCCATGCCGTGAGGGTGGACGTCATCATGGGTACGATGGCCATTGCCAACGTGTTCATCGACGGCAAGTTCCTACGCTCCTTCTGACCAGCCTGCAGCATCATTGCACGAGTGGTTTTAGAGCCGCCAGCTCTATTATGCCATTTAGGCTTTAGAGGGCTTTCCCTTGTCCCAAAGAAACTGCTGAAGCATACTCTGCACCGACCCTTTTCCCAGCAGGGGTTCGTCTCCCTCCAGTTGGATCTCCCCCTTCTCTTGCAGGACCTGCAGGCCCTCTCGTTCGGGTGCATCGAGAGGTTCTCGAGCGCAGAGACGTCGGGTCTCAGCCTCATCTTGCATCCTACCGTTTCGATAAATAAAGGAAATCCCCGCCGATGGTTTCACTCGAGCTTCTCGACAATCGGCGTCTGGGACGTTCCTCTGGATGGAGTCGATGCCGTTTGAGCGCTTGCCTAGGCCTAGTATCCCTCGCTGACGGCGATGATCTGCCCGTTGCCGGCCTTGAGCCTGAACATGGTCCAGCCGGCCTTGTCGACATGGACCTCATACTTAGGAATCTTCTTGGCCTCGTAGCCCTCGACAGTCTGGACCTCGATCCAGGCGTTTCAGTCTTTCTTAACGGACTCGACCCCGTACTTATGCGTCGAGAGCCTCGTAGATTTCGGAGGTGCAGATGACCTGGCCGTTGTCGGCGAGGAGCGCCCGAGACCTCGGATGGCAGGAGGACGTCCCATCCCGCATATCGACACATATCTATACGATTCGTCCCGTCTCCCTTACATGGCGGGAATAGACGCGGAACTGTTCAAGGCGCTTTCCGATGGGAACAGGCTCATCATACTTGAGATGCTGTCTCGGGGGGAGACATGCGCCTGCAGGCTTCTGGAGGCGCTCGACGTCACACAGCCCACCCTTTCCCATCATATGAAGATTCTCTGCAACAGTGGTCTGGTCACCTCCAGGAAAAGCGGCCAGTGGTCCTATTATTCTCTGAACCGCGAAAAGCTGGACGAGATCAAGGCATATCTTTCCTCCCTTTGATATATAGACAAATATCTATATAGATAGATATCTATGTATCCCCCATGGAAACAAACGACGTCACGCAGAGAATCAGAGACGGCGTGCGCGAGTACTACGGCAGGACGCTGAAGGGTAGCTCCGACCTGAAGACCGGCGCCTGCAGATGTTCGACATCGCCCCCGAAGGAGATCGCAGATGTCCTGCCTCTAATCGATGAGGAGATACTCGACAGGTTCTACGGCTGCGGCTCCCCGATCCCCTCGCTGCTCGAGGGGACTACCGTCCTGGACCTGGGGTGCGGCACCGGCAGAGACGTGTACATCGCGTCGAAGCTGGTGGGCCCCGGGGGCCGCGTCATAGGAGTGGACATGACCCGCGAACAGCTGGACGTCGCCGAGGCCCACGTGAAGAGCCAGACGGAGAGGTTCGGATACTCCGAACCCAACGTGGAGTTCAGACAGGGGTATATCGAAGACCTGAAGTCCGCAGGCATCGGGGACGCTTCCGTGGATGTGGTCATATCCAACTGCGTCATCAACCTCTCCCCCCGTAAGGATCTGGTATTCCAGGAGATCCGCCGCGTGCTGAAGGACGGAGGGGAACTGTATTTCTCGGACGTCTTCGCGGATCGCCGCATTCCAGACGAGGTCTACGCGGACCCCGTCCTGAGAGGAGAATGCCTGGCGGGAGCCATGTATGTTGAGGATTTCCGCAGGCTGATGGAGAGGTCGGGGTTCCAGGCCGTGAGGTATACGACAATCTCCGACATGCCTATCGGCGACCCCACCATAAGAGAGGCACTGGGAGACGCGAGGTTCACCTCCCGCACGGTGAGGGCGTTCAAGCTGGACGACCTAGAGGACGAATGCGAGGACTACGGACAGTCCGTGATCTACGACGGCGGGATCCCTGGGCATCCCGACTGGTTCGACCTCGACGAGGGGCATCGCTTTTACACCAACCATCCGAAGGCTGTGTGCGGGAACACCGCGTCGATGTGCTCCGGGACGCGTTACGGGAAGCACCTACACGCGAGGGGCGACAGATCTCGCCATTACGGGAAGTTCGACAGATGCGATGACGAACCTCGGGGCGGATGCTGCTGCCGGTGAGGTTTGATTCCGTATCGGTCTGACATCGAACACGGGTCGTTCTAAAGGAATGAAAGGGGGTCTCCCCCATCTTCCAATTTGTCACTCCGTTTCCTCGACTGGCTCTACATCTTCAAGTTGTCTCTTTCTTCCGACATCCTTCTTCGATGCTGTTCTCCTGTCCCACATTTATTCGCCGAAGCATCCGTCGCACCAACCCTTTTTTCCCCTAGGTTCTTCTTCCTCCAGTTGGAGCTGCTTCTCCTCAGGCAGGTCATGCATGTCCTCTCGTTCAGGTACATCGACAAATTCGCTAGGGCGAGGATGTTGTGCCTAGAACTCAACCGGATCCCTGTCACCTCTGCGCGCTCACAGACCTGGGAGAACAACTCGTTAGGGGCAAAGCGGCAGGCGATAGGGGAGCTCTGTCCTCGCCGATGCCCCGCTCCGCCCGCCTCTCCACATCCTTGCATAATGCTTGGCGGCCCGGCAGGATCGCATAAGGGATGGTCGCGGGAAGAAGTTTGTCGCCGGGAGGACCCCAGCGCGATAGCCTCAAGATGTCTAGACGAGGACCTTCCTGGAGCCCTCGAACGTCTTGCCCGCCAGGCCGGATGCGGACACGGCGACCCGCCTCAAACACGACCTCCAGCGAACTCCCGACCTCGTCCGAGCGCATACTGATCGTCCTGAGGACTTACGTCCCCGGCGAATCAACGGTCTTCTTGAAGACCTGGAATACCCCCATGCCGTCCAGAAGCTCAGGATTCGGGGCCGACACGTACCGGCTCTCGCATCTCAGCCCCCTTCCTAAACGATATACCATTCGAAGCCGGTCTGAAGTTGGAGCTGACCGAATACTCCGCCGGCTCCCCGGCCTCCCCCGTCAGCCTGGCGCGTATCCTCACCGGCGACTCACGGAGCTTCAGCATCCTCCATAACCGCGCCGAAGGCTTCCGGTCCTGCCGGCGCAGGAGACGTTTCACTGGGATCGTCCCACTGTGATGTGGCACACGGCGGAATCGAATCCGAACGACGCCATGAGGTCGCACTCGCCTGCTCTGTGTGCTACTGCTGTGACCGTGCCAGTCCCGAGGTCAACGGTCACCGTCTTCCACCCTGGCACCAGAGGGAGAACTTCTGGGAGCTGTCGCTTCATTTCCACGTCCTCTGCTACGGATATCTCCAGACCGAGAGGCTCCTCAAGGAGAACCCTGGCTGGATCATAAAGAAGGTGCATCCCAGGGAGCATATCAGGAGCATCCGCCATACCGCCGCCTACCCCTACACCCACAAATGTCTCGGCCTCCTGGACCGCATGGTCCCCGGCATTGAGTCGCCGATGACCGCCCGCTGGAACGGATTCGTACCGACGCCCGGATGGCACGGATGCGGACTCAGGATGTGAAGCGAAGGCCCTTAAGGGCTGATGTGAAAAGGACCGAGGCTCCGAAGCCCCGGCCGGACGAACATCCTCACTGCTTGGAAATCGCTTCCTTCATGGCGTCGATATGGCTCTGGAACTCTTTTGCCAGGAAGTCCATTTCGGGCATCGTCTCCTTGATAGCCTTGACGATCTTGCTGAAGGCCTCGATCCCCTCCTCGTTCTTTCCGAGCTTCTCGCAGCACTTGCCGATGCCCTCGTAGTCCTCCATGAGGTCCATGTCGCTCTCGACGAACTTCTTCTTTATGTCGAAGCCTCTCTGGTAGTATCCGAGCGCTTCTTCGAACTTCTCCATCTTCGAGAGGGTCTCGGCCATGACGCTGTAGAG
The DNA here is from genome assembly GCA_015063165.1 of Thermoplasmata archaeon. Lineage (GTDB taxonomy): Archaea > Thermoplasmatota > Thermoplasmata > Methanomassiliicoccales > Methanomethylophilaceae > Methanoprimaticola. Next base: position 12,334 of record SUSZ01000023.1, read on the forward strand.
ACGGTAGAATGCGGGGTCGTCCTCGCTTTTCTTCGTCCTCAGGAAGTCCATGGCCGCAGTGAAGCAGTCGACTGCCTCCTCGTAATTTTCGGAGTAGAAGTGACAGTCTCCGATGTTCCTCATGGCCACGGTTATCCTGTCGCAGTCGTCGGGAGACGTCTCCTTGAAGGTCTCAAGGGCCTTGGTGTAGTATTCGAGGGCGGTCTCGTAGTCCGATATATTGAACAGTCCATTCCCCGCGTTCATGGCAGCGTCCCCAGCTTCGACGCTGGACTCGCCGTACTTCATGAGAGTCTCGGTCAGGGCGTTCATGTAGTACTCCTTGGACTTCTCGAATTCCCCTTCCTCTTTGGCCTTGTCGCCCATGGCCGTGTACAGGGCTATGATGTCCTCGTCCTCGGCATCGTCGGAATCCAGAAGCTCGTCGAGCTTCCTCTCGCATTCCTCGAGCGTCATATCGCTGATATTATCGAGTGCCATGGTCCATGGTACGCTCTCCTAGCTATTAATGCAATCTGAGTTTCACTCGGAAACTTTCTCGGACAAGCTATCGCAGGATTCAGGGCTTCCGGAGGACCTGGACTAGCGCATGGAGGCCGTTCTTCAGAGGATGTGCGAAGAGCGTTTCCGCAAGGCGATGATGTTCCACCATCACGGCGGGATGTAAACCTAATATAACGTTTCATAATTACATTAACTAATTAGACAGTAACCTCGTCCATCTTGTAGGTCCATCTGAATACCACCGGCTCCTGGTTGACCTGGTCGATATACCGGTAGATCCTTTCAATGAGCTCTTCCTTCGAGCTGACGCGTATGCCTCTGAGAAGCGTTCTGGCCATCTTCCCGAAGAAGGACTCCACAATGTTCAGCCAGGATCCGTGCTTGGGCGTGAAGACGAACACGAATCTGTTCGGTCTCGTATCCAGGTATTGCATGACCTCTTTGGAGGTGTGCGCCTTGAAATTGTCCAGAACGAGGCGGATGCGCTCCGCATCCGCATACTTCTCGTCCACGATCTTCAGGAACTCTATGAAATCGGAGCTCTTATGGGTCTCGCTGACCAGCGGCACTATCTGCCCGCTCACGAGATCCAGCCCTGCCAGCAGGCTGACCGTCCCATGCAGGCATGGCTGATGGCCGAGGAAATAGGCCTCGGCGCGGTATGGGTGAGCGATTTCGACAGCAGCCTCCAGGACGCCCTGTTCCCGGAGATGAAGGGAACGGAACTGGTGGCATTGCTGCAGATCGGCCACATCTCCCCGGAATACAAGCCGCTGGGATGGCATTCCAAGAAGAGGGACAGGTCCGAGATGTTCTTCGAGCTGTGAAGGGCCCGGTCTCGAAGGTCGGGACCTCGCTCCCATCCGACGGCGCGTTCCTGGAGCGAATTAGCGAAGCCTTGGATGCACAGCCGGTTCGCACCCCGAGCGTGCCTGTGGTGCGCACAGGCCGCGCCTTGTCTGCGTGGGGCCCGGAACCGGAAATGCTGGCCATCGCCCATTCTTGCCGGTACGACACGAAGGTCGAGGACGGAGTCCGGGACGTTGTCGGAGTCCAGCGCCCTGTCGACGACTATCAGCCTCATCAGGACCGATGACCTCGCCGCGCTCCTCCTCCTTGGACCAGCGGATCTCGATGCTCGGGTCCCTCTCTATCAGGCCCAGGCCCTCTAGCCTGCCCAGGGAGGCCCCGATGCTCTTGCGCTTCCCTTCCTTTTCTCCGATTCTCTCGTCCAGAACATGAAGTGCCCTGTGTGCGGCCGGGACTCCGGCCTCAATCCCTTCTCGATATGCCAGTTCTGCGGGAACGCCCTGCAGCAGGAAGAGGAAGGGCTGGCGGACAGCGCCGTTGTCCGGACGAAGAAGGCTTATACCGGCAGTTGAATCACTTACATGCAATGTAAAAGTTGCAACAGACATCTCACGTACCTCCTTCAGAGCTGTCAATAGAGAAGAGAACCAGCATGCGCAGGTCACCTACGGAGCAGCACCCTGAGCAAAGGCGCAGGCCGGCGGCCGGCCCAGATTCTCCTCGGCGACATGTACTCGTCGGGCGACGGCGTCCCGAAAGACCCCGTACCGGCCGACCGTTGGTACAATATAACCGAGGGCAACTTCATCTGAACATCCGGTTCCGGATACGCGGATCGATGGCTTCATCCGCTCGATTGTAAGTCGAGCAATACGGCCCCGATGTCCCCATCAATACAGATAGACCTGTCGGCTATCTCCTTCGGACAATAGGTTTCACCGAAGTTCAGACAGGCATATCTGGCATCCGGGTCCCTCCATGTCCTAAACCAGAACGGATACTTCACGATAATCGGCGTATTGGAGCCCACTCCCATCTCCAGATACAACATGCTCTGTCCTTCATGCCTGCGGAGAAAATCAGAATATCTGGCAGACGCCGATTTCCATCCGTCGTCCTCGACGAAGGAATCGTCGGATCTCAGATTGAGCGTCATGGGCATACCGTCATCGGGACAGATAGGTACGAGTCCGCGGTCGACCCTCATGGATACCCCGTCCGCAGGGACACCATAGATTCCTGTTTCGTCCTTGACGAATCCTTGTGATTCCAGCATCCTGAAGACATGCTTCTCATTATCGTAAGTCCGGTTGTTGTTTGGATCGGTGCTCTGGAAAAGCCCGTAATCGCCCTGCGTGTAGAACAGCCTCTCCTTATCGAAACCCGCCCTTTGGAACTGATGGTCCACATTGGTGGTGACCACGAAATAATCCTTTCCGTCCAATATCGACAGAAGTTGATTGTAGACCGGTTTAGGAGGGTCCACATAGCGGTTGAAGTAGATGTGCCTGCTCCACCAAGCCCACATTATCTCTGGTGAAGGGAACGGATAGAATCCTCCCGAATACATATCCGTAATACCGTACTCGGCATAAAAATCGGAGAAGATGGACATGAACCTCTCTCCGGAGTAGGTCAGACCCGCCGATGTGCTGAGACCAGCACCCGCCCCAACCACGATCGCATCGGCATCATCCATGGCCTCCATCAGGGATTGGACCGAACCGCTTCCTCTGGTGAGTTTCCTGTCTAGGGATCCGATGCATCTCATCCCCTCGGAGATGGTCTCCCTGTAACCATCGGGGATGTTAGGAGAGAAGCCTTTCATAGATCTCCCTGTCCTTGTCCATGAATACATCGAAAATCACCTTCTCCATGGAATCGTCGCCCCGCAACCATTCGGAAACGGTATCCACCGCGATCTCCGCGGCCCTCCAGTTGGGGAAACGGAACACCCCTGTGGAGATACAGCAGAACGCCACGCTCTTGATTCCGCTCGACCTGCACAGGTCGAGTACGTTGGTATAGCATTGTGCCAGCAGTTGTTCGTGTTCCTCTGTGAGGCCGTACTCGACGATAGGGCCGACCACATGGATTACTTTCCTGCAAGGCAGGTTGTATGCATCGGTGATCATGGGGACCGAAGTGGGCTGTTCATAGTCGCCGCCGTACAATGACCTCAGTTCGGACATCTTCCGATGGCATTCCATCCTCATCTGCATCCCGGCGTAGGTGTGGATACAGTTGTCTATGCATACATGACAGGGCTGGAAGCACCCGAGCATCCGGGAATTCGCCGCATTCACTATGGCATCACAGTCCAATGTGGTTATGTCCCCTTGCCACAGGGCGATCCTGTCCGCAGAAAGGATGCTGCTCCCCAAGGACTCGTCCACCGTGGCGATCCGATCCGCATGACTGACCCCTCTTTCCGAATTCCTATCCTTGAGATAGCGATCCTGCAGTTCCAGGATATCGGACGGGATCGGAGAGGGACTCCTGACGTTCATGTACGAACGCAGGAGCATCCTCTCCCCCTCCACGGTGTTTGGAACCCCGGAGAAAGCCACTTGGGAATCCCCGATCATCGCATTCAGCAGGGGTTGCAGATATTGTTCGGAACTCATGATTCGGATTCCATCTTACGATACATCTCGCCCCATTCCTTCAGTGAATCCAGGACGGGGCTCAACGTCTTCCCCATGTCGGTCAGCGAGTACTCCACCCTGGGAGGAATCTCGGCGTATGCGACACGGTTCAGCAGCCCGTCCGATTCCATCTCACGGAGTTTCTGTGTCAGAACCTTCTGGGATACACCGTTGATAGCACCCAGGATTTCTCCGAATCTCTTGGTCCCTGCCATGAGTTCCCTCAGAATCAGAACCTTCCACTTGTCTCCAATCATGGACAGCGATACTTCGACCGGACAGAGGGGGAGTTCCTTCATTGTCTTTTCCTCGAACGGGCATATCAGTTCTTGAAAAAGAATCCTACGGTCATGTCCAGATAGTTGGCTCCGGAGTAGCCGGGGAACTCTTTCTCGACCTTTCCCTTGAACTCCGCTGCAGATGAGCAACCGGAGGCGATCTCCTTGAGCTTCTCCAGATAGGCGATCTTGGTCTCGACATCCTTTCTGGTTTCTGGCACATAGTGGGATGACAGGAAGATCTCGGTCCCTCTGTCGAGGTAGCCCCTAAGATTGGCGATTATCGCATCGGCGTGTCCGGCCCCTGCGACAATGGAGTGACAGTCATGACCCAGCATGTGGATGTAAACGGCTTTCGCCTCGGGGATGTAGACCTCGAAAGCATCACCGTTGGGGATTATGTCGAGATCGATTCCAGCCAATGTGACGACGCCGGCACTGAGCTTCTCACCCGAGTTGACCTTACCGGAGTCGAATCCTTCTCCGAACACATCGGAGAAATTCTTGATGAGCTGTGCGCCCTGGCCATCGGTGTTGAACGCTATGGCCGACTCGGTCAGATAGCTCTTGACGTCAGGGAGGAACGAGGATCCGGCAGCGTGGTAGGAGACCAGCTTCGCTTCGACTTCGATACCCTTCTCCTTGAGGTAGGATGTCATCTCCTGGATGCTGTTGTGAAATGCGGGGAGTTCGATCACCACGCCTTTTCCCTGCTTCTCCAAGAGAATCACCTGATCGTCTATGGCATCTTTGGTCGTGTATACACGGATGTTAAGGTCCCCGCAGGGGATGGTGGTCACGGAACCGTACTTCAGAGCCTCTATGTTCTGTGTCATTTGAGTTACCTCTGGAATCCTATAATCCTCAGAAGTATAAATGTCAAAAAGAAACTAATAGGTAATGAAGTAACTTGCAGGTACCTTGATTACCTGGAGGTAACCAAAGGTCGATTCTATTCAATTGATAGTATAAAAGAACCGGAGTGATCCCCCGGCTGGTGTTTGGAATCACTTCAGACCGACGACCCTTCCGTCGTCCGTGAGGTCCATCTGGACCAGGAGGTGGACACCTCGTTCGCCTTCGACCTCTACAAGTCGTATCTGTACCATAAGGCGCTGGGCAGGTACCGACGAGGGCGCCCCCGCGCATCCTTCAGCCTGCTCCGGCATTCCAGGGCGGGCCATAAATCCGTTCCGTAACCGCCATCTCCCATCGCCCGGACCGATCCGCTGGTCTCACACATCCGTCACACGGCATGGGGCAGGTCGGGGATCTTCACCAACGCTTTCGCACGTCTATCGGGAAATGCTTCCTCAGCGATACCCCCTCAGCCGTGATCTCGAAGTTGGCCTGCCATATCTCCACGCCCCTCTCCTTGGCGCGTTCCACCGCGTCCTTGACCTCCTCGTAGTGGGTGCTGTGCGTTATGACCCTGAATCCGGGGTTGTCATAGATGAAATCCACGAGGAGCACTGCCTTCTGATGGCTTTCCAGGCTGCCGGCCAACTCGGTTATGTGCCTGACGAACCGATCCGTGGAGGAGAACGGGGCGACCTTCTTAGTCCTCACCCATCCCGGTATGTCCAGCTGGATGTCCTGGAGGGGCGTCTTAACCTCGACGTAGGTGTCCCCCACGAGGAAGTCCAGCTTGGAGCCCCCGAGAAGCACCTCCCTGCGGACCTCCCCCTTCCCGACCATGTCCTCGAAGCCTCCGCCACGGAGATAGTGCTCCACGTAGCGATTGGCCGCGTTCTGGTTGATGCCGATCCATCTTTTTGGATCGTCCTCCGGGCGGTCAAGGGACACGGCCTCGACCGTATGCCTAGTCTTCCTCCCCGGGTCGCAGCTCGGCGACAGCAGACAGGGCCTCCCCGCAAGATCTATATTCCCTATCCTCCCCGTCGTGGGGCAGTGGCAGAGGACGGTCTCGCCGCCGATGGCGACGGCCATCGTAAACTGGCTTCTCCTTTTCTCTATGACGCCCTCCGAACATGGATGGTCGAACTTGATCATATCCGTCATCTTTCCACCAGTTCGTCGGCAGAGATTCCCTGCCGGATGCTCCGATTCTCTTCAGGATCTGTCGTATGCCGGGCGTCCCCCTCCCGCTCCACCTCGTAGACGATCACCGTCCACAGGACGAGGTCGGTGGCGCCCGTGTTGGCGATAGAGTGCCTGCTCCCCCTGGGGCACACGTGGCACGTTCCCGGGCGGAGCGGCTCCTCCTTCCCGTCGCAGAAGGCCGTCCCGGTCCCCTCCACGACGAAGTTCACGTCGTCCCCGGTGGTCTGGAGATGCTCGCCGATGGAGGACCCCGGAGGCATGCGCGTCTGTATGATCCTGCGGCGCCCGTCAAAGAACATCCTGACGGACATCTCCCCGGCACCACCGTCCATCCCGTTCACGATCACCTCTTCCAGCGAGCCGAAATCCACCTGCGTAGTAGCACCTGGAAACCCCATGCGTTCCGGCTATTTGATTGTCGTCCCCCATGGGCCTCGGCATGAGTATAGGCCGCGCCTTCGATTCCTCCATGGTAGGCCGGTCGGCTCTGAGGCGCATTCCATCTCTCCCCGGAGGACGTCCGTCCGACGCCCCACGGGCCGCCCGCCCTCGCCGTCCCGCCTGCGGCATCCGTTACTGATATACAGATCCGCACACAAGTGCAGTTCTGTACGAGAAGCCTTATCCCCTGAACTTCTATGCTAACGGCCATGACGTTCGAGTTCCACAGGAACCATACAGGTCGCCCCGCGGGCCCAGCGACGCCGCCGTGACCGTGAGGATGCCCAGGTCGCTCAGCCACGACCTCAGCGCCCTGAGCCTGGCGTACGAGTAGCCGAAGTACTCGATCCTCCTGCGCATAATCGAGGAGTACGTCGACTCCCACCGGGACGACGTCGAGAAGGACCTGTGGCGGATGGGCCACTACCGCTCCGAGGGATGGGGCGACGAGGACGACGGCCCCTGCGGCCGTCGGACGAAAGAGGATCGATCGGGGTGCCGGATCCTCCGGGGAACTCCTGCTTTGTCGGATGCATAGGATTATGCGCTGAGCACGCACAGCATGCGACAGGAGGCTCCAATATGGCTACAGAATCTTTCTACGAGACCATGGTGATCGACACGCCCGAGGCGGGCGCCAGGCTGGCCGAGGCCATCGAGGACCGCGAGAGGAACGGCCCGCTCGTTTTGGGCCCCACCCAGGGCGTCGACAACGACCCCGAGCTCATCAGGAAGCTGAGGGATGCCCTGCGCTGAGGCCGCACGTCATCTTCAACCTGTCCTCCCTCCTCTCCGACATGGGGGAGGAGGATGTCTCCAGGCTCTTCTCCGGCTACAGGCCGGCCAGGCCCCTTCATCGTCGCTCGTCATACCGACGAAGGCCGCCAGCGCCACGGACCGAAGCCACATGAAGGGCCCCACCCGGTGCGGCACGGCCGCTCACAGTCATGCTCAGGCCCCTGTGAGACCGAGAGACATGTACGGCGACATATCCCCTGCCGCTCCCCCTCCCATCGCTGTTCGGAATCCATCCTCAATCCCAAGGGCTTTTCGCCGAACTCTGGATAATAAGTAGCTATCCGGAGCCCTTCTTTCGATAGAACCGTGGCGTGAAAACTTCATGCTGAGGTCTGAAGCCTTGAAAGCGCTTCTTGCAAGGATCCCGAGACGTTTCCGCCTTGTTTCCTGGCGGAGCTCAGATGCGGCATAGCGCGGAAATGCCATCGGGCACCGTCGGCGGCGCAAAAGATCCGCCGGCCTCGGCCTCCGTCTTCTGGTTGCTTGTCGCGCCCGGCCTGGCTGTTGTCGGACGCTACCCTGAAACCGCGGGAAAAAAAACGCCGCCGAACCTTCCTGGGCGCGGAGGCGCTCGACGAGGGGGCCGGCCTTCTGCCCGCGGATTTCGCCGTAAGGGCGGGATTTTCTGGTGTATCCTCCAGAGCATGTAATCGCGGCATGCTTTTCCGCACGATATCCCGGTATGGCGTCTGCCGCTGTCGTTCCCGCCGAAGGATATGGCTTTGCAGGGGCAGATGTTGACGCATCTCATGCACAGAGAACAGCCTTTCTCGTCCCATTCCGGTTTTGGCGAGTAGAACGATATCGCTTTTTCCGGGCACAGTTCGGAACACATCCTGCAGCTGGTGCAGCCGCTGCCGGCATGGAACCCTTCCGGCGATGCCAGTCTGCGGTAGGCTGCCCTGTCCGGTCCGTTGTCCGCATCGGAAGCCATCGATCTCAGATCCCCGGAGGACCCGGAAAGGATAGCATCCATTATGCGGTCCGCTTCTTGGGCCGCCGAACCGGCTTCAGGGCCCGCGGCGGTCTCTCTGGAGAAGGCGAGGCTGTCAGGCATGCGCGCATCGAAAAGGCAATCGATTTTCAGCCTGGTTCCGAGGAGGCCGGCCAGATCCTCTCCTGCGCGTCCGGAATCGAAAGCGCATGTCAGAACTGCGAACGAACGTCCCGGACGTGAAACGCTCACTTTTCCGGCGAATTCTTCGACGATGAACGGCAGCCCGCGGAAGTAGACAGGCACCGCGAATCCCACCGGCTTTCCTCCCGCATCATATTCGAAGCGTCTGCGGCGCATTGCATCGGGGATGTCTACGACCGGGATTCCCATCCTTTCCGAGATGCGGTCTGCGATATCGCGCGAGTTTCCCGTCCCGGAATATACGAATAACATGTCGCTGCGCTCCTTTCAGCAGATGCGGGCCTAGGTAAGCGGAGATTATGCGCTCCATGACTTCGAATACGTCTCTGCGTCCGGTAAGGCATTGGTCGAAGACGCAGCCTTTCACTATGGTGCAGATGTCCGCCGTCATCTCCTCCGTGTTTCCGCTCAGCAGACCTCTGGACTTCGCGTCTTCCAGTTCATCGAGGCATCTGCACATGACGGTCCCTTTTTCGTATTCGTATCCGCTTCCCATGTAGGAAGCCAGCGATTCGTTGTCTGTGGTGTAGAAATGCTTCATGAACCCGTTCCCAAGCTCCAGATATCTGGAAACCAGCATGCGGTACAGCTCGCATACCCTTCCCGCCACGTCGTTTTCCGGCGTTCCAAGGGAGACCGATTCGAATCCCGGATCCTTTACGAACGACATCATCAGATCGTTCCGGTCCCTGAAGAAATGGTAGAATGTGCCGGATGACAGCCCGGATTCCTCCAGGATTCTTCTGACGGTAAGCGATTCCGCCCCCTCCTCGGCTATGAGTTTCGCGGCCGAATCTATGATTTTCTGTCTGCTGTCTGCGTTGCCGTCGGTTTTTCTCGGTCTGCCCCGTCCTGCCATGGGCATATATAGAACGTGCTCTATAAATATTTATAGAACGTGTTCTATTATTCTTTCATGGAAAACAAAATCGATATAACGTACTGGTCCGACTTCTCGTGCCCTTACTGCTACATCGGAGAGAAGAGGATGCGCAGGGCGCTCGAAGCCGAAGGCCTGGAAGCGGAGATTACGATGAAGGCGTTCAGGCTGGACCCGTCGGCAGGCATCCATGCAGAATCGGATACCGCCAGCAGATTCGCGCGCAAGTACGGGCTGACTTTGGACCAGGCGGAAGCTCAGGTCGGCGCTATTTCGGAGCTCGGCAGAGCGGAGGGGCTGGATTTCAGGTACGCTTCCACCCTTTTCACGAACACCATGGACGCGCACAGGCTGGAAAAATTCGCCGCCGCACACGGGAAGGGCGAGGAAACGGCCGAAGCTCTTTACGACGCATATTTCTGCCGGAATCTGGAGCTGGCCGACAGGCAGGTCCTTCTGGACGCGGCCGAAGGGTGCGGTCTGGACCGCGGCGAAGCCGCCAGGATGCTGGACTCCGACGAATATGTGGAAGATGTCCTGGAAGACGAGAGGGAAGCCCGTTCGGCCGGAATATTCGCGGTCCCCGTATTTTTCATAGGCGGAACCGTCCAGCTGTCCGGCGCAGCGCCTTTGGCGTCCATGCGCATGGCTCTGGCGAGGTCGGCGGAATCAGGCAGCGGCGGAATGTGCGGGCCGGAAGGATGCAGATTATGAGAAGCGTCAGCCGCATCAGAGTCCGCGGGGTGTTCGCCACGAACTGCTATATCATCGCGGACGAGGACTCTGGGAGATGCATGGCAGTCGACCCGGGTTTCGAGGGCGCCCGCATCGCAGAATCCATACGTTCGAAGGGGCTGGAATGCGATTGCATCGCCCTCACCCACGGACATTTCGATCATATATGCGGCGTCGCAGAAGTCAGGGGAAGCTTCGGATGCCCGGTCCTGGCGTTCCGCGGATCGGAGTATCTGGCCGATGCCCGGCTGAATCTGTCCGCGGATTTCGGGATGAAAGCCGAGGTGCGCGACCCGGTATGGATAGACGAAGGACCGCTTCCCGGGAATTGGGGCATGATCGAAGCCATCCATACGCCGGGCCATACCCCGGATTCGACGGTGTTCTACGACCGGGAAGGAGGGTTCGCGCTTGTCGGGGACACGATATTCAAAGGCTCGGTAGGCAATTGGAGTTATCCGGGCGGAAACCGCGGCGATCTCATGCGCAGCATCGGGAGAATCCTTTCCTTGCCGGAGGACACCGTTCTGCTTCCGGGCCATTCGGAGCCCACTACAGTCGGAGCGGAAGCCAGGAGGCTGCGCAGATTCTTCCGAGGCCGGCCGTGCGCGCATATATCTATCGGCTGGCAGGTTTCCGACCATGATATTTCCGCCGAAAGCGCTTGTCTATCCGATGCCTGTGGGCATAGCTGCAGCATATAACGGGGACGGCAGGGCCGATGCCCCGGCCGCCCACCCTCATCGTCCTTTCTGCGGCGTCCGTTACAGATGTGCAGATCCGCACACGGGTACGGTTCTGTACGAGAAGCCTTATCTTCAGAACACCTACGCTTCAGGCCATGACGTTCGAGTTCCACAGGAACCGTTACAGGTCGCGCTGCGGCCCCAGCGACGCCGCCGTGACGGTGAGGATGCCCAAGCCCCTCAGCCACGACCTCACCGCCCTGACGCAGGCGTAAGAGGAGCCGAAGTGCTCGATTTTCCTGCGCATAGTCGAGGAGTACGTCTACTCCCACCGGGACGACGTCGAGAAGGGGCTGTGGCGGATGAGCCACTACGACCCTGAAGGATGGGACGACGAGCCTGCCGATGGCATCATCGATCGCCGGACGAACGAGGATCGAGGAACGGTCAGGACATTCCGGCGATGCCGTCCCGTCCCGGATGCATACCATTATACGCACATTCCGCCATAGCCATCTTCGGAGACACGAACATGGCAACGAAATCTTTCTACGAGGACCTCGTGATAGACACCCCCGAGGCCGCCGCCAGGTTCGCCGCGGTTTTCGAGGAGAACAGGCCCTACGAGATCAGGGGCCCCGTCATGAAGGAGTCCGACGCCTCCCTGCTCCGCGGCCTCGCCGAGGAGCTCGGGTACAAAGAGATGTGAGGGCATGTCGACGGACGGCTTCACAGTGATCAGCCTCTCCTCCCTGCTGTCCTCCTATGGAGACACTGTAGCCCAGGGCATCCTGGACACCTTCGAGCCGTACGCGGACGGCTCCGCCTCGGACTTCGTCAGGACCAAGGCGATACCGATGGAGAAGCGCGACCTCTCAAGGACGTACCTCGCCTTCCGCGACGGCGACAAAGCTTTGCTCGGATTCGTCTCGATCGGCATGAAGTGCATAAGGATACCCGAGGAGAACCTCCTGAGCAGGAGCCTCCTGAGGCAGTGCAACATAGACGGCCCGTCGGGGGTGGCCCAGGCCTATCTCCTGGGCCAGCTCGTCCGCTCCAAAGACTCCCCGAAGGGCTTCGGGGAGCTGCTCATCGATTTCGCGATGAAGAAGGTCAAGGAGGCCAAAGGCATCGTGGGATGCCGCGTCCTCCGCCTCGACTGCGCCGACGAGCTCATAGGATACTACGAGAGGCACGGCTTCAGCCTCATCCGCAAGAACGAGGACAAGGACCTCAACCAGATGGTCACCCTGATATGAACGGTGACACGGGTTGACTGCTCAAAAAGAGTTTGGGCGACCAGCGTCTATCGCCGGATTCTTCGCGTTGTTTGGGAGAATGGCGGGGATCCCCGCCGATGGTTTCACTCGAGCTCCTCGACGATCTCGGCGTCGGGGGCGTTCCTCTGGATGGAGTCGATGCCCTTCAGGGCGCTGGACTTGGCCTTGTACCCCTCGCTGACGGCGATGATCTGCCCGTTTCCGGCCTTGAGCCTGAACCTGGTCTCGCCGGCCTTGTCGGTGTAGACCTCGTACTTGGGGTTCTTCTTGGCCTCGTAGCCCTCTACGGTCTGGTCCTCGATCTCGGCCATGCAGTTTTTCCTCACGGACTCGATCCCGTTCTTGGCGCCGTCGATGGCCTTGTAGGTCTCGGAGGTGCAGATCACCTGGTTGTTGGCGGCGAGGAGGTTGAAAACGTACTGGTCGTTCTTGCTCTTCTTGATGACGAACTTTCCCATGTCTATCAATTATAGAAGCGCGATGTCGGTATTTAAAAAGGGCCTTCGGAACCCGCGATTCCCCCGTATTATGAAAGGGGCGGACCCCTTCGGCCACGGACAACATGGGAAAATTCATCCTCAGCGGGGCCGGCCCCATGATTCCTTATCGCATTGCGTATTTAAGCCTGGCTCCCGTCCTGTCCCTTGCCGCTGAAGCATCAGAGGATGCCGCGTCGGAGGCTTCCTATCCCTGCCGGCGCGGAAGGCGTTTCACAGGTATCGTCCCACGGTCACGTGGCACACGGCGGAATAGAACCCGAGCGACGCAGTGAGGTCGCATTCTCCAGTCTTGTGGGCGACGGCGGTGACCGTCCCCGCCACGGGTTCTGCCGACACCGTGCAGACCGACGGGTCGGAGGACTACCACTGGGCCATGGAGAGGAGGGAAAGGTACTCTGAGGGCACATCTATAATCTTCGAGCCTCCCGGCGCCAGTTCCAAGTAAAACTCCATCGCCGGGGATCCTCCGGATACGGACGGCACGTCCGCGGACGCGCCAGATTCCTTCACCGTTATCACACAGCTCGCAGACTCCTCACCGCACGTCGCGGTCAAGGTGCATGTCCCGGCCTTCAGCGCGGTCAGGGCGCACCGTAGGCCGTCTTCGTACGGGTGGACCGAGCACACCTTATCGTCATACACGGTCCATTCCGATGCGCGGTTGGCTGAAACAAACCCAGTGCTAGTGAGTTCCATGACCAAGTCTCCCTCAAGAATCTTCAACAGACCTCCATCAGGTTCGACCGGCTCGTCTGGTTCCACCGGCGATGGTTCCGGTCCATCGGGATTTACCAGCATCGAAGTCGATCTATCCTTCACCGTCATCGTGCAGCAGGCGGAGGAGTCGCCGACCTTCGACGTCACGATTATATCCCCTGTTCCTTGAAAACCGAATAACGCAATTACCACAATATCATGATCACATCGATCGTTCCAGTCAAGTAAATGTTCAAAAATAACTGTTGTGCCAGAAGGACAGTTCAAGTTCATTGTATGTCGCGTTGTAGACGTGTGTTATGATCTCAACGTAATCTTCTGCAATGGCAGTCGGATCGCTCATTCCCATGATGCGTCAACTTGCTCGACTCCAAGCCTTTCATGCCGGGCGGCATCGGCTACGGAGGTATGGGGTATCACTTCCGCCCGGCTAGACGATGCAGTCCTTCCGCACTTGTCCCCTGCCTACCAGGCTCCGGACACTAGTGAAGGCTATCGCATCTAGCTCCATAAATGCGGCCTCTGTATATAGTTATTACGAATTATAAAAAAGTAATACTAAGTATGCTTTAATAGTTTAATTATTATTAAGATATGCCGTTCTCTGAAAATTCCCATCCTTTATGCTTCATGCTGTCCTGTCTGAGGCAAAATATCCCGAATGCAGGATGCTGGAAACCCCGTCCTGAAGTGAAGAATCCATATGATCATGGCCTATCTGCCGTATGTCATCGAACATAGCTCTTCGATGGCCGAGACATTGAACAGACCGAGGCGGTTCGAATCGACAGATGGGCAGCCCCATGATGACGTCTAGGTCCTCGGCCATGATCTATTTTCCGAATTGCTCGTGACTGCTTTCTATATCGTCTTCCTCTCCGCCTCTGACGGCGTTTATGCTAGGATATCGCTTTCTCCATCGATGCGCATCTCTCTCCAACCGACGTCCGCATGAATGCCCTCTGGTTGAAGTATCCCATGGAGAGATTCCTGTCCTTGGACTTCAGGCAGTACGGGATGCTCGTTTAGTACCACGCAAATGAGGAGTCGTGCCCCATTGTCCTCCTTACCTCCTCCTCTAATGATTCTCCATCGCCTGCTGAGGACGCGTGTACGCGAACGGAATCCTGGGTGTCGAATTCGGCCGCCAGATCGGTCTTCGGATACCTTTCGAGGAGCAAATAGGACTCAGTTCCGCGGATATATCGGAATCGTCGACGCGAGGTAGGGCAGGTGACCTCTTTCACTCCGGAAGGGAGGCTACTTTCTCCAGAGGCAAACATCGTTCGTTAGAGGCGTCGTCCAGAGTATTTGTCGGACTCTGCCGGAACGACAAAAGGCACCCCGCGGTGCTTTATCACATCGGCTTCCACCCCGTAGACTTTCCGTATAAGGTCCCTGTCGATGATCTCCATGCCCCCATAAGCCTCTATGGCCCCGTCCTTGAGGAACAGGAACTTGTCGGAATAGTGCACAGCCAGGTTGATATCGTGCATGGTCATTATGGTACACATCCCTCTCGAACGCACGGCATCCAATATCATACGCATGGTGGTGTGCTGGTTCGCTATGTCGAGATTGTTCGAGGGCTCGTCCAGGATCAGCACCGACGGTTCCTGCACGATTGCCCTGGCAATCTGCGTTTTCTGGAATTCCCCGCCGCTTATCTCGTCCAGGTATTTCAGCGATATGTCCGCCATGCCCATTGCGTTTATGATTTCGGACACCTTGTCCAGGTCGCTGTCTGACATAGAGAACTCTATGTGAGGTCTCCTTCCGATGAGGACCGCGTCGAACACGCTCATCCTCGACGGTGGAACGCTCTGAGGAACGAAAGCGATCTTCCTGGACAGCTCTTTGCCCCTATAGGATGAAATCTCCGCTCCGTCCACCTCTATGCTCCCGGAAGTCGGGCGCTGGATTCCGCACAGGCATTTCAGAAACGTGGTCTTTCCGGTGCCATTGGGGCCGAGTATGGATATCACCGTGTTCTCCTCGGAACGGAAAGAGACGCCTTTCAGGATTTCCTTGCCGTCCTGGTAGGAGAACCTCAGGTCTTTAGCCTCAATCATCTCCTCTTCCTCCTGGATTTAAGCAGTATCGCGATGAAAAGCGGCCCGCCTATCGCCGATGTTATGATTCCCACAGGTATGACCGTTCTGAATGCATATGATCCCACTATATACGATACTAGAAGCACCACGGATCCGATCAGCATCGATCCGATCAGAACGTAGCGGTTGTCGTTCCCCACTATACGCTTGACTATATGGGGGCCTACGAGACCTATGAACCCGATCACGCCCATGAACGAGACGACGGTGGCAGTCAAGATCGCCGACAGAGTCAGACCGATGAATCTGGTCGCTCTTATATTGATGCCGAGGCCGCGAGCTACATCTTCTCCAGATTCCATGGCGTTGTAGTCCCATCTCTTGTATAGGAAATAGATAGAGACCAGCAGGAGCACCGACCCGACTATCCACATCTGGTCCCAGCTGATCTTGCTGACTGTCCCGAACTGCCAGAACACCATTGCCGAAAGGGCCACGTCGTTCGCGATGTATTGGAGGAACGCAAGCCCCGCCGAGAATATGGAGCTGATGGCCATCCCGGCGAGAACTATGGTCTCCGGCGTGCATTCCGTCAGTTTCACCAGGGCGAGCATGATTCCGGTTGCAAGCATCGCGAACAGGAACGCGAACACGGTCACCAGAATGGGATTCGTGACGTTGGCGTACGCGCTGGTGGACCCCACTATGGCGCCCCCCTCCATGAACAGTATGGCCAGAGACGCCCCGAAAGCGGAAGCGTTTGAGAGGCCGAGAGTGAAGGGCGAAGCCAGCGGGTTCCTCAGGATGCTCTGCATCACGGAGCCTGCTATTCCGAGAGCGGAACCGGCGAGGATGCATGCGACGATCATCCTGAACCTGAGGTCCCATACGACTACGCTGTTCCAGCTGTCGTCAGGGCAGAACAGGTATTCGATTATCTCCCAGTAGCTTAGGTCGGAAGCACCAAGCCCGATGGCGTACACCGACAGAAAGAAGAGAAGCACAGCTGAAGCGACGAGGAAGAGCATCTTGCGGCGCGAATACCTCAGATACCCCTCCTTCACCGCTCCCGCTTTCCCGGGCAGGTCCCGTTCGGTCACATCCATCCCCGACCGTATGGCTCGAAACAGTCGAGACAGACGATCTTTCCGTTTTGGAAGCGGACCATGTCTTCGCGAGCGGTTTCGCCGCAGATCTCGCACGTCCTCGATCCGAATATCTTCGCCCGCTGTGGGAGGCTGAATCCCGGCTCCTTGAACATGAACAGGTCTTCGTCCGAGGCTTTCATTATGAGCTCTACCGCCTCTTCTTTGGTCCGGGGCCGTTCCATTGGCTTGGAAACCACGCGTATGCCCCTGCCGGTCCTGCGGTCGAAGAACGAAAACGCAGTTTTTCCCCTGGGCCTCAGGACCATGTTGCCTTTGCCGACCGTACAGGAGAGCAAGCATTGTATGCAGTCGACGCCGCATGCGTCCGTTTCGGACACGCAGACTATGTCTTCGTCCTCCGTGCGGCCGATATCGAAGCCTAGTCTGGAAGCTGCTGCTCTGGCTGCACGGTATCCGATGGCCAAGCCGCCGCAGGCGTGTCCATGGAATCTAACGCATTCATCCCATAGAGGGTCGTTCATGCAACTTCATTTTCGTAGTAATATAAATCATTTTATTCGTAACAATTAACGCATACGTATTTTCGATAAGTATTATTACCTGGATGCTATGCGGGCATATATGAACACTAAAGTTCTAGTAGCAGTCGTTGCTGTAGCGTTGGTCGCCATCGCAGCCGTTGCTCTGGTACTTCTGAATGGAAACGGAAGCAACAACAGCGACGACCACGGCGGAGATGCAGTCCAGACGGTTACCGATGCCGTCGGGAGAGAGATTGCGATCCCCGACAATCTGAACGGGGGCATAGTCACCGTCGGAGGGACGGGGCCCCTGAGATTCGCCTCTATGTTCGATGTCTACGACAAGATCATAGAAGTCGACAAAGGCGACGTCACCGACAACAAGAACGGCAGGGCTTATTCTTACGCCTATGCTTACGACAAGCTCAATGTCGATACCCAGACCCATCCGGACAACAAGCTGGAGTCCGCCACTGTCGACAGCATAGGTAATAAGTCTCCCAGCCTGGTAATAACCACGGAGTCCCTATGGAACAACTACAACGAGAATTTTAAGACTCTGGCCAAAAAGTGCACTGTATTGGTGCTGAAGAATCAGCAGATGCAGTACATGACCGATTCGAACGGCAAACTGTCGGACTACATGACGTTCAACATCAACATTCTCGGAGAGGTCTTAAAGAAGGAGGACAGAGCCAAAGAGCTCATATCCGGAATGGAGTCTGTCATCTCGGACATATCTAAGCTGTCCGGCGTTTCTGACAAGAAGGTGTACGTGGCCGGAGTTACCATAAGCGGCAGCAACACTCTGAACACGACCTTCCCCATCTATCTCCCGTTCTCTCTGAACGGCGTCAAGAACGCGTACAACGGCGGTTCCACCGAGAACAAGGTCGTCATCAACGTGGAGGAGTTCGCTACGATGGACATCGACATGATGATCATCGACCCATCCTCTTCCGACAAGATCAAGGGAAACCAGGACAGCCAGAACGTTCTGAAATACATCTACGGCGTCAACAACGACTCCGATCCCTCTAATGACATCCCCATGTACGTCACCGTCCCTATCGTCTGGGACAGCATCAATTACGACTGCGCTCTGGCAAGCTCGTATTATGTCGAGAGCCTCGTCTACGGAACCCTCACTGTTCAAGAGGTCGAGAACAAGATCGACAGCATTTTCAAGCTCTTCTACGGCAGCGCCGGAAAGAACGTGTTCGCCGACATGAAGAGCTTCTTCGTGGGAAAATCCTCGTCTAACGGACAGGAGATGCCCGTCCTTCAGAGGGTCTCGGTAGTCAAAGAAGGAGACGAGTACAGATTCGTGAAGTACACTGAACCCGTTCCTCAGGAGACCGTCGACTTCGCCGGGAAGCCCATCGAGAGGGCAGAGAGCCTCGACAACGGCATCGTAGCCGTCGGCCAGGACTCGTTCAGATGGATGACCTACTTCGGCCTGGCCGACAGATGCGTCATGGTCGACATGAACGATATGACCAACTACCTCGGCAAGTCCTTCATGTACGTCGGCCGCGCCCTCGTCGACATCGAGGGCGGTGACAGCGCGAAGCTCACTGCCGAGGATCCCGCTAGGGCTTACTTCACTCACACCAACTGCGGGATAACCGACGAGGACGTCGGTACCATCATATCCCTCAACCCCTCGATGGTTGTCATACCGGAGGGCTTCTACTCCGACTATCCCACCCAGACCGCCGCCATCGAGAAGGCGGGGATCAAGACCCTGGCCATCGGATACATCTACACCTTCCTCACCGAGGGGGACTTCGAGGTCACCGATGACCTGAGGAAGCAGATAGCCATAATCTCCGAGGCACTGGGCCAGGAGCAGAGGGGGCAGGAGCTCCTTGACGCCTTCAGCTATCTCGCGGATGACTTCGCCAGCCTCAGGGGCAAATCCACCCAGGCCAGGACCGGCTACGTGGGGGCCCTGGCGTACAACGGCGCCCACGGCCTGGACTCCTCCATCCCGTACTACATGCCGATGGCCCTCGCCGGGGTCGAGAACATACTCTCCGGCAAAGCGGTCTACGAGGGGTCCGGTGTCAAGACGTACAGCGCCGCCGACATTGCCAAGAGCATGAAGCCCGACACCATATTGTTCGTGGACGCCTCCGGCTACTTCCAGAACACGACAAACGACTCCATGGGCGTCGCGAAGCTGTTCCAGGGCCACGAGGCGTACATCGTCGCGGACTACATATGGACCGGCGTGAACTACGACACCATATTCGTGGACGCCTACCAGATCCTCAGGTACGCCTACGGGGACTCCGTCCTGACCGAGCAGGAGTTCGGGGAGAGGATCGACAAGGTCTACGACCTCTTCTACGGCCAGCATGTCAGCAACCGCAACATCTCGGAGTTCTCCAAGACCACTGTGCCGCTCCCCTCCGACGGGACCACGATATTCGAGGACATGAGCGACTTCCACGTGGCCTTCAGGGGCAACCCGGTCTACGGGACCGTGTCCATAGACTCCGAAGGGAAGCTCGCATACGCCTGAACAAACCTTTTACCCCTTTCGGGGCCCGTCTTAGGTGGAACATGATCGGAAAAGACGATGTCGAAAGCTATTCCCGCCGCAGGGCGATAATTCTCGCAGCCATGCTCGTGTTGACCGTTTCAGCGGCGATCGTCACTCTCAAGCTCGATCTCGGCTACCTCAGCTATTCGGAGCTCTTCTTCATTTTGTTCCATAAAGACGACCCCTCGGTCAGCCTGGTAGACAGCATCCTGGTGTGGGATCTGGGGCTTCCTCGTATAACGTCTTGCGTTCTGGCCGGTTTCGCGCTGGGGATTGCCGGGGCGGTCATGCAGTGCGTGCTGAAGAACCCCCTTGGATCCCCGTACACTCTGGGGGTGTCCAACGCTTCGGCGTTCGGCGCCTCTATGGGAATCGTCGTGCTCGGAGGAGGCATCATTTCCGGACAAAGCCAAGCCAGCATCGTCATCGGCAATCCTTATCTCGTAGCGGCCAGCGCTTTCGTCTGGGCCATGATAGCTACGGCGGTCATAATCGTGCTGGTCAAAGTCACCAGGGTGTCGCCGGAGACCATGGTCCTGGCCGGAGTTGCACTGAGCTCCATATTCTCTGCCGGGATAAGCATGCTCCAGTACATGTACAACGAGTATGCCCTTTCCACCATAGTGTTCTGGCAGTTCGGATCCATGGGTAAGGCGGGGTGGGATCAGCTGTCTCTTATAGCTGTCGTAACGCTGGTCGCTGCAGCGTACTTCATGTACAGCCGGATGGACTATAACGCCTTGGATGCCGGAGACGAGGTTGCCGCGTCCCTGGGGGTGAGCGTGAGCAGACTGAGGCTTCTCACTCTTTTCGTCTCGGCTGTGCTGACCTCCGTCGTGGTCTCGTTCATGGGCATCGTGGCGTTCATAGGCCTACTAGGGCCGCACATAGTCCGCAGGCTCGTGGGAAACGATCATCGTTTTCTTCTTCCGGGGTCCATGCTGCTGGGCGCGATCATACTCCTGGTATCGGATTGCATAGGCCAGACGGCTCTGGATTTCACGCTCCCTGTCGGAATAATCACGTCGTTCCTGGGAGGGCCTCTGTTCTTGTACCTTCTGGTTTCCGGATATCGCAAGAAGAGGGGGGTCCTGGAGGGGTTCATCAGAAGGAGGCGGGACAGTGGCGGTTCTCGAAGTCGACGGAGTAGGCTATTCTTACGATCGGAAGGAAGTGCTCAAGAAGGTATCCTTCGAATCCGACAGCAACGAGATCGTCTCCGTTCTCGGTCCGAACGGCGTCGGGAAGACGACCCTGCTGAAGTGCATATGCAACGTCCTGAAACCTTCCTCGGGAAGCGTGAGGATCTGCGGAAAGGAAGCTTCTGAAACCGGGAACCGCGAGATGGCCAAGCTCGTGGGCTATGTGCCTCAGAAGGCCGATGTCTCCCGTACCACGGTGTTCGATTCCGTTCTCATAGGCAGGAGGCCGCACGTCGGGTTCAGATACTCAGAGGAGGACATGGATATCGCCTGGAATGTGATAGAGTCCATGGGGCTGGAAGAAAAGGCTCTGGAGTTCGTAGACGAGATCAGCGGAGGGGAGTTCCAGAAGGTCCAGATAGCGAGAGCCATGGCCCAGCAGCCGAGCCTTCTAGTTCTCGACGAGCCCTCGAACAATCTGGACATAGCCAATCAGCATGTTACCATGAGGATGATAGAGGGCGCCGTCAGGAAGCGCGGGCTGTGCACGGTCATGACGATGCACGACATCAATCTAGCCGCGGCCTATTCCGACAAGTTCGTTTTCGTGAAGGGCGGCAGGATCGCAGCCTTCGGAGGAAGGGAGACCATAACGTCGGAGACTATAAAGGACGTGTACGGAATCAACGCCGACGTAATAACCCATGCGGGTCAAACGGTCGTGGTCCCGTTAAAGGAGCGATACAGGAGCGAAAGAATGTCAGACATACATCCGTCGATCGGAGAGAGCAAGAGCCACGAGGACATGATAAAATTCTGGGACGACTACTCGGACCAGTATTCGGGCGTGCAGCAAGGGGACATACCCAGGCGCATCGTTGACCGCTTATTCGATTTGAAAGTTCTGAGATCAGAAGACTGCGTTCTCGAAGTCGGATCGGGTCCCGGCACCTATTCACTGGAGATGGCGCCGAGGGTGCGCATCCTGACCTGCATGGATTCCTCCCCTCGCATGCTGAGGCGGCTGTCGGATCGCGCCGAAGCCATCGGACTGAAGAACATAGAACTTTTCTTGAAGGATTGGACGCTCTACCAGCCGAGGAAAGGGTATGACGTCTGCATCGCGACCCTCTGCCCTGGTTCCGGGAACCCCGAATCCATAGAGAGGATGGAGGGCTCCGCCCGCAGGTCGTGCGCTCTCGTCTCCTGGGTGGATAATCACGGGGACGATCTGAACGCGGCCATATGGAAAGAGCTAGGAAAAGATTACGGCTACGACTTCAGGCATTCCACGAAGACCGAGGATTGGCTCACCGATAACGGCAGGAATCCTCGCGTTGAGATCCTCACAGCGCATATCGCCGTCGATCTCAATCTGTCGGATCTTGCACAGAAAGAGAGGTCGGCGTTTTCGGCTTACGGCGTGGACATCGACGCCGAAGGCATGATCAGGGAGATCCTTGGGGACGAACTGGACGGAGATGTGTATCATTACAGCGCCGAAAACAGGATGAAGCTCATCGTCTGGGATTCCCGGTGATCACGTCAAGGACGCTGTGATCAAGTGCTCCGGTATTTCGGACTACAAAAATAGAGGGCAAGGCGCATGACGGCTTTTGACAACCAAACGCCGAGTCCTCCCTCTTTATAAACGGGGACGGGAAGTCCCGCCGATGGTTTCACTCGAGCTCCTCGACGACGTCTGCGTCGGGGGCGTTCCTCTGGATGGAGTCGATTCCGTTCAGGGCGCTCTTCTTGGCCTTGTATCCCTCGCTGACGGCGATGATCTGCCCGTTGCCGGCCTTGAGCCTGAACCTGGTCTCGCCGGCCTTGTCCGCGTAGACCTCGTACTTGGGGTTCTTCTTGGCCTCGTAGCCCTCGACGGTCTGGTCCTCGATCTCGGCCATGCAGTTCTTCCTCACGGACTCGATGCCGTTCTTCGCGCCGTCGAGCGCCTTGTAGGTCTCGGAGGTGCAGATCACCTGGCCGTTGGCGGCGAGGAGGTTGAAGACGTACTGGTCGTTCTTGCTCTTCTTGATGACGAACTTTCCCATGTCTATCGGATTTCGAACCGCGATGTCTGTATTTAAAAAGGGCTTCCAGAACCAACGGTTTCCATGTATTATGAAGGGAGCGGACCCCTTCGGCCACGGGCAACATGGGAAAATTCGTCCTCGGCGGGGCCGGCTCCTCGATTCCTTATCGCATTGCGCATTTAAGCCTGGCTCCCGTCCTGTCCCCTGCCGTTGAAGCATCAGGGATGCCGCGCCGGAGGCTTCCTATCCCTGCCCGCGGGAGAGGTTTCACTGGGATTGTCCCACGGTAACATGGCACACGGCGGAATAGAACCCGAGCGAGGCCGTGAGGTCGCACTTGCCGGTCTTGTGGGCGACGGCGGTGACCTTCCCAGCCACGGGGTCTGCCGACACCGTGCAGACCGACGGGTCGGAGGACGACCACTGGGCCATGGAGAGGAGGGACAGGTACTCGGAGGGGACGTCTATGGCCTTCGATCCTCCCGGCGCCAGTTCCAAGTAAAACTCCATCGCCGGGGATCCTCCGGATACGGACGGCACGTCCGCGGGCGCGCCCGGTTCCTTCACCGTTATCACGCAGCTGGCGGAGGAGTGGCCGACCTTCACCGTTACGGTCAGATCTCCAACTCCTTTTAACTCTTGCAATGTAATCGTTATGCTTTTCTCGTCACTAGTCCCCAAGCTTAACAAACTGCAGTTGGAAATTTTTACTGTATCGGAGGAGTAGGACAATTCGATAATTTGATTGGCTTGGTATACGCTCCCATTGATTACAACGTCGTCTCCTTCATAGGCGGTCAGCCTACTCTCTATCTTAATTATCGGTGTGGGGTCTGTATCGTCTACGGGCCCCACTTGCCAGTTCTCAGGATTGATGGGATCCATCCTCTCGTTCTCCGGGCCGTCGAGCCCCGGCGGGTATCCCGACGGGGGCTCCTTGCCGTCTTCTGTCCCTCCACCGTGGAGGGCCAGCGCCGCTCCTGCCGCCACGATGGCGACCAGAGCGACCAGGATCGGTATCATGCTCTTGTCCATGGATGAGAATTGCGGTGCGGAATTAAATCGTTTCTTGGACGGCAGGCCTTGTCGGTCGCATGCTCGGGGCCTCGAAGGCGTCCTCCTGTCCCACATGTATCCTCCGAAGCATCCGCCGCACCGGTCCTTCTCCCAGCAGGGGTTAGACTCCCTCCAGTTGGAGTTTCCCTTCCTCAGGCAGGATTTACACGTCCTTTCGTTCGGGTGCATCGAAAGGTTCGCTAAGGCCGGGACGTCGTGGCTAAGCTTCAACCGGATTCCCAGGGCCTCGGCGCACTCGCATACCTGGGAGAACATCCCGTTCGGGGCGAGAATTCCCGGTATCCTCCCCATGGGGTCGATCCTCTTCGCGTCCTCCTCGGTCATCGTCCTGGAGAACGGCCTGAGGGCCGGGGTGCCGTACACGTAGTGCTCCCTCCACGCGAGCATCTCCTCCGGGAGCCTGTTGCGGTAGCACTCTATCGCCAGGTGCTCCAAGTCGAACGACGGGTCGTACGGGTGGCGGTCGTACCCGCGGACCTCGTCGTCGATATGGATCTCCGCCGCCCACTCCCCGGAGGGCAGGTCCAGGACCAGCACGTCGCCCTCTATCCTCGCGCCCCTGACCTCCTGGTGCTCGATGGGGCGGAACTGCCTCCCGTCGTGGTAGTAGTGGCCCAGGGGGTACGGGTCTATGAAGTCCTTCGCATTGCCCTCGTGGTCCACGAGCTTCTCCAGGCCGATCCCGTTCTGCCACCATATCCTGGCGCTCCATCCCCTGCACCAGGAGTTGTAGCTTGCGTTCTTGTCTATCTCGAGGCGCCTCAGCCACATCCCCTTGCCGCTGGGCATCGCGTTCAGGGACTCCACCAAGGCCTCCGCGTCGGTCCTGCAGAGGCAGCGGCGCCCGTCGTGGCCCTCGAGCCATCTCCTCCCTGCCTGGCATTCCGTGGTGTCGAACGCCAGCAGGCTCGTCTGCACCGATCCCATCTGATCACCTGTAAGGGTCCCCGCGGGCCTCCCCGCGGGGTTTGATCAGGCTCGGTCGAATAAGGACAACCCCTCACGGGGTTGCCCTCTTCAAGGAACCGTACGTGATAGTTTCCCATCATACGGCTCGGACCCAGAATAACCGTGTTTCTCACGGCGGTCATAGATAGTACCTCTTATC
>SUSZ01000024.1 GCA_015063165.1 Thermoplasmata archaeon
CCGGGCGGGCCTCTCGGCCCGCCCGACCAGCCTAACGTCGCGAAGCAAGGGAGCCCCGAAGGCTTCCCGCGATTCCCGGGCAGCCTGCCGTGCATCAAACGTAGCATCGAACGCCATTTCCATTTTTTGACATTTTTTCATATCGTTCTGCATTTTTCGAACTCTATATTCGTTCTTGTTGTCATTTGAAGATGTCAGTGTCGGATTTATGAGCCGGATTAAGCACTGACGGAAGTCTCTCCAAAAGAGCTCCCTTCTGTATAATCCGAAATGAGCCAGCAATTCGGATCCTGTCCTTGGTTTCATAATCAAGCATGTACTATAGCGTACAATGTCCATTTTTTCGTGTTACGTCTTGTGAAAGTGAAACTTTTTCTCGCCATGTTTAATTATATTAGATGTATAGGCGTGCGAGAGGAGATTCAGATGGTGGAGCGTAAAGACATATCCGATATGAGTTTTGAAGAGTTCTTCAAGAAATCCGATGACGAGGGTTCTTTGAAGAAGACCAAGACGTCGACCCCTTCGAAGGACAAGGCAGTCCAGGACGACGATTCAGGATTCGGTACTTCTACGCCCAAGATCAACTACAAGGATGGCAGGTTCCAGCTTTACGTTCCTCGTTACAGAGGCAACGGCCCATTCAACACCGCAGTAGAGAGTGCTGTTGGCGTGATGCCTGTATCCCGCCTGGATTCCGTTCGCATACGCGATTACCGCTTGACCCGCCCTACCACTCTCGATCTGACAGAGCTCGGGATATCTCCGATAGATGAGTTCACCCTCATCATCGATGAGAAACCCGCTTTCGTCAACAAGGGGAGGGATGTAGTCTACTTCAATTCCGAGGGACTCCCTGTGGGAAAGGCCTCCGGGGAGACTATAGTCGTAAGCCGTAAAGGCACCCACCTCAGGCTCAACAAGGCCAGCCTTCTCAAGACCGAGGTCATCGGCACCACCGTCATCTCCTGGTACGATGTCGCAGCAGGGGGATCCGTCAGCATCGAGTCGGACGAGCCTGCGTCCGCTTCCGAGAAGAAGGCCGAGAAACCCAGCAGCAAGTCTAAAGCCAAGCCTTCCGAGCCCGAGACGAAGCCCGAGGAGAAGGCCTCTGAGCCAGCCAAGGCTTCCGCCAAGCAGACCAAGGCGAAGGGCGCAGCTGGAACCAGCGCTCCTAAGAAGCGCGTGAAGAAGCCCACCGTGAAGGTTTCCGTTTCGCTTCCCGTCGGCAACAAGGAGGCTTCTATCTCTGTTGCAGGCGACGTCATCCCTCTGTTCACCGAGTTCCCGTCCGCGACTATCTCCGTCGAAGGATGCGAGCCCTCCGAGTGTACCATATTCGTCACCGACAGCAAGGGCGAGGTCGTTTACGGACGTCTGCCAGTCGAGGACGATCTCATGGAGCTCAGGACCGGACAGGCCGACGGGCATCTCACCGTCACCGTAGAGAAGGAGGGAAAGACCCTCTCGTCCGCTTCGTACTTCCTCGTTCCCGACTTCTCCTGCTCCTATTCCGGCAAGGGGGACATCCCCGAGGACACCAACATGAAGTTCACCCTGTTCGGACAGGAGTACTCCAAGGACATCTACGACGACGATCTGGAAGGCCCTTACTATCACGGTGACGACGCGTTCAACGTTCTCTGGTCCGTCCCTGTGGTCACATACGACCTCGGCGAAGGCCCCAAGCCCTACGAGCAGCTTGTCCTCAACGCCGATGAGCTCAGGTCCAGCATGCTGGTGGTGAAGGTTCGCGGAGCCAAGAAGAAGAAGATGTACTTCGGCCCGGAATCCGGGAAGAAGGAGGACATCTCGAAGGACTGGGACACCGATTCGATCCACATCAACCTCCCGCCTCTTCTGGACCAGGTCTATGCCTCCACGAAGAGCTACTGTTTCTTCATCTCGATCAACTCGTCCCCCAACAAGAAGTTCATAATCGTCCGCAACCCCGAGAGCATCAAGGCCACCGTCGATGGCGACAAGGTAGTCGTCGAGGCCGTAGGGAACAGGTCCGAATACGTCTGCCGCATGTATCTTCAGGACAAGAGCTACGCCGACACCCCTCTCGTCGAGGGAACCAACGAGGTGAAGATCCCCGCTGATGCGGTGGAAGCCGAGATCATCGAGAACTTCCGCGGCGAGATGCGCAGGACCACCCCTGTGAAGGTCAGGCGCCTGCCGTTCGTCAGCAAGATCGCCGGCGACATGTGGCTGTACGTCAGCAAGGACAAGCGCATACCCATCCCAGACAACCTCTTCAAGAACGGGGTTCCCGATCTCGATGCGGTCGCCGCCTGGCATGGGAAGATCGTCAGCATGAACTCCGAGCTCAAGGTCGTCCCTCTGAACGACATGAAAGCCGCGTTCACCGACTTCAAGGGATGAGGCGATGGCTCGCAGCTTCGCCAAGCTCGCATCGGGCACCATGGACTCGTTCATCATGAGCCTCGTGGACGTCGCCGCTCGCCCTGGGATGATCTCGTTCTCCACGGGGCTACCGGACAACTCCCTGTTCGACATCGAAGGCCTCGCGAAGGCATCGGACGAGGTCCTGAGGGAGATGCGCGGGGACGCGCTCCAGTACGATTCTGCCACCGGGTACATCCCGTTGAGGAAACGCATAGCCGAGCGCTGCAGGAAGGAGCTCGGGTTCGACGCCACGTACGAGGACGTCATAATGACCAACGGCTCCCAGGAGTGCTTCGATCTTCTGGCCAGGCTGTTCCTGAATCCTGGCGACAGGATGGCTGTGGAGAACCCCGGCTACCTCGGCGCCATGCAGTCCTTCTCCGCCTACGCCCCCGAGTTCATCGGCATAGACGTGGGTCCCGAGGGAGCCGACGCCGACCAGCTCGCCAGGGCCGTCGAGTCCGGAGCCAAGCTGTTCTATTCCATCCCGAACCACCAGAACCCGTCCGGGAACAGCTATTCCGAGTCCGTCCGCAGGAGCGTGGCCGATATCGTCCGCGGCTCACAGTGCCTCCTGATCGAGGACGACGCTTACGGCGAGCTCGGATATTCCGGCCGCGCGGGGAGGACCATGAAGTCCATGGCTCCCGAGGACACCGTGCTGACCGGCTCGTTCTCCAAGACCATCTCGCCCGGAATGAGGATAGGCTGGATGGTCGTCCCCGAATGGATGAGGGCCCAGGCAGGCAGGTCCCTCGAGGCGATGTCGCTGCAGTCCGGAACGCTGTGCCAGAAGATCGTGGACCGCTTCCTCCAGGAGCATGACTACGACGAGTACCTCCAGGGCCTCCGCAGGTCATATTCCAAGAAGAAGGACTTCTTCCTCGACATCATGGAGGACGAGCTCCCCGACTGCATGGAGTGGAACAACCCCAAGGGAGGCATGTTCGTCTGGCTAACCAGCCCCGAAGGGACCGACGCCATGCGCATATTCAACGCCGCTCTGGACAGGAAGCTCGTGGTCATGCCCGGCAAGCCGTTCCATGTGAGGGGCGGGGAGAACACGCTGAGGCTCAACTTCGCCACGCCCACCGAGGACCAGATCCGCGCTGGCATGAAGGCTCTGGGCGACGCATGTCGCGACGTGCTGGGAATCTGACCCCTTACACGTCATAAGGGGAGTGAACTTCCCCTATAACTTATAAATACGATGTGAGAATGACGAGAGGTTAGACGCCAGTCTATCGACCGCGTCAACTGAAGTTCCAACTATCACAAGAGGTGAGAAAATGGGAAATGGTCTTTACACCGCAAGGAAAATGAAAGACGACCGTCAGAAGTTCCGCTGGCTCGACAGGGGATACAAGAAGAGGGTCCTCAAGCTCAGGGAAAAGTCCGATCCTCTCGAGGGATCCGCTCAGGCCCGCGGAATCGTTCTCGCAAAGGTCGGAGTCGAAGCTAAGCAGCCTAACTCCGCTATCAGAAAGTGCGTCAAGGTCCAGCTGATCAAGAACGGACGTCAGGTCACCGCTTTCGCCGTCGGAGACGGAGCCATCAACTTCATCGACGAGCACGACGAGGTCATGGTCGAAGGTATCGGTGGAAGGATGGGAAGGTCTTACGGAGATATCCCCGGAGTCCGTTACAAAGTCATCAAAGTCAACAACGTATCCCTCAACCAGATGGTCAGGGGTAAGACCGACAAGCCTGTGAGATGATATCATGGCAGATGAAATCGTGGCACAGAAAGCACTGATCTTCGGAAAGTACGACACCACCGAGGTCGTCGTCAACGACGGAGGTCTCGCCAAGTACATCGACCTTACTCCCACCAACGTTCCCCACTCTGGCGGAAAGCACGCCAACAGGTGGTTCGGAAAGTCCAAGCTGAGCATCGTCGAGAGGCTCATCAACAACATCATGAGGACCGAGAAGTACACCGGAAAGAAGATGAAGGCGTACAAAGCCGTGTCCGACGCGTTCGACATCGTCGCCGCCAAGACCAAGAAGAACCCCATCCAGGTTCTCATCGACGGCCTCGAGAACGCCGCTCCTCGCGAGGAGGTCACCAGGCTCCAGTTCGGAGGGATCTCTGTTCCCAAAGCTGTGGACATCTCCCCTCAGAGGAGGCTCGACATCGCCCTCAGGAACCTGAGCACCGGTGTCGTCAATGCATCGACCAAGAACAAGAAAGCGATCCACGAGTGCCTCGCCGACGAGATCATGCTCGCAGCCAAAGGCGACATGACCTCCTATTCCGTCGCGAAGAAAGAGGAGATCGAGAGGGTCGCCCAGTCCGCCAGATGAAGGTGAGTGAACATGGGACGTAGAGAGGACAACGCGAAGAAAGCGGTCGAACTGATGAAGCACCAGGAGCTCATCAGGAACCTCGGAACCGCAGCGCATATCGACCACGGAAAGACCACTTTCTCCGACAACCTGATCGCAGGTGCCGGAATGATGTCTTCCGAGACCGCTGGAGAGCAGCGCTTGCTGGACTACGACGAGCAGGAGGCGGCCCGTGGAATCACCATCAACGCGGCTTCCGCTGCGATGGTCGTTCCTTACAAGAACCCCAAGACCAAGAAAGAGGAGCACTACCTCGTGAACCTCATCGACACTCCCGGTCACGTCGACTTCGGAGGAGACGTCACCAGGGCCATGAGGGCTCTGGACGGTGTGTACATCCTGTGCTGCGCCGTCGAGGGAATCATGCCTCAGACCGAGACCGTCATCAGGCAGGCTCTCAAGGAGAGGGTCAGGCCTATGCTCTTCATCAACAAGGTCGACAGGGCCATCGTCGAGCAGCAGCTCACGCCCAAGATGATGATCGACAAGTTCTCGAAGATCATCACCCAGTTCAACCAGAAGATCATGGACATCCTCCCCGCCCCTCTGAACAAGGAGTGGCAGGTCAGCCTCCAGGACGGTACCGTCGCTCTCGGATCCGCCTTCAACAACTGGGCGGTCTCCATCCCCTACCTCCAGAGGCCCGAGGTAACCGCCAAGGCTCTCGAGCTGGCGCCTGAGATCAAGGGAAGCCTCAACGGCAAGCCCTTCAACCTCAACACCGTCTTCGAGATGTGCGGAATGCCCGACGGACAGGAGAAGCTCGCCAAGATCATCCCCATCGCGGACGTCGTCCTCGAGATGGCCATCAACCACATCCAGAACCCCGTCGAGTCCCAGAAGATCCGTATCCCCACCATCTGGAAGGGAGACCTCAACAGCGACATCGGAAAGCAGATGCTGAACTGCGACCCCAACGGAGAGGTCGCGATGATGGTCACCAAGATCATCATGGACAAGCAGGCTGGAGAGATCGCTATCGGAAGGCTGTTCTCCGGAACCGTCACCAAGGGACAGACCCTGTACATCTCCGGAATGCCCAACCCCCAGAGGGTCCAGACCGTCGCTCTGATGGTCGGAGCCGACAGGACCCCCATCGAGTCCTGTAAGGCCGGTAACATCGTCGCGCTGACCGGACTCAAGGACGCCGTCGCGGGATCCACTGTCTCCTCGATCAAGGACATGGAGCCTTTCGAGAAGATGACCCACTACTCCGAGCCTGTCATCACCAAGGCCATCGAGGCTAAGAATATGGCGGACCTGCCCAAGCTGGTCGAGGTCCTTAGGGTCATCGCCAAGGCCGATCCTTCCCTGAACATCGAGATCAACAACGAGACCGGGGAGCACCTCATGTCCGGAATGGGAGAGCTGCACCTCGAGATCACCGAGTACAGGATCATCAACGAGCAGGGAGTCGACATCATCTCCTCGCCTCCTATCGTCGTGTACCAGGAGTCCGTCTCCGGAACCAACGCCAACCCTTTCGAGGGTAAGTCCCCCAACAAGCACAACAAGTTCTACTTCCAGGTGGAGCCTCTAGAGGAGTCCGTCAAGGACGCCATCCGCAAGGGAGACATCGACGTCGAATCCAAGATCAAGGACCCCAAGGCCCTCGCCAAGCAGCTGATGGACCTCGGAATGAACGACGTCGAGGCCAAGGGAGTCGTCGCGTTCAAGAACAACAACATGCTCGTCGACTGCACCAAGGGTATCCAGTACCTGCACGAGACCATGGAGCTCGTCAAGCAGTCCTTCGAGGAGGCCATGACCAAAGGACCTCTCGCCAACGAGAAGGTCGCCGGAGTCAAGGTCAAGCTCATGGACGCCAAGCTCCACGAAGACACCATCCACAGAGGACCCGCCCAGATCATCCCTGCAGTCAGGGACGGTATCTACGGAGCCATGTGCCAGGCAGGAAGGATACTGCTCGAGCCCATGCAGAAGGTCTTCATCAGCGTCCCTCCCGACTACATGGGAGGAGCCGTCAACCTGATCAACCAGCGCCGCGGAGCCATCCTGGACATGGGACAGGACGGAGCTGACTCCACCGTCACCGCGAAGTGCCCTGTGGCCGACATGTTCGGATTCTCGTCCGATATCCGTGGATCCACCCAGGGACGTGCCATCTGGTCCATCGAGAACGCCGGATTCGAGAAGGTCCTCCCCGACCTCCAGAAGAAGGTTGTCACCGAGATCAGGACGCGCAAGGGTCTGAACCCCGAGCCGTACGACGACCGCTACTACTCCGGTCTGTAAACCTTATATACCAAACCCTTTATCGCTAACGTATCATTCCTTCAGGAGGAAGAAAAATGGCAGAGAAAGAGCACATGAATCTGGTCATCATCGGCCACGTCGATCACGGAAAATCCACCCTCACCGGAAGGATCCTGCTCGAGACCGGTGCAATCGACCCGCACATCGTCGAGAAATACAAGAAAGAAGCAGAGGAGAAGGGAAAGGGATCCTTCTACTTCGCTTGGGTCATGGACGGACTCAAGGAGGAGAGGGAGAGAGGAGTCACTATCGATGTCGCTCACAAGAAGTTCTACACCGACAAGTACTACTTCACCGTCATCGACGCTCCTGGACACCGTGACTTCGTCAAGAACATGATCACCGGAACCTCCCAGGCCGATGCCGCCATCATCACCTGCTCCGCTATCGAGGGACCCCAGGCTCAGACCAAGGAGCACGTCTTCCTCGCCACCACCCTCGGTGTCAAGCAGATCATCGTCGCTATCAACAAGATGGACGCCGTCAAGTACGACCAGGCCAAGTACGACGAGGCCGTCGCCGCGATGAAGAAGCTGTTCGCCATGATCGGAAACAAGGCCGAGAACATGCCCTTCATCCCCGTCTCCGCATACATGGGAGACAACATCAAGACCGCTTCCGCCAACACCCCCTGGTACAAGGGACCCACCCTCATCCAGGCTCTGGACCAGCTCGTCGTCCCCAAGAAGGAGACCGACAAGGCCCTCAGGCTGCCCGTTCAGGACGTCTACACCATCACTGGAATCGGAACCGTCCCTGTCGGACGTGTCGAGACCGGTATCCTCAAGCCCAAGACCAAGGTCATCTTCGAGCCCTCTCACGTCACTGGTGAGGTCAAATCCATCGAGATGCACCACGAGCAGATCCCCCAGGCCATTCCCGGAGACAACGTCGGATTCAACGTCGGCGGAGTCGCCAAGAACCAGATCAAGAGGGGAGACGTCGCCGGACCCGTCGACGCCGCTCCTTCCGTCGCTAAGACCTTCACCGCTCAGATCATCGTGCTGAACCACCCCTCGGTCATGACCGTCGGATACACCCCTGTGTTCCACGTCCACACCGCCCAGGTCGCGTGCCAGCTCGTCGAGATCATTTCCGCCCAGCGCGCTGGAAAGAAACTCGAGGACCTCAGCTTCCTCAAGAACGGTGACAACGCTATCGTCAAGTTCAAGCCCACCAAGCCCCTCGTCATCGAGCCCGCCAAGGAGTTCGGACCCCTTGGAAGGTTCGCCATCCGTGACATGGGACAGACCGTCGCTGCAGGTGTCTGCATCGAGGTCGAGAAAGCCTGAAAGTGATTCAAATGTCACAGCGTGCAAGAATCTCTCTGAGCGGAACCGACCCCGCGATGGTCGACAGCGTCTGCGCCCAGATCAAAGGGATCTCCCAGAGGACTGGAGTCGACATCCGCGGACCCGTTCCTCTCCCCACCAAGAAGCTCAAAGTCCCTTGCAGGAAGAGCCCCGATGGAGAGGGAAGCGAGACCTGGGACCGCTGGGAGATGCGCATACACAAGAGGCTCATAGACCTCGATGCCGATGAGCGCGCCCTCAGGCAGCTCATGAGGATCAACGTCCCTGACGGCGTCAACATCGAGATCGTCCTCCGCAGCGCATAAACTTGAAAATCATGGGCGGGCAACCCCCGCCCTGTATTTTCCAACCCTTTTAGCCTTACACTTTACTTTTTGAAAACCAATATATCGTCGTTCCGCATGGCGTGCTACCCGATAACATGAGGAGCGATGCTGTCAAGAAAGGCATAGACAAGGCGCCTGCCCGCAGTCTTCTTAGGGCGGACGGGCTTGCCGACGAGGATTTCGACAAGCCGTTCATAGGGATCGCGAATTCCTGGAACGATATCGTCCCGGGACACATCCATCTGAACGAGATCGTGGAAGCCGTCCGCGAAGGCATCATAGAGGCTGGCGGAAGGCCGTTCGTGTTCGGAGTCCCGGCGGTATGCGACGGCATCGCCATGGGCCACAAGGGCATGAGGTACTCCCTGATCTCCAGGGAGGTCATCTCCGACTGCTGCGAGGTCATGGTCGAAGGGCACGCCCTCGACGGATGGGTCGGGGTCAGCAACTGCGACAAGGTCACCCCCGGGATGCTGATGGCGATGGGGCGCATGAACGTGCCCGGCCTGATCGTCACAGGAGGCGCCATGGAGGTCGGAAAGGATGGGGACAGGTCTCTGGACCTCCAGTCCGTCTTCGAGGCCATAGGGGCCTACAGCGCGGGCAAGGTGGACGAATCCGACGTCAAGAGGATCGAGTGCTCCGCCTGCCCCGGAAGGGGAAGCTGCTCCGGACTGTTCACAGCCAACACCATGGCCTGCCTCACCGAGACCCTCGGCCTGAGCCTTACCGGCTGCGCCACCTGCCTTGCGGACGATGTGAAGAAGCTCGTCATCGCCAGGGCCACCGGAAGGAGGATCGTGGAGCTCGTCAAGGCCGACATGAAGCCCCGCGACATCGTCAGCAGGGAGTCCTTCCGCAACGCCATCCGCGTGGACATGGCCATAGGAGGATCTACCAACACCGCTCTCCACCTCCCCGCCATCTCCAAGGACTTCGGATGCCCCGTGACGCTCGACGACTTCGACGAGATCTCCAGGGTCACCCCTCACATCACCAGCCTCAGGCCCGGCGGACCTTACAGCATCAAGGACCTGGACAACGCCGGCGGAATACCTGCGGTGCTCCACATTCTCAAGGACTCGCTCTCCGACGTCTCCACCGGCAACGGAAGGAGCATCGCGGAGATCGCCGCAGAGGGCAGGGTCCTAGACAGCGAGGTCCTCAGGGACGGAGCCAACGCTTTCCACCAGCAGGGCGGGATAGCCGTCTTGAAGGGTAACATCGCTCCTGACGGATCTGTCATCAAGCAGTCCGCTGTCAGCCCCGCTATGATGAAGTTCACCGGGAAGGCGAAGGTGTTCGATGGCGAGGCCGAGGCCGCGAAGGCCATCATGGATGGTTCCATCGTCCCTGGAGACGTCGTCGTCATCAGGTACGAAGGCCCCAAGGGAGCACCCGGAATGCCTGAGATGCTCTCCCCTACCAGCCTCATCGTAGGAAGGGGCTTGGGAGAGTCCGTGGCGCTCATCACCGACGGAAGGTTCTCCGGAGCCTCCAGGGGAGGGGCCATCGGGCATGTGTCCCCCGAAGCGTACGCTGGTGGCCCCATAGCGGCTCTCAAGGACGGCGACGTCATCGACATCGACATCCCTGCCAGGAAGCTGAACGTGAGGCTCTCAGACGAGGAGATAGCCAAGCGCCTGGCCGAGTGCAAGAGGGTCGAGAGGCCTGTCGCGGGCGTCCAGAAGAAGTACCGCAAGCTCGTCTCGAGCGGAGCTGACGGAGCATATCTCGAATAAACTATGGACATATGTCGGTTTTCGCGAAATCCAACCCGGAACGGGACACGGCGGTGATGCTGGGGGACCCCAAGAAGGCCATCCTAGTCACAGTCATCCCTTTCCTCATATCCACCGCGATCGGCCAGATCAACATGCTGGCGGACGTGGCGTGGTGCTCCGTTCTGGGTTCGGAGATCGTCAGCGCCGTCCAGTCCGTCAATCCCCTTTACTGGGTGGTCTTCGATGTAGGGCTCGGCATAGGGCTCGGATGCAACGTCATAATAGCGCATCGCATAGGGTTCGGAGACCGCGAAGGCGCCAAGCGGATAATATCCCAGGGAATCGTCCTTTCGATAGTCATCGCGCTGGCGATAGCCCCGATGCTCTTTCTTCTGATAGCTCCGATGCTGTCCTTCATGGGGGCTCCGGAGCTCACCGACCTCAGCACCCAGTATCTCACCCCTGTTCTGGCATTCAACGTCTTCCAGGTGCTCTCCCCCACCCTCTCTGGGTTCCTCAGAGGGGAGGGGGCGTCCAACAAGTCCAACTACGCCCTTGTGGCGGGGACCCTGGTGAACATCGTCCTCGATCCGGTGCTTATGTTCGGATTGAACATGGGAGTCACAGGAGCGGGTCTCGCGACCGCCATGTCGGGCGTCGTGTCCGTCCTGATCATGCTTTACTTCTATCTGTCCAAGAGGACCACGATACCCCTGACATTCAAGGGATACAGGTTCGATCGCAAGGACACCACGGAGATCCTCTACCTCGGCCTCCCCAAGATGGCGGAGATGTTCCTCATGGACACCCTGGATGCGTTCAACCGTACGTTCCTGATAGCCTGCGGAGGGGTGGATGCCATCACGCTGTTCTCCGTGCCGTTCCGCCTGGTCATCCTGGTGGCTATGATACCCAACGCCTTCGCGATGGCTCTGACCCCTGTGGCTTCCGCCAACATCGGAGCTGGAAAGCCGGAGAATTCGGCGTATGCGTTCCGTCTGTGCATGAAGTACGCCCTTGCCATCGCCGGGACTCTTGTCGTGGCGTTCCTGGTGTTCGCGCCGTATCTGCTGATGCTGTTCACTACTTCGGAGTCCATGATGGCGCTCAAGCCAGAGTTGGAGGTCATCCTCCGCATAACGATATTCATGGCGCCCATGATGAGTATTACGATGGTCTGCAACTCCATGCTGCAATCGATGAAGAAGCCTATGGTGTCGCTGGTCATCACCACGTTCCGCACGGTATTCACCACGATCGCTTTCGCGGCGCTGAGCGGGACCTCCGTGGCGCTGATGTGCGTGGGCATGGTCGCTGTCGGCATAGTGTCCGCGGCCCTGGCCATCATTCTGACCCGCGGATACATCAAGAAGCTGATCGGTAGAAAGACGGCCAGCGTTTCGTAATGAATGCATCCAGTGTTCGTTTTTCACCTGTTTTTCGCATCGGTCTCTAAGAGGGATGTGGGCTCTCATGTACCAATGTTTAAATATATCTTACAAAGTAGGGGCGTCCCAGTGGGCTGGTAGATCAGCTGGAAGATCGCTTGCTTTGCAAGCAAGAAGTCGCGCGTTCAAATCGCGCCCAGTCCACCACTCTCCTTCTTCTGATTGTTTTCATATCCCTACGTGTCATACCACATGTGTTTCAGAGGGAGCGACGCATGAAATGCCCTAATTGTTCCGAAGATTTGGAGCTCGACGATGTTCTGGATTCCGGAACATGCTGGCATTGCGGCTTCGGGATCTCCCAAGATGATGTCTTGCGGCTATTCGACGGCAAGGAGCTGGAGGGCGTCCTGGACAGGCTCAAGGACGAGATGTTCATCCTGTACGAGTCGGGGGATGCTGCTGAGGCGCAAGCCCTCGCCAAAAGGATAATCCGCCTGGACGGCTCCGATGCCGACGCATGGTACATGGATGGAGTCTGCACATTGGACCTCAGCGATTATCCCCACGAGACGGATTCGATGAAGGATGCCATGGATTCCTTCGGCAGATTCAAGGATTTGACCGGGTTGGATGTCAACATCGACGCCGAGGCCTTCAAAAGATATCTCGAAGGCGCGGAGAAAGGCGATGTCCAGGCCCAGCGCAGGGTCGGCGTCATGTACAGCCGCGGGATGGGGATCGAGCAGTCCCAGGACAAGGCCATGGAATGGTTCCAGAAGGCCTATGGGCGTGGATTCAAGGATGTCCATCAGGATATCTCCGACGCCCTCAGGATGATGGATTCCAGTCGTTACACGGTCCCCTCGTTCGTGGACGAGATATGGGACGGAATGTTCGAGAGGTCTCGCTTCGTTTCCGTCACGATTCCCGGATCGATCACGCGCATAGGCGACAGGGCGTTCGCGGATTGCGACAAGCTGGAATCCGTGGACCTTCCTAGTAATCTGAAGACCATCGGGAAGGAGGCGTTCTATCGCTGCGGGTCCCTGAGATCCGTAACGATACCCGAATCGGTGACATCGATAGGCCCTCATGCCTTCTACAACCATGGGATGGAGAAGGCCACCGTTCTGAGCAAGCGCATCTCCGACAGCAGGTCCCGCTACATGAGGCCTGGGGAGGAGATCTTCTCCGAGCGCACCGAGGTGGACTGGGGGCTTCCGGAGACTGCTCCCGGCCATACGTCGTCTGCGCCTACTTACGTTCCCACGCCGGAGCCCGAGGATCTTCCAGCCATGGAAGCCGTCGTGGATAGGACATGGATCCGTGTAGGCATGGCGCTCACAGTAATGATCCCCCTGATAGTGCTCGGCATGATATGGAACGAGTTCTACGATGATCCTATCCTGGCCATGGTGCTGTCTGTCGCGCCCGCTATGTCTATGCTATTTCGTTTCAATTCCGGTATGCTGCTTATAGCTTGTGCCATAGATTCCCTTATGATTACCCTGAGCATGATTGTGGGGCTAGTCGACGGCACATTCTTCGCTTTGACGCTGGCGGTCATAATCGATCTGGTAGCCGTCATCGTCATGTTCCTCCTGGCAGCTATCTACCCCGGCAGAGCGAAGTCATGACCTATCGATGATCGAGCCACATCCTGATTTCGAATTATTTTCGATTCTCGTTCGATTGGATTCAAATATCCGTCAGCCATGCCTATACCGGGATTCCGATGGGCCTCATATCGGTAATATTCCGTATTGCTTTGCTGAAGTCGCTCTGGATGATTCTGAAGACTATGGGGTTTGCATCGGCTGCGGTTTCAGGATCGAGATAGAGAAACCCGTCAAGGTCGGTTCTCCCGAACCGGTGCCTGAGAAGGAGACGGAGGAGCCGAAGGAGGCTGTCCCGCCGAAAGTCGACCACATTGACGAATCAGAGGTTCTGAAGGACGAGATGTTCTCTTATTTCGATTCCGGAAACCTTGCGAAGGCCCATGAGATCGTCAAGAAGCTGCTCTCGATGGACAGCACCGATGCCGACGCATGGTACATGGACGGGGTCTGCACCCTCGATAGGAGCGAGTATCCTCTCGAAACGGACTCCATAAAAGATGCTGTGGCCTCCTTCAAAAGATTCACGGACCTGACCGGTCTGGAAGTGAACATCGACGGCGAGGCCTTCAGGAGGTATCTGAAAGACGCTGGTAAGGGGGATCTCCAGGCCCAGCGCAGGGTAGGGGTCATGTACAGCCGCGGGATGGGGGTCGAGCAGTCCCAGGACAAGGCCATGGAATGGTTCCAGAAGGTTTACGATCACGGATGCGCGATAGTCCGCGCAGACATGTCCGACGCTCTCAGGATGATGGATTCAAAGCATTACACGGTCCCCTCGTTCGTGGATGAGATCTGGGACAGGATGTTCGAAGGGACCTCGTTCGTGTCCGTCACGATTCCAGAGCCGATATCCCGCATCGGGGACAGGGCGTTCGCGAACTGCGTCAATCTGGAGAAGGTGGAGCTCCCCAGAACTCTGAGATCCATCGGGAGCGAGACGTTCTACCGCTGCAGGTCGCTCACATCGATGGACATCCCCATCACGGTCAGGATTATCGGCGACAGGGCGTTCTACCAGTCCGGAATGGAGGAGCCGCCCATGACGAGCCCTGATCCGCCTAAGAAGGAGTCTGTCTACAGGGGCCCCACATCCAAGCCATCGGGCATCCCCAAGCCCGAGCCTGCAGTCGGCACCGTACCGAGGCCCACGCCTGTATCGAAGCCTGCCCCGACTCCGACTTCCATGCCCAAGCCTGGCCCCAGTCCGGCTCCCGCTCCAAAGCCCAGCCCCGAATCGACCAGCGCTTACAAGCCCAAATCGAAATCGGACAGCATTCTGATAAAGGGCGACCTGCTGGTCTTCAGGCTCGTGACCTCGATATTCCCGCTGATATGCATAGCGATGCTTCTGAGCACCTTCGGTTCGTTCATCGGGGCGGGCTTTTGCGTGGCTCCGGCCCTCGGCATCCTCTTGCGTGTTTCGGATAATCTGTCGGCCTTCTCGTGTTTCATCGACCTCATCCTGGCGATGTGCGGAATATTCCTGGGCTTCGCGTTCAGCGTGTTCCATATTCTGATGATCCTATGCATCATAGACGGCATAGCGCTGTACATGCTGCATAGGCTCGCCGGTAAGCTGGGATCGGCATGAAGAAAAATCCCCCGTCCCTCGGAAAGGACGGGGTTTCAGGTTTCAGTCGAACTTACCGACGACGGCCTTGATGCGTCTGACGCCGGCTGCGGAGCTCTCCTCCTTCTTGATCTTGAATCCCTGGAGCTCCGAGGTGTTCTTGACGTGGGGGCCTCCGCAGATCTCGCAGGAGACGTCTCCCATGGTGTAGACCTTGACCATCTCGCCGTACTTGTCGGTGAAGACTCCGATGGCACCGCGCTTCTTGGCCTCCTCGTAGGTCATCTCCTCGCATACCACGGGGATGGCTGCTTTGATAGCATCGTTGACGTACTTCTCGACGTTGGCGAGCTCCTCGGGGGTGCACTTCCTGTCGAGGTTGAAGTCGAATCTGAGCCTCTCGGCGGTGATGTTCGATCCCTTCTGCTGGATGTCGGGGCTGACGAACTTCCTGAGGGCAGCGTTGAGCAGGTGGGTGGCGGTGTGAAGCTTGGTGGTCTCCTCGCTGTGGTCCGCCAGACCTCCCTTGAACTGCTGCTCCGCTCCGGAACGGGAGGTGTCCTGGTGGGTCTTGAACCTGCTGTTGAAGTCCTCCATGTCGACCTTCAGGCCTTTCTCGGCGGCGAGCTCCACGGTCATCTCGATGGGGAATCCGTAGGTGTCGTACAGCCTGAAGACGGTCTCTCCGTTCAGAACGGGGCTGTCCCCGTTCTCTGCGACCATCTGGTCGAACCTTCTGAGCCCTTTCATGACGGCCTTGTGGAACTTGAGCTCCTCGTTGTTGATGTTGTTGATGATGAACTCCCTGTTCCTCTCGAGCTCGGGGTAGGCCTTGCTGTACTCGGCGATGATGCCCTCGGCGATCTTCTGCATGAAGGGCTGCTCGTATCCGAGCTTGGACATGTATCTGCTGGACCTCCTGATGAGCCTCCTGAGGATGTATCCCTGTCCCACTTTCGCGGGGACGACTCCGTCTCCGAGGATGAAGGTGGCGGCCCTCATGTGGTCCGCGATGATCCTGAACGCCTTGGTGTCGTCTGGGTTTTCTCCGTACTTCCTTCCGGAGATCTCCTCGATGTTGGAGATGATTCCCTGGAAGAGAGGGGTGTCGTAGACCGTCTCCTTCCCGTTGAGGATTCTGAGGATCCTCTCGAGTCCCATTCCGGTGTCCACGTTCTTCTGCTTGAGAGGGGTGAATTTGCCCTGAGCGTCCTTGAAGTACTGCATGAAGACATTGTTCCAGATCTCGGTGTACTTCCCGCAGTGGCAGGAAGGTCCGCAGTCGGGTCCGCATTTGGGCCTGCCGTCGTCGTAGAAGATCTCGGTGTCGGGTCCGCAGGGCCCAGTCTGGCCGGCCGGCCCCCACCAGTTGTCCTCCTTTCCGTAGAAGAAGATCTGGTCGTCCCTCATCCCGTGGCTCTTCCAGATCTCGGCGGTCTCGTCGTCGCG
This sequence comes from Thermoplasmata archaeon, assembly GCA_015063165.1. Classification (GTDB taxonomy): domain Archaea; phylum Thermoplasmatota; class Thermoplasmata; order Methanomassiliicoccales; family Methanomethylophilaceae; genus Methanoprimaticola. Next base: position 16,431 of record SUSZ01000024.1, read on the forward strand.
GGGGATGTCTCCCTCTCCGGCGAAGGCGGTGACAGCGAGGCTGTTCCTGTCCATCTTGAGGACGTCGGTGAGGAACTCGTAGCTGAATCCGATGGATTCCTTCTTGAAGTAGTCCCCGAGGGACCAGTTGCCGAGCATCTCGAAGAACGTGAGGTGGCTGGCGTCTCCGACCTCGTCGATGTCCCCGGTCCTCACGCATTTCTGATAGTCGGTGAGCCTCTTTCCTGCGGGGTGCTTCTCTCCGAGCAGGTAGGGGACGAGGGGATGCATCCCGGCGGTGGTGAACAGGACCGTGGGGTCGTTCTCCGGTATGAGGGGGGCCGAGCTGATGAAGCTGTGCCCCTTCGATTTGAAGAAATCGATGTATTTCTCTCTCATTTCTTGAGCGTCCATGTCGTACACTCCATTCAATTGGGCCTGCCTATACAGAACATTTAGATAAAATATAGGGGCGGAGCCCCCGCGATGGAGCGCCGCGCGGAATGCTCGTTTCAGACCGCCCTCTTCAGGCAGTCCTCTATCGGGCCCGAGTCTATGACGACCCTGATGCCCAGGTTCTTCAGGACTTTGGACGGCATGGGCCCTATCTCTCCGACCACGACGCATCCGCAGTCTCCCAGGGAGGAGACTATCGACTCGATGTGCTTGCGGTGGCTCTGTCCGGAGACGTCCTCCTTCACGTCGACGAAGGCTTCTCCTGCAGGCTCGAACGACCCGTTCCTGGCCTTGTAGATGAGGAACCTCTTCGCGTTGCCGAATCCGGAGTCGACGTTCTTTCCGTCCGCGGACGCCACGGCGTATCTGCTCGAGTCCCTGGTGCCTTCCAGGTTGATCATCTGGGGTCCAGGGCCGCAGCCGCTGGAGCATCCTCCCATGTCGGCGAACTCCTGGGACCTGTCCTCCCCGAGGAGGCCTATCGCATCGGCTCTGCAGTGCCTGCAGTGGCGCATCATCCTGACGTCCAGGGAGCACTCGTCCATCAGCGCCTTCCTCTCCTCCGGGGTGGGAGCCCTCAGCCCTGCAAACGCGGTGCCTTCCACGGGTATCAGCGGGAGGATGTTCACGATGTAGACGCCCATCGACTTGACCTTCTTGACCAGCTCCGGGATGTGCTCGTCGTTGATCCCGGGGACCATCACGACGTTGATCTTCACCACCATGCCGAGCTCTACGCATCTCCTGATGCCTTCGAGCTGCTTCTCGAGGAGGATCTCGGCGCCCTCCCTCCCTTCCAGCCTCTTCCCGTTCCAGACCACGAACTTGTAGACCTCGGCCCCGATGTCCGGATCCATCGCGTTCATGGTGACGGTGACGAACTTCACTCCGAGCGAATGGAGCCTGTCCGCGTTCTCGGGCAGCGCGAGGCCGTTGGTGGAAATGCAAAGGGTGAGATCGGGGAACTCGTCTTTGACCAGCTCGAGGGTGCGGAACGTGTTCTCGTTCGCCATCGGGTCCCCAGGTCCGGCGATGCCTATGACCCTCAGCTCGGGGATCCTCTCCTTTACCAGGCGGATCTTCTCCACAGCCTCTTCGGGCGAGAGGACCTCGCTTGTTACTCCTGGGCGCGATTCGTTGGAGCAGTCGTACTTCCTGTTGCAGTAGTTGCATTGTATGTTGCAAGCCGGTGCTACGGGAATGTGCATCCTGGCGAACTTGCGGTGGGCGTCCTCGTTGAAGCACGGGTGCTCCGACAGCGCTTTCATCGCATCGGTCTCGAGTGGCATGGATGCATGCTATCGCGAGCGTGGATAAAGTTGTGTTCATCCGTCAGCGTTTGGCGTACGTCCAAATATGCGTCCCGTCAATCAAGGTTCATGGACTTCGTCAAATCCATAATGTCCGATCTCAATAGGAACCTCGCAGTCAGCAAGCCCTCGCTCTTCGAGATGGAGCAGTCCGGGGACTATACCTACCGCACCAAGGACGGCTCCGTCATAGACATCGGGAAGGAGCAGTTCGAGGTCCTGTGGAACATCTGCGACGATTCCGAGAGGCTCCGTCTGCGTGTGCCCATCTACGTTTCCACGGACGTCTCGGGAGAGGTCAGCGCATGGAAGGTCGAAGGGAAGATAGAGGCTACGGTGGTCGCCAAGCTTCTCGGCAAGCCGATCTTCCGCGACGACAGGGTTCGCCTGTACAATCCGGACCTCAAGAAGCTGAAGAGCCTGATACCCGATGCGTACATGGTGGTATTCACCCCGTAATCGTATTTTTAATCGAGAATCGATGGTCTTCAGACCATGCATCCAGCCCTTCTTTTTTTATAAATTATTTATATGGTATGCATTGGATGTATAAGATATCTTTATACGGAATGGCTGGAATATACGTCTAACCCTAACTGTTAGGTGGGTAATTAAAATGGAAAAGAACAAGATGATTGTCCTCATCGTCGCCGCCATCGCGATTATCGCGCTGATCGCGGCAGCGGTGTTGCTAACATCGGGGAACGGCGACAAAGATAAGAGCGTCACCGGCGTATCTTTGGATAAAACCAGCCTGAACCTCGAGGTCGGAGGAACCAGCACCCTCGTGGATACTGTTTCTCCCTCCGACGCAACCAACAAGAACGTCACTTGGTCCACCAGCAACGCCTCCGTCGCTACCGTTTCGAGCGGAAAAGTGACAGCCGTGTCTGTGGGTGAGGCCACGATCACAGTGACCACCGAAGACGGCAAGAAGACCGCCACATGTAAGGTCACGGTCTCGGGATCCTCTGAAGTGAAAGCTACAGGAGTCGTCCTCAGCTCCAACTCGCTCAGCATTGAGAAAGGCGAGACCGCGACTCTGTCCGCTACCGTCATGCCTTCTGGAGCTTCCCAGGTCGTGAACTGGTCCTCCAGCGACGCTACAGTTGCCACCGTCAACAACGGTGTCGTCACCGCTGTCGGCGCAGGAATCGCCAACATCTCCGCGACCACCACCGACGGCAGGATCACCTCCATCTGCGCGGTCACCGTCATCAGCACCGACGAGGTCGTCACCATCGACAAGGCCATCCTGAAGGTCTACGGAAACGCCAACGGCGACAAGGTCATCGACAACAGCGATGTGACCCTCATCCAGTCTCTGATCGATCTCGGAGCGACAGTCACAAGCGAGAACAAGATGGCCGACGCCAACAACGACGGCTACATCAACTCCGCCGATGTCGATGTCGTCAAGAAGATCATCGCCCGCGAGTCCACTCCTATCTGGCACATCAACTACTTCGACCAGGACTCCAACGGGACCATGGACGACGTTCTCGTCCAGACGCAGTTCCCCATCAAGTCCCTGATCATGACCGGATCCTCCAACTCCTTCATGCTCCTCTGGATGCTCGGAGTGAAGGAGGAGGTCAAGGGCGCCTGCTACAGCAGCTCCGTGGACACGTATTTCAAGAACTACTATCTCGACACCGACAAGGTCCAGAAGATCGGGACCTCCTCCACCACCCTCCCCTTCGAGAACGGAAAGGTCGGAACCTCCAACATCATCGCCGAGGAGAACGTCACCGCTGTCCTCACCGACTGGAACAGGACCTACATCACCAACTGGCAGGACTACGAGAACTTCGGAGTCGACGTCGTCAGGGTCTCCGCCGCCGCGGTCGACATGGATGTCTTCTCTCACGGAGCTCTCCTGCTCGGCCTCCTGCTCGACAAGGTCGACAGGTCTGTCGAGCTCATCGACTTCTACAACGATGTCTACGCTCAGGTCGAGTCCAAGGTCACCAACCTCTCCGAGAGCGAGATTCCCAGATTCATCGCGTCCTCCATGACCGGATACATCTCCGTCGGCGGATCCGATTACAACAAGGTCGGAACCATGGCCGGAGGAAAGTACGCTCTCGAGAACCTCGACACCGGAACCACCACCAGCATCAAGATCGCTGACTACCCCGAGGTCTACAACAACAAGCTGTATAACTTCGACTACATCCTGCACCTCAGGACCGGCAACTTCTACGCCGACGCGGTCGACGCCGACAACCTCTGGGACACCTACACTTCGGCATTCGGAGATTGGGAGAAGGGAACCGACGGCCAGTACATCATCTGCGGAGGAATGCCCGTCCCCATGAGGGTCGCCTATGCTCTCTCCGTCATGCACCCTGACCTCGCCTCCACCGACTGGGCCAACGACCTGCACCAGCAGCTCGTCGACAAGTTCTTCAACGGCGACAAGCTCGACATAGCCTCCATGGACTTCGTCATCCACAAGGCGTACAGCAGCGCCACTCTCATGGTGCTCGGAAACGCCAACGGGGACGACGACATCAACAACCAGGACGTCTACATCGTGAAGGGGATCATCGCTGGAAGCCTGAGCTTCGCCGACTACCCCATGGCTGACGCCAACAACGACGGAGTCGTCGACCAGAAGGACGTCGACCTCCTTAACAGGATCATCAAGAGGGAGCCCGGCACCGTCTACGTCTGCTGTCTCGATGTCAACGGCGAAGACACCGTCGTCGCTGTCGACTATCCCCTCAGGAACGTCGTGACCTACGCCACCAACATGCAGATGCCCGCGCTCTTCGCTAACGGCGGACAGTATATCGCTGGATACTTCTCCTCCACTTACGATGTCGCGGAGGGATCCATCAGCGCCGGTGCCGTCGATCTCAAGGGAAGCGCAAGGACCATCACCGACGAGTCTTGGGCAAACTTCACCGCCCTCGATGCGGCTCTCGTCTCCTCCGGAGGAATCGGAGCAGTCCTCGTCGACCACAGCGGTGTCGCCCAGTTCACCGAGAAGCGCATGGCCGATCTGAAGGCCTCTGGCATCCCCATGATCGACTACACCTCCGCTGACGCCACCGACGAGCTCCAGACCGTTCTCACCCTCGGATTCCTCTTCGGAGGAGACTGCGAGACCGTCGCACGCGAGTACGCCAAGATCGGATGGGACGTCAAGGACGAGATCGAGAAGGCCGTCGGAAATCTTTCCAATGACGACAAGGTCTCCTACATCTGCGGAACCATGTACATCTACGTCTGCGGTGAGTCCTCTTCCTTCAACACCTCTGCCGAGACCGCCGGAGGAATTCCCTACGCCTCCCTGAACTCCGAGTTCGCTTCCAAGTACACCAAGAACTCTACCAAGATGGAGTCCACCGAGGCCCTCTCCAATTACACTGATGCCGAGATCTTCATCAACAACCGTTCGATGGACTGGGGACTTACCCAGGCCGAGACTGTTGAGATGATCAAGGATACCTGGGACCACGACAACAAGGGCGTCTCCTCTAGAGAGTACTTCAAGGACTTCGAGGACAAGCTCGTGTACGTCAACAATCTCCTCCCCGGCGGAGTCAAGCTCGCCTACATGGCCCACGCTATGTACGGCGAAGACTTCTCCAGAGAGTGGGCCGACAGCGTTCTCCAGGCCTACATCGACTGCGGAACCGTTCCTCTGAGCGGACAGACCCTCGACACCGTCCTTGCGCTCATCACCTTCGATGACTACAAGGCAATCGCAAACTGATTGAATGAAACCGGGGGGATATCCCCCCATTCCCTTATTGTGATAACATGCGGTATGGTGACGATTCCGAGAAAGAGCGCGTCATTGGCGAATACCACCATCAGATCGCCAGGAAGATCATAGTCCTGATAGCTTGCATCATAGGGATCGTCGTCTTCGTGGGGCTCTTCTCTCTGAGCGTCTACGACAACATGACGCTTTCTGAGGTCTACGAGGTCATCTGGAACCACATAACCGGCGTGACCTATGAGCCTCGCAGCCGTTTCTGGTGGGCCGACCGTTACATCTGGAATACGGCCATGCCCCACGCGATCGCCGCCATCCTCGCCGGAGCCTCCCTCGCCGTCTGCGGAACTCTCATGCAGGCCGTCATGGGAAACCCTCTGGCAGATCCTTACAGCACGGGAATCTCCTCTGGAGCGTGCTTCGGAGCCGTCACCGCCATCGTAATCGGAGTCTCCTTCGCGAGCTTCGCCAACGAGGTCGGCATAGTCGCCAACGCGTTCATCGGAGCGCTGATTCCAGCTGCTCTGATCATCCTGATATCGGCCAAGATACGGATGACGCCGGCGACGCTGATCCTTCTGGGTACGGCTATCTCTTACTTCTTCAATTCGATGATTACATACCTCATGGTCACAACCGATGCGGACACCCTCAAGAGCGCCTACATGTGGCAGATAGGGAGCCTCGACGGGATGACCTGGGGATATATACCGATCATGCTCGGTGTCACCATAGTCGGAACGGTGTTCGTCCTGATGATGGCGAACAAGCTGAACGTCATGTCCCTCGGCGAGAAGAGCGCCATTAGTCTGGGAGTGGACGTACAGCGCTTCCGCACGGTATGCCTTCTGATCATGGCCTTCATGACCGCCGCCATCGTCTCTTTCACCGGAATCATAGGATTCGTCGGTCTCGTGGCGCCGCACCTCGTGAGGCTTCTGGTCGGCTCCGACAACAGGTTCGTGATGCCGATCTCCATGGCTGTCGGAGCCATTCTGCTCCTGATAGCCGATTACACCGCGTACCAGCTGTCCAACATACCTGTGGGAGTGGTCATGAGCATCATAGGAAGCCCTGTGTTCCTCATCCTTATAATGTACCACACTAGAAAGGCGGGTGTTCTGTATTGATCCTCGATAACGCCACAATAAGGAGGATGTACTCGTCCGAGAACAGGAAGCGCGTGCTGTGGACTCTGGCTTTCGTGGCTTTGGCCGCCGTGATGTTCTTCATCACGCTGGGCTTCGGAGTCTACAACATCTCCGTCATGGACGCGATAGGTGTGTTCTTCGACCATCTCTTCGGCAACGAGGTCGATCCCAGGGCGGACGAATACGTATGGAACACCAGGCTTCCTCGCGCGCTGGGCGCCATAATAGCGGGCGCAGGCCTCTCCATAGCCGGAGTCATAATGCAGAACGACTTCAAGAACCCCCTGGCGGAGCCTTACACGATGGGCATATCCTCTGGAGCGTTCCTGGGAGCCGTTCTCGGGATAATATTGAATATCTCTATCGTCCCGTTCGTCCCCGACGGAAGCAAGGTCATCGTGAACGCCTACCTGTTCTCGCTGCTCCCGGTGGCGATCATCGCCGCTTTCTCCAAGTTCAGGAAGCTGACGCCGATGAGCATGATCCTCACAGGAATCGCGGTCATGTTCCTGTTCAGCTCGATATGCCAGATCATAATGGTCACCGCTCCGTCGGAGAGCCTGGCCGACGCCTACGCCTGGAGGGTCGGATCCCTCGACAGGGTTCGCTGGGGCTCGATTCCCATGATGCTGGGGTCGACGTTGTTCTTCTCCGTGATACTGTATATGTTCGCGGGAAGGCTGAACGTGATGTACGTGGGCGACAGGAGCGTGAAGACACTGGGGGAGAGCCCTATGACCATACGTCTGGTCACCATGATCCTCGCATCCCTCTTGACTGCGGGGATAGTGTCGTACACCGGAACCATAGGGTTCATCGGTCTCGTGGGGCCGCACGTCGCACGCATATTCGTAGGTTCGAACAATCGCTACCTGATCCCGGCATCTGCCGCCTTCGGTGCAGCTTTCATACTGCTGGCCGACACGATCGCCAAGGTTTCGGGAATCAACGGGCTGCCCGTAGGGGTCATAAGCTCGATGGTAGGAGGTCCGCTGTTCATGTGGATCCTCATCAGACAGAGGAAGAACGTATGGGCTTGAGAGATTCTTTAGAACGCAAGGCGGCGGGTCGCGTTCCAGCGGCCGGAATAACATGTTTAACGAATCAGGATAGGAAATCCAGCAGGTGAGGGAATGGAGCTTAAAATCAAAGATGTCAGCTTTTCGTATTCGAGCGTGCCTGTTCTTCACGACGTGTCCTTCGAGCTGGGCGGCAACGAGCTTGTGTCGATCCTTGGCCCCAACGGAGTGGGGAAGTCGACTCTGATACACTGTATCAACAAGATCTTGGCCCCCACCTCGGGAACCGTCCTGATAGACGGGAAGGACGTATCCGAGATAAAGCTCAAGGAGCTGGCCAAGCAGATAGGATACGTCCCGTACTCCGCCAACGACTCCTTCCCGCTCTCCGTCATAGACACCGTCATGATTGGAAGGCACCCTCACAGCAAATGGGGCACCCTGGACAAGGACCTCGACATAGTCTACGACACCCTCAGGATGCTCGGGATTTCGCACCTGGCCATGAGGCCTTTCAACGAGCTGTCCGCTGGTCAGCACCAGAAGGTCATGCTCGCCCGCGGACTGGTCCAGGAGCCGGAGATCCTCCTTCTGGACGAGCCCACCTCGAATCTGGATGTCAGGCATCAGCTGGATGTCACGAAGATGCTGAAGAGGCTCTCTCGCGAGAAGAACATCCTGATCGTGATGATCAGCCACGACATCAACATCGCGGCGAAGTACTCGGACAAGATCATCCTGATGCACAAGGGGTCGGTGTTCGACATGGGGGAGCCGAACAAGGTGATAACGGCAGAGAACCTCCGCACCGTATATGGCGTGACCGCAGAGATCACCAAGGATGACGACGCCCCTCATGTGATCCTCAAGGACGCCCTTCCCATGGACGAGGAGGAGGATGATGCCCGCATCGAGGACATCCATACCTTCGAAAGCAAGAACGCCGAGACCCAATCCTGACGATCAGGCAAATCCCGGTCATCAAGAACGGCGTCCTCTGCAGGGACAGGTTCACTGGTTGCCTTTTTCCGGGCTGCTGTTGCGAAGGCAGGATTCGATGGCACGGAGCATGTTGGCGACGTTCTCGCCTTCGGGGGTAAGGCTGACGAAAATCTTGAACGGCTTGACCTTCTCGCGGGTCTCCGTGAGCAGCCCGGCTTCGACGAGATCGGCGACCCTGGCCTGAACGGTCGAAGTCCCCTTCGCGATGCTTCTGGCGAGGTCGCCTTTCATCATTTTTCCGTTCTCGTTAAGGATCATCAGTATCTTGACAGTGTGGGTGTTCTCCAAGATGCTGGCCTTATAATCCGCGCTCATGCTTACTCCTACTATTGTTATGTGAATTATAGTTATCTTTATAAAAAATAACAATCTAAAACAGATGAAGTTGATGGTTTTCCGTTTCTGAACCACAATAATGGGAATAATTGCCCTTACTATTGTATTGGTATGTACGCTTTTCTTAATAGAATATTTTTGAGTTGAATTATAGAATCTGCATTTCATAATACATTGAAAGTTTTTACAGAAAGCAATTATTTCCGACCCATCGTTCTCGGAAAGGTTCAATCGAAGGATGATCGTCGTCTATTTCTTGTTTAGCATATATTGTGAATAATTGGATTGTTTGAACGATGAAATAACGATGCTGGTATCGATCTGTTTATCGAGTCAGAATTCAAATTTTATCAATTTGAATCTCATAATCTAGTCTTATTGCGATAAGTGTAATTTGACAATCAGGATACTGGAACATTCTATGGCGTTTCGGTCGTCTTTTTCAATGATTTGGAATATTGATGAGATGGTCGGGGACGCCCAGAGCTCCGAATGAGGTCCTTGACCGGACCGGTGCACGAACGGCAGCTCTTATGACGGACACGAGAAGTACTTGCCTTCGTCCACTTCGACACAGTCCCGCTCCTTCGTAGAATCGCTTTCGGGGAAGATTTGTCTTTAATTAGAAAGAATCTGCCCCTTTGCTAAATGCTTATTTAATCATACGGCCTAGAATGCTCGCAGCCTAAGCAGGCTTAGGAGAAAACTTCATGGAAAAGACGAAAACGATGCTGATTGTGGCCATAGTGGCCATAGTGGTCATCGCGGCAGCCGCGGCCCTGATGCTCAACAGCGGCGACAGCGGCGAGAAGTTCAAGGTCGACACTCTGTTCAAGGTGAAGATCGAAAGCGACGAATACTCCAAATTCACCGTCGACGGGGACGGCCCCTGGGGCAGCTCTGAGGGAAGCTACGTCAAAGGGACGAAGCTTTCGCTGGTGGCGGTCACGGACGTAGGTCATTTCGGCGGGTACTACGCGGGTGACAGGCTCCTATGCGCCGACGCATCCTACGAGCTCGTAATCGAATCCGACGTTTCCATCCGCCTGGTCACCAAGGACGTCGTCGTCCTGACTCTGAACGGGGACGGCTGCAGCCTGTACATGAACGGCGTAGGGATAGGCGGCGAGAAGGCGGTGACCGTTGGCACCCCTGTGACCGTCTACGCCGTCTCGGACGAGGGCAGGGTGGTGACCGGTTGGACCGGTTCCTACACATCCTCGTCCCCCGTATGCGCCTTCGTTGCCGACTCCGACGCAGAGCTGTCGGCGACCACCAAGGAGGTCTCCGGTCCCACGTCTGTCGTTACCGTCACCGTCGACTTCCCGGACCTAGGCAGCATAGTCGCCTACGGCCAGAACGTCGGCGACCGCTATTCCGTCAGGCTCGAGCAGTCCGAGGGTCATCTGCTGCTGTCAGCCGAACCTAAGGAGGGCCATTCCTTCAGCCATTGGCTGCTGAATCCGGGAGATCCCCTCTACGATGCCAGCGTAGACGTCGTCCCCATCACCGAGGGGCTGAACATATTGGCTGTCTTCTGAAGCATCAACCATCGCAGGGGCCAGGCTCGAGACCCGTTCCGTGGTGCGGGGCGCGTCTCGGCTCCTGCCATCCGGATCCCCGCCATCGCCTGCTGGTTCCGGAGGGGCGATTCAGGCTTTCCCCTCGATAATGTATTACGCCCTGTAAACACGCGTCAAACGGTACGGTATCGATGGACCAGACGCCCGTGCTGCCTACGACCATCTGCGTGAAGAGGGACAGCATGACCTTGTCTACTGGTATGCCGTTGACTGAATCCTCCTTCTCCCTGGTCCTCGGCACGTCGTCATCGTGCTTACTGAGGACCTGATGTGGATCCTCATCATCAGTGCGATGAACTTGACGAACAGATGGCCTTCGGCTCTCCCCTCGATGCCCGTTCTCGTTCTTCTGTCGTCTGGAGGGAAGGTCACCGTGAACATACGTGACGATGCGGACAATGTGAAAGATTTCCCGAAATGAGGTGAAACATCTCTATGTCCTGGGACAGAACAAGTATGTGGTGAGCATGTAATGTATAATTATGTTCATCAATGAACAATATGATTAAATAGAGAACGGCACTACTTCCATCTCATGACAATACCGAAAGATGCAAGAATCAATCTGTCGCCAGAGGACATTCCCAAGAGATGGTACAACCTGGCCTCCGACATACACGATCTGAAGCCCCCGCTCAACCCCGGAACCGGCGAGCCTGCCAAGCCTGAGGACTTCGAGGCGATCTTCTGTAAAGAGATCATCAGGCAGGAGGGAACCACCGAGAGGTACATCGACATCCCCGAGGAGGTCCGCGACAACCTCATCTATCTCAACAGGCCCGCCCCACTGCAGAGGGCTTACAGGCTGGAGAAAGCCCTGAAGACGCCTGCGAAGATTTACTTCAAGAGGGAGGACATGAGCCCCCTCGGAAGCCACAAGGGAAACACCGCTCTGGCCCAGGCCTATTACAACGCCGAGGCGGGAGTCCACACCCTGACCACCGAGACCGGCGCAGGACAGTGGGGAACCGCTCTGGCGATGGTCTCCAACCTCTACGGCCTGGATACCACCGTGTTCATGGTCAAGGGCAGCTACATGGCCAAGCCTCTGAGGAAGACCATCATCAACACCTACGGCGCCAAGATCTACGCCTCTCCCAGCGAGTACACCGAGTTCGGAAAGAAAGTCCTGAAGGAGCACCCCGAGACCTCCGGGTCTCTGGGAATCGCCATCTCCGAGGCCTGCGAGATGGCGGCCAAAGACCCCAACATCTGCTACTCCCTCGGAAGCGTGCTCAACCACGTCATGCTCCACCAGACCGTCATCGGACAGGAGACCATGCAGCAGATGGAGATCGGAGAGATCAATCCCGACTACGTCGTCGCATGCACCGGAGGAGGATCCAACTTCGCCGGAATGACCTTCCCCATGCTTGGAAAGAAGATCAGAGGAGAAGGATTCAAGGACACCCAGTTCGTAGCTGTCGAGCCCAAGGCGGCCCCCAGCCTCACCGAGGGAGAGTTCAAGTACGACTTCGGAGACACCGCCGGATTCACCCCTCTGCTGATGATGTACACCCTCGGAAGCGAGTTCATTCCGTCCGCCATCCACGCCGGCGGCCTGAGATACCACGGAATGTCCCCTCTCGTATCCGCAGCGTACGACACCGGGCTGATAACCGCGAGGTCCTACGACCAGACCCAGACCTTCGAGGCTGGACTGCTGATGGCCAGGACCGAGGGCATCATCCCTGCGCCCGAGTCCTGCCATGCCCTGAAGGGAGCTATCGACCTGGCCCTCGAGGCCAAGGAGAAGAACGAGGAGAGGACTATAGTGTTCTGTCTGTCTGGACACGGGCTGCTCGACCTGTACGGATACGAGCAGTTCATGGACGGAACGCTCCAATCCTCGGACATCCACAGCTGATCTCAAAAGGAGGCTCTCGAAAGGGGGCCTCCCGAATTTTTCAGATAAGGATAAATAGTGTTCCGTGTTAACACGTAGCACGGTGAAGGCACTAATACCGTCCTTCGCTATGGGGCGAACTTATGGGACTCGACGAGCTCAGAGAGGAGATCCGGAAGAAGGACGAGGAAATAGTGAGGCTCATAGCCGAACGCACTGCGATTGCGGTCAAGGTGGGCGAGGAGAAGAAGCGCAACGGCCTTCAGATAAGGGACGCCAAGGTCGAGGAGAGCGTCAAGGCCAGATACGTCGCCATGGGTTCCGCCCAGGGCCTGAGCGAAGAGGTCATGGACCGCGTAGCTTCCGCTCTGATCAAGGAAGCCGTCGACGCCGAGTGCAGGGTTCCCGGAGCCAAGAGGGCCGGGAAGGCCGCTGTCATCGGAGGAGCCGGAAAGATGGGATCCTGGACCGCCAGCTTCTTGAAGGAGTCCGGGTTCGACGTCTGCGTGGTCGATCCCTCCGTAGACAACGGCCTCACCGTAAAGGACTGCGCCGGGTGCGACCTCGTCGTAGTCTCCGTTCCCATAGACGCCACCGGCAAGGTCCTGGACGAGCTCGAGCAGACCTGCAGGCCGGAGACCCTCATCTTCGACCTGTCTTCGCTCAAGAGCCCAATCGCTCCCAAGCTGAGGAAGATGGCCAGATCCATGAAGGTCTGCTCCGTCCACCCGATGTTCGGACCTTCCGTGACGTCCATGTACGGAAGGAACCTGATCGTCTGCGACTGCGGCAACCGCCAGGCCGTGGACGAAGCCGTCTCCCTGTTCGACGACAAAGGCGGGAACATCCGCGTCATGGGCCTGTCCGAGCACGATTCATACATGTCGTACGTCCTCGGTCTGACCCATGCGGTCAACATAGCGCTCTTCACGGTCCTGGAGAGGAGCGGATACAGCTTCGAGGACCTCAAGAGCGTGTCTTCCACAACATTCAACAAGGGTCTCGACACCAACATGTCCGTCGCCTCAGAAGACCCTATGCTGTACTACGAGATACAGCACCTCAACTCCCACAGGGACGAGATGTGGGACCTTTTCTCCGAAGCGGTCTCCGAGCTCAGGGAGGATTCTCTGAGCGACGATCCGAAAGGCTTCGTCGCGCTGATGGATGCCGGAAGGGAGTACTTCAGAAGTTAAGATTATAATAGCATTAAGCAGAATCAGGGAGGATTTCATATGATGTACGGTAAAAGCATACGTATGGAGAGGATAACCGACAGGAAAACCGGGAATGCGGTCATCGTTCCTATGGACCATGGAGTCTCCGTGGGTCCTCTGGACGGCCTCATAGACATGAGGAAGACCGTCGACGAGGTTTCTAATGGTGGCGCGACAGCCGTTCTGATGCACAAGGGGTTGATCAGATATTCATACCGTCAGTCCGGGAGGGACGTCGGGCTCATCATGCACCTGTCTGCTTCCACCGACCTCGGTCCCAACAGGAACAGCAAGGTCCAGATCACCACGATCGAGGAAGCCATCAAATACGGGGCCGACGCGGTCTCCATCCATATCAACTTCGGATCAGAGGACGAGCCCTCGATGCTCGAGCAGGCCGGAAAGATCTCCGAGCAGTGCACCGACTGGGGGATGCCCCTCATCATCATGGCCTACCCCCGCGGACCCGAAATCAAGAACTCTTTCGACCCCGAAGCCATCGCGCACTGCGCCAGAGCGGCTTCCGAGATCGGAGCGGACCTCGTCAAGGTCAGCTACACCGGAGACATCGACACCTTCAGGGATGTGTGCAAGGGAGCCCTCGCGCCCGTCCTCATAGCCGGCGGACCCCAGATGGGCTCCGACCTCGAGATCCTCAACATGGTCCACGACTCCATGGAGGCCGGAGGACGCGGAGTCTCCATCGGAAGGAACGTGTTCCAGAACAGGAACGTACGCGGAATAACCAAAGCTATCTCCAGCATCGTCCTCGACGGATTCTCTGTCGAAGAGGCGTCCAAATTCCTGTGAGGCGAGAGAATGGGAAGGTTGATGGTAAGGGCCGACAGGTCCGACGACGCATCGGTCAGGAAGAGCATGGTCACCAACGGCCTGGAGGCCGGGATAGGCAGGTTCATCCTGCGCAAGGGCGACGAGGAGTTCGAGAACCTGGGAAAGTTCGAATCGATATACACCGACGGTGGGGAGTTCGTCGATGACGCCTACGCCTTCGTCGACATCGGGACCCCAGAGGCCCAGGCTGTGGCTATGTCCATGGCCGGAAAGAAGAAGGCCGTCATCGTGACCACCTCGGACTGGACCATCATCCCTCTCGAGAATCTCATCGCCAAGTTCGGAACTTCCGGAACCGAGGTCTACGCCTGCGCGTCCACCACCGAGGATGCCAAGCTGTTCCTCACCACAATGGAGAAAGGAGTCGACGGCGTCGTCATCGACGTGGCCGATCCCCTCAAGCTCCACTCCTTCGCGGACGTCGTGAGCGGCGGTTCGGAGTCGCTCTCGGAGGTGAAGGTCGTTTCGGTGACTCCCGTCGAGGTCGGCGACAGGGTCTGCATAGACACCTGCAGCATGATGGTCCCCGGAGAGGGAATGCTCATCGGATCGTATTCGTCCTGCCTGTTCCTGATCCAGTCAGAGAGCGAGGAGAACGGATACGTCGCCAGCAGGCCCTTCAGGGTCAACGCCGGAGCGGTCCACTGCTACATAGAGGTCCCCGGAGGAGGAACCAGATACCTCTCCGAGCTCTCCAGCGGCGACAGCGTCCTCATCTGCGGAAGGGACGGGAAGACAAGAGTGGCATCCATCGGCAGGTGCAAGGTCGAGAGGAGGCCTCTCCTCATGGTCACCGCCACCGACGGGGAGAAGAGCTATTCGGTCATGCTCCAGAACGCCGAGACCATCAAGGTGGTCACCAGGGAAGGATCCAAGCCCGTCACCAAGGTCGAGCCCGGGGACATCCTCCTGGCCAAGCTGGGCAGCGGAGGAAGGCACTTCGGCATGTCCATCGACGAATCCATCACGGAGAAGTAAATGAGGGTCTGCACGACGTACGGGTCGCCTGTGCCGCTCAGAAAGGACGCATCCATACACGAGATCCGTCTCGACGTGTTCGACCGGATCCCGGAGGGCGTCGGGGACGAGTCCCTGGTCACCCTCTGCGGGAAGGACCCTTCCGTGGTCCCCGCCTCTTTCGGAGGCCTGGTGGACGTCGGCGAGAGGGACGTGAAGATCCCCCACAGGAAGATCAGGTCCTTCCACGACTTCGAGAGGACTCCCGATGCGGATGCCATCCTCTCCATGCTCGGAGAGGGGGACCAGGAGATCTCCAAGGGGGCGTTCAAGGCATCCTCGTTCGAGGACCTGTTCTCGATACTGGACGCATCCAGGAGGATAGGCAGGAAGCATGTCCTCCTCGGCATGGGGCCTCTCGGCGAGGTCACCCGCATAAGGCAGATGGTCCTCGGAAACGAGTTCACGTTCGGCTACGAGGGCGTGTCCACCGCTCCCGGCCAGTTCAGCGCCGACGAGATGGAGGCCCTCGGGGACGACTGCGTCCTCGTGGGGATAACCGGCCACCCGCTGTCGCATTCGCTTTCGCCCAAGATGCAGAACGCCGCCATGAGGCACTCCGGCATCAACGGAAGATACCTGGTGTTCGACTCCCCCTCGCTGGACCGCGTGGAGGACGTCATCAGAGGATACGGGATAAGGGGGATGAACGTCACCATTCCGTACAAGCAGAAGATCATGGAGCATCTGGACAGGGTTTCTGGAGCCGCCGAGGAGGTGGGAGCCGTCAACACCGTCATCAACGACGACGGGGTGCTGTCCGGTGAGAACACCGACGTCGCCGGCGTCATCCATGCGCTTTCCGGCGTAGAGCTCAAGGGAGCCAAGGCGCTGGTGATGGGTTCCGGAGGGGCCTCCAGGGCAGCCGTTTACGCTCTTATGAGCTCCGGAGCCGATGTCAAGGTCTCCGGAAGGAACGTGAAGACCGTAGTAGAGGTGTGCGGAGCCTTCGGAGCTGAGAGCCACCAGGGAGGAGTCGGCGGATTCGACGTGATAGTCAACTGCACCCCTATAGGTCTGGTTGAAGGCGAGTATCCCTCCGATCTTTCCGACCTCCGCTCCGGCCAGGCCGTGATGGACATGGTCTACGGCAGGAGGACGCCGCTCATATCCAGGGCCGAGGCCGCAGGATGCCGTCTGGCCGACGGGGCTGACATGCTCGTAGGCCAGGGGGCCGAATCCTTCAGGATGTGGTTCGGCAAGGAAGCGGACATGGGAGTCATGAGGAGCGAGCTGTCATGACCGGGATAGGACGTTCCCACGGAGCCGTCTCGGTGATGAACGCGATCCCGTGCGGGATCGGCTCCACCATAGGCATAGGCCTGGCCACCGAAGCCAGGTTCGAGCCTTCGGATTCCATAGAAGTAATTTTGAACGACAGGCCAGGGATGGATGACACCCTTGTCAGAACATGCGTTTCCAGGGCTCTGGACAGGATAGGCGAGTCCGAGGAGGGCTACAGGCTGAGCGTGTCCACCGAGATACCTCCGTCCATGGGCCTGAAGAGCTCCAGCTCGGTGTGCAACGCCGTGATCGCCGCGGTGCTGGACAACTACGGCTGCGAGATGGACAGCCTGGACGCCATAAGGCTGGGCGTGGAATGCGCCAAGGCCTGCGGGGTCACCATCACAGGAGCCTTCGACGACGCATGCGGATGCGGTCTCGGAGGGCTCGTGGTCACGAACAATTCCAAGAACGAGCTCCTGTACAGGCTGGAGATACCGGATTACGACGTGGTGGTATGCCTTCCTGACAGGACGATCCCCAAGAACAAGGTGCCTGTGGACAGGTACAGGGCGTTCAAGGGGGAGTACGAGGCGCTCGTTCCGAAGATAAAGGAAGGATATCTCGAGGTGCTCACAGCCAACGGGGCTTTCGTGGAGGGCATCGTCGGGAAGTTGGGGATAGCGGAAAGGGCGCTGGAAGCGGGCGCCATAGCCGCAGGAATAACCGGCACCGGTCCCGCCACGGCGGTTCTGGCCGATCCCGGGGACGGCAGAAGGATAGCCGACGAGCTGGGATGCCCGGCTCTTATCACGAGGACGTTATGATGGACATCGTTTTCAACGGAGGAAAGGCGGAAGGGGTCGTTTCAGTCCCCGCGTCGAAGAGCTACACGCACAGAGCGATCATGATGGCGGCGCTGTCCCAAGGGAAGTGCGTCGTCAGGAAGCCGCTGGATTCGTTCGATACCAGGGCTACGGCCGAGGCCATGCGCTCGATCGGCGCGGTCATAGAGCCCTTCGAGGACGGGCTGTCCGTGGGCACGGAGAGGATTCATGCTCCGGACAGGACCATCGACGTGTTGAACTCTGGCACCACCATGAGGCTGATGACGGGTATAGCGGCCCTCTTCGGCTCCGAGACCACCATAACCGGCGACGAATCCATCAGAAGGAGGCCCATGGGACCTCTCCTGGACGCGCTGGAAGGATGCGGGGTGTCCTGCACTTCCAACGATGGGAAGGCTCCGATAACGATCAGAGGCCCTGTCAAGAGCGACAGGATATCCATAGACGGCAGCATGAGCTCCCAGTTCGTGTCGTCCATGCTCATGATGGCACCCTTGGTGGGAAGGCCCATGGACGTGGTCATCGAAGGGAAGCAGGTGTCCCGTCCCTACATAGACGTCACCATATCGGTGATGGACAGGTTCGGGGTGAAGGTCGGAAGGACGGACGAAGGCTACCATGTGGAGCCTCAGAGATACGTTCCATGCGACTACACCGTTCCTGCCGATTTCTCGTCCGCTGCGTTCCCCCTGGTTGCCGGCGGCCTCTCCGGAAAGGTCTCCGTCGAAGGCCTGGATCTCCAGGATCCTCAGGGAGACAAGGCTATACTGGACATACTCAGGAACGCAGGGTGCGAAGTCAGCGTAGAGGACGGCAAGGTCACATGCTCCTGCACGGGAAGGCTGTCGGCCACCGATGTGGACCTCTCGGACATACCCGACCTGTTCCCCATAGTTGCGGTCCTCCTCAGCACCGCGGAAGGCACCAGCAGGCTCTACGGGGCCCCTCAGCTCAGGTTCAAGGAGAGCGACAGGATAGCTTCCGTCGAGAAGATGCTCTCCACGCTGGGGGCAGATATCCGCGGAACCGACGACGGATGCGAGATCAACGGGGTCAAGCGCCTTCATGGAGGGAGGATCGAGCACGGAGGCGACCACCGCCTGATGATGGCCGCTTCCATAGCCTCGCTGGTAGCGGACGGCCCCGTGTCCATGGAGGACGACGGGTGCTGGAACGTCTCCTATCCCGGATTCGTGGAGCAGATGCGCTCTATCGGGATGAGGTGCTGAGATGTACACGGTCGGCAACAAGCTGAAGATCTCCCTCTTCGGAAGGAGCCATGACGAGTTCATCGGATGCTACGTGGAAGGCCTCCCCGTCGGGATGGAAATAGATCAGGACAGGATAGCCAGAGCCATGGAGCTCCGCAAGCCCAAGGACGGCATCGGAACTCCCCGCAAGGAGCCTGACGTGGTCCTTCTGGAGGAAGGCGTCGAGAACGGCAAGGTCACCGGGCGCGTCCTCATAAAGATAATGAACACCAACAGGAAGTCGTCCTCCTACAGCGGGTTCAACATAACCCCCAGGCCAGGACATGCCGATCTTCCTGCGCTGATGAAGTTCAAGGACTTCGACGTGAGCGGAGGGGCCCAGTTCTCCGGAAGGATGACCGCTCCTCTGGTCGCGGCTGGCGCGATAGCCTCCCAGTACCTGGAGTCAAAGGGCATCAGGATAGCGGCGTACACCAGGAGCATCAGAGGGATCGTGGATACCAAGGAGCGCTCCTTCGAGGAGATGGACGCTTCAAAGAGGTTCAAGACCCGTGCGGCGGACGAATCCCTGGACGAAAGGATGACCGAAGCCATCATAGCCGCCTCGGAGGACGGGGACAGCGTCGGCGGCGTCGTCGGATGCGTGGTCACCGGGCTCCCGATAGGGTTCGGAGGGATATGGTTCGATGCTCTAGACGTGTCCATGGCGAGGATGATGTTCTCCATACCTGCCGTCAAGGGCGTGGAGTTCGGGAAGGGATTCGACATCGCATCCATGAGGGGCTCCGAGAGCAACGACCAGTATGCCGTGGAGGATGGAAGGATTGTGGCCCTCAGCAACAACATGGGAGGGGTCTGCGGAGGCATGAGCGACGGAATGCCGCTGACCTTCGATGTGGCGTTCAAGCCTACCCCATCCATTTCTAAGAGGCAGAGAACGGTCAACCTGGAGAAGATGTGCGATGATCACATCGAGATCAAAGGCAGGCACGACCCTTGCGTGGTTCCCCGCGCGGTTAGCGTGGTGGAAGCCATGGCCGCGATAACGGTGATGGACCAGGACCTCTCATTCCAGCTTGACGAGTGAGAATCTGGTCATGTTGTCGGGGTTGTCCTCGACGTTCTCGTTGGCGAGGAAGAGGCCGTAGTGCTCTCCAGCGTCTCTCCTGCATACCGCAGCGGAACCTGCAGGGAGCTTTCCCTCTGCGAGCATCTCAGCGGCGTACGCCGTGTCCTCGCACTCGACGAATTCGGCACCGGGGTACAGCCTCTCGAGGTTCTTCCTCGACTGAGCCAAGGCCTGCACGTGAGATACGAGTCTGATGACAGGGTCTTCAGCATTCTTCTTGAATACGCAGTGGTGGATGGGGGACCACATGAGATCGAGCTCCATGAGGTTCCTGACTCCTTTTTTCGACTCTTCCGATTCCAGAACGATCCCGGCGAACCTGTTCTCGACCGCCAGAACGCCGTAGTCGATCTCTCTTGCCACCAAGGCGTCGATGACGTTCTTGGCGGACATGAGGGGAACCAGAGCCACGTTTTTCAGATCGAATTTCTTGGAGAAGACAATCGCCATTTCTTCGCTGTTGGAAAAAGGAATGCCCATATAGCCTACTTTGACGGTGTCCCTCATTGAAAAGCCTCTATTCGATACGGATTCTTTGTTCCGTAGACTTGCCCTTTAAGCACGGTCACCGATAAATTACTTGTTCTTCTCGGTCCGTTACAGCTATTGCACTCATTGATTGGAGTCGGGTAAAGGCTTGTATCGATAATGTTTCTCTAAGCATGGCCAGCACATCGACAATTGAATGCTGGGTAGGCCGTCAAAAAGAAAGATATAAATAAGATGTCGTTGTGCAGGGGATTACGCGACGAAAGTTGCGATTCGATTGAAATTAAATCATGCACCCAGACAGAGGTCCTGTCCTGGGGAAGAGGCGTAGGGCTCCGTATTGGAGGATGAGGACGGATAAAGCCCGATGATCGCCGAACATACGAAACCTGGACGTGTGCTAGATCATACG
>SUSZ01000025.1 GCA_015063165.1 Thermoplasmata archaeon
CACGAGTGCCCGCGCTGCGGCCTCAGGATCGACCGGGACGTTAACGCCGCCATGAACATACTGGAACGGGGGTCGGCTCGCGACCCCGGCCCCGTCCGAGGGCCGAATCGCCCCGCCGGTCGGCACGTTCCTGCGGATCCGGCCCAGAAGGCCGCAGGTAGGCTTCCGGACTTATACCATAAAATCCAGGAGTTAGAGTTCTAAAAGAAACACACCCTATCTAGGGCCGAGGCGTCCCGCCCCGCGACCCTTTCCTGGATATGGAATGAGGTTATACTGCTCTGGTTCAGTTGTTGACGATCACTGTCGTTCCGCTCGCGTTCTTCGTCAGGTAGTCCGACACGCTGCCGAACACCATTCTCTTTACGCCGGACTGGCCTCTCGTTCCGCATACGACGACGTCGTAGTCGCGGGAGAGCATCGCTATATCCTTCGCGGCGTGGCCGATAGCTACCTTGTAATCCACTTCAACTTCCATTGCCTCGGCCTCGGATCTGACGAACGAGAATACCTTTTGAGCGGTCTCGTCTATCTCAGCGATCGAATAGTAGGTGGGTACGAGCCTGTATCCGATGTCTTCGACGAATACTGCGGTAACCTTACCGCCGGACTCCTTCGCCATGGACAGTGCCTTGGACACGGCCGCTCTATTCTTCACGCTTCCGTCAACAGCTAACAGTATCTTTTGGAACATTTCATATCCCGAAATGAATTAGACGTTTTGAATATTTAATGAATTTGCCTTAAATTAGTATATTATTGAGTCTACAATAAAAATCGTGACCGTCTCCGCATTAATGGAATCGGGTCATTAAAAATGATGCATAGACAATAAAATGGTGGATGAGTGTTCTCGACAGAAACTCATCTAAAGAGCCTAAAACCAGGTTTGACAGTCAGCAGCAACACAATGCTTTTTATAGGTGAATCTTCCCAGTCGCGCCCGTACTGCGCTACGAACCTGTACTCCCCCGGGGTGTCCGCGGCCAGCTTGTAGATCGTCGTTCCTCCGGCTCCGCATATGCTCTTGTTCCTGGTGTCGGAGACGTAGCTCTCCTTCACATGCAGGCCGCCGTCGTCAACAACCTTCCATTTGAATCCTGTGGTGGGGTTGGACTTGAGCTTGAGGACGTATTCCTTCCTGACCCTGGTCTCCCCCTTGACGGTCATGGGTTCCGGAAGGGCAGCCGTCTTGGTACCGTTCCCTGCAGGCTCGGTGGCTGTCAGGACGACCTCCAGGGAGTTTATCCCTTGTTCCTCCCATGGGCGCATATAGACGGCATGAAGGACGTAGGTCCCTGGGGCTCTGGCGGTCATCTCGAAGATATGCTTCCCGCCGACTCCGCATAGGTAGCCCGGATTGGGGTCGGATTCGTACCTGTCTTCGCATATGAGGCCCCCGTCGTCCACGACGACCCATCTGAAGCCCGTGGTGATGTTGGCGTCCATGGTCAAGGAAACAGTCTTTCCGACGACCGTCTCTACCTTCTTCCTGTTCTCTACAGGTTCTACCTTGAGGTTCAGAGCGAGCATTTTTTCGGAGCGGGAGAGCAGCAACCTGTATTCCCCCGGAGGGCCTGCCTTCAGATTCAGGACCGGCCTATTCTGCTCGTCGATCCCCGCTTCGCATTCTATGCCGTCATCGTGGGCGACCTCCCAAGGTTCTCCTGGCTCCTCGGACAAGACCACGGACAGGTTGAATCCTTCCCATGTTTGCTGATACAAGCTGTCGCATTGGGGGAACACGTACAGGTCCACCTCGAAGGTGTCTCCGATCTCGTCGGGAGAGCGCTCGCTCTGAAGTATGAATATGTGTCTTCCGGGAATGTCGGATCCGACCGCATAGAACGTGGTGCCTCCTACCCCGTCCAGGCAGCCAGGGTTGTCATCGGGCTCGTACCAGCTCTTGTAGCTCAGCCCGCCGTCGGACTTCACCTTCCATTCGTAGCCAGTGGTCGGGTTGGTTTCCAGATTGAAAACGAACTGTTCGCCGATCGGGACGGAGCCTTTGAGGACTGCCATGGCTGGGAATCACCACCGATAAAGAAAACTGTTGTCTCGGCGGGCGGAGGCACAAGGCTATATGATACCTCCGTCGCGCCGATTTAAAAAAGATAGCGTGATGCTTGGGCTATCAGCTCTTGACTACCATCGTTGCGCATTTCGACATCCGTGTCAGGGAATCGGATACGCTTCCTAGCAGCATCCTGGAGACTCCCTTGCGGTTGCGCGATCCGCATACGACGAAATCATAGCTGCGAGACAAGGATGCGATGTCTCTGGCTGCATGGCCTACGGTCACCTTGAACTTGATATCAACCCCGGCTTCGTCGGCCATGGATCTGACGTTGGAGAACACGTCTCTTGCCATGACATCGACTTCACTGAGGGAATAGAACGAAGGACTCAGCTTGAAGCCGATTTCCTTCACGTACACCGCGGTTATGCTCCTGTTCGATTCTTTGGCCATCGATATGGCCTTCCGTACCGCCGGAATGCTCGATTTGGTCCCGTCGACCGCTAGGAGGATTTTCTCACCCATCTCGCATCACTATGTAGAAATTTGAGTATGGAATATTAAAAACATTCATCTGTGAATGAATTTTTATTGTAATCGCAATAAAAATGAATTAAAATCAATAAAAATTCTATCGGCGACTCCGATGAGGCATGCTATGCGTTCTGTATACTTGTCTTTTCGCCAATCTCATATACCAAGCGTGTTTACTCTTGGCCAAGGGAATACCATGGCAGAGATCGGAGAATGCATGAAGACGATTTCCACCGCGGAGGGGGACGTCTGTGTATACAGCCTCAGGGAGCTGGAGTCGAAAGGCATAATCAAGAACCTGTCCAAGATGCCGTACAGCATCAAGGTCATCGTCGAATCCATGCTGAGGCAGAGGGACGGAAAGCTCGTGACCGACGAGGACGTCATCACGGCAGCATCCTGGAATCCGACCGAGAACACGGACCGCGACATACCCTGGATACCTGCCAGGGTTCTGCTCCAGGACCTCACCGGCGGAGCCGCGGTCGCGGATCTGGCATCCATGAGGGACGCCGTTGCGGCCATGGGCAAAGACCCCGAGCTCATCAACCCGCTCGTTCCTGTCGATCTGGTCATCGACCACTCCGTGAACACCGATTTCGCCGGAAGGGACGATGCAAAGGAGCTCAACGAGAAGCTCGACTTCGAGAGGAACCAGGAGAGGTACGCCCTCTTCAAATGGGCCCAGAGGTCCTTCAAGAACTTCCGCGCGGTGCCTCCCGGGAACGGAATCTGCCATCAGGTCAACCTCGAGTACCTCTCTCCTCTCGTCCACGTGAAGGAGAAGGACGGGAAGAAGATCGCTTATCCGGATTCCTGCTTCGGAACCGACTCGCACACCACCCAGATCGACGGATTGGGAGTCGTGGGATGGGGAGTCGGAGGAATAGAGGCGGAGGCCGTCATGGTCGGCCAGCCCAGCTACATGAAGCTGCCCGATGTCATCGGATTCAGGCTCACCGGAGAGCTCAGACCCGGCATCACCGCCACCGACCTGGTCCTCACCGTAGTCCAGATGCTCAGGAAGAAGGGAGTCGTAGGAAAGTTCGTTGAGTTCTACGGACCCGGATACAAGAACCTCGATCTCGCCGACAGGGCGACCATCGCCAACATGGGACCCGAGTACGGAGCTACCATGGGATTCTTCCCCGTCGATGAGAAGACGATCGAGTATCTGAAGCTCAGCGGAAGGGACCTGGACCACATCGACACCGTCGAGAAATACATGAAGGAGCAGACGATGTGGTACGACGGCGAGCCCGAGTACACCGACGGAATCGAGCTGGACCTCGCCACAGTCGAGCCCTGCCTAGCCGGCCACAAGAGGCCCCAGGACAGGATCCTCCTCTCCGAGATGAAGGAGAAGTTCGCCGAGACCCTCACCGCCCTGGGCGTCGAGGAGCAGAAGAAGCCCGTCGCGGGAGAGCTCGGAGACGGTTCGCTCGTCATCGCTTCCATCACCTCCTGTACCAACACGGCCAATCCGTCCGTGATGATCGCCGCCGGTCTGGTCGCGAAGAAGGCCGCCGAGCTCGGACTCAAGCCTAAGGATTACGTCAAGACATCGCTGGCGCCCGGTTCCAGGGTCGTCACCGAGTACCTCAGGAACTCCGGGCTGCTCGTTTATCTCGAGAAGCTGGGATTCCAGGTCTGCGGATACGGATGCATGACCTGCATAGGGAACTCCGGACCCCTGTCCGATGCTGTCAGCAACTCCATCAGGGCCAACGATCTTGTTGTCGCCGCCGTCGCATCCAGCAACAGGAACTTCGAGGGCCGTATCCATCCGCTCGTCAGGGCCAACTACCTCGCCTCGCCCCCTCTCGTCGTGGCCTTCGCCATCGCAGGAAGGGTCGACATCGACATGGACAAGGAGCCTCTGGCTGTCGTCGACGGCAAGGAGGTCTACCTCAAGGACATCTGGCCCGCGGACTGGGAGATCGAGAAGCTCGTCGATGAATATGTCACCAGGAGCACCTTCGTCTCGAAGTACAAGAACATCTTCAAGGGATCCGAGAGGTGGGACGCCGTCAAGTGCAACGATTCTCCTCTCTTCTCCTGGGACGAGAACTCCACATACATCAGGAACCCTCCGTTCTTCGACGACATCTTCGAGGAGCCCGAGATAAAGAGCATAAGCAGGGCCAGGTGCCTCGCCAAGCTCGGAGATTCTATCACAACCGACCACATCTCGCCCGCAGGAGCATTCGCTGCCGACTCGGACGCAGGAAGGTACCTTCTGTCCAAAGGCGTGAAGAAGGAGGACTTCAACTCCTACGGTTCCAGAAGGGCCAACCACGAGGTCATGGTCCGCGGAACCTTCGCTAACGTCAGGCTGAAGAACCAGCTCGTCCCCGGAACCGAGGGAAGCAGGTCCGTCTATCTCCCCGACGGCTCCGTCGACACCATATTCGAGACCTCCCGCAAGTACGAGGAGGACATGACCCCCCTGATCGTCCTCGCCGGAAAGGAGTACGGGACCGGAAGCTCCAGGGACTGGGCAGCGAAAGGACCCCTCCTCCTCGGAGTGAAGGCGGTCATCGCGGAGTCCTTCGAGAGGATCCACAGGTCCAACCTGGTCGGAATGGGGATAGTCCCGCTGCAGTTCCTGCCCGGACAGAACTGCGAGACCCTCCGCCTGGATGGCGCTGAGACATTCGACATCGACCTGGAGGACCTCGAGCCCAAGGGAACCGTCAGGGTCACCGCATACAAGAACGGCAAGAAGCTGGAGTTCGACACCATCTGCAGGGTGGACATCGATGCCGAGATCGAGTACATCGCGAACGGCGGGATCCTCCAGTACGTCCTGAGAAGGATGGCCGAGTAAACGCGAGACATCGCCGGAGGGGACCTTCCCTTCCGGCTCTTTTTTTTACTCTTTTATTTAGAGCGTCGGCCTCTTCGACCTCTTCACAGCATGTAGAGGAACAGCGGGCTTCCGATGACCTCTGAGAGCACTCCGACAGGCACCCCTGTGGATCCCAGCACCCTGCGCAGGCAGTCGCATATCACCAGGAACATCCCTCCGAAGGCGGCGGAAGCGGGAAGCAGGAACAACCGCGAGATAGACATGGCCGTGGCTTCGAAAGACCTGGAGTGACGTCTGAGCCATGTCGCGGAAACCTTTTCTCAGGCAGGAATGCCCTCGGTTGGCGGACCTGCCGCTTCCGCCTTCTTGAACACGATAATCGCGTGGATCAGCATCATCAGGCCTCCGGTTATCTCTCCGACAGTCAGCAGTATCCACAGCGAGTCCAAGGTCCCGAAGGTGTATGCGCCGAACACGAAGAGGGCTGTGAGCAGTATGTTCCTTGCCAGAGAGTTGAACATGCCTCCGCGGGCGCGGTCCACCGCCTGCATCAGGGACGAACCGGTGTAGACGAACGACATGAACGGCAGGAAGACGCAGAACATGAGGATCATGCTGGTCATCTCGTGCTGCATGTGCTTCAGGCCGTCGCTGTGGGTGAAAGCGGCTGAGATAGGGTCGGCCAGCACCGCCGTTATGGCGGAGAACACCACCAGCAGGACGAAGGCGTAGACGGCCGTGAAGCGGAATCCGTCCTTGATCATGTCGAATCTTCCCATGCCGTATTCCGCCGAGCATACGCTCACCAGGGCGCCTCCCATGGCCTGTGCGGGCACCAGGAGTATGTAGAACACCCTCCAGCTGGACGAGTAGATCGCCGCTCCGTCGGTTCCTCCGCAATGGATGACGCAGAGGTTCAGGGCGATGTTGAACACGTTGATGACGGACAGCTCGAGAGCCTCCGGTAGCCCCACGGAGAAGATGTCCTTCCTCATGGCGCGGTCGCTCTTGAGGTACTCCTTCCTGATGCGGACGAACAGACCCCTTCCGCGGATGTACCAGATGACGGCTATCAGGCAGGACACGGCGAAGGATATTGCGGTGGCCCACGCGGCTCCGGCGACGCCCATGTCCAGTCCGAAGATCATTATCGGATCCAGGATGATGTTAACAACGGCTCCAGAAGCCTGCATGAGCATCGAGCGCTTAGCGGCCCCTTCTCCGCGGAGCATCCCAGCTAGGATGCCGCTGAGGATGATGAAGAACGTCGTGATGTACAGGGGGTAGGCGTACCCCAGGCACACGTCGTTGATGTCTCCGGAGCCCATCAGGGGCATAAGGAAGGGCGCTGTGAGCACCAGGACCGGGGTCAGTATCAGCGACGCCTGCACCGACACCACGAGTCCCTGAGCGGCCGAGCGTTCGGCCAGAGCCCTGTCCTTCATCCCGATGTGGCGGGAGATCGCTGCGGACACCCCGATGCCGAGACCGTTGCCTATCCCTATCTGGACGCAGTAGATCGGGTAGACTATCCCGAGGGCGGCCATGGCGCTTCCGCCGAGGTCCGAGACCCAGAGGCTGTCGACGATGTTGTTGAGGCTCTGGAACAGGAGAGCTACGGCTAGAGGTATAGCCAAGGCTACGATTCCCTTCCTCTGGTTTCCGATAAGGAGCTCTACGCCTTTCGTCTCTCCGTCCATAAGAACCGCCCATGCACAGGTTATATTTATTAGACACCTACCAACCAGCGCATGATTCGATAGTTTTTGTTGTTGGATAATCCGGGATACGGGATCGGTTTCCAGACAAACAGAAAAGAGGTCGAATCCGTCGGCGAGGTCTAGACTGATCGGCCTATCAAATTAAGGAATGATGACAAAGAGACGGGGAAAACCGGCTATCGTGCAGGTCCGGCTCTGTTCCGATGAGCTCCTCATCCGCCTGTGAACGTGGCTACCAGGGTGATAACCCAAGCAAGGCTGGTTATTATGAGTCCGCATTTCCAGCCTTCCATTCCGACGTACTTCCCCATCCTCCATCCGATGAAGAACATGGTTATGGCGGAAAGCGCGGACGCAGCGAACAGGGCGTCGTACAGGTCGTCGATCAGCAGCAGAGGTATGGAGGTGGGGATAAGAGGGAGGATTGTGGCTATGAAGCAGTAGAACGCGCTGATCGCCATGCGTCTGCGGTCGGACCTCATCTCCTCCTCGCTCTCTATGTCGAGCTCGGCTATCTTTCTGCAGGCCTCCAGCTTCTGCTCAGTATCGACGAGGTCCAGAGGGCTGTTGTCGAAGTCGTCCGCCATCATCTCCGCCTTCTGCTCGAGAGGGATGTCGGAGCGCATGTAGTTCAGCATCCTGCGCTGATCGAGCACGTCTATGACGAAGAAGAGGATGCAGTCTATGGCTCCCCAGGTGAAGTCCATCCCTACCATCAGGATTATGATGTCCGTGGCGGACGAGAAGTTGATGATGCCGAATCTGGATGCGCTGATGAACAGGAGGGCCATGATGAACCCGTACATCATCTCCTGAAGGGCGAGGCCTGGGCCGGTACGGCTCACGATGCTCCTGATTATCAGTCCCATTGGAGGGGAATGCTCTTGCGGGTATTTACGAGGATTGAGAGTTCTATGACGAAGGCAAAGATCGCTGGGATTACTGGAATATGATTATGCGATATCGCATTCCATCGCCTTATGCAAATCCTTATATCAGTCGAACAAATCCGCTCTCCAGTGGGCCCGTGGGGTAGCTTGGTATCCTTGTGGCTTCGGGAGCCATTGACTCCGGTTCAAATCCGGGCGGGCCCACTTATTTTTATGTCAATTGACATACGATTATTCCCCAATTTGGACATGCTGGCCTTTGTTTCTATGCTCAAATCACTCCTTTTTTCCGCTGTCTGGGAAGGCGTGGGTCCGACGGCATCTGGAATCCGACTCACGCCTTCCCAATGGTTCACGTGGAAGACCTCCCGTTCAGTATCCCGTGGACGCTGCTGAGCACCGTCTTGTCGCGGTAGTTCGCGTAGTACTTCTGGGTGGTCTCGAGGGAGTCGTGGCCCATGCAGTAGGACACGAACTCGATCGGGACGCCTCTGTCGAGCATCCTCTGGCCGTAGGCTCTGCGACCGTCCTTCAGGGCGAAACTGACGCCGAGCTTCTTGGCCACTATGTCCTTGAACCTGTTCATGGACTGCTGGGAGACGAACTCCTTCTTTGACCTGAGCGGCGGGAACAACGCCTCGCTGCTGATGCCGAGGCGGTCGAGCTTCGCCTTGCGCATTGCCAGATACTTCTCCACGATGTCGGAGACCCCGTCGTTGAGCGGGGAGCTCTTCTCGCGGCCCCACTTTCCCTCGCCCTTCACGTGCTTGACGTGCACGTAAGGTTCTGGATCCAAATGGTGGATGTCGTGGACGTACATCTGCCTGGACTCCTGGGGCCTCAGACCGGCCGCGCATCCGAGGATGATAGCCATGCAGCCCTCCATGACCTTCCAGCTGTCGGTGGACCTGGCCAGGGCGTAGACCTTCTCTATGACCTCGTCCGGGAGGGGGTCGAGCCTGCCGTAGTAGCTCTTCGGCCTCTTGTTCCCGTACACGACCTTGTAAAGGTCCATGGCGTCGTTCCCGACGAACGTGAGGAGCTCCCCGATCATGGACAGATCCTTCCTGATGGTCGAGTCCCTCTTGCCGGTCGCGCGCCTGAACGCGACGTACGCGGCTATGTCCTCCTTCGTGAGGGTCTTCGGATTGCACGACGATATCTTCCCGTCCGTGTACAGCTTGAACAAGACGTCCGAGTAGTAGCTCAGCTTCCTCCTCTTCTCGTTGAAAGTGGAGTCCTTGTAGTTGCCCTTGATGGCCTCCAGGAACCTCTCGGAGTCCGTGCGGAACTGGTTCTTCGTCATGCGCGGACCCTCCTTGTCTTGTTTCCTCTAGGCTCTGTTTCTGCGGTACCTCTCTCGTGAGCGCGGAGTCCGGATACGGGATTCCCGAAGGTACCTCCGGATCTTGGCTAGGAGGGCACCATGTTATCAAGCCCTTCCTGAACCCGACGTCACCATCGGATAACCTATGGTACATATTGGAAGGACTCCGCCCGTCTGGCCATCGCCGTTCAGGTGGAGAACATCGACGAGGAGGGACACGTCCGGCTGATAGACAAGAGGCGGACTAGGACCGGCAGATGAGGGCCTCAGGTTTCGTACGTATCGAAGCAATTCTTGAGCGCCACGGCTATCTTCTCCTTCTTGGTTTCTCAGGCTCCGAACATGGACGGCTTCGGCATTGTTCTGTCGATGTCCGTCTCGCGGCCCCCATGTAGCCCGTCGCGCAGGGAGTTCCTGGCGAACTCGCGGGCGCCCTCTGGCTGAAGCCTGAATTTCGAGATGAGCTCCTCGAGGTCCCTCTAGCGCCTGTCCATCATGAAGGCCTTCCTATCCCCGCGCACGTCGAAGGTATTGTTCACGCCGTCTATGAACGCCATGATGGGCTCATTCTTGCTCCAGATCTGCGTATTGGAACCGATGACTCCGCCAATTTAAAGGACGAAGACGGCTGCCAGGGCATAGCCAAAGGGGTGCCCATAGTTTTTCGAGATGAACATAGGAGAAACAGACAACATCTACGCAACGATGGCCCAAGACTAGATGAGAGTACAAGTTGCGGTCCAGAAGGATGCGGTGCGTCCTCGTGTTTATAAATTGGGGAGGGGAGACCCCTCCGGTTTCAGATTCAGCGCTTGCCGGACCTGCTCCTCATCACGAAGAAGGCGACGACGAGCAAGATCACGATGGCGGCGATGATACCGACGTACAGCAGGGTGTTGTCGGCAGGTGCTTCCTTGACGGTCACGTCACACGAAGCACTGTATCCTCCGTCCACCGTAGTCGCAGTGATGGTGGCGTTCCCCACCGCGACAGCTTTGACGTTCCCCTCCTGGTCGACAGTGGCGATCTTCTCGTCGCTGGACTTCCAGGTCACGGACTTGTCGTCCGCGTTGTCGGGACCGACGGTCGGAACGAGCTTGACGGATTTTCCGACGTTGACGTCCGCCTTGACCTTGTCGAGGGTTATGCTGTCGACGTGGACGATCTGGTGCTCGGTGACGGTCACGGCGCACGAGGTGGTCTTGCTTCCGTCGTTGGTCGTGACGGTGACGGTGGCGGTTCCCGCGGCGACGCCCTTCACGATCCCGTTGTGATCGACGGTGGCGACGTCAGGGTTGCTGGTGGACCAGGCGACGGTCTTGTCGGTGGCGTTGTCGGGGAGGACGGTGGCGACAAGCTTCATGACCTTGCCCTCCTCGACGGTAATCTCGGTCTTGTCGAGGGCCACTTCGGTCACGGCGACGGGGTTGACGGTCACGGCGCATTCAGCGGTCTTGGCTCCGTCCACGGTGGTTACCGTGACGGTCGCGCTTCCCACTCCGACTCCCGTCACGTTGCCTTCCGAGTCGACAGCGGCGATGTTCTCGTCGCTGGACTTCCAGGTCACGGACTTGTCGTCCGCGTTGCCGGGGAGGACGGTGGCATTCAGCTTCTCGGTGTTTCCGATAAGGACTGCGATCTCGGACTTGTCGAGCTCGACGCTGGTGACGTGGACGGCCTGCCTCACGGCGACGTCGCACACGGCGGTTTTCTTGCCGTCGTGGGTGGTGACGGTGATCTTGGCGGTGCCGGCGGCGACCGCGGTCACGTATCCTTCCTGGTCGACGGTGGCGACCTTCTCGTTGTCGGAGGACCAGCTGACCAGCTTGTCGGTGGCGTCCTCGGGGAGGACGGTGGCGTTCAGCTTCTCGGACCCTCCCTCATTGATCTCGAGGGAGGTCTTGTCGAGCTTGACGTCGGTGACGTAGACGGCCTCGACAACCACGACGCAGAACGCGCTCTTGTAGCTGCCGGGGTTGGTTGCGGTGACGGTGGCGATCCCGGGACCAACCGCTTCCACGCGTCCGTCCTTGTCGACGGTGACGACGCTCGTGTCGTTGGATGACCACTCGATCGTCTTGTCGGCGGTGGCGTTGTCGGGGGTGATGGTGATTATCAGAGTGTCGTGGTCCCCGACCGTGAGGTTCAGCGAGGTCACGTCGAGGGTTATGCTCTCTATGGGGATGACCTTGTCCAGAACGGTCACGTCGCATGTGCCCTCCTTGCCGCCGTAATCGGTCGTGACGGTGATCTTGGCGGTGCCGGCGGCGACCGCGGTCACGGTTCCAAAGATATCGACATTCGCAACCTCCGGGTTGTCGCTGGTCCAGATGAAGTCAATGTAGGTGGCGTCCTCGGGGTGGGCGGTGGCCTTGAACGTGTAGGTCTCCTTCACGGCGAGAACGAGAGACGTCCTGTCGAGGGTCACGTTTGTGACTGGCGTGATGTCGGGATCGACAACGATGGTCGCAGTGCCTTCCAGGTAAATGCCTACTTCGTCTCCGCTGGCGTTGACGGCTTCACGGTTATCCATATGGAGCGGGAGGTTCATCCCGGCGGTATCGTCAGCCACATCGAAAACGAAGGTAAGGATCGTGCCTATGATTGTGACGTTGTCATCGGCCTTGCAGACGATGGTGCATGGGCTGCTGAGATCCTTTTCAGGGAAGACTGACATAAGCGTGCCTTTTCTGATCTCCTTCAGCGTAAGGCCTTCTTCGTAGTCGAGATCGAAGGAAAGGGAGCTGAACCCCGTTCCTTGCACATCTACAATCTCCATAGGGACTTCTACGTCCACAGCGCCTGCTCCTACCTTCACTTCCGGAATCTCCAAACTCACCATGTTGTCGTCCGCATCCGACTCGGAAACGGGGACTAGTGAGATGGAGACGGCCGTGATTGCGAGAATCATGGCGATTATTCCATATTTGCTCATATGATCAAACTCCGCAGCACACAATGGTGCTGGAATCATGGATGCCTTCTGGCTCCGTTTAGATCATCACATGAGTGATATTTAACCGATAGTCGGATACAACTTAAATTGCGCTTTTATGAGATCAAACGTTTTACTGTTCATTCATAGAAAGCCTCCATCGTTTATTTCTGCCATCGATCGCATCCAGAGATGGATCGGCCAACGGATCGTCGCCGGATCACTATTTTGCCTGAAGCCGAGCGTCTCCTCCTTGGATACTATGGGCTGGGCGCTGGGAGAGATCTACGAAAGCTTCGTCTTGCCGGGAGCCTCGGAATCGATGCAGCGGATTGCCAGCCTGACCTTTCCTATGCCGGGCCGAAGGCCCTTATCGTGTTCTAGAACAGGGAACTGGCTGGCTCCACATCATGGTTGCACAGGCCGTCGTAGACGTTCAGAGGGCGTCCGCACTCCCTGCAAACGCGGTG
This sequence comes from Thermoplasmata archaeon, assembly GCA_015063165.1. Taxonomy (GTDB): domain Archaea; phylum Thermoplasmatota; class Thermoplasmata; order Methanomassiliicoccales; family Methanomethylophilaceae; genus Methanoprimaticola. The sequence continues at coordinate 12,707 of SUSZ01000025.1, forward strand.
CTGAACTCCCTCTCCACGTCCACCGTCCTGATGCTCCTCTGGGAGGCCATCTCGAAGTAGTTCATGCGCAGATGATAGCTGAGGGTCTTCATGGCTAAATCCAGCCAGTCCATGTCCGAAATGTCCCCTGCCATCCTGTCTCTGCCCTCGATCTCGTCGGAGACGTCCTTGTCAGTGAAGCGGAAGTCCCTCCCGTCCTCCTCGGATCCTTTCGAATCGTCCCCCAGCCCCAGAATCATGTGGCACAGGAATCTGAAATCGTAGTCCACGTCGGACGGGTCCCTCTCGACTATGCTCAGGCCCATGTGGGTCATGAGGTATGCGGCGGCAGGGTCTCAGATCCTCTTCAGGGAGTCTCTCGCCCAGTCGCGGGCTTCGGGGTCTTCGTCCTGCGCGGAGGCCTTCTGGTACCATCCCCTGGCCTCGGCGATCGACTTCTGCACCCCCTGGCCGTTCTCGTACATGAAGCCGAGGTTGCACTGCGCTTTGGCATGCCCCTGGTCGGCCGCGAGCCTGTACCATTCGGCGGCTTCCGATATGGACGGGGGCACCCCCTGGCCGTTCTGGTAGCAAACGCCGAGGTTGTACTGCGCCATGGCGTCTCCATGGTCGGCGGCAAGACTGAACAGACGGACGGCCTCCTCGTAGGACCGCGGCACTCCCCGGCCGTTGTAATACATGAGGCCGAGGTTGCACTGCGCCATGGAGTCCCCCTGGTCGGCCGCGAGCCTGTACAGGCGGACGGCCTCCTCGTAGGACTGCGGCACTCCCCGGCCGTTCTCGTACATGAAGCCGAGGTTGTGCTGCGCCCTGGCGTCCCCTTGGTCGGCTGCGAGCATGTACAATCTTATGGCCTCCCAGTCGGACCGCGGCACTCCCCTGCCGTTAGAGTACATGAAGCCGAGGTCGCACTGCGCCCTGGCGTCCTCCTGGTCTGCTGCTAGCCTCCACAGACGCACGGCCTCCTGGTCGGACCGCGGCACTCCTCTGCCGTGAGCGTACATGAAGCCGAGACTGTATTGCGCCTTGCTATTCCCTTGGTCCGCAGCGAGCCTGTAGAGCCTCACAGCCTCTTCGAAGGACTGTGTCACCCCCCGGCCGTCGGCGTACATGAGGCCGAGGTTGCGCAGCGCCGAGGTGTCACCTTGGTCGGCGGCGAGCCTGAACCATTTCAAGGCCTCTTGGTCGGACTGGGGTATCCCCTGGCTGTTGTAGTATATGACGCCGAGGCTGTATTGCGCCGCGGCTAATCCCTGGTCGGCGGCAAACCTGTAGAGCCGAAGGGCCTCCTCGTCTGACTGCTTGATGCCGAGCCCGTAGTCGTGCATGAGGCCTAGCACAGTCGCTGCGGGCGGGTCGGACCCCGCGCGCTCCGAGAGCCAAGAGACGGCCTCCGCGTCGGTCTGGAACAGGGGCATTCCGCGGTCGGCGAGATCGTAGAACAGCTTCGCGGTCCCGGACCAAGACCTGTTCTTCCTGCACCATGCGGTTATCGCGGCCTCTGGGGGCGAGGAGGTCTCCATCGGAGAGGGGGCCTCATCGATTATCTCGGGGTCCTTCTTATTCTTTCTGAACAGGTCGAACAGCATGGTGATCGGGTATGAGCACGGGGATGAGAGGATAAAACGGTTGCTTTGGGATCAGAATCCCTAGCATGGGACGGAGCGGAGGTGATCGGCTCCCGAAGGCTCCCTTCCATCTTCTTAGAAAAAATCACCGGGTTTCTCGTCCTGATTCCTTATGGTAAGTCCTTCTATTCCGGTATCTGTATCCAGGCGGGTGTTCGAAACCACTTCGTTCCGGTCGCCCTATGCTCATCATTAGATGCGATGTATGTCCTCGCTCTGGTCCACGCTGAATTCTACGATCATTCGATCGTCTTCGTTCCACGTCACATCGTGAATCATTCATAACGAACACTTCGGTTGTCACTTATTTCTACAACGATACGGATACTAGCATATCGCAAAGCATGGAAAGGCAGACCACATGAAGCAGATGTTACTGGTCGAGGAACCGAATGAGGATGTCAAGGTGTTCGAGCCTTTGGCTTCGCGCATGAGGCCGAGAGACCTCGAAGAGTATGCTGGACAGAGGCATCTTCTGGCTAAGGGCAAGCTTCTTCGCAATCTCATCGAGTCCGACAACATACCTTCGATGATACTTTGGGGGCCTCCGGGAGTGGGGAAGACCACTCTGGCCAGCATCATAGCCGAGAAGACCGATTCCAGGTTCATCAAGCTGTCAGCCATGACCTCAGGCATAAAAGAGGTCCGTGAGGTCATGGAGAGGGCGGAGTCCTCGAGAAGGAACGGGAAGAAGACCATACTGTTCCTGGACGAAATCCATCGCTTCAACAAGGCTCAGCAGGACGTGTTCCTCCCGTTCGTGGAGAAAGGAAGCGTGATCCTCATTGGCGCCACCACGGAGAACCCCTCGTTCGAGGTCAATTCCGCATTGCTGTCCTGGTGCAGGGTGTTCGTGATGCATCCATTGGAACAGGAGGACTTGGAGGGCCTGCTAGAGCGCGCCATACACGATCCCCGGGGATTCGGAGACTATGAGGTAACCATGCCGGAGGGGATGGTGTCTATGATAGCCGATTTCTCCAAGGGCGACGGGCGCACCGCCTTGAACACCCTGGAGACCATCCTGATGAACGGAGACCTTTCTGAAGGTAGGATAACCGTGACCATGGACGGGATCAAGGAATGCATCTCCCGGAAGTCCATGATGTACGACAAGGGCGGCGAGGAGCACAACCAGGTGATTTCGGCGTTCCACGAGAGCATCAGGAACTCCGACGTCGACGCGGCCCTCTTCTGGCTGGCCAGGATGCTGGACGCGGGCGAGGACCCCATATGGATAGCCAGGCGCATGACCCATGCCGCCGCGGAGGACATCGGCCTTGCCGATACTAACGCCCTCCATGTCGCCGTGGACTGCTTCGAGGCCGTCAGGCTCATCGGGATGCCGGAATGCGCCGTACATCTGGCCGAGGCCGCGATGTATCTGTGCCTAGCACCCAAATCGAACTCGGTGATCCTCGCCTATGGCGCAGCCAGGAAGGATGCCGAGACCCACGACACCGATCCGATCCCTCTCGCCGTCAGGGCGGCGTACACCAAGCTCCAGAAGGACCTCGGGTACGGGAAGGACTACCAGTATCCGCACAGCGCTCCCGACAAGATAACGGATATGCAGTGCATGCCGGACTCTCTCGTGGGGACGAGGTACTACCGCCCGTCGGACCAGGGCTAGGAGAAGGTATGCAAAGCCAGGTACGAATGGATCCTCGACTGGCACAGGAAGCATGACAGGAAGGTCGAGAGGAACGGATGACCCGTCCGCATCCGCGATTCCGGGATCATGGAAGCCTGCTGCGGATACGGTGCATCCCTGCGGTTCTGAACGTAGATAACGATTATAACATTGATTCCGCTGACATGTTCGAAATAACATGCCGATCGTATACACCTGTTTCAGCACGGACGTGATCCATGAGGGCCATCTGAACATCATAAGGGAAGCACAGAAGTATGGCGATGTCTACGTCGGTGTCCTGTCCGATTCTGCAACGGTGAAATACAACAAGTTCCCCACGGTCTCGTTCGAGAAGAGGCTGGAGCTCGTCAGAGGCATAGAGGGCGTCAAGAAAGTGGTCATACAGAACGACGTCATGTACGACAGGATCGTGGAAAGCCTGCATCCGGACTACATCATCCATGGAGACAACTGGGCCCAGGGCACACTGAAGGCTCTGCGCGACAATGCGGAGAAGCTGCTGTCGGCCTACGGCGGGAAGGTAATCGACGTGCCGTACACCTACAGCGAGGCGGTCAGGCGCATCGACAACAAGATCAAGGAGAAGCTGTCGATGCCGGAGTACAGGCGCAAGCGCCTCAGGCAGCTCATAGGCATCCGCCGGATCGTGAAGGCCATGGAGGTCCACAGCGGCCTGACCGGGCTGATAGTGGAGAAGACCTTCGTGGAGAGGCAGGGGGAGCTGGACCAGTTCGACGCGATGTGGCTGAGCTCCCTGTGCGATTCGACGGCCAAAGGGAAGCCGGACATAGAGCTGGTGGACATGACCTCCCGTTTCAAGACCATAGACGACATAATGGACGTGACCACCAAGCCGATAATCTTCGACGGGGACACCGGCGGGCTGACCGAGCATTTCGTATACATGGTCCATACCCTGGAGAGGATGGGCGTGTCCGCGGTCATAATCGAGGACAAGATCGGCCTGAAGAAGAACTCCCTGTTCGGGACGGAGGTCCAGCAGACCCAGGACGACAAGGAGCATTTCTGCGAGAAGATAAGGGCGGGGAAGAGCGTCCAGCTCACGGACGACTTCATGATCATAGCCAGGATAGAGAGCCTGATCCTGGAGAAGGGGATGGACGACGCATTGGAGCGCGCCGAAGCCTACGTGGAAGCGGGAGCCGACGGGATAATGATCCACAGCAGGAAGAAGGATCCCGGCGAGGTGCTCGAATTCTGTGACACGTTCCATGCGGCTCACGCCGACGTCCCCATAGTCGTCGTGCCCTCCTCGTACAACACGATCACCGAGGAGGAGCTCGCGGAGCACGGGGTCAGCGTCGTCATATACGCCAACCAGCTGACCCGCAGCGCGTTCCCCGCGATGGAGAACGCCGCCAAGAGCATACTCATCCACCACAGGTCTAAAGAGATCGAGTCCGAGATGATGCCAATCAAGGACATCATAACGCTGATAGACGAGCTGTGATACGATGCAGGTCGAATCTTTCGTGGAAGCGCTGGGATCCGAATTCTTCGTAGGGGTGCCGGACTCCCAGCTCAGGCAGCTCTGCGACTACCTGTACGACGAGTACGGCATAGACGAGAGGCATCACATCATCGCGGCCAACGAGGGCAACTGCGTCGGGATAGCCGCAGGCTACCACCTGGCGACCGGGAAGGTGCCGGTGGTCTACATGCAGAACAGCGGCGAGGGGAACATCGTGAATCCGGTCGCGTCTCTTCTGAACGAGGCAGTCTACGCCATCCCCTGCATATTCGTGGTGGGATGGAGAGGGGAGCCGGGGGTGCACGACGAGCCCCAGCACGCGTTCCAGGGCAGGATCACCCGCGAGCTGCTCGACCTCCTGGACATCGACCACATGGTCGTCGACTCGAGCACCGACGCCGACGACGTGAGAAACGCCCTGGACCTCTGGAAGGAGCCCCTGTCGTCGGGGAAGCAGGTGGCGTTCGTGGTACGCAAGGGCGCCTTCGAGTACGGGAACAAGGTGAATTACTCTAACGACTGCACCATAGTCCGCGAGGACGCCGTCGGGGCTATCGCGAAAGCGGCCGACGGGGGCCTCATCGTATCCACGACGGGGAAGATCTCCCGCGAGCTATACGAGTACAGGGACAGGAACGGCCAGGCGCACGGGAGCGACTTCCTCACCGTCGGGTCCATGGGCCACTGCTCGTCGATAGCCCTCGGAGTCGCGATCAACCGCCCGGACAGGAAGGTCTGGTGCATCGACGGCGACGGCTCGGCTCTGATGCACATGGGATCGCTGGGGGTGGCGGCCTCCGTGGCGCCCAGGAACATGGTGCACGTGGTGATCAACAACGGGTCGCACGAGACCGTCGGCGGCATGCCCACAGTATCCAGGACGATGGACCTCGTCAAGGTCGCATCGGCCTGCGGGTATCCGAAAGCCGTCAGCGTCTCGGACAGGGGCGAGCTGGACCAGGTCCTCGAGGAGGCCCGCGGCAGCGACGTGCTGACGTTCGTCGAGATCAGATGCGCCATCGGATCCAGGAAGGACCTCGGCAGGCCCAAGACCTCCGCGATAGAGAACAAAAACTCGTTTATGAAGACAATCGGTTCGATGTGAGTGAGCGCAATGATAAGACAGGCTGTGATAATGGCTGCTGGTCTCGGATCCAGGTTGAAAGAGAGAACCGCCGCGATGCCCAAGGGCTTCCTCGAGTTCGACGGCGTGCCCATCATCGAGATGTCGGTGCGGAAGCTGATAGCGGCGGGCATCGAGGAGATAGTCATCGGCACCGGCCACTGCTCGGAGGCCTTCGACGCGCTGTCCAGGAGGTACGGCTGCATTACCCTCGTGAAGAACGAGGAGTACGCGAGCACCGGCAGCATGTACACGCTGTCCCGCTGCGCCGAGAGGATACGCGGGGACTTCCTCCTGCTGGAGTCCGACCTGATCTACGACAGCATCGGCCTGAGGGTGCTGATCAACGACCCCCACAGGGACGTCGTGCTCGCGTCCGGCGCTACTAACTCGGGCGACGAGGTCTATCTCGAGTGCGACGAGGGGCACTTCCTCAGGGGCAACTCCAAGAGGAGGGAGGAGCTGGGCTCCGTCTACGGCGAGCTCGTCGGCATATCGAAGCTCACCAAGGACACGGTTCGGAAGATGATCGAGCACATGGTGAGGAACATGGGCTCCGCCCCGAAGATGGACTACGAGGCCGCGCTCTCCTACGTCTCGTCCAGGTGCTCTCCTGTATTCGTCCGCAAGGTGGAGTTCTACACCTGGTGCGAGATCGACGACGAGTCCCATCTCGAGAGGGCGCGGAAGGCCGTCTACCCCCACGTCAGGGAGAACGAGGAGATAAGGCGCGTGAGGAGGGAGGTCCTCCTCAACCCCGGCCCTGCCACCACCACCGACAGCGTGAAGGAGGCGCAGGTCCAGACCGACATCTGCCCCCGCGAGCACGAGTTCGGGGACGTCATGGAGTGGGTCGCCGACGAGCTGGCCCTGATGGTCGGCGCTCCCGGACGCGTCAAGGCGGTCCTGTTCGGAGGGTCCGGCACCGCCGGGGACGAGGTGATGATCTCCTCCTGCATCCCCGATGGCTCCAGGACGCTGATCGTGAACAACGGCGCCTACGGGAAGAGGCTGGCCAGGATCGCCGACATATACGGTCTGGAATACGACGAGTTCGAGAGCGACGGAACGCAACCCCTCGACGCGGAAGCCGTGAAGAGGAGGATCTCCTCCGGAGGGTACACCCACCTCGTCATCGTGTACCACGAGACGACCACCGGGCTGCTGAACCCCGTGCCGGAGATCTGCAGGCACTGCAAGGCCAACGGCGTGACGACCATAGTGGACGCCGTGAGCGCCTTCTGCGCCGTGCCCATCGACATGGACGAGGACGGCATCGACTTCATGTCCTCCACCTCCAACAAGAACATCCAGGGGATGGCGGGGCTGGCGTTCGTGTTCTGCAGGACGGAGGCCCTGGAGTCCATAAAGCCGTACCCGATGCGCAACTACTACCTCAACCTGTACGACCAGCACGCCTACTTCGAGAGGACCCACCAGACCCGCTTCACCCCTCCTGTCCAGACGTACTACGCCCTGAGGCAGGCGATCATCGAGGCCAAGGTCGAGACCATAGAGAGCAGGTACTCGCGGTACACCGCCTGCTGGAGGATACTGATCGAGGGCCTCGAGAGGCTGGGGCTGAGGTACCTGGTGCCGATCGAGGCGCAGTCCCGCCTCATCGTGACGGTCTGCAACCCCGAGTCGGAGAGGTACGACTTCGAGACGATGCACGACTTCATGCGTGACAACGGGTTCACGATATACCCCGGCAAGCTGAGCGACCACCCGACCTTCAGGATCGCTAACATCGGCGACATCCAGCCCGAGGAGATGTCCCGTTTCATCGACCTTCTGAAGACGTATCTGGACGAGATAAACGGATGAGCCAGGCCGAAAGGAGCCAGGCTGGTTCCGGTCCATGTGAACCGGCTCCAGCCGTCCTTCCGAGAGCAGGAGGGTTTTCGGTCATCCCCTCCAAACCATTATGTTCGGTTTCATCGTAGACCGTTCGAATCGGAGGCGTTGCACATGGACCAGATCATCATCCACGTCGACATGGATGCTTTCTACGCTTCCGTAGAGGCCCGCGACAACCCTGGTCTGAGGGGGAAGCCTCTGATAATCGGCTCCATGCCCTACGAGAGAGGGGTGGTGGCCACCTGCAGCTACGAGGCGAGGAAGTTCGGCGTCCATTCCGCCATGAACATCAAGGAAGCGTACAGGCTCTGCCCTGACGGCATATACATGCATCCGAACTTCGTGAAGTACAAGGGGGTGTCCGAGCAGCTTCACGAGATCTGGAACTCCTATGCCACCGCATCCGAGACCATAGCCTTGGACGAGGCCTTCCTGGACGTCACCGAGACGGCCGGATCGATCGACAGGGCCAGGGAGATGGCCCTCGAGATCAAGAAAAGGACCCGCGACGAGCTCGGACTGACCTGCTCCGTAGGCCTTGCATACTCCAAATCTGCGGCGAAGACAGCGAGCGAGGAGAAGAAGCCAGACGGCTATTTCGAGATCCTCACTCCTCAGGACTTCGTCGACCTGGTGATAGACCGCGATGTGAGGGTCCTCTTCACCGTAGGCGCCAGGACCGCTGACAAGCTCTACGGGGCGGGCATAAACACTGTGAGCGACCTCCTGAGCAGGGAGGACGAGGTGGTCGGGCTCCTGGGAAGGCAGGGGAAGATGCTGATCCAGCTCGCCCGCGGCATCGACGACAGGAAGGTGGTCCCTTACAGGCCGGAGGATGCCAAGTCCGTGAGCCGCGAGATCACGTTCCAGGAGGACGTCCACGACTACAAGCTCCTGGAGGACGTCCTTCTGCTGATGTCCATGAGCGTCATCGAGCGCGCCAGACGTCACCATCTGCGCGGGAGCGGCGTTGTTCTGAAGCTCACGTACACCAACATGAAGAGCATCACCAGGTCGAGGGTCACCAACCATTGCGACGATGCGCTGTCCATCCAGAAGGAGGCCGTGGATATGCTGTACTCCCTGAAGAAGCACGGGGTGAGGCTGATCGGGGTAGGCATCTACAACCTCTCCAACAGCAGGACGAAGCAGCTGACCCTGGACGACGCCATCAGCATATTCCGCAAGGACGGGGACGAGGAGCTGGACAAGGCCCTCGCGGAGATGAGCGGACGCTACGGCATCGACTTCTCTCCTGATTCCGAGCACATCTACCGTGTGGACTCCCTCCACAGCCTCGTAGAGGAGATGAGGGTCCGCAGGGTTTACGGATGAGACTTATCTATGCTGGTTCTGTCCCTATTGATGTACTATTTTATACATCAATCCATTTTTTGATACATAGGTTTATATTCAATTGGTCTATTGTCTATGATGCTTAGAAATAATCATTATTGAACAAAAACATTCAAAGTGATACCATGGAACCGACTCTGGAAGAAGTATTGAAGATCGCCGCCGACGGGAGGTACAAGAAGTGCCCCGTCTGTCGCAGGATAACCTCCGACAGGACCCCCGCCGAGCTGGCTAAGGTGCTCATGAACGTATCCAACCATTGCTTTCTGTTGGAAAGCGTCGATGAGGACAAGAACTGGGGACGCTACTCCTTCCTCGGATACGATCCTTCCATGGCTATCTCCTGCAAGAACAAGACCATGCGCATCGGGGACCTGGAGATCTTCACGGACGACCCCGCTTCCTTCGTGCGCCAAGTGGTGGAGGCCCGCAGGAGCCCCAGGATACCTGGGCTCCCTTCCTTCACCGGAGGGCTTGTCGGATATTTCGCATACGATTACATGAAATACGCCGAGCCTTCCCTGAAGCTGAACGCGAAGGACGATGAAGGCTTCCAGGACCTGGACCTCATGGTGTTCGACAAGGTCATCGCCTTCGACAACTCCGACGGCAGCATCGTCCTGATATCCAACATCGATCTGAAAGACCCCGAGACCGCCTACAACATGGCCCAGATGGACCTGGACCAGATGGAGAGGCTAGTCAAGGAGGGAGAGATGAAGACCGGCATACACGGCCGTCTGACCTCCGATGTGAGGGCTCTCTTCGATCATGACAAGTTCTGCTCCATGGTGGAGGAGGCCAAGCGCCACATCTTCGAGGGAGACATATTCCAGGTCGTCCTCTCCAACCGTCTTGAGGCGGACTTCGAGGGAAGCCTGTTCGACACTTACATGGCCCTCAGGAACATCAACCCGTCCCCGTACATGTTCTACTTCTCCGGAACCGACATGGAGGTCGCCGGAGCGTCTCCCGAGACCCTGGTGAAGCTGGAGGACGGCGTTCTCCACACCTTCCCCCTGGCCGGCACCCGCCGCCGTGGGAAGACCCCCGAGGAGGACCTGCAGCTCGAGGAGGACCTCCTCGCCGACGAGAAGGAGCTGGCCGAGCACAACATGCTCGTGGACCTCGGACGCAACGACATCGGCAGGATCGCCAAGTTCGGAACCGTAGAGGTCGAGAAATACCACTCCATCCAGAGGTTCTCCCACGTCATGCACATCGGTTCCACCGTACGCGGGGAGATAAGGGAGGACAAGGACGCCCTGGACGCCATCGGCTCCATCCTTCCCGCTGGAACCCTCTCCGGAGCTCCCAAGATCATGGCCAGCCGCCTGATCAACAAGCTCGAGAACAACAAGAGGGGAATCTACGGCGGAGCCATCGGATACATCGATTTCACCGGAAACCTGGACACCGCCATCGCCATACGCATAGCGTACAAGAAGAACGGCAAGGTGTTCGTCCGCAGCGGAGCAGGGATAGTCGCAGACTCGGTTCCTGAGAAGGAGTACAAGGAGTGTCTGGACAAGGCCGCCGCTGTCATAACCGCCCTGCAGAAGGCAGGAGGCGATTCCCAATGATTCTAATAATAGACAACTACGACAGCTTCACATACAATCTCTACCAGCTGGTGGGCTCCATCTGTCCAGACATAAAGGTAGTCAGGAACGACGAGGTCACCGCGGACCAGGTCAGCTTCATGAGGCCCGAGGCGATCATCATCTCCCCCGGTCCCGGACGCCCCGAGGATGCAGGGGAATGCATCAAGATCGTAAGGAAGGTGGGCTCCAGATGCCCCCTGCTCGGAGTCTGCCTCGGACACCAGGCCATCTGCCAGGCTCTCGGCGGAGACGTCGTCCACGCCCGCAGGCTGATGCATGGGAAGCAGTCGAGGATAAGGATCGTCGGAAAGGACCCCATGTTCGAGGGGCTTCCCGAGGAGATCGACGTGGCGCGCTACCACTCGCTCGCCGCGGATCCCGACACCCTTCCGGAATGCCTCGAGGTCACCGCTCTCTCCGAGGACGGGGAGATCATGGCCGTCAAGCACCGCATATATCCGATCCACGGGGTCCAGTTCCATCCCGAGTCCATACTCACTCCGGACGGAAGGGCCATGATGATCGGGTTCCTCAAGACCGCTGGGGTCAGGATGGAGGGTGTCGAATGATAAAGGACGCCATCATCAAGATTGTCGACAAGCAGGACCTGACCTACGACGAGGCCTACCAGGTGATGAACGAGATCATGACCGGACAGACCACCCCTACCCAGAACGCCGCCTATCTTGCCGCGCTCTCCACCAAGAGCACCAAGGCCGAGACGATCGCGGAGATCGCTGGGAGCGCAGCAGCGATGAGGGACGGAGCGATACAGTTCGACAACCCCTACGAGACTCTGGACATCGTCGGGACCGGAGGGGACGGCTCTCACAGTTTCAACATCTCGTCCACCTCGGCGCTGGTGATCGCCTCTTCCGGCATCAAGGTCGCCAAGCACGGTAACCGCGCGGCGTCGTCCAAGAGCGGCTCCGCCGACGTCCTGGAGGCTCTAGGAATTTCCCTGGACCAGGACACTCAGAAGGCCACGAAGCTCCTCGACGATCCCGGGATCTGCTTCCTCTTCGCCCAGAAGTACCACCCTTCGATGAAGTACGTCGGAGCGCTCAGGAAGGAGCTGGGCATCCGGACAGTGTTCAACATCCTCGGTCCTCTCACCAACCCTGCCAAGCCGAAGTACCAGGTCCTCGGTGTCTATGACCCTCTGCTGATCGAGCCTCTGGCCCATGTCATGACCACGCTCGGGGTCAAGAGAGGGATGGTGGTATACGGGAACGACCGCATGGACGAGCTCTCTATATCTGATTCCACCACCGTCTGCGAGTTCGACGACGGGAAGTACGAGGTCCACATCCTTTCTCCGAAGGATTTCGGGCTGAAGATGGGAAAGAAGGCCGATGTAGTAGGCGGCACCGCCGAGGAGAACGCCCGCATAACCTTGGACATCCTCTCCGGAAAGAAGGGGGCGAAGAGGGATGTGGTCCTGATGAATTCGGCGGCAGGCCTTTATTGCGCAGGAAAAGCATCCGACCTCAAGGAGGGAGCGGAGATCGCTGCCAACCTCATCGACGAAGGCAAGGCGATGGAGCTCCTGGAAAGGTACAGGGCGGCCAGCAGATGACGGTCCTGGACGAGCTAGCCGAAGAGGCGCGGAGGAGAGTGGAACGCTCCAGGAAGGAGGTTTCCATCGAAGAGCTGAAGAGAAGATGTTCCGAGATGCCTCCACGCGGATTCCCCTTCGAGGATGCTCTCAGGAAGGACGGCACGTCCTTCATATGCGAGGTCAAGAAGGCTTCGCCGTCGAAAGGAGTGATCGCAGAGAACTTTCCCTATCTGGAGATAGCCGAGGACTACGAGCGTGCCGGAGCGTCCTGCATATCGGTTCTGACCGAGCCCAGCCGCTTCCTCGGCGACATAAAGTACCTGGCAGAAATCGCTGAGGCCGTTGGAATCCCTGTTCTCCGCAAGGACTTCGTGGTCGATGAGTATATGGTCTACGAGGCCAGGTGCGCAGGAGCATCTGCGGTCCTGCTGATATGCTCTATCCTCGACGAAAGCCAGCTAAAGAGCCTCATTGGGCTTTGCGATAGCCTGTCCTTATCGGCTCTGGTCGAGGCTCATGACGAGGACGAGGTGAGGAAAGCGCTCAGATGCGGAGCCAGGGTCCTGGGTGTGAATAACCGTGACCTCAGGGATTTCTCCGTGGACCACCGCAATTGTCTCAGGCTGCGCCCCCTAGTCCCTGACGATGTCCTATTTGTAGCCGAAAGTGGAATAAAGAGCCGCTAGGATATCGAGGACCTAGAAATGAACGGCGTAGATGCCGTTCTGATAGGTGAGATATTGATGCGTGCTGACGACCGCTGCGCCAAGCTGCGCGAGCTGAGGCGCTTAACATGACCATGGTCAAACTCTGCGGGATGCGTACGGAAAAGGATGTAGCGGAAGCTGTGAGAGCAGGCGCCGACCTGATCGGCATGGTTCTGACACCGGGATTCCGCAGGAGCGTTCCTCTGGGACTGGCCGTCAAGATGGTCAGGCTGGTTCCTAGGAACGTGATAACGGTGGGGGTCTTCGTAGACAGCCCTGCCGAGGAGGTGATCTCCACTTCCAGGATACTCGGTCTGGGGATGGTCCAGTTCCATGGACGCGAGGACGACCAGTACATGGCATGCATCCGCGAGGCGCTGAGGGTGCCGGTCATCAAATCGTTCGTCATCTACGACGAGCAGGACATAGAGGAGGCCGAGAGGTCCACAGCGGACTACGTTCTTCTGGACAGCGGAAAAGGCTCGGGACAGACATTTGATTGGTCCCTGGTCAAGCCCCTTGGCCGCAGGATGGTCCTGGCAGGCGGGCTTACCCCCGACAACGTCAAAGAAGCGGTCACTAAGCTGCGTCCTTACGCCGTGGACGTCAGCTCGGGAATAGAAACAGGCGGCGTGAAAGACCCGATCAAGATGAAGGCGTTCGTCTAGAATGTAGCCGACGCCGATACGGAGGCGGAGGAATGACCAATCCAAACGGAAGGTTCGGTATACACGGGGGACAGTACATCCCCGAGACGTTGATGAGCACCGTGATAGAGCTCGAAGAGGCGTACAACCATTTCAAAGACGATCCCGAGTTTAAGAGCGAGCTGAGCACCCTGCTGAACGAGTACGCAGGACGTCCCAGCCGCCTGTATTATGCGAAGAAGATGACCGAGGACCTGGGAGGGGCGAAGATCTATCTCAAGAGGGAGGACCTGAACCACACCGGGGCCCACAAGATCAACAACGTCCTGGGACAGGCTCTCCTGGCGAAGAAGATGGGGAAGACCCGCCTGATTGCAGAGACCGGCGCCGGACAGCACGGAGTCGCCACAGCCACCGCAGCGGCCCTGATGGGCATGGACTGCGTCGTGTACATGGGCGTCGAGGACATGAAGAGGCAGGCTCTGAACGTCTACCGCATGAAGCTCCTCGGAGCCGAAGTTCGCGGTGTAGAGAGCGGAACCGGGACCCTCAAGGATGCGGTCTCCGAATGCATGCGCGAGTGGACTGCCCGCATCGACGACACCCACTACTGCCTCGGCTCCGTCATGGGACCTCATCCGTTTCCGACTATAGTGAGAGATTTCCAGTCCGTCATAGGGAAGGAGATCAGGGAGCAGATGATGGAGAAGGAAGGCAAGCTTCCGGACATGCTGGTCGCATGCGTCGGGGGAGGCAGCAACGCCATCGGGACCTTCTACGATTTCATAAAGGACGAGAGCGTGGAGCTGGTCGGATGCGAGGCCGCCGGCAAGGGCGTGGACACCTTCGAGACCGCGGCCACCATCAACACCGGCAGGCTCGGGATATTCCACGGCATGAAGTCCTATTTCTGCCAGGACGAGTACGGCCAGATCGCTCCAGTGTATTCAATCTCAGCGGGGCTGGACTATCCTGGCATCGGTCCCGAACACGCCTGGCTCCACGACCTCGATCGTGCCAAGTATGTCGCGATAACCGACGAGCAGGCTGTCACCGCATTCGAGTATCTCTCCCGCACCGAGGGCATAATCCCCGCGATAGAGTCATCTCATGCTCTGGCTTACGTGATGGAGCAGGCTCCCAAGATGAGCAAGGATAAGACTATAGTGGTAACATTATCCGGCCGCGGAGACAAGGACGTCGCTGCGATCGCCAGGTACAGAGGAGAGGATATCCATGACTGAGATCCGCGACGCGTTCAGCAACGGGAAGGCCCTGATAGCATTCGTCACCTGCGGGGACCCCGATTTGGACACCACTAAGGCCATAGTGCGCTCGATGGCATCAAACGGTGTCGATCTAATCGAGCTGGGGATCCCATTCTCGGATCCTACCGCCGAAGGTCCCGTCATCCAGGGGGCCAACGTCCGCGCCCTGAAGGCGGGAACCACCACCGACAAGATCTTCGACATGGTGGAGTCCATCCGCGACGACGTCGACATCCCTATGGTGTTCATGACCTATGCGAACGTGGTGTTCTCCTACGGCACCGACCGCTTCCTCGATCGCTGCGTCAAGGCCGGGATCAAAGGGCTGATCCTTCCCGACGTCCCCTTCGAAGAGAAGGAGGATTTCGCTCCAGCATGCGAGAAGCGCGGCATGTGCCTGATCTCCATGGTCGCGCCGACCTCCCACGAGAGGATCGCGATGATCGCAAAGGGGTCCAAGGGCTTCCTGTACGTCGTCTCGTCTCTCGGAGTCACCGGCACCAGGTCCAAGATCACCACCGACATCGGATCCATCACCGAAGCCATCAAGAAGGTCACAGACACGCCCTGCGCAGTAGGATTCGGGATATCGAACCCTCAGCAGGCCAAGGACATGTCCAAGAAGGCCGACGGCGTCATCATAGGCTCGGCTATCGTAAGGCTGGTCGCTGAGCACGGAAAGGATTCCGCGAAGCCTGTGGGCGAATTCGTCAAGTCGGTGAAGGAAGCGATGAGGTCCCAGTGAGCCTCAGATGTACCTTCCGGTCATGCTCTCCGGGCAGGCTCTGACGTCTTCCGGAGTGCCGGCCACCACGATCCTTCCGCCCTCCTCGCCGCCGTGGGGGCCCATATCGATGATGTAGTCTGCGTTCCTGATCACGTCCAGGTCGTGCTCGATCACGATCACGGTAGCTCCCATCTCGACCAGGTGCTGGAAGATCTTCATAAGCACCTTCACGTCGAGAGGATGAAGCCCAATGGTGGGCTCGTCGAAAACGAAGACGGTGCTGTCTTGACCCTTCCCCATCTCGCTGGCCAGCTTCAGGCGCTGAGCCTCTCCTCCTGACAGCCCGGGCGTGGCCTCTCCGAGGGTGAGGTATCCTAGACCGACTTCATGGAGGGTCTGAAGCCTGTTCCTCACCACGGACATGTCCTTGCACGCCTCCAGGGCTTCGTCGACGCTCATCTCCATGACGTCCGGAAGAGATTGTATCGAACCGCTCTTGGACTGCCTGGTCATCTTGAAGGCGTCCTGGCAGTAGCGGGAACCGTTGCAATCTGGACAGGGTATGTCCACGTCCGGAAGGAACTGAACGTCCAGGCTGACGGAGCCTGTTCCATCGCACGTGGGGCACCTGAGCGAGCCTGTGTTGTACGAGAAGTCTCCAGCTTTCACGCCTTTCTCCTTTGCTGCGGGAGTCTTGGCGAAGACCTTGCGAAGCTCGTCATGGACGTTGGCGTATGTCGCTACAGTGGAGCGGACGTTGATTCCTATCGGGGTCGCGTCAATCAGCTTCACCTGGCTGATGCCTTCTGCAGATATAGATGCGACATGGTCTGGAAGGGGCTTGCCGTTCATCGTCGCGTTCAGCGCAGGAACAAGGCTGTCCAGTATCATTGTAGTCTTACCGCTTCCAGACATCCCTGTGATGACCGTCATCCTGCCTTTCGGGATCTTGACGTCCAGAGGTTTGACCGTATGGATCTGGTTCGTTTTCATCACTATAGTCCCCAAAGAGAAGATCTCCTCTTCGGAGACTCTCGGGCGGAGGTCAAGGGCTTTGCTCTCGAGGAAACGTCCGATTATCGATGAGCCGTCGTTAACGAGGTCCTTGACGGTTCCAGTGCAGATGACGTTGCCGCCGTCGGCGCCTGCTCCCGGTCCGAGCTCGATCATCCAGTCCGAACGCGTGAGGACCTGAGTGTCATGGTCGACCAGGACCACGGTGTTCCCGTCCGATACGAGGTCGTCCATGACCCCTATCAGTCCTTCGATGTTGGCCGGATGGAGCCCGATAGAAGGCTCGTCCAGAACGTACAGGACGCCTGTAGTCCTGTTGCGGACGGATCTGGCCAGCTGGGTGCGCTGTCTTTCTCCAGTGGATAGCGTGGATGAAGCACGGTCGAGCGTGAGGTATCCCAAGCCTAGATCGACAAGGCGTCTTGCAGTGTCGAAGAACGACTCGCAGATGCTCTCGGCCATCGGGACCATCTCCTTCGGAAGCGAGCCAGGAACGCCTTTGACCCATTCTATCAGCTCGTTGAGGGTCATCTCGCAGGCCTTGTCGAGGGAGATACCTCTCAGCAGCGGCGCGCGGGCTGCTTCGGACAGCCTGGTCCCGTTGCAGCAGGGACACGTCCCCATCTTCAGGAACCTCTCGACCCTCTTCATCCCCTTCTCGTCTTTGACCTTGGAGAGGGCGTTCTCCACAGTGTAGGTAGCACTATAGTATGTGAAATCCATCTCTCCGGCGTTCCCGGTCTTCTCGTTGTAGTAGAGGAGATGTCTCTTCTCCGCCGGACCGTGGAAAACGATGTCCCTCTCCTTCTCGGTGAGCTCTCTGAACGGAACATCCGTGCGGACTCCCATGTCCCTGGCGATGTCCTTCATCAGGGACCACATCAGGGTCTGCCAGGGGGCCACCGCACCCTCGTCGATGGTCTTCGACTCGTCCGGAACGAGGGTGGTCTCGTCGACCTAGTAGGCTACGCCGGTGCCGTCGCATTTCCTGCAGGCTCCTGCGCTGTTGAACGCGAGCTCCTCCGCGCTGGGAGGCGTTACTATCTCGCCGCATACGGGGCATCTTATCTCGAACATCGCGGCGAAGTCTATGCTGGGCTCCAGGTAGTGTCCGTTGGGGCATCTGTGATGGGCCAGCCTCGAGAACATCAGCCTCACGCTGTTCAGGAGCTCCGTCGAAGTGCCGAACGTGCTCCTTATCCCGGGAACTCCGGGACGCTGGTGCAACGCAAGAGCTGCAGGAACGTAGCGGACGTCGTCCACATCGGCGCGGGCAGCCTGGGTCATGCGCCTGCGGGTGTACGTCGAAAGGGATTCGAGATAGCGTCTGGATCCTTCGGCGTAGAGCGTGCCAAGAGCCAACGAAGACTTCCCTGAACCTGAGACCCCTGCTATGCCCACGACCTTGTTGAGAGGGACGTCGACGTCTATGCCTTTGAGATTGTGGATCCTTGCGCCACGCACTTCGATATGGTCGGGAAGCTTCATGTGCCTGATGCAGGGTTCATCCCGATAAATAACTTGTTTGCAGAAGATAAACAACCTTGAACAGAAGGAAAAGGTGCGAGGCAGGGATCCGGGGACCCCTGGCTCGCTGTTATCGCTAATGCCTTCAAGCTTTCTTCTTGGAGGCGGTCTTCCTGGTGGTCTTGGGCTTCGAGGGCTTGTCCTTCTTGAAGCACAGGAACCAGTCGTAGCAGATCTTGTCCGCTTCCTCGGTCTCGACCCTCTCTTTCGCGGTTCCGCAGGATCCGGGTGCGGGGAGGATGACGTCGTCTCCGGGTCTCCAGTCGGCGGGGGTGGCGACGTTGTCGGCATCCGCCTTCTGCAGGGCCAGGATGACCCTCTTGATCTCGTCGAAGTTCCTTCCGAGGGATGGGGGGTAATAGATCATGGCTCTGATCTTTCCGGCAGGGTCGATGAAGAATACTGACCTGACTGCCTGGGTGTCGGAGACGGTGGACTGGACCATTCCGTATTTCTTCGAGACCTCCATCTTGATGTCCTCGATGAGGGGGAATTTGACCTCGACGTTCTTCATTCCTTTCCACTCGATGTCCTGGATCTTCCTGAGCCAGGCGATGTGTGCGTATATGGAGTCGACGGAGAGTCCGACGAGCTGGACGTTGAGGTCTTCGAACTCTTTGGCCATGTTGGCGAAGGTCATGAACTCGGTCGTGCATACGGGGGTGAAGTCGGCAGGGTGGGAGAAAAGGATGATCCATTTTCCCTTGAAGTCGGAAGGGAAGTTGATCTCTCCTTGGGTGGTGTTGGCAGTGAACGCAGGTGCGTCCTGTCCGATCTGGGGCATGCCTCCGCAGCAGCCGCAGTCGCATTCGTCATCGCAGCATTTGTCGCAGCACTGGTCTTTGCTCATTGTATGACCCGTTTTAAGTATCCCCTGGAGTATTAAAAAATGTGGTGTAGATCTATTGAATTTCAGTCCAGAAATCGTTTTTCCAAACACATGCCAACGTTCCGATGTAACGGGGGTGTCGATATGCTCCAGCTAACGGCCCCATCGGATGATTCTTTATATGAAAACGAATGAAAAGAGCCTGAAAGGGCCTTTAGACCCCTTCGGACTGGTTGTGGTTTAGGGATTCATCCCTTGTAGTACATCATCGCGTTGCAGATGGTGGCTGCGATGTTGGAGCCGCCCTTCCTTCCCTTGGGGACGATGAACGGGACCTTGCGCTCCATGATGAGCTCCTTGGATTCGACGACGTTGACGAATCCGACAGGGGCTCCGATGATTAGCGCGGGCTCGAGCTCTCCGGCGTCGACCATCTCGGCGATCCTTACGAGAGCTGTGGGGGCGTTCCCTATGGCGAATATGACGGGGTGGTCCTTCGCGATCTCCGCTCCCTTCTCCATGGCGACGGTGGCACGGGTGCATCCGCGGGTTTTCGCGGCTTCGGTGACGTCCTCGTCGGAGATGAAGCAGTGGACCTCCCCTCCGTACTCGGCGAGCTTCTTCTTGTTGATTCCAGCGGCGGCCATCTTGGTGTCCGTCACGATGTGGGCTCCGTTCCTGAGGGCCTCCACTCCGATCTCGGCTGCCCTCTCGGAGAAGACGAGGTTGTCGGCGTAATCGAAGTCCGCCGAGGTGTGGATGCACCTTTTGACGATGGAGAACTGGGGTTCGGGCCAGGTCCTTCCATTCAGCTCGGAGACGATCGTAGCCATGCTCCTGGCCTCGATCTCTTCGGGTTTCACAATTGTTATTGCCATTATATCCTCCTTCAATTGGCTGCTGCCGGAGCTCAGGGTTTTCCTACTCTGAACTCGGTGGTGAATGTCTTGTCGTAAAGCTTGGAGAGGTCGTGCTCGTCTCCGAGGAAGTCTCCGACTACGGTGAGGGCGGTCTTCTTGATTCCGGCTTCCTCGACCTTTGCCGCGATCTCGCCGAGGGTGGACCTGATGATCTTCTGGTCGGGCCAGGTGGCCTTGTAGACAACGGCGCAGGGGGTGTCCTTGGTGTATCCTCCCTCGATGAGCTGGGAGACCATCTCGTCCATGAATCCGATGGAGAGGAATATGACCATGGTCGCGTGGTGCCTGGCGAGGTCCACGAGCTTCTCTCCCGGAGGCATGGGGGTCCTGCCCTCCATCCTGGTGAGGATGACGCTCTGGCTCTTTCCGGGGAGGGTGTACTCCGCGTTGAGGGCGGCAGCGGTTCCGAGGAACGAGCTGACTCCGGGGATGACCTCGTATTTGATTCCGAGCTTGTCCAGCTCGTCCATCTGCTCCCTGTGGGCTCCGTAGATGGCGGGGTCTCCGGTGTGGACGCGGACGCACTTCTTTCCTGCGGCCTCGGCCTCCTTCATGACCTCGATGACCTCTTCCAGGTTCATCAGGGCGCTGTTGTAGATCTTGGTGCCCTCTTTGCATCCGTCGAGGACCGCGGGGTTGACCAGAGATCCGGCGTAGATGACCACGTCAGCGGAGTCGATTAGCCTTTTTCCTTTCAATGTCAGAAGTTCGGGATCTCCCGGTCCTGCGCCGATGAACGATATCATGATTCTACCTCTTTTTGAGCTCTCGGACGGCGTCCGACGCTGCTGTCGTACGGTGCTCATGCAGTCACCGGTCAACGACGTTACGTAGGCTCTTGATTGGATGCTAACGTCAAGGGCATATATAAGGGATGTTTGATGAACAAGGTCGCAGGTAAGGGCGCTGACATCCTATTGCTGTCAAAGAGAATATATTATTATTTATTATAGGTGGAACATTAATCCAAAACTATGGATGAGATCTCGAAGCTGCTGATGTCCGACAAGCATGCGGTGGCTATCTATCACACCAAGGAGCCTGTCGAGGGCACAGGGTTCCTATCTGAGGAGCACTGCTGCCTTCCCGGATTGTTCTTTCCTGCCGTCAGGGACGGCAAGACCGCCTGCGCCAACCGCGAACAGCTGAAATGCTCCGGAGCGTGGAGCGGGCTCGGTCTCGGTGGCTTCGGCAGCAAAGACTCCATGACAGTATCCTATTCGCAGGGAACCCCGGACAAGCCCGGGCGCAAGCTCTTCCTCGATCCGGAATGTGCCAGGAAGGAATTCGACATGGTGAAGACCTACGGTTCCGCGGACGACTATGTCGTATGCGAGCCTGTGGACGTTGCCGAGTCCAAAGGGGCCGACATAGAGGTCGTGGTGTTCCTCGTCGATCCGATAAGGATGTTCGCCCTCGCCGACATGGTGAACTTCTCCCGCCGCGCCCCCGGCAGCGCTGTGAAATACGTCAACGCGTACGCCTGCGAGCAGCTCTACGCCCTTGCGAAGGCCGAGGGGGAATCCGACGATCCCATCGGCATAGTGGGGCTCTCCGAGTTCTTCGTACGCAAGTTCTGCTCTCCCGAGGAGATGACTTTCGCGGTCCCATACAAGTTATACAAAAGAATTGTGGCTGATTCCTCGAAGTCTTTCCTCATCACCGACAAATGGAAGGATGCAGTCCAGTCCAAGAAGAGCAGCTGCTGCGACTGAGTACAAACATGGGCAATAGCCCATACTTTTTCAATAAACTTTACGAATAGGTATTTTAACACCTTTTCCATCGGGGTCTGCGAGGTTATCTTATGGCCGAAGCGAACAAGCTTGGTAGAAGAGTAAGCAAGTACAGAGAACAGCTCGAACTGACTCAGGAGCAGCTCGCAGTAAACTCCGGACTTGACCTCGCTCTAATCAAGGATGTCGAGGAGGGTCGCACGTACCCGCCGGTCGGCCAGCTCATAAAACTTTCCCGTGCTCTGGGACAGAGGCTCGGCACTTTCATGGACGACCAGTTCCATCCAGACCCTATCGTGGTCAGAAGGTCGGAGAGGAAGGAGGAAGCATCCTCCAAGGGCGATTTCGGTAACTACCAGTACTTCCCCCTCGGGAAGGGTAAGACCGACAGGCACATGGAGCCCCTCTTCATAAGGATGGAGAAGAGCGACAAAGAGGAATACGCGATCCACGAGGGAGAGGAATTCATCATTGTCGTTTCCGGAAGGGTTATCGTGAAATACGGCAAGCAGGAGACGATCCTGGATGAGGGCGACAGCGCCTACTACAACTCGGTCGTCCCCCACTATGTCGGATGCGTCGACGGTCCCGCTGAGATATACGCGGTGCTGTACGCCCCCATCTGAGGCGATAGCATGCCGTGTGTTCCAAGGGAGAATATCACCAGTGACGAGAGGCTGGGCGATCTGCTGGACAAATGCGTCCGCGAGCACCCCGACAACGACGCCATAGTCTACGTGGACAGGGAACTGAGGCTCTCCTGGACCGAGTGGGGTGCCGAGGTCGATCTCGTGGCCAAAGGCCTGATGGCGATGGGAGTGAAGAAAGGGGAGAAGGTGGCCATATGGGCAACCAACGTCCCCGACTGGATCACCCTCATGTTCGCCACCGCGAAGATCGGAGCCATCCTCCTCACTATCAACACCAACTACAGGAGAGCGGAGCTCGACTACGTCCTCAAGCAGTCCGACATGGAGTACCTGTTTCTCATAGACGGGGTCAGGGACGTGGACTACGTCGAGACCGTATACGACCTGATCCCCGAGATGAAGTTGCAGCCCAGGGAGACCTTCCACTCCGAGAAGTATCCACATCTGAAGAAAGTCGTCTTCCTCGGCCCTCAGAAGCGCCGCGGAATGTACTCCATGAACGAGGTCAAGTCCCTCGCGGTCAATGTCACCGAAGAGGAGTATGCCGAGAGAAAGAACTCCGTGGACGTTCACGACGTCACCATGATGCAGTACACCTCCGGTACCACCGGATTCCCCAAGGGAGTCATGCTGAGCCACTTCAACATCGCGAACGACGGATACTGGCTCGGAGCGAACATGAACTACGGCGCAGAAGACCGTCTGTGCATCACCGTTCCCCTGTTCCACTGCTTCGGATGCGTCTTGGGCGTCATGGCTTGCATCAACCACTGTGTCACCATGGTGTTCTGCGAGGTCTTCAATCCCGTCGATGTGATGACGTCGATCGAGGTCGAGAGGTGCACCTCCGTGTACGGCGTGCCCACGATGTACATCAGCATGCTGAACCACAGGCTGTTCAACAAGTTCGACTTCTCCTCCCTGAGGACCGGCATCATGGCCGGATCCCCCTGCCCCATCAAGGCGATGGAGGAGGTTGTCGACAAGATGAACATGAAGGAGATCACCATCGTCTACGGACTGACCGAGGCGTCCCCCGGAATGACCCAGACCAGGTACGACGAGCCTTCGATGGAGAAGAAATGCTCCTCTGTAGGAAAGAAGCTCCAGGGAGTCGACACCGTCATCCTGGATCCCGAGACGTACGAGCCCTGCCCTGACGGAGTCATCGGCGAGTTCTGCTGCAAGGGGTACAACGTCATGAAGGGCTACTACAAGATGCCTGAGGAGACGGCGAAGGTTATCGACAAGAACGGATACCTCCACTCCGGAGATCTGGGATACAGGGACTCCGATGGGTATTTCTACGTCACCGGAAGGATCAAGGACATGATCATCCGCGGAGGAGAGAACATCTACCCCAAGGAGGTAGAGGACTTCCTCTACCACTGCCCCGGAATCAGGGATGTGCAGGTGGTCGGAGTTCAGAGCGAGAAGTACGGCGAGCAGGTCGCGGCCTTCATCATCAAGGAGCCCGACTCGGATCTCACCGAGCAGGACGTCTTCGACTACTGCAAGGGACAGATCGCCTGGTACAAGTCTCCCAAGTTCGTCCAGTTCGTCGACGAGTTCCCTCTTAACGCTGCCGGAAAGATCAAGAAGTTCGTGCTCCGCGAGATGGCGCACGAGATCTGGCCCAACGCTTGAAACCTTGGCGGGGAGACCCGCCTTTTTTGTGTGCCCAGCACACATGGTTGGAACCCTTCGGGTTCCTTCTCAAACCACCTTGAGAATCTTGGGGGTGGAAGTCCCCTACGGCCCCTTGGGGAGGGAACCGTTAGTCAGAGGCAAGGTTGCGCCCG
>SUSZ01000003.1 GCA_015063165.1 Thermoplasmata archaeon
GAGACCTGGATGCGCCCATGGCGAGACGACTAGACGAACGGACGATCAGAAAAGACGCCGGTCGGTAGACATCCGTCCGCGACCGCATTACGAACTATCGACTCGGCCGAAGTTGTTACACACAGTCCCTGCAGGGTCAGTGGCCGAAGAAGAACTTCGTGGCCTCCGCCGCTGGGTCCGTCGAACGGGTCGCCTCTAGCTGTCTCACGTAGCGGGACGCGCGGGCGTCCAGGATGACTGCCATTCCCCTGTCGGTCTCGGTCCTTATCAGACGTCCTATCGCCTGCTTCATCTTCCTCAGAGCGGGAACCTCGCTGCAGTAGAGCCATCCTTTGCCTGCGCCGTATCTCTCGTCGAACATGGCGGACATCGCCTGCATCTCGGGAGACGGCGGAGGGTACGGAATTCCGACGATTATCGCGAAGCAGAGCTCGTCTCCGGGGAAGTCCATTCCTTCCGCTACAGATCCTCCCATGACGGAGAAGAACACGCCGTTCCTTCCCGCGCGGAACTGGTCCAGGTTCGCCATGGTCTTGCGAAGGTTCCTGGACTCCTCCCAGTAGAGGTCCTTGTGGATGTGGTTCTCGAGATAGGGGCGCATGGCGCGCATGTTGTTGTATGACGTGAAGAAGACCAGGGTGTTCTTCTCGACCGACTCGCAGAGGCTCACGATGTACCTCTCGATGCGGTTCTGCATCCCGGGGTCAGCTCTCATGTCGGCCTGTCTCGTGGTGACGCCGTCCACGTACACGACCTTCCTGTTCTCCGGCGGGAAGGGCGACGGATACGTGCGGAAGCGGGTGGTGTCGGGAAGCCCGAGCACCCTGGCGTACTGGTTCAGCGGCTGGAGAGTTCCGGACATATGTACGGAGCCGGGGACTCCTCTGAGGAACATGGACACGTTCTCTGGCTCGATGCAGGATGCGCTCAGATATTCCCCGTCCTGGTCGATCTTCATCGTCCTCACGAACCTTCTGGAGGACACGGCGCACCAGTTCTGCATGGCCTTCCCCAGGGTCTCCAGCTCGGAAATGCGGGTGTCGCCGCTCTCCATGAGGATCCTGGTCCTCTCCTCTCCTAGCTCGGCCACGGTGTCCACAGCCATAGAGAAGTCTCCGCGGCTCATGCCGTACTTGGCCATCATTCTCTCTTCGATGAAGTCGCCGTCGAAGACGTATTCCTTCTGGCCGAGGCCCATCTTCTCGGTGGCGACCGCGCGCATGCAGTTCTTGAAGTATCTAATGAAGTCGGCCATCCTGATGCCAGGGGCGACGTCGGCGCGCTTCATGGCGTCGCATTCGTCTATCGCCGAATCGACCAGCCTCGCGTTTATCACGAAGCTCTCCTCGCCGCGGGCAGCATCGATGAAGTTGTGCGCCTCGTCTATGATCAGCGCCACGCCTGAGGCATCGCCGGCGGTGTTCAGGTTGGCCATGAGGTTGTTCCTGATGTCCGGGGACAGTATGTGGACGTACGGCACTGCGACGACGTCCATGCTTCTCATGAGTGCCTTCTTGGCCTCGTACGGGCAGGCACCGCGCTTCTCGCAGTAGCGGTCCAAGGCTTCGGACGTGGGGAACTCCTTCTTGCAGAACGATTCAATCGCAGGAAGCTCGGTTTTGACCCTGTCGTAGTACCTGCATCCGCCGGCCAGGCCCTTGTTGCTCTTCTGCTTCCTCTCGTCGCACATCATAGACAGGAGGTTCGGGGAGAGCGATTCGAATCCCGGCGTCCCGCGGTACAGGGGGCAGGACTTGTTCCTTCCAGTGACCGCTATCCCCGAGACGTTCCTTATAGTCCCGATGGCACGGAGCTCGCGCATGACCTGGTCGCTCTGGGAGATGGTCCTGGTGAGGTAGACTATCTTCTTACCGCGGGCCATCGCATGCTCCAGCGTGGCAGCAAGAGAGACTATAGTCTTACCAGTTCCGGTCCCCGACTCTATCACTATATGGCGACCGTCGTTCAGGGCGTTGCGGATGTCCTCGATGATCATCATCTGGCAGCCGCGAGGCTCGTACGGCATGTATTCCGCGCCTTCGACTGTTGTAGTCTTCAGAGGCTGTTCGGCTTTCCAATCCATCGAGTCGCTGAAAAGGCATGACTGGTTGCTGACGGAAGACTCGTCTATGGGCGCCCCGCAGAGACGGCATCTCGTGCTCCCCGGAGGCATGAGGCTCTTGCAACGTTTACAGAACATGCCCTGCATGGTCATACCCAATAGGGGGTTCTGTTATAATCCTAACCCTCGGATGCGAGGAGAATGCGATGATCCGTAAGGAATCCAGAATGCAGAGATAAAAAAGAAACCGCCCACGCAGGGCGGATTGGGTTTCAAGCCATCTTCTTTCCGGCTTCCATGCTGGCGCTCTGGTTGTAGACGGATTTCACGTCGAACAGCAGAACGGACTTGACGGGAAGGTGGAGGGCGTCCATGATAGCCTTGCTCATCTGGTCGAAGAGGGGTCCCTCGGTGACCTTGGCTTTGAGTTCGGTGTTGACGGTGTAGGCTTCCATTCCCTTGATGACTCCGAAGGATGCCTTGGGGTTCTTCTCGAGGTTCTGCGCGGTGACGTCCAGGAAGATCTGGCAGATCATCATGGTGTTGTCGTCTGCTACTCCGATGGTTCCGGCAGGAATCACGTGGGGCTTTCCGTTGCTGCAGGCGGTAGCGATCACTTTGCAGGCTTCTTTGTCGCCGAAAAGGGCTTTCACATTTGCGGGAATTGCAACCATGTTGTTTTCCTCGTTATCGTCATCAGTGTTGGTCGACTTAAAAGTTCGTATCATTATGATATCGAATCGGAAGCATCGAGAATGTCCAGCGGACAACCTGGCCTGCTCATTCTTTGATGTTCCAGAGATCGAGCCCGGCCTCGTCCGCCCATTTCTTGGTGTCCGCGTAGAGCTGCGTCCTTGCGAAGTCCGAATCGGAGAAGGCGAGCCTCAGAGAACCTCCCAGGGCGCCCTCGGTCAAGGACCTGGCGTTGAACGAGCCCAGGCTCTTCTGGAGCACCAGGAGCAGTATGGCCACGGTGTCGTGCCCTCTGGCGGCTATCCAGGGGTCGTCCAGATTCCTTATCTCGTCCTCCAGCTGGCGGAGGAGCGTCTTCTTGGAGATCCCTGAAGGCCTGGAGTTCATCACCACCACGTCGATCATCGCGGCCATGTCGATGGATATCGTGCGGGGGTTGACGAATCTGGACACGTCGAGGTCTCCGAAGTTCAGCCCCAGGCCGCTTTTCTTGGACACGTGCATCAGCAATCCCACCGGATAGCTTGTTTCTATGAGCGAATCCTTCACGGAGCCGTATCTGTCTTCGAAGCTGCGCACCTTCTCGCGGTCGCCGTACTCGTCAATAATGTCGTCGAAAGCGTTGCTCTCGATGCACATCATCTCCATGTCCCTGCAGTCGGTGTAGAAGAGCGGAGGGGAAGGACGTTTGTCCTCCAGAAGGTCCAGGTCCGCATCCGCTATCCCGATGACCTCCTTCACCCCGCGACGCTGGACCAGCTCGGTGAGGCATCTCTTCACCGCATCCTTGGAATGGCATTGGATGATGTGCGCCTCGGACGCCAGGAACTTCCCGTACACGCGGTCGTCGGTGACCCCTTCAACGAGAACGAAGGCTCCGCTGTACACGGTGCGGCTCATCGAGATCTCGTTGCAGATGTCGTAGAACGATAGATGCTCACGCATTGGTAGGATTCATCTCCCTGGCGCAGTCCCACAGGTCGTGGATGACCTGCGGAGAATGGGTCGCGACGATGATCTGCACCTTTCTGACCCTGCAGATGTCGTTGAAGATCTTTCCGAGCCTTTGCTGCCAGGTTATGTGAAGGGAGATCTCGGGCTCGTCTATGACGATGATCGTCCCGGGCTCGGCGTGGAACAGCAGGTTGTACATGATGATCATTATCTGCTTCTCGCCCGAGGACAGCTTGTTCAGCTGGAGTGCTCCGCCGCCGTTGAGGTTGATGACGATCTTCCCGTTGTCGGAAAGCTCGACCTTCTTGCCGATGAAGAACTCGTTGATCACGTCCATGAAGATGACGATCGACTCGGCCAGGATGTAGTTCTTGTCGACGTACTCCGAAATGGAGTAGGCGAGGTCCTCGTAGTCCTTCCTGTAGTTGAGGAGCTCGTACCTGGACGGAGGGAACCTGTATCCTGCGGGTATGTCCGGCTCGAATCCCGCGTCCTTGATGAAGTCCAGCTTGGCCTTGAGGTCCTTGCACCAGAACTCCAGCTCGCTGTCGGACATCTCCTTCCTCTCTCCGGTGTAAGGGGTCAGCTCGGAATGCTCGCGGGAGTACCTGATACGCTCGTACAGCTCCTGCGCATACGTCTCCAGGGCGGGGCTCATATGGCCGTCCCTCTTCTTCACCATCAGCCTCTCCGGAGCGATGTAGGTGACGTCGCAGATGGCTGCCATCTCGTCGGGGGTGATAGGGGTCTCCAGCTCGTTCTTCTGCATCTGGATAAGAAGCTCTCCGGACTCGTTCTCGATGATCAGGACGGACTCGTCGCTGAATTCGATGTCCATCCTCTCGAAGGGGATTTCGGACAGGTACTTGACATCGCCTTTCATGGCGGCGTACACCATGTGCATGAGAGTGCTTTTGCCGTATCCGTTCGGAGAATGGATGAAAGACAGGCCGTCGCACAGGTTCAACGTGTAGGTGAATTGGTTGAATAGCCTGCTAACGTAGAGCGATTTGATGATCATATGACCCTTCCGTGAATCGGAATACGGTTATTTATTCAATGCTATGGTAGTCTGGACGTCCGTTCTTGCGATAACGTTAATTCGGTGTCGTGCATCCTTGGCGCATGGATACCGAGGCGGAGTTTGCTGCGGTTCGTAAGGACATTTCCGAAGGCAGGCTTTCAGAGGTTCCGCTGAAGATAAGGTCGATAGCGGAATCCAGCGACGAGCCGTTCACCATCATCAAGTGCATGTCGCTACTCAAGTCGGTGGGCGACGACTCTGTGATGCTGGACCTTATGAAGATGCTCACCTCGTCCCTCAAGGACGACGAGACCAGGCTGCAGTCCGCCATCGCCCTCAGGAGCCTCGGATACCCTTCGAACGCCCTAGGCTTTCTGAAGGAGCTGGGAGACGGCGACAGGGTTCTGAGGGAATCTGCCCGCTGCCTCATGGACATGGAGGAGTACGACGCCGCCCTGGACCGTCTCAGGGCTATTGCAGAGCAGACATCGGAAGACGGATGCATGGTCGTGGAGTCCCTCAGCTCTCTCGGGGAGCACAGCGATGCCGTCAGAGAGGCCTCCTCCCTGCTGTCCAAGTATCCCAAGGATTACGACGTCAGGGTACGCTATGCTTCGGCTCTCATCTCCGCAGGCAGGCAGAAGGAGGCCGTGAAGTTCGTCCGCGACGGTCTAAAGGACAAGAGCGCCGACTCCAACGCTCTGGCAGGATACGTCATGTGGGTCATCGGCAACGTGAAGTCCGCCGGCGCCTACTCGAGCAGAGCTGTCCAGATCGACAACAAACATGTCGGAGGGATGGAGGTGCTCGGGCTCTGCCTGGCCGAGAAGGGCGAGATAGACAAGGCCCGCATCGTGGCGGGCGCCATAAACGAGGTCCGTCCCGGCGACAAGGCCGTCCTTAACATACTCTCTTATTGCGAGTTGAAGAGCAGCTGAGGCTCAGATCCTTCTGCGCTTCCATTTGGCGGTCCTTCTGTGGTTTCTGACGGTCTCCTTCCAGAAGGTGGGGGAGATGAACACAATCGCCGTCAGGATCTCCAGACGGCCGATCCACATCAGCATCATCATGACGATCTTGGCAGGTTCGTTTATGTCGCAGAAGCTCCCGTTCGTTCCGAAGTCGAGGAATGTGGTGCCCAGGTTGCTGACCATGGCGATGGCGATGTTCACCGCGTCGACGATGTGGTATCCGCACATCATGATCGCGATGGAACCCACGATGAGGGTGATTATGAACAGCATCAGTATGGAGAAAGCCGACAGGACCGCGCTGTGGCTGAGGACCTGGCCGTCTACCCTGACGTCCTTGACGGCGCTGGGATGGAGGGTCTTGCTGACGGTCACCTTCATGAACTGGTAGATGACGTTCAGCCTTCCGATCTTGATTCCTCCGCTGGTGGACCCGGAAGAGGCTCCGATGAATCCGACCATCAGCAGGATGGTCATGCACTCCGCGGGGAACAGGGACAGGTTGTTGATCGACATGCCGGTGCTGGTTCCCATGGAGACCACAGAGAACACCGAGTTCCAGATCTGGTCGAGGATCGAATTCACGGACCATTCGTCGATGTTGGAGTTCAGCACGAACATCGCGAAGATGAGGACGATGCATATCGCGAACCACTCCACGTTGAACCTGAACTCGGAGTTGGTCCTGTAGATGCCTTTCTGGTTGCGCCTGATGGCGTTGTAGTGGAGGTAGAAGTTCACTCCTCCGAGGAACATGAAGACGGTGGTGACGAGCTGCACCGCGAACGAGTAGTCGGCCATGCTGCTGGTGTTGTTCAGGAACCCTCCGGTCGAGATGGTCGCGAAGGTGAGGCACAGCGCATCCACCATCCCCACCCCGAGGATGACGATGATGACGTAGTTGGCTAGGGTGAACAGCGCGTAGACCATGATGAAGGAGATCGCGGCCTTCTCCATCTTGATAGTATAGTCGGAGGAGCTGGAACCGGCCAGCTCGTTGATGAAGAGGGAACGTCCGATTCCCACCATGGGCAGGACGTACATGAAGACCAATATGACCGCGATACCTCCGACCCACTGGGTGAAGGACCTCCATACCATCAGGGACACTGGCCAGACGGTCGGGTCGGGAAGAATGGTGGCTCCGGTCGTGGTGAATCCGCTGACGGATTCGAAGATGGAATCGAGAGGAGACAGGCCGAGTATGAGGTAAGGGACTGCTCCGACGACGAACAGCTCCAGCCAGCAGAGGCCCATCATCATGAGGCCGTTGGTGGGTTTGAAATCGACCGATTTCCTGAACAGTATGAACTGCAGGCTTCCGGCTGTTATCAGCGGGATGGCTTCCGCCACGAACGGGCGCGGATCCTCTCCCAGGACGAGAGCTACGAAGGTAGGCACCATCAGGCAGACCGCCAGGATGACCTCGATCAGACCAAGCGTCTTTACGGTGGTGCTGTTCCAGACAGCGTACCTGCTCCTGTCCAGTACTCCCAAGACTCTCACATCTCCGGGATGCCGTTCTTTCCGAACAGCTTCTTGATCTCGGTCTCGCGGGTGAGGTTGGTGAACACTATCAGCTGGTCGCCTTCGAGGATCATGGTGTCGAAGTCGGGATAGATGATGTCCCCTTTGCGAGAGATGGCGGCGACCTTTATCCCCGAGGGGATGCGGACGTCTCCGAGGTATCTGTTGCAGAACTTGGAATCGTGGTCGACCACATGCAGGAAGAAGAGCTCGTTGTAGTTCTTCATCCTCATCAGGGCGAGGTCGTCGGGAAGAAGACAGCGGGTGATCTCGTTGGAGATGATCCTGTAGTATCCCACGATGGTGTCCAGCCCCGTGTAGGCGAAGATGTCCTTGTACTCAGGCTTGAAGTACCTGGTCACGACCTTCTTCGAGTTGCGCCTCTCCGCTGACATGCACATGAGCAGGTTGGTGTCGTCGGATCCGGAAGTGACGAGAAGGCAATCGGTTTTGAAAAGGTCCTCGGCTCTTTGAGCGGCGGGGTCTTTGAAGTCCTCGTTCAGCACCAGCGCCTCGGGGATCTCCTTGGACAGCATCCTGCATTTATCGGGGTCGGAGTCCACGATCTTGACGAACCTCTTGGTCTTGTCCTTCAGGAGCATCTTCGCGACGTTGGTCCCCACGATGGATCCGCCCAGGATCACGAACTCCACGGCTTTCACGTCCACTCCCATGTAATCGTTGAATTCGGCGAGGCCTTTCTTGCTCCCGATGACGCAGATGCTGTCCCCGACGCGGATTTCCATGGTGTCGACGTCCAGGTGCATCTCCCCGTCGCGGTATATCCCGAACACCGCGCATTCCTCGGGCAGCTTGAAATGGAGGACCACGGTCCCGACGATGTCATGGTCGAGGGTGACGCGGTAGACCGCAGTTCCGATCCCGACCGAGTCGACGAACTCGTAGTCAGTGACGTTCTCCATGATGGCCATGCGGTACATCTTCTCCGCGGTCATCATCTCGGGCGAGATGATCATGTCGACCCCTTCGAACCCCTCGTCGGTGAGCTCGATGCGGAAGTCAGGGTCGTTCACCGATGCGATGGTCTTGATCTTCGGGTCGATCCTCTTGGTCATCATGCAGATGAAGAGGTTGACGGCGTCGTCCTTGAGGGTGGAGACGACGGCTTCCGCCTTGTGCTTCTCTATGGCTTCCTTCAGAACACGGGGGTTCGACCCGTTCTCGTGAAGAACGGATACGTTGAGGCTGCTTTTGACCTTCTCCGCCATAGACGTGTCGCTGTCTATGACTAGGACGTCGTGGACACCGCATATCGTCTCGGCGGAAACGTATCCGACGTTCCCTGCGCCAATAATTATTACCCTCATGTGCGGGGCTGGATGATTGTTGGCGTTATAATAATTATCCATGGATGCATCGTCGTCTTAATTTTATACCTAAGGATTAAGTGCTCATCTAGCATTGAGTGGCTCATGAGCGAAGAAAAGTCCAAGAAGCCGTTCGTCCCGAACAAGTGGAAAGAGGTAAAGGAGGACTTCTGGAAGACCAACCGCGAATCCAAGGTGGATCAGGTCGGAGAGACTGTTAGAGAGATCATCCAGATGGTCCGCGACAAGGGAGACGCCGCCCTCATAGAGCTCACCGAGAAGTTCGACAAGGTCAAGCTCGACAGCGTCGTCGTGTCCCGTGACGACATAGAGGCCGCATACGAGAAGGTCCCCGCCGAGGTGGTCGAGGAGCTCGAAAACGCGGCGTACAACATCCAGCGCTTCCATGAGATGCAGAAGCCCGCCGGACTCTGGCTGAGAGAGGTCGAGCCCGGGATCACCCTCGGAGTGAAGACCACTCCCCTCGAGAGGGTCGGATGCTACGTCCCCGGAGGACGCGCCTCGTACCCCAGCACCGTCCTCATGACCGTCATACCCGCCAAGGTCGCAGGAGTCGACGAGGTCATATTCTGCACCCCCGCCCCCGCCAACCCCATCACCCTGGTCGCGGCCGATATAGCCGGAGCGGACGAGATCTACCTGAGCGGAGGCGCCCAGGCTATAGCCGCCATGGCCCTCGGAACCGAGAGCATCGAGCCCGTCCAGAAGATCGTCGGACCAGGTAACGTGTTCGTCACCAGCGCCAAGATGATGCTCAGGGACAAGGTCGAGATCGACTTCCCCGCAGGACCCAGCGAGGTCGCCGTCCTGGCCGACGATTCCGCCGACCCCTACCTCCTCGCTTCGGAGCTCGTGGCTCAGGCGGAGCACGACCCCATGTCTGCCTGCCTCCTGATAACTACCGACCCCGAGATGCCCGCGAAGGCCTGGAAGCACATGGAGAAGATGATCATAGACGCACCCAGGGGAGAGATCATCAGCAAGGCCATGAACAACTCCGGATACATCGTCTGCGAGGACCTGGACCTTGCGATAGAGACGATGAACGAGATCGCCCCCGAGCACCTGTCCATTCAGGTCAGGGACCCTCTGGACACCCTCGGCAAGATCAGGAACGCCGGTTCCATATTCATCGGGCCCTACACGCCTGTCGCGGCCGGAGACTACGCTTCCGGCACCAACCACGTCCTCCCCACCGCAGGACACGCCGCATCCAGCTCCGGGCTAAACGTCGCCCACTTCATGAAGACGTCCACGGTCCAGTATCTGACCCAGGAGGGGCTGGAGGCCATCGCGCCCACCATCGAGACCCTCTCCACCGCGGAGGGCCTGTTCGCCCACTGCGAATCCGTCAAGATCAGGCGCTACAAGGAGGAATGAGGATGGCCGACGAGGCGGACCTCTACGATGAGAAGTACTACATCAACAGGGAGCTTTCCTGGCTCGAGTTCAACAGGCGCTGCCTTCAGCAGGCTCAGGACCCCACCAACCCCATCCTGGAGCGCGTGAAGTTCATAGCAATCTGTTGCGGCAACATGGACGAGTTCTTCATGATACGCGTGCCCGGGCTCATGTCCACGGTCCCCCTGCTGGGCCCCGACTACCTGGGGATCAACAGGAACGTGCTTCTGGAATCCATCTCGTCGACCGTCCAGGAGCTCGTCTCCGGCTACACCGAGTGCTGGAACGAGGTCAAGGAGGAGCTCGAGAAAGCTGGAATAGTGATCAGCAAGGTCGAGGACCTGGTCACCGACCAGAGGGCCTGGGTCGCCTGGTTCTACAGGGAGAGGATCCACCCCCTCCTGACGCCTCTGGCCCTCGACGTCTCCCACCCCTTCCCGTTCATATCCAACAACTCCCTCAACATCGCGGTCAAGCTGTCAGACCAGACCGGGACCCATTACGCCAGGGTGAAGGTGCCCGCAGGGGTCCTGCCCAGGTTCATAGAGGTCCCTTCGAGCAGCGGAACCAAGCTTGTCATGCTGGAGGACATCATCGAGAACCACATCTCCGCCCTGTTCCCCGACAAGGAGATCGAGGGCGCCTACACCTTTAGGGTCACCCGCAACGCCGACGTGAAGGTCACCATCGACGAGGCATGCGACTTCATGACATCCGTCGAGGACGCCATCGAGGACAGGGGCATCGGATTCCCTGTGAGGATGGTCGTCGAGTCCACCATGCCCGACGACACCATGCGCCTGTTCGCGAAGAACCTTAAGCTCAGCGACGTCCAGGTGTACAAGTCTGACTTCGTGATGCTCGTGGACCTTTGGCAGATCGCCGGGATGAACTACCCCAAGCTGAAGAACAAGCCTCTCGAGCCCTACACCCCTCCGGAGCTGTCCGAGGGATGCGACATCTTCGCCGAGATCAAGAAGAAGGACTGGATCCTGTTCCACCCCTACGAGTCCTTCAGCACCATAGTGAGGTTCGTCTCCACGGCGGCCGAAGACCCTAACGTCCAGAGCATCAAGATATGCCTCTACAGGATAGGGAAGGACCCCTCGCTCGTGCGCGCTCTCATAAGGGCGAGGGAGAACGGCAAGACCGTCTCCGTCCTGATGGAGCTTCGCGCCAAGTTCGACGAGTCCAACAACATCCGCTGGGCCAGGGAGCTGGAGAAGATCGGTGTCCACGTGGTGTTCGGGCCGCTGGACCTCAAGGTCCACTCCAAGCTGCTGCAGGTCGTCCGTCTCGAGGGGAGCAAGCTCGTGAGGTACACGCACATGAGCTCCGGCAACTACAACACCTCGACCGCCAAGCAGTACTGCGACATCTCGTTCCTGACCGCCAACCCCGAGATGGGGGAGGACGTGGGGGAGCTGTTCAACGCCCTGACCGGATTCTTCGGCGCCAGGATGTACAAGCACCTGCTGGTGGCTCCTCTCACGCTCAAGTCTTCCCTGATCGCCAAGATCGACAGGGAGATATCCGTCCATAAGGAGAAGGGCGGAGGATACATCGCCATGAAGGCCAACGGGCTCATCGATTCCGATATCATCGCCTCGCTGTACCGCGCCTCCATCGCGGGGGTGAAGGTCGACCTGAACATCAGGGGTCTGTGCTGCCTGAGGCCCGGAATTCCCGGAGTTTCGGAGAACATCCGCGTGACCAGCATCGTCGACGCGTTCCTCGAGCACTCTAGGATATACTACTTCGAGAACGGCGGAAAGCCCGAGATGTACATGGGATCCTCCGACATGATGCCCCGCAACCTTCTGGCCAGGGTGGAGGTCCTGTTCCCTGTGCTGGACAAGGGCATGCTCGTGTCCATCAGGGAGAACATCCTGAAGATCCATCTGGCCGACAACGTGAAGGCCAAGGTCCTGATGCCCGACGGAAGCTATGTGCCGGTCGAGCGCGGACCCGACGACAAGAAGATGAGATCCCAGCAGTGGTTCGCCAAGCACAGGGGAGTCTGGCATGGTTCCGTCGAGGACCAATGAGACCATCGGTTTCATCGACATCGGAACCAATTCGATACACCTGTCCGTGGTTAGGTACTACGGGACCGTCCCGGGGGACACCGTGTTCCAGGACAAGGAGATGCTCCGCCTGGGACGCGGCCTCTACTCCGAGGGACGCATAGGGAAGGAGACCATCACGAAGGCCGCCATAATCGTGTCCAGGTTCGTCCAGACCTCCCGCGCCTTGGGGGCCACGGAGGTCCTCGCCACCGCCACCTGCGCGGCCAGGGAGGCTCCCGACGGGCCCGACCTGGTGAGGGCGATATCCAAGGACGTCGACGTCCGCGTCATCCCCGGGACGGAGGAGGCCAGGCTGATAGCCCTGGGAGTCTTCGGACCGGATGGCCCCGAGGAGAGGTCCATCGTAATAGACATCGGCGGAGGGAGCACCGAGGTCGTCATAGCCGAGGGCGACGACAACGTCTTCATGGACAGCCTCAGAGTGGGTGCTGTGAGGTTCTCGTACAGCATGGGGATAGACTTCTCCCAGCCGGTCTCGTCGGAAGATTATAGCCAGCTTCTCAGGAAGGTCGACACCAGCTCCTACCATGCCACCGGGATGATACGCGAGCTGGGCTACAGGAAGGCCTACGGGTCGTCCGGGACCATGATCGCTCTGGCAGCCATGTGTGCAGAGCGCAGAGGCGACGGGGACGGCTCCTACATGACCCTGGAGGAGCTCAGGTCGCTTATGAGGTACCTCTGCAAGCTGAGCCTCCCCGAGAGGGAGGAGGTCCGCGGACTGGCCAAAGCACGCGCGGACATCATCATCGGCGGAGGAGCCATAGCGGACGAGCTGATGTTCCTGTTCGGAATTGACAGGATCGAGATCACGCCCAACGGGCTGAGGGAGGGGATGCAGATAGACATGCTGATGTCCCGCGGCCATACGAGGTTCGACGTCCGTCGCGCCTCCGTCGTCTCCCTGGCCTGCAGGTGCGGCTACGACGCCGACCATGCCTCCGCCGTGGAGAGGTACTCCCTTCTTCTGTTCGACGAGGCCAGGTCCCTCGGAATGCACTCCATGTCGGACGACATGCGCAGCCTGCTCTCGTGCGCCGCCACCCTCCATGACATCGGCGAGGTCGTGAACTACAACGACCACAACATCTTGTCCCAGATGATAATCGAGCACTCCGACATGGTCGGGTTCGACGTCTCCGAGCTGAGGTACATGGGGCTGATGGCCAGGTTCCATCACAAGAAGTTCCCCGGCCCCAACGACCGCGCTCTGAAGGGGATCCCTCCCTGGGACGCCCGCGACATCCGCCAGTGCGCCATGTTCCTGAGGATGGCCGACATCCTGGACAGGCATCGCAACTCGTTCGTCGAGGGTATAACCCTGGAGAAGGCCAACGGCGCCGTGGTGCTGAGGTTCGTGAGCACCGACGACCCTTCGATGGAGGTCTGGCGCATGGACAAGATCAAAGGGGACTTCCAGAGGCTCTTCGGGTCCCGTCTCGAGCTGGCTCCCCAGGTGGTCCGGCCTTCGCAGGATTCGTCCTGACCGCTTTTTCCGCGATCCCGATGCGTTTCGGCGTCTAAACGCCGTTTCACCTGTATCTTGCCGATATCTTTCAAATATTCTCGCGAATCGGGCGAAATCGATGTTGATATGTCCATAAAGCCATCATTTCGGGTTTTTGTTACATCTTTCTGTTCTTTTTCGGGCAGGAAACGCAGGCGCATTTTCCTACTGATTTTGCCGTTGAATGGCCATAT
This sequence comes from Thermoplasmata archaeon, assembly GCA_015063165.1. Lineage (GTDB taxonomy): Archaea > Thermoplasmatota > Thermoplasmata > Methanomassiliicoccales > Methanomethylophilaceae > Methanoprimaticola. Next base: position 13,773 of record SUSZ01000003.1, read on the forward strand.
TGAGGGTCTTCATCCCAAATTATTTAACTTGGTATGAGGTTAGGCGAATCAAAGCAGGAGACATCCCCTTGCATGGGTTAACGCCCAAATGTCGCCTGCTCTTACCCTTTTTTCATTCGACGAGGTAACGGATGGGCATGGAGTCTGACACTGTTTTCGATGCAGCCTTCAAATCCGACGACTCCGTGGTCAAGAACGGCCTCTGCGTCGTGTGCAAAGGCTCTCGCAATCTGTGTGGAAAGTCGCGTTGCCCTCTGATGGCCAAATTCTATTCAGACCAGAGAAGCCTGCCCCAGATTGATTCCAAGGACATCGCTGGCTGCAGCCCTCCGTCGGTGTTCGTGGGCCGCTTCGGCTATCCCAAGGTGGATATAGGTCCGCTGCTCCCGCAGGAGTTCGGGGACACGTCGCTTCTGGACCTTCCGGAGAGATGGGTGGGGCGCAGCCAGTCCGCCATAGTGGACATGCGCTTCAGGCTCGTCCGCGGGAAGCACAGGATCGACGCTACGGACTTCAAGAAGGCCGGAAGGATAGTGGACAACGTCCAGGAGCTGGCGCTCACCGAGAAGCCTGTGGACGTGGAGACGGTCTTCGCCTCGAAGCCCAAGGGGAGGGTGGTGCTGGACGACGCCGTGCAGCCTTTCGGCCCCTCTGGACGCATGGAGACGCTGACCGTGGGCAACGGGAGGTTCGAGAGGAGCCTCGAGAAGAGCTTCTACGACATCGACATGAGAGCAACGGACGCCGTGGTGGCCTCGTACCGTTCAGGCACCCGTGTCACCGAGATCGAGAAGGCGTTCTCCGTCGGAACCATGGGCGTGGACAAGAAGAGGCGCTTCGTCCCGACCAGATGGAGCATCACCGCAGTGGACGACATCATCTCCAAGGAGCTCGTCAGCAAGGTGAAGCATATGGAGACCATCGACAAGTACCGCGTCTACTTCTGGAACCAGCTGGACAACAGGTGGGCGATCGTCATGATGCCCTGCTCCTGGCGGTTCGAGATGATGGAGGCCTGGTACCCCCAGTCCAGCTGGAACATCTCCGATTCGCACATCGATTTCGAGGTGGACAGCGAGGAGTACGACGGCAGGACCACTTACGCCGTCATGGGCGGAAGCTACTACGCAGCCAGGCTCGCCATAGCCGAGAGGCTGGAGAAGGAGCGCCGGTGCGCTGGAGTCATCGTCATGAGGGAGATCCACCCTGGATATAACATCCCTCTCGGCGTGTGGAACATCAGGGAGAACTGTAGGGCGGCCCTCCTGTACGATCCTATAGAATCCGATACTTTGGAAGGCCTCTGGCCACACATCGACGCTTACATGGATATAAACCACGACGAATGGAAGAAGAGGTCGGAGCTCATCAAGGAGTGGAAGGTGCAGCGTCGTCTGGATGAGTATTATTAAAAACTTCGAGCAATCCTAACAAAACTATTTCACAGATTCTACCGATATGGGGAATATGCACCGCGAAGCTAGCAGGGCGGCCTTCTCTTCGAAGATAGGCTTCATCCTTGCCGCTGCAGGATCCGCCGTCGGTCTAGGTAACCTATGGCGCTTCCCCTATCTGGCCGAACAATACGGCGGGGGGATTTTCCTATTCGTATACATCATCCTGGCAGTCGTCTTCGGATTTACGCTACTGGTCACCGAGCTCTCCCTGGGAAGGCGCACCAGGAAATCGTGCATAGAAGCATTCGAAGACCTGTCCCATAAGCACAGGTTCATCGGCTGGATGGCTGCATTGGTCCCTATCATTATCGTTCCTTACTACTGCGTCATCGGCGGATGGGTGGCCAAGTATCTTTTCGAATCGGCTACCGGCGGGCTCGACGAGATCTCGCAGACCGGATTCTTCGGGCAGTTCGTCAGCTGCGAATTCGGAGGCATCCTCGGGGATCCTCTTCTCTGGTTCCTCCTCTTCGCTCTCCTGACCGTGTTCATGGTCTACATCGGAGTCGACAAGGGAATCGAGAAGATGAGCAAGATCCTGATGCCCGTACTTTTGGTCCTCATCATCATAATCACCGTCTATGTGCTCACTCTGCCCGGTTCCATAGACGGAGCGGCGAAGTACCTCATCCCCGATTTTTCGAAGCTCTCCGCGGCAACCATCCTCGGTGCTGTGGGACAGCTGTTCTACTCCGTGTCTCTGGCCATGGGTATCATGATCACCTACGGTTCGTACATGAAGAAGGAGGTCAGCATCGAGAAGTCCGCACGCCAGATAAGCATCATCGACACAGGTGTCGCCATCCTTGCCGGGCTAATGATCGTCCCTGCTGTCTACGCGTTCAGCGATGCCGGCATCTCCAGCGGACCCTCCCTCATGTTCGTCACCCTTCCGAAGGTCTTCGACGTCATGCCCGGAGGAAGCATCATAGCTATCCTGTTTTTCATCCTGGTCCTGTTCGCCGCGCTGACCTCGGCCATCTCCCTGGCAGAGACTGTGGCCTCGGTCTTCATGGACAAGCTCAACACCACCCGCAAGAAGGCCACCGTGCTCACCGCCGTGATCATCATCTGCCTGGGATTCCTCTCCTGCTACGGATACGGCCCGCTCAGCGGATTCGAGCTCGCTGGAATGGCGTTCCTCGACCTGTTCGACTTCCTCAGCAACTCGCTACTGATGCCGATAGTGGCCATCCTGACATGTCTGTTCGTCGGATACGTCGTGAAGCCCTCTTTTGTCATCGAGGAGGTGGAGACCTCCGGCGGGTTCGGGTTCAAGAAGTACTACGGATTCCTGGTCAAGTGGGTCTGCCCCATATTCCTGGCCGCGATCCTCGTCGTCGGACTGCTGTCGTTCTTCGGAGTCTACAGCATCTGACGGGTGAAACATCTTATCCCTCCTGGGGAATCAAGGTGCGATGAGCGCCAATCGCACCCTGCTCGATTTTCTTCCCGACAAAGGGGACTGGGACGGCGACTACATGCTCGTCGAATGCAGGAGGGCTCTCTCCCCTTCCAGCGCCGGCCCTTCCGTTCAGTACGCCCTGAACCCTTATGGAGGATGCGAGCACGGCTGCGTCTATTGCTACGCTCCGGGAGTGACACATTCGGATCCTTCGTCGTGGAGGGTGGTGCGGGTGAAGACCAACATCGCCCAGAGGCTGACCAGGGAGCTTCCTGCGGTCAGCGGGTCCACGATAGCGGTAGGGACCGTGACGGACCCTTACCAGTACGCCGAGCGCCGCTTCCTTCTCACCCGCTCCTGCCTGGAGGTCATCAAGCCGGAGAGGAACCATGTCGTGATACTGACCAAATCAGATCTGGTCACCAGGGACATCGATGTGTTCCAGAGGCTCTGCCCCCAGGTCCTGGTCACCGTCACCGGACTTGACGACAGGGCGTCGAAGATCCTCGAACCTGGAGCTCCGATTCCGAAAGCCCGCTTGAAGGCCGTGGAGGAGCTATTTTCGGAGGGCGTAGACGTGGCTGTCAACGTCTCGCCGGTAACGTCTTTCCTGGAAGGTCGCGAGGAGGAGCTGGCCGAAGCCATCGCCGCAACCGGAGTGAAGAAGGTGGTCATGGATAACCTCGACCTCAGGCATCTGGACGTCGAGGCCATGGAGCGCAGGAGGCTCTTCCCTTCGAAGAAGTCGATGGAAGTGCTGAAGGATCAGTGCGAGCGTCGCGGAATGGTCTGCGGGCCAGTCTTCAGCGCCTGAGCAGCTGTTCAGACGAGCTTATCCTGGGAAGGGATTCGAACTTCCATCCGAAGTACGCCTTCTGGAGGTCCGCGTCTTTTCTGATGCCGCCGTGGTCGGTCAGGCGTGATATCGTGGCCGAGCCGTCCCTTGCGCGCCTGTCGGTGAGGTAGATCTGGTCCCTCCTGACGAGGTTCTTCAGGTCCATCAGGGTGGTGTCGTGCAGCGAAGCCACGAGCTGCGAGGAGTTCGGGTTGCGATCGGACGAGAACTGCTCCACGATCCACCGAAGGACGCGGGGATGGAGGTGCAGGTCCAGGTCGTCGTAAACGACCGTTTCGCCGTCCATGAGCGCTCTGCAGACCGTCGTGAGGACTTTGACGGCCTCCAGGACGCCCTCGGATTCCTTCATGGCGGGGAGCCTGTATCTTGCGTCATCGACCTCGTGCTCGAACGTAATCCCTTCATCGTCGGAGTATATGTTGGAGATGCCGAAATCGGCTATGCGAAGGGCTCTCAGGACCACGCCTTTGAGCTCTTCGTCCTTCTCCAGCATGGATACGCTCTCGTTCAGTTCAGCATCGGCTGTGCGTATTCTCATTATCTCTTCTAGCGCTTCCGAGCAGGCGCCGTCGTTGGAAGCCGCAGCTGGCAGGAACGCTTCGTCCTTGCCGACTGACGATTCGGCCGTCTTGCGGTTCTTGACGCATCCTTTGCCGTATCTGTAGGTGTCTCCGGAGCGGAGGAACACCATCGATCTGCGTCCGGTGGCGTACTGGTAGAGGGATTCTGACACGACTCCATCATCTGATAATACTATAGAATAAGAGAAAGGGATGAAGCGTGCGCCTATCGTCACCGATATCTCGGAGGAGCTGTCAGCAGTGCTGAATGCGAAGGGATCGGCGAATCCCGATGCAGAAGATCCTGAGAGGATGGATTTCAGCGATTCCACGCTGTTTAGAATGACAGATTTCCCCGTTCCGTTGGGTCCGTAAAGAAGAACCGACCCAAGAAGCCCCTGCTCGTACGATTTCGATTCGAGGACGTTCTCGGGATGCTCGTCAGGGTTCCCTGCCCTGGTGGATATCGTGACGGAGTCCTTGAACGGCCCCAGGTTCCGTACCGTGATGTCCATGAGCATACGGGGTGAATCGCGTTCGACGATTAATCTGTTATCTGAAATCGATGTTCTATTGGAAGTCGTTAGAGGCGTGAAATCGTCGATATTGAGATTATCTTAGCAATACTTTATATAGAAGGAATATTCTATCCGAGTCCCAGTAAGGTGAAAGCCATGTACGGAAATGGAAACCAGCCCGTTATCGTTCTCAAAGAGGGAACCGAGAGGAGCAAAGACAAAGAGGCACAGTTCAACAACATCTCTGCCGCGAAAGCCGTCGCGGATGCTGTCAGGTCCACCCTTGGACCCAAGGGAATGGACAAGATGCTCGTCAACACCATCGGAGACGTCGTCATCACCAACGACGGAGTCACCATCCTGAAGGAGATCGACGTCCAGCACCCCGCCGCCAAGATGGTCGTCGAGGTCGCCAAGACCCAGGACACCGAGTGCGGAGACGGAACCACCTCCTCCGTCATCCTCGCAGGGGAGCTTCTCAAGCAGTCCGAGGAGCTCATCAACGCTAACGTTCACCCCACCGTCATCACCAACGGATACAAGATGGCAGCCGAGAAGGCCGTCGAGATCCTCAACAACATCGCCGTCAACGCTAACGACAACAAGATCCTCTGCCAGGTCGCCAAGACCGCTCTGACCGGAAAATCCGTCGGAGAGGCCCAGAGGGATCTCGCCTGCGTCGTCGTCAAGGCATGCAAGGCAGTCGCCGAGAACGGAAAGATCGACACCAAGAACATCCGCATCCAGAAGAAGGTCGGAGGAGTCATCCCCGACACCCATCTCGTAGAGGGCGTCGTCATCGACAAAGAGAAGGTCCATTCCAGGATGCCTTCCCACGTCGAGAACGCCAAGATCGCTCTGTTCTCCTGCGCCCTCGAGGTCAAGAAGACCGAGTTCGACGCACAGATCCAGATCACCGACCCCGCTTCCATGAGGTCATTCATGGACGAGGAAGAGAACTCCATGAAGCAGATGGTCGCCAAGATCAAAGAGGTCGGAGCGAACGTCGTGTTCTGCCAGAAGGGAGTCGACGAGCTCGTTCAGCACTACCTCGCCAAGAACGGAATCCTCGGATACAGAAGGCTCAAGCAGTCCGACCTCGAGGCTATCGCCAAGGCCACCGGAGCGACCATCGTCGGAAACGTCATGGAGATGACCGCAGCCGACCTCGGAACAGCGGGAGCCGTCGACGAGAAGCTCGTCGGAGAGGACGGAATGGCTTTCATCACCGGATGCAAGAACCCTAAGGCGATCACCATCTTCGCCCGCGGCGGAACCGAGCACGTCCTCGAAGAGGTCGAGAGAGCCCTCAACGACGCCATCCGTGTGGTCGGAGTCGCCATCGAGGACGGAAAGGTCGTCGCTGGCGCCGGCGCCCCCGAGATCGAGCTCGAGCTCGGACTCCTGGACTACGCCTCCTCCGTCGGCGGAAGAGAGCAGCTCGCCATCGAGAAGTTCGCCAAGGCCATGGAGATCATCCCCTGGACCCTCGCCGAGAACGCCGGTATCGACCCCATCGATGCTATCATCAAGCTCAAGAACGCCCACCAGAAGAAGGACAAGACCTCCGCGTACTACGGAATCGACCTCGACGAGGCCGAGGCTGTCGATATGCTCGCCAAGAACGTCGTGGAGCCCCTCAGGGTGAAGGTGCAGGCCATCAACTCCGCCGAGGAAGTCGCCAACATGATCCTCAGGATCGACGACGTCATCGCAGCCAGGAGGAGCACCACGCCTCCCCAGGGCGGAGCACCCGGCGGAGCACCCGGCGGAATGCCTGGCGGAATGCCCGGAATGTGAAGTAAAAACCGAGGGGCACACCCCCTCATTTTTTCTTGTTTTTTTGTTGAAATTTAAAATAGTTTCAAGACGAGGTCTCGTCCAGATGGTAGATCTTCCTGACGTCGGTCTCCATTCCAGGATGTCCGAGCAGGACGACGCGGCTGTCAGCCCTCTCCTTGATTATCTCCATCCCTATGTGCTGGCCCAGATTGGCGGAGAACTCCTTTATCTCGTCGAAGGAAGGCATGCAGGCCATTGAGAGCCTGTTCCTGGACCCTCCGACGAAGACGTATCCCTTGGGCTCCACGAGAGTAGGGTCGGCGATGCGGTCCAGACGGCCGTAGTCCTCCTCCCATCCCATGTTGATGCCTTTGACCAGGGTGTGCCTGATCACGGTGCGGGTGTCGAGAGAGGGGAGCAGCTCCAGGGTCTGCATCAGCTTCTCCCATCCGTCGCTTATCTTGGGCCTGCAGACGCTCTTGTAGATCTCCTTGTTGGGAGCCGCGACCGTGACGTATAGCTGCATGGGGAGCACGTCCAGGGCCGCCAGGCGTTCGGGATAGGTTCCGTTAGTGACGATGAACGTGCTCATGTGGCGCCTGTGGCATTCCTCGAGGAACTCCGACATGTAAGGGTAGGTGATGGGCTCCCCGGCGAGGGAGATGGCCACCTGGTTGGGGTTGCGGGCCTCCTCGAACATCTTCGGGTCGCATCTCGGGTCTCCCTTGAATCCCCATATGAGGCTTCTCTGATGCTCTATGAGCGCGTCGAGCATCTCTTTGGGCTCCGCCCAGTCCTTCACTTCGAAGTCGTGCTCCTGGATCCTCCAGCAGAACGTGCACATGTGGCTGCATTCGTTGATCGCAGGGGTCATCTGGAGGCAGCGGTGGCTGCTTATCCCATAGAAGTCCTGCTTGTAGCAGTGCCTCTCGTGGATCATGCTCTCTTTCATCCAATGGCAGAGCTTCACAGCGGAATGGTCCTTGTACAGACGGTACTGCTGCTTGATCAGGAGGTCTTTGTATGCCTGGTCCATCAAATCACCTCAGAAATCGAAGAGCGACCTCTGTCCAGAGGGTTTGGGCTGCTCCTCCTTGGGTTTCTTGGTTTTATCCTCCGACGCCTTATCTTCGGAAGATGCAGAAGCTTTCTTACGAGTCTTCTTCTCGGGCTTCGGGGCCTCCTCCTTCTGAACGACGGGTTCTGGTGCTTTCTTTACAGGCTTTTCTTCCTTCTCCACGGCCCTCTCAAGGGCTTTCTTGAGCAGGTCTGGTGTAGGTCTCGGCTGAGCCGGCTTCGAGGCTATAGCGGCCTTCCTGTGGGTTTCCGCGCGTTCCTCCACCTCTTTGTAGAGCTTCTTCATGGCGGCCGAGTCGGCCTTGATGTCGATCATGAACGCCATCTCCGCAGGCTCCAGGTCAAGCATCTCGATCAGAGGCACCCTGAAGCTCGGGTCGTTGGCTGCTATGCTCCTGAGGTATGGGAGCACGTCCATCGAGGCGCGTTTTGTCGACGTGTGGCAGGCCACGGCAATCTTGTAGACCACCGCCTTCTTCAGCGCGCGCATGGATTTGGATTTGGACATCCTGGACAGGTACATTGGGAAGCGTATCCTGTCCCTGCTGAAGCGGTCGGTCATGCGGGCGTTGGCCACCCCCATGGTCATCATGTCGCCCGCATAGGACCAGAATCCGAAGTATTGGCGCCTCATGACTCTCGACAGGTATATGTCGGCGCGGCAGAGGGCCTCGTATCCGCGTATAAGGTCTCCACGGTCGAGGTACTCGTAGGGCATGTTCTCGTCCACCCACAGCTCCACATCTTTCGGCTCGACGTCCACGTCGAACATGATCCTTCTGGCTTCGGACGGGTCCGTCTTTCTGAATATGGCAGTCATAAGGTCGTACATGTCCTTGCGGGAATCGCGCTGGGACAGTCCCTGGGCCATCTCGAGCGTCACGACATCCATTCCCTGGGCCAGGGACTGCAGGTTCCTCACGGCCGCTCTCATGTCCCCGGCGGCGTTCGCCGCGATGATCTCCATGGCTTCCGGTTCGACTTCGACTCCTTCCGCCTCCGCTATCTTGTAGAGTGCCTTGGACATGGTCGACGCCGTGGTCCTCTTGAACGTGATCTGAAGGGTGAGGTCCTTGACAGCCGCGCTCTTCCTCTTGAGCTCGTAGAAGTCGTTGACTATCAGTATTACCGGCTGCAGAGTGGTCTTGATCAGGTTGTTTATAGCCGGGATAGCTCCTTTGTCGGCGTTGCCGAAGAAGTTGTCGGCCTCGTCCAGGATGATGAGCTTCCTCTTGCCCTGTGAGACGGACATGTAGCAGCCGTCGTCGCCGAAGGTGTTGAATCTGGAACCGCGGAGGGCTATCTGTTCTATCTCTTTGCTGTTGCGCTGGTCGGACGCGTTCATCTCGACGACGTCCCATCCCATCTCGTTGGCCAATGCCAGGGCGGACGTGGTCTTCCCTATCCCGGGCGATCCCATGAGGACCATCGCGCGGTACTGGGGGATGCCTTTCTCCCACTGCTTGGCCCAACTTCTCATCGTGTTCACTGCGGTAGGGTTGCCGAGGACCTGGTCCAGGGTGCGCGGACGGTACTTCTCTGTCCAGTCACTCATTTCCGAAGCTCCTGAATAGTATCAGTCTGGCTATGTCCAAAGCTTGGTAGATGAACAGCCCTATGCTGAGAAGCATCAGAAGCAGGGTGTTGCCGGTGGATGTGCGCATGTACCAGTAGAGGGCGCTCATCGCGAGGAACATGCCTCCTCTGATCCATTCTTTGAGGTACAGGTGTCCGAGGCCGTATATCGAGAAGAATCCCGGTACCAGAGCCAGAATGAGCGCCACTGTGCTGTTGGTGTCGACCTTGAGAGGAGAAGCCGAGTTCAGAGGGGACCCGCAGTGCCTGCAGAACATCTCCCCTTCGTGCACCTCGGCTCCGCAGTTGGGACAGGCTCCTGCCTGGAACCCGTTGTTGAATTGAACGGTGGCTTTGGACTTCTTGCATCCGCATCTGTAGCAGAAGTCGGCGTCGTCGTCTATTGGGGAACCGCATTCTGGGCATATGAACGTCATCAGGGGCCTCCGACCATGTTCATCGTGTACACACCCAGATGGCGCTCGACCTTAATATGTTCTCCATAGAGCTCCGAGATCTATCTGTCGGTGAGAAGATCTTCCTTCCTGCCGTCGCAGAACAGCATCCCGTCGCGGATCATGATTATGCGCTCCATGGACTCGGGGATGTCGGTGAGATCGTGGGTGATCATCACTATGCTGACACCCCTCTCCATGAGTATGTCGAACATGGCGCGGAACTTGGACTTCATCACGATGTCCAGGCCGGTCATGGGCTCGTCTAGAACAAGGAGGTCGGGTCCCGTGACCATGGCTCTCGCGATGAGTACGCGCCTCATCTCTCCGAGGGACAGGTTCTCGATAGGCCTGTCGAGTATGTCCTCGACGCCCATCATCATGGCGGAATCGCGGACGGCTACGGCCATCCTCTCTGTGACGTCCTGGTCCCTGAATACGTCCAGGCTGTTGAAGAAGCCGGAGCAGACAACTTCGAAGGCTGTGGTGTCTGGACGGAATCTGCTCTGGAGATCCATCGAAACGACGCCCATCTTACTGCGGATGTCGAAGATATTCCATCTGTCCATCCCGAATATGCGCATTTTGGCAGGGTTCTCTTCGTCGTAGTAGGGATAGATGTCCCCGCGAAGCAGCTTGATAAGGGTAGTTTTCCCGGACCCGTTGGGCCCGATAACGGCCACGTTCTCGCCTTTGCCGATACTCATCGTTATCGTTCTGAGGATGTACTTCCCATCTCTCTTCACGGAAACGTTCTCGAGTTCCAGCGCTGATGCCATACTCAAGCGATTGTAATCGCGTACTTAGATTGTTCCTTCGAAGTCGTTTGTTCAGCGGAGCACGATCAGGCTTTCAGCATCTGATCGATGTCGTCGAGGAGTTTAGCGACCTTGTCTCCTTTTTCGGTCAGCCTCAGAAGGGTTGAGCGTGAGTAACCGTCGGTTTTCTGCTCGAGGAGTCCAGCAGCTTCAAGGCGGTCGATTTTTTCAGGCATACGAGGATTGAAAGAGACGTTGTTGTACAGGTCGATCTTTCTGGTGAGCCCCTCATGTTTAAGGTATAGTAGTATCGAGATGAGGTGCTTTTCTTCCAGAATGGAAGCACGGCCTGTTTCATTGTCTGTGCTCATTTTTATCACTGTATCATGCGCAATCGTCCTAAGGAGGTTAATTACGCAACTATGTACATGATATATGGTTGTTTTATAAAAAACAAGGAGTCGGTTACTTAGAAAAATAGTGGAATTGATGAAAAAAAACGGGGGGCGTTTTGCCCCCTTAGTTGTTCAGGAAACTGTTTTCGAGCCCTTCTTCGCGAGCAGCACGACGGCCATCGTGATGATCGAGATCGGGAGCGCGATTATCAGCGGGTCCACATACGCGATCAGGCTGTCGGGCATGAGCACGGCCTGTCCGGTGATCATCTTGCAGATGGGCAGGAATATGCTGAGGCCGCTGTTGATGAACAGTGCCAGGAAGATGTAAACGACTGTTCCGACGGAGATGCTCGCAAGAGCGGCATCCCTGCTCGGGTTCTTCGAGTACAGGGCGTGGAAGTAGGCAGGAAGCAGCGCGGCGGCCGTCATTCCCATGAACAGGGATGTGGCCTTTGCGATGATGTCCTTGGGCATCACGTAGCAGTAGATGACCACAATCACCATCATGACCACGATCACGATACGGCTGACACGGACGGAGGAGTCGTGGGTTTCCTTCTCTCCCCTTCTGGTCTTGAGGATCTCGTAGAGGTCGTATCCTCCCGCGGCACCAATGGTGTGCATTAGGGCGCTGATGGTGGAGATCGAAGCGCAGATCAGGGACAGCAGAAACAGCGAGACGAATACGTCTCCGAAGGTGACACCGGAGAACACCTCGAGGATGTACTGCGGGACGATGAAGTCTGTTCCGAGACCGAGGCTGGTGATGTACTGGAACGAGGTCATTCCGTATTGGTCGTCGAAGTATCCGTTGCTGAGGGATCCTACGGTGTAAGCGGATCCGACGATCACGAGCATGAATATCGAACCGATGATGAGGGACTTGTCCAGGTCTTTGTCGCTCTTGGCTGACATGAACCTGACGACGAGCTGAGGCTGGGTCAGTGCTCCGATTCCGACCCCCATCAGGAACGAGGTTACGACTGTGAGCCATTCTTTGGTTCCGAACTCCGGCGACGATGTCCATCCGCGGAATCCGTCCAATACTCCCAATCCGGTCTCGCCCATCTTGGCGTTCCAGAGATCGGTCAGCTGGGCGCTTCCCGCTTCGAATCCGCCGAAGTACATCATTGTGACGATGAAGATCGCCAGCATTCCGACGAACATGATGGCCGCCTGGAAGGCGTCGTTGTACATGACAGCGATAATTCCGCCGTATACGACGTATATGGCGACGATCAGCGAGAGAAGCAGGAGGATGTAGTTGTAATAATCAGTGAGACCGGTGATGACGGCCAGGGAGTTGACTCCTCCCTTGAGGACCGCGGCTGTGTAGATGGGCATCATTATGAAGATGATGATTGCCGTGAATGCGCGGATACCCTTGGAGTGGTAGACCTTTCCGAGGAAATCCGCGAAGGTGGAAGCCCCGAGCTTCCTTCCGATGCGTCTGGTCCTCCTTCCGAACACGATGAATGCGACGATAAGTCCGACTGCCAGATTGAGGAAGCACAGCCAGAGCATGGTCATACCGTGGACTGCGGCCTGTCCGCCGAACCCGATTACAGCAGAGGCGCTGAGGAATGTCGCTCCGTAGGACAGCGCGATGATCAGCGGACTGGTTTTCCCGCGTCCAAGCAGGAATTCGTTCTTGTCGTTCTTTGTGTTCTTGTACCCATACCATCCGAGAAGTATCGTTATTATGACGAATATAACCGTCATCGCTCCGAAGAGGGCCAGGTTGACGCCTTCAACTGCCATCTTCATCATCCTCCTCGTCGCTGGATCTGCCTTTCACGAAGCCGTAGACGCAGCAGAAGACGACGCATGCGATACAGCCTACATAGGCCATCCAAATCCATGGGTCAGGTATTCCGAATAGAGTCATCTGATTCACCGTGTACCGTGCTAACAATTAACACGCTACCCGATTATGGAAGATTTCTTATTAATAGATTTGCGGTATGAAGACTGTTTTCACCCTGGAAACGCCATCCAACGGAGGTTCAGTGCTTCGTAGTCATTTCCAGCTCTATGTTGAAGAATGCGCCGGAGATGGAACTCGGGACTTCCGTGCTCTTCTCCACGGTCACGGATTCCCCATTCTCTAAGACGAACGTCATCCTGGCATCCTCGACCCAAGGATACTCGTGTACGGGCAGCCCCTCCCATGCGAGTATCCCGCATGATTCGATTTTCCTCCTTATGACGGCCATGGTGTCCGCATCTATCGGCTTCTCGCTCTCGAATATCCCTGTGTTCTCGTACTTCGAGCGCTTCCTGTTGGTCCCTGTGCCATCCGGATTGAACGAGAGCCTGGCTTCGGTGAAGCCCTTGTCCTTGCGGTCTTCGTAGAAGACGATCTCCTTCAGCTCGGACACGTCGGGCAGCGCGACCCTCTTGCCCTGCATCGCTTCTCTGAAGAGCTTGGCAATCTTCTGTCCGGCATCGAAGGCGATGATGGGGAACTGGTTGTTGGAGAAGCTTATGGTCTCTCCGCTCGCGTACTTTATGAGAGCGTTCCCGCCGAAGTTCTCCGGGAGGCCATGGGTGGTGGAATGGACCCCGTTATTTCTGCACAGGTCGCATTCCTTCACCAGCTCGACCAGGTCTGGGAATATGTCCTTCTCAAGCAGAGCCCAGGACCTTTCATTGGGGCTCCAGTTGTCCTTGCGCGTCTCGAGGACGACGAAGGAGCCCTTCTTTGAAGGTGCGGCGTAAGCGGAGATGTATCTGATGATCTCGCCCTCGACGTTCTCAGGCAGGGCCAGCATGCTGAACGAGCAGGTGACGTCGAAGAGGACTATCTCATCGGACTCGATGGTCTTCGGAGCCTTCTTGTCGCGGTACGCGTCGGTTCCCCCGCACATGTTCGGGCTCGTCTCGCTGATGATCTCGATGTCCCTATCGCCTTTCATGCCAATCTCCTCCGAACAGTTTCCGTATCTCTCCATCTTCTGTCGTTCCACCAAATATTTTGTGAAAGACAGAATCCGCATCTCAAAATGTACTGTTGCTGTATTAAAGATATGCGACAGGCAGTCGAGTAACACCATTTTAATAACCTTAGAAACGACTGCGATAGGCTTTGTATGGCTTATCCGAGTGATGTTCAGGATGTTCCAGAGGTCGAAAGATTGTAATGTGAATGCCGCATGGAAGGAAAAGATAACGACACGGAGGCCGAGCTATGGGCGAAAGAGGGGTCATAACCACTCGGAAGGACATCGACGAGAACGGCATAGGGGTGTATCTCCACTGGCTCGGGGCCCCCGAGGACGTCTATCCGTTGCTAGAATACTGTAGGATAAGGGGGTTCCGGTGTCCAGAGGACGACAGCTTCGGATACGCCGGGCTCATCCAGGTGGCGGCCAACGCATCCGACGGGGATGGCCTCTCCGTGGACGTAAACAGGCTGGACCACCTGGACACGAACAACTGGAACAACGGGACGTACGTTATCGAAGGGTGGAAGGTGGTTAAAAGGCTCTATTGCTCAGATGAAGAACCCGAAATAGACGATTTCTTCGAGAACTTGCGCGACTTCGACAGGGCGCAGCCTTACGACCAGAAGATAGGGGATGTGATGCTGAGGGCCCTCTGGGAGCGCGATCTCACGATTCCCGAGGTCGCCAGCAGCTTCTACACCATAACCGGCTGCAACGAATTCTAGAGAAGAAACGTGGAAGGGTTCCATGAGGGCTCCTGGTACGCGGTCGAGACTAGGGGCCTGCCGATGATGAGTGTCGTGAGGCTCGAAGATGACAGCATGACCGTCAGCATCGACGGGAAGGAGGTGGAGGCGATCAGGTTCTTCTGGAAGGACGGCACCGAATCCGCATATGCGAAGCTGGAGGACGGCTCAGTCCTCGTCTCGTACTCGACGAAGATGGTCCAAGAACCTTCGATTGACAGTGATAAGTTGGATAAATAAGCAGATTGATACCAGGAACGATAGCTATGGCAAAGGCATTGGTAGCTTATTTCTCTGCCAGCGGAGTGACCGCCGGATTGGCTAAAAAACTGGCTTCGTCCATCGGAGCAGACATCTTCGAGATCGTCCCTTTGAAGAGATACAATGCTGCGGACCTTGATTACAGGGATGCGTCGAGCAGGAGCTCCATTGAGATGAACGACAGGACCTGCAGGCCCGAGATCTCCACCAAGACCGACATCTCGCCTTACGACGTCATCTTCCTCGGATTCCCCATCTGGTGGTTCAGGGAGCCGTCGATCATCGACACTTTCGTGGAGTCCTACGATTTCACCGGAAAGACCATCGTACCCTTTGCCACGTCCGGAGGAACCGATATCGGCTCTTCCAGAAAGAACATCGGCGAGCTCGTCAAAGGAGCCAAAGTGGAGGAAGGAAAGCGTTTCTCCGCCGAGATCCCCGAGAACAAGCTGAAGGAGTGGGCATCCTCCTGGATCTGAGCTCAGAGCTTCTTCGGAATATCCATCCCGTACATCTCGAGCGTGTTCAGCCCGAGAATGCGGGATTTCTCCTTGTCCGTGAGGTCGAGGGAAAGGATGCGACGGGCGTCGCTGGCAGGGTTGCCGTAAGGGTAGTCCGAGCCGAAGGCGATCCTGTCGCATCCGACCTTTCTGAAAGCCTCCACGACGTTGTCGTCGTCCTCCCAGAAGTCGTCGTGGATGCGGTGGATGCAATGCTCTCCGCTGAAGGCTATCGAAGTGTCGATCATTATGTTGCTGTAAGAGGAGGCCATATGGAACACGGTCTCCGGAATTCCCGCTACGAGATGGGTGAGCACGAACCTGACGTCCTTGTGGGACCTCACTGCGTTCTCGATGTGCTCCTCATCGGCGAAATCGTTCAGGTGGACCCTGGACACCTCTCCGCAATGGAGGGTGACGGGAAGGTTCCTCGACGCGCAGACGCTGTAGATCTCGTCCAGACCAGGGTCGCAGGGGTCGTACTCCTGGATGACGTTGTGCATCTTCACCCCTTTCGCTCCCTGGTCCACGAGGTCCTCCAGGGCCTCAGCGGTCATCCCCGGATAGACGGAAACTAGCGGGATGAGGCGGTCGTTCGCTCTCGAGTTCCCGAGGTTCCATGCGTTTATCCTGTCCACGGCCTTGTTCGGGCCGAAGTTGGCCAGAACCGTCATGTCGATGCCGCCCGCGTCCATCTTCTCAAGCAGGTCCTCCACCGTGCCTTCCCCCATCGAGCTTGTTGGCTCCATCCTGTGGAGCTCTGTGAACGAGGAGGTGATCTTGGGCGCGAGGTTGTGCATGTAGGTGTGCGCATGGCCGTCGACTATGACGAAGCCGTCTTTCATGCCCGCCCTATGTTCCTTTTCCTATTTCTTTGAGTGCCCTTTTTCTCGGGAACCAGGTTCATCGCGATTATCGCGGAGATCATCAGCACCAGGAAGAATCCGCCGAGCGAGGTTATGCTGTCTCCGAACAAGAAGGATCCGACCGCTGCGGATCCGGTGGCCCCTATCCCCACCCAGACCGCGTAGCAGATTCCCATCGGAAGCTCGGATTTTAATCCGATGTTCAGGAACCAGACGCTGACGACCAGGAGGATCATGGTCAATATCGTATAGAGCGGATCCGTCAGGCCGTCTGACATCTTCATGGTCGAGGACCAGGAGGTCTCCACGAACCCTCCGATGATCACGGGTATCCATGCGCGGTTCACAGGACCACCTCGTGCGAGAGCTCTAGACCTACGACTCCGACAAGGATCAGAATCGCGAGGAACGTCCTGATCCTTCCGGGGTTCTCCTTGTAGAGGATGACGCCGAGGATGAGCGTGGCTATCATCCCGATGCCGGTCCAGATGGCGTAGGACACTCCCACAGCCATGTCCTTCATCCCGAGCGCCAGGAACGCAGGGCTCACGAACATGAACATTACCGCTAACGCTCCCCAGAACAGAGAGCGGGTGTCGTTGTACTTCTTCAGGCCGATCACCCAGACGGGTTCGAGGAGCCCTCCGATGACGATCCACACCAGAGGCATCATGCGGATCCCGTCCTTTTTCTGTCGTTCTCTTCAAAGAAACGATAAGATATCTTCAATTTTTCACGTCCCGCCGGCCGTTCGGAACGGTCGGGTGACGCTATTCATATCGAATTCCAATCAATATGTTTTCTAACCGCTGTATACACTTCACAGCACCGTTTCCACTGGAACCTGTTCTTTTTTCGAGCAATATCATGATAACCGAGCACCATCATGACGTCTGGATGCGCTACAAGGTCCTGATGTTTGAGAGGAAGCACATGATAGGAATCCTCCTGTTCGTCCATGACAAGGGCGGATGCACTCGCATGGAGCTGTACAACGGCGTCGCCAACAACGACCGCATGCCTGACAAGCTGGCTCTCCTCGAGGAGCAGGGCCTCATAGTCCAGAAGGAGGTCCCCATCTCGCATGCTATGCGCATAGACATGACCGAGAAGGGGGAGAGGTTCGTGGCCCTTCTGAAGGAAGCGGATTCCCTCTTATCCTGAGCTTCCGACAGGCTTCATGTAGCCGTACCTTCCGCTGTACCTCAGTATGAAGTAGACGACCACGAAAGAGGATATCAGCTCCGTGAGCGGGACCGCGAGCCAGACCGAATCGATCCCGAACATAGCCGGCAGCGCTATTATCAGAGGCGCTAGCAGGACAAGGGACCTGAACAGGGATATCAGGGCGGAAACAGGGCCGTTGGACAGGGACGTGAACAGGGACGAGCCATATACGTTCAGGCCCATCAGAAGGAACCCGAACGAGAATATCCTCGCTCCGTAGACCGTGATGTCCATGACGCTGTCGGAACTCTCCGCGAAGAATCCGGTTATCTGCTGGCAGAACAGCTCCATTATCACGAATGCCGCAATCGAAAGCGCAGCCACGAATTTCAGGGAGAACCTGAAGACCTTGTTCATGCCCTCCTTGTCGCCGCTTCCGTGGTCGTAGGACATCACCGGAGCGATTCCGTTGGAATATCCGATAATCGCAGCCAGCGCCAGGAACTGGACGTAGGACAGGATGGTGATGGCCGATACGCCGTCGGGTCCGAGATAATTCATCATCACCTGGTTGTAGCAAAGGATTGTGATGCCTCCCGAGAGCTCGCCAGCCATCTCGGAGATGCCGTTCGTGCAGGTCGAGACGATGGCGTTCATGTCCTTGGATGGCCTTGTGATGCGCAGCTCCCTGTCCTTGTTGAGGAAGAACACGATCCCGACGATGGATGGTACCAGCGAGCCAGTTCCGCTGGCTATCGCTGCTCCCGTCAGGCCCATGTCGAATACGACTATCAGCAGGTAATCGAGGAATATGTTGGCGAGTCCGCCTGCGACGGATACGAAAAGCGACATCCCTGGCCTTCCTGCAACTATCAGAAACTGCGTCATCACGAACTGGATGACCAGGAACAGCACGAAAGGAAGGAAACCGTAGGCGTATTCCAGAGCGCTGGATTCCAGAGCCTCTCCTGCTCCCAATAGCTCCACGAGGGGGTCTGCGAAGACGAATCCGGCGACCGTGAAGATCAAGGAGATCACCGAAACCACGAGGAGTATGAGGCTGAACGACCTCCTCGCATTCTCGGGCTCCCCTTTTCCCAGGAGGTTGGCCACGTAGGCGCTCCCTCCGGTGGAGAACATGAATCCTATTCCGCTCAGGAGGGACATCACGGGCATCAGGATGTTGATCGATGCCAGGGCGTCCGTTCCTACGAAATTGGATATGAAAGCGCCGTCCACGATGCTGTACGAGGAGATGAAGAGCATCGTGGCGATGGATGGAAGGGTGAACCTCAGTATCCTGGGCCCGTCGCGAATTCTTCCAAGGTTCTCCTCCTCGCTGATTTCAATCCCTCCTGTTTCCCCACATCTAGCGTATATATAATGGCTGATGAGAAATCAATCATTTCTGAATCTTTATTACCATGGAAGGGGGTTGCTAGCTCATGGCAGGAAAAGGCGGCAGACACGTGTACGAAGTGCTTGGGATGTCCCGCGTCGTGATAGTTGACGGCGAGGTCGTCGAGGTCAGCGAGCCCGAGATCAATTATTGTCCCTTGTTCAAGAAGCTCTGCGGCATGGAGTCGATATCCAAGGAGAAGATACGCGAGAACATCGAGTTCAGGATCAAGGATTTCGGATTCTGCACCGAGAACAGGGTCGTCCGCGCCAAGGACTACGTCACATTCGGGGTCTCCGAGATACTGAGCACCGCTCTGGCAAACGGGGAGATCGATGCGGCTGTGATAGCTGCCGACGGATGCGGGACCGCGGTCATCACCGAGCCCGCTCTGCTCCAGGGACTCTGCGGAAGGATCTCAGGCCTCGTGGAGACGTCTCCCCTGCAGGTTGTCCTGGATGCGGTAGGAAGGGACAACGTCCTAGATCCTGAGACTGTGCCTCTGGACATGGTCAAAGGCGCCGAGCTCGCGGATTCCAAGGGATACTAGAAGTTCTCGGTGACCGTCGCGAAGCCAGAGGATGCTGCGGCTCTCAAGCAGAAGTACGGCGACCGCGTGATCATCGTGGGCGTCCACACCAGCCATGTCACCCATGACGGAGCCAGGAAGATGTTCGACAACTGCGACATGATAACCGCGTGCGCTTCCGGGCCTATGAGGAGGGAAGCGGAGCTCAGGCAGGATGTCCTGGTAGCAGGGAACAAGGTCCAGATCTACGGTGTAACGAAGACCGGGAAGAACCTGGTTCTGGACAAGCTGACGTCGATAGGAAGAAAGCCGTATGATGGAGAGGCCAAGGACGAGCCCCGGCCCCTCATAAGCGGGTGAAATCGTTTACTTCTTGACTCCGCACGGGTAGTCGCTGGGCGATCCCGTCGCGGAGTCCTTCATAACCGAAGCGTAGAGCCTGTAGCCTCCTGCGAGGTGGCAGCACCCGTATCCCTTCTGCTCGAGGATCCTGGCAGCGATGTAGCTCCTCAGCGCGCTGTGGCAGATTAGGACGATCTTCTTGTCCTTGGGGATCTCGCCGATCCTCTTGCGGAGGTCGTCGACAGGGATGTTCACCGAGCCCTTTATGCTGCCCAGGTCGAACTCCACAGGCTTTCTGACGTCGACGAGGAAGTAGCCTTCGTTCTTGGCGAGGTCGTCGATCTCGTCCCAGAAGCACTGCTTCACCCTTCCGTCGAGGACGTTGCACGCGACGAATCCTGCATAGTTGACGGGGTCCTTCGCGGAGGAGAACGGCGGTGCGTAGGTCAGATCGAGTTCCTCGAGGTCGCGGACGGTCATGTGTCCATGGATTGCGGTAGCGATCACGTCCACGCGCTTCTCCACCCCCTCGTAGCCGACTATCTGTGCCCCCAGAACCCTTCCGGTTTCCGGATCGAACAGGGTCTTGACGGACATGTTCCTGCCTCCGGGGTAGTAGGTGGCATGGGTCGCGGAATAGGTGTAGACCTTGTCGTAAGGGATATCGAGGTCCTTCGCCTGCTTCTCGTTGATACCGGTGGCTGCGACTGTCATATCGAACACTTTGATGACGGAGGATCCGAGAGACCCGTCGAACTTCGACTCGATCCCGGCGATGTTATCCGCCGCTATCCGCCCCTGCTTGTTGGCAGGTCCGGCCAGAGCGATGTTCGCTGGCTTCCCGGTGACGAAGTTCTTCACCTGAACGGCGTCTCCCACGGCGTAGATGTCGGGGTCCGAGGTCCTCATGTGCTCGTCGACGACGATGGATCCCTTGACTCCGAGCTCCAGCTCCGCATTCTTTGCGAGGGCGGTGTCAGGACTCACCCCGAGAGCCACGATGACGAGGTCTGTTTCCAACCTGGTTCCGCTCTTCAGGACAACTGTAAGGCCGTCTCCGGACTCCACGGATTCGAGGGCGTCGGAAAGGTGCAGGTCAACGCCGTGCGCACGGAGGTTGAGATGCACGTCCGCGGCCATCTCGCGGTCTATCGGGGGAAGCACCTGGTTCGGGCGCTGGACGATCGAGACCTTGACGCCCATGTCGACGAGGTTCTCCGCCACTTCCAGCCCGATGTATCCCGCTCCGCAGACGACGGCCTTCTTGGGCTTCTTCTCGACGACGAAATCCCTCATCGCGAAGGCGTCCTCGACCGTCCTGAGGCTGAGGACGCGGGGGTCGTCCAGCCCGGGAAGGCTAGGGCGCATGGCTTTCGCGCCGGGAGCGAGGATAAGCTTATCGTATTTCTCTAGGTATTCCTCGCCGTCCGGCCCTTTGATGGTTACGGTCTTGTTCTTGCGGTCGATCTTAACGGCTTCGCTCTTCACCCTCGCATCGATGTTGAACCTCGCGGCGAAGGACAACGGGGTCTGGAGGGTGAGCTTATTCTTCTCCTCGATGACGCCTCCGACGTAATAGGGAAGTCCGCAGTTGGCGTAGGACACGAATCCGGTGCGTTCCAGCATGACGATCTCAGCGTTCTCGTCGAGCCTTCTGAGCCTTGCAGCGGCGGAAGCTCCTCCGGCCACTCCGCCTATGATCACTACTTTCATGAGGACTGTAAGGATATAACGGGGTTAATATCATGTCGAAAGGCAGTCTTCACGATTCTTCTTATGTTTCGGTTCGCTTCTCAACATATTCGACATCTGGCATCTTGTGATATATACCCCTGTCTTCATTCATGGTGCATATGGATTCCACTTGGTATTACGTCGGCGTCGCGGTCGTCGCGGTCGTGATGTGCATAGGCCTTTACGGTTTGTACCTAAGAAACAGGGCGGGCCGGAATCGCCGTCGATGAAACCTCCTACGAAAAGCAATAATTAAGGGATTAGCTTATTCCAGTTTATGGAAGAGATGGGAAGAACGTACCTTATCGTCAGCTACGGCACTACGTCCGAGGCTGTCGAAAACGCTGTATTGGAGAGGCATCCTAACTGCAGCGTCTGCAGGGCTTTCACCAGCCGCATCGAGGCTAAGAAAGCCAAAGTAGACCACATTTCCACCGTGTTCTCCAGGCTCGCCGACGAAGGTGTGACCGAGATAACCGTCCAGACGCTCGATGTCATCAACGGCTCCGAGTACGAGATCGTGAAGGACGAGGTCATGAAGAATCTCGATCTGTTCGACGACGTCCGTCTCGGGACTCCCCTTCTGACGTCCGAGAGGGACTACCGCTCCGTCTGCTCTGCGATCGTCAAGGACATCGTCCCTGAGGTCAACGAGTATGTCGGAGAGGGCACAGTCATCGTCCTCGCTGGACGCGGATCCGACCATTTCGCCAATTCGTCCTACTGCCAGATGCAGGAGATGCTGAACCTGTCCAACGAGGACGAGTTCGCTGTCACTACCGTGGAGGGATTCCCTTCCTTCGCAGACACCTGCAAGAGGCTCCACCGCATGGGCGCGACAGAGGTCTCCGTAGTGCCGTTCATCGTAGACCTAGGGGAGGAGGATTCGGAGGAGATCGCCGGAAAGGAGGAGGTCTCGCTCAGGATGACCCTCAAATCGGAAGGATTCAAGGTCAAATGCATAATGAAGGACCTCGGAAGCCGCCCCACGTTCCAGAGGCTCTTTTCCGACCATGCCGATGCGGCGGCCGTCCTCAAGAGGGGCCAATGAAGTTCAAGAACGAGCAGGGTGTGCCGAGGCCGTTTGAAGTATGGAACGCGAGGCTGTACTTCGACAACATGTCCGGGGCCAAGAATCGCCCTGTCATCGTTCTTGAGAAGAGGGACGATGAGTTCACCGTTCTGATGGTCACCACCAGCACCAGGGAGCCTGAGAACCATGTCAGTCTCCATGACCCTTACGAGGTGATGCTGGATATGTCCTCGTCGGTCCGCACCGACAGACTCTTCCGGATTCCTGAGGACAAGTTCAACTACAAGCTAGGAGACCTTGTCGAGGATGACGTCTCTATGATCTCCGGGATTTTCGCAGAGCATAAGCTCACCAAAGCCTACAAACGCAAGGCCTACTGATTTTTTGACACAGCTGCTGTCCGACCTCGTTTTAATCACTATATTCCACAATCAATCGTTGTGGTCTTGAATATATCACTATAGTGATAATCAGAAAACTCATGCTCGACGTTCTGCATAGAATACTATAGTGATATCCTGTAATATCGATAAGAGGGATAAGCTTTAGGCACAGGATTATACATCCATTGCGATACGGGTATCATGTATCGCCTCGCAGTCTACGGCAAGGGTGGTGTCGGGAAGTCCACCGTTTCTGCCAATCTCTCGTATCTTCTGTCTCTGGACGGAAGCTCGGTGCTCCATGTGGGATGCGACCCCAAACATGATTCAACCAGGCTCCTGACCCATGGGAAGAGCATAAGGACGTTCTCTTCGGACACCGGTTCGGATCCTGTGTGCACCGGGCTCAACGGGATAAGCTGCGTGGAGTGCGGAGGGGCAGAACCGGGAAAGGGCTGCGCCGGAAAAGGGATGGAGCTGATGTTCTCCAGGATATCCGGCGTAGATGCTGATTACAGGGTCAGCGACGTCCTGGGCGATGTCGTGTGCGGAGGATTCTCGATACCTGCAAGGAAGGCGAACTGCGACGCCGTCCTCATAGTGACTTCCGGAGAATTCATGTCCCTTTTCGCGGCCAACAACATTCTGAAAGGTCTCAGAAACATCAATCCGGGAAGATCTGTGATGGGGCTCATTTTCAATCGCAGAGGCGATGCCGGAGAGGAGGAATCTTTGAGGAAGTTCGCCGAGTCGACAGGGCTTCCGATCGTATGCGACCTTCCTCGCTCCAAGCTATTCAAGGAGGCTGAGGCCGCCGGAGAGGTCCTCTGCGCGCTCTATCCGGATTCGGAGGAAGCGGAGACCCTCAGGAATCTGGCCGGATTCATAAAAGGCGGACCGGAATGCTTCATTCCGAGGCCGTTGTCCGAGGAGGCCATGGCGGATCTCGCCGCTGGAAGGCCGATCACACATGGCGCCAGCCAGAAGAAGGACGGCAAATGCAGCTTCGAAGGATACGATGCGGAGCGCAATCTCACCTACGTCGGCGAGTTCGTCATGCCTGCTTGCACCTCTCATGGAGCCGCCGACGGCGTCATGAGGATAAGGGATGCGGCAGCGATCATGCACGGGCCCAGGAACTGCTCCTATCTCATGGAGTTCGCCTTCAGGCGCAGGGTGCTGTACGGATCCACGGAAAGGCGGGACGAGCCCCCGGAGCCAGGCATCTACAGCACCTGTCTGGATGCTGCCGAGGCGTTCAAGGATACCGGCAAATTGCTGGACGATGCGGTTCTCCGTGCTAAGGCCGACGGATATCGCTATATGTTCCTGATTCCCACTTGCTCTTCCGAGATCATGGGGGCGGACCTGTCCAAATCCGCAGAGGACCTCAGCGCCAAGCACGGTGTGGAGGTGATCCCTGTCGCTCCCGACCCTGTGTTCCTCTCGAGCAAATTCGGGGGAACTTTCGGCCTGTTCGATGCGTTGATCTCGAGGATGAAGCCGAAACCGATCGAGAAGGGCACAGTCAATCTCGTCGCCAGATGGTTCTACGGTCTTGGAAAGGAGAGGAGCATGTCGGCTTTGAGCGAGCTGCTGTCGCTTTTCGACCTGAGGATAAGGTTCTGCCTTCTGGATTTCTGCAATATGGCCGAGATCGAGGACTTCTGTGCCGCTGAGTATGATTTCCAGATAGGACGCGCGAAGCTCAACCGTCGCATCGGAGAGAAGATATCCGAAGCCACCGGGAGGAGGCTGCCTCTGGAGATGGACGTCCCCGTGGGACTCAGCGGATGCCTCGAATGGGTGTCGTCGATGGCCGAGTATGATCAACAATTCGCGGCCAAGGCCCCCTTGGCCGAGAGGAGGCTCAGGGCCGAGTTCGATGCCATCGCTGAAAGGTACAGGCCCTTCATCCAAGGGAAGAAGCTGGTCATTTACTGCGTCATGGTCAGGGACCTGAAATGGCAGGTGGAGACGCTGAGAGCCCTCGGAGCCGACATCAGAGCGGTCATGTTCGTGGACGGGCCGGTCATCGACCATAACGTCCGCATACCTGACTATGGAGACGTGGAGGTTCTGACCAGCAGAAGGATGTGCGACCTCAGGAAGCTGATGTCGGAGGAGGATATCGACCTGGTCCTGACGAACGATTCCGATCGTGTAAGACGCGAAGGGTTCAGGTACGCTCCGCTAGGAACCCGCTTCTACGGTATGGACGGGGTCGACTATTGGGCAAGGAACCTGGTAGACTGCCTCACTGTTCCTCTGCCGACATGGGAGGCGGGCCTATGAACAACCGTCCCGACGGGATGCTGGGCGCTGTGATGGCATCCGAATCCCTGGGCCTGACAGACACCATGATCAACGGAGCCGGCGGATGCCGTTCCAGGACCCAGATCATGATGCACGACCTGATCCCTAACTATGAGCCGGAGAACCGCGGATGCTCCCGTTCCAAGTACTTCAGCAGGCAGTCCCGTCTTCCCTGCACCTATCTGGGGAATGACGACATCATCTTCGGGACTTCCGCGAAGGTGTTCGAGGGGGTGGAGTCGGTCTCATCCATCACAGGAAGGAAAGCGGTGCTTCTGGACACTCTGGGGGCGTCTCTTCTGTGCACCGACTACACCGGCCTGACAGGCAATTCGGAAACAAGCCCGATAACCGTGGAAGGGGACCTGTCCTCGATGTCCGTGTCGGAAGGATACGATGCCGTCACAGATGCGATCCTGTCATCGCTGGAAATGGGATCGGGGGAGAGCGGCGCCGTCAACCTGTTCGGATACGGCCTGATGGACCTCGGCTGGGACACCGGCGCCGAGCAGCTCCGCCGTCTGCTGGAACCCATGGGGGTCAAGGTCGGATGCATCGCTGGCTGCATGCCCTCCAGGGAATCAGTGATGGATTGCGGAAAGGCGGCCCTCAACGTGATGATCCGCCCAGAATACTGCCGCAGGACCGTGGAGCACCTCCACGAGAGGTTCGGGACGCCGTATCTCAGGCTCTCCGAGGGAGCTCCCATCGGATATCCTGCTATGAGATCTTTCGTCAGGGAGGTCGCAGAAGCCTTGGGTGCCGATCCGACGCCTTCGTTGGAATACATCGACGCCGATGCAAAAGCCGTCCACAAGGTCCTCATGAACTACGACAGGTCCTCTCTGGCACTGCATTGCAAGGGATTCGCTATAGACGGGGACTCCTCCTCAGTCTATCCCATCGTGAAATGGGTCTGCGAGACGTTCGGGATGCGTCCAAGGAAGGTCCATGCCTACGACTGCGAGTACTCGAGAGAGATTGCCGATTACCTTGGGAGTCTGAGCTTCGGCGATGCTCTGGAAGGCTCCGACGGTGAGGTCGTTCTCGTGTTCTCCGACGGGATGGCCGCTCTGAAAGGCAGGCTGGACCGCGACGACATCGGATACGTGGAGATCGGAATCCCCAGAGGGAGGTACATGGACCTGATGGGGAGGACCCTGGTCGGAACGCAGGGCTGCAGGTACATCCTGGACGAGATGATGAACGGAATGATGAGGTTCAGGTGCGGCCAGCCTACTGAGGTGGAGTACAGGCCCGGATGTGGCAACTGCTAATTTCACCCAAAGCGTATAATATTCCAGGACATGCGGGGGGATTATGGATGGCGGAAGCAGATTAGGGACATTTATCAGGGACGAGATTGCCCTGATAATCTGCGGCGTCCTAGCGCTGCTTTCGATGTTCCTGGTGCCCCCGTCCGAGGACTATCTGGATTACATCGACTACCCGATGCTCTGCATCCTGTTCTGCCTGATGGCCACTGTAGCCGGCATGGCGGAATGCGGCCTGTTCAAGAACATCTCCGCCAGGCTGCTGTCGGATGCAGCCTCCATACGGAAGCTGTGCCTGATCCTGGTGGCTCTGCCTTTCTTCGCCTCGATGGCCATCACGAACGACGTCTCCCTTATCACGTTCGTCCCTCTGGCCATCGTCACCCTCTATTCGGCCGGCAGGAAGGACCTCGTCATACCCGTGCTGGTCCTTCAGACCATCGCGGCCAACCTCGGCAGCTTCATGACGCCGATAGGGAGCCCTCACAACCTGTTCGTCTATTCGAAGTACGACCCTCCAATCTTGGACTTCACCATGGTGGTGCTGCCCTATGTCGTCGTCGGAGCCACAGTGATGTTCCTGGCCAGCGCCATCTTCTGCAAGGGCGATTCCATGCACGAGGGGGTCGAGATCCCTAAGACCACAGACCATCACATCCTGGTCTCCATGGTCATCCTCTTCGTTCTTAGCGTCGCATCCGTCGCCAGCCTGGTGCCCTTCTGGATTCCTCTGATCTGCACGGTCACGGCCATCCTGATCCTGAAGCCCGTTCTTCTGACCAAGGTGGATTACAGCCTGCTGCTGACCTTCGTATTCCTGTTCATCTTCACAGGGAACGTAGTCAGGATAGAGGAGGTCTCGACGGTTCTGGGCGGCCTTATGGACAGCCAGCCTCTTCTGACACCGGTCTTCGCCAGCCAGTTCATAAGCAACGTTCCCGCGGCGGTGATGCTGTCCGGATTCACGACGGACTGGCAGAGCCTTCTGGTCGGCGTGGGCACAGGAGGTTTCGGAACCCCCATCGCCTCGATGGCCAGCCTCATCACCTTCAGGCTTTATGTAAGGGAGAAGGAGCACGATGTCAGGAGGTTCATGACGGTGTTCCTTATAGGAAACGTCGTCATGCTGGTCCTCCTGATCGCGGTCTCGTATCTGGTTTGATCAGTATCTGTTGCGGTGGACCCTTTCGGGCTTGTACCTGCCCTCGTTGGGTCTGGTCTCGTAATCAGGGTAGCCCACAGCGATGAGGCAGAAGGGTCTGACGTTGCCTGGGAGCCCAATGATGTCGGCGACGGCCTTCATTCTCTCGGGATGCGGGGCTATACCTATCCATACGGTCCCTATGCCCTTGGATTTGGCGGCCAGAAGGATGTTCTGCGTAGCTGCGCCGAGGTCCTCCAGCCACAT
Organism: Thermoplasmata archaeon; assembly: GCA_015063165.1. GTDB lineage: Archaea > Thermoplasmatota > Thermoplasmata > Methanomassiliicoccales > Methanomethylophilaceae > Methanoprimaticola. Next base: position 41,520 of record SUSZ01000003.1, read on the forward strand.
AATCTCCGCTCTCATCATATCCTCGTTTCCGAGGACGACGATGGCCCTGGGAGCCCTTCCGACGGGGGAGGCGTACGGAGCAGCCTTGGAGAGCTTTTCGATGGTCTGAGGGTCGTCCACGATGCAGAACTCCCAGCACTGTTGGTTCATGGCGGACGGGGCGGCCATCGCTGCCTTCATTAGGTACTCCATGTCCTTCTCGGTGGGGACCTTGTCGGTGAAGCTCCTGACGCTGGTCCTTGTGAATATCTCCTCTACGCTCATCTCTTCTTCCTCTTGAAGGCTTTGAGGTACTTCAGGACATCCTGGTCTATCTCGGAATCGGTCCACTCGGGGGTGTATCCGTTCTTCATGTACTCGTTGTACCACTCGGTGCACTGGGCCATTATGGGCTTCATGTCGAGCTTCTCTTTGACTATGACGAAGGTGTTCTCCTCGGTAGGCACCCATTGCTTGGGGCGTTCGTAGTCCTCGTCCTCTAGGAATCCCACCAGGAATACGATGCGGTCCAGGTTGGACAGTTCCGCGTACAGCGAAGCCTGATACATATATGACATCGGGACGTTGGTGTAACCGCCCTCCTCGTCCTTCCATTTCTCCTTCACGCCCGAGGTCTTGATCTCCAGGATGGTGTCCCTGACGTTGTCCACCTTGATGTAGCCGTCCACCAGTCCCCCGAAGAGCTTGTTGTTGTGGAAGTGGTCGTATCCGCACATCTCCATCGGCACAGGGTCCTCCACGGCCGCTACGGAGTCGTCGGGGATGTTCAAGGGGCCTTTGAGCATCGCGTTGGTGCGCGCTCTGAGGTAGTCCCTGAGAACGGGCTCCAGGATGTTCCCGGCTTCGATGTACTTGGTCGGTTTGTCGCCAGGGTAAAGGCCGGCGAGCTCGCAGGCCACCTTGAAAGGAGAGGAGAACTCGCTCTCCCCGAGAATGGGGCCGATCCTGGTCCCCGTCATCTTCTTCAGCTTGTAGGTGTCGAAGTAGACCGTCCTCTCGTCGTCTACGATATCCTCGATACCCATCCTGCCGTCGTATGCCATGAGGGGGTGAATGCGTTCAACGATAACAATCTTGGCGGTGCGGGCACGTCATTTCCTTACAATCGCATTACACCATACAGTCTGACGCCCGGGCTCCAAGGAGCTCCATATCTCCAGCGTCTTGAATCCGCAACGTTCGCACAGGCTCCTGAGGCCGTCCTGTGTCATGTCCGTGTACATGCGGCCCTCCCTGCATCCTTCGAACGTCCCTTCCTTGAACGACAGGTAGAACACCGCGCCGTCCCTCATCGCCCTCTTGACCTTGGACAGGATGTCCGGCAGCTCTTTAGACGGGACGTGCAGAAGGGTGGAGCACGCCCATACGGCATCGAACGCGTCCTCGTAGTCCAGGTCCGAGAAGAGCAGCCTGCGGACCTCGATCCCGGTGTTCCTCCTGGCGATGGCGCACATGCCCTCGGACCCGTCCACCGGAACAGGGACATATCCGTTCCTGTGGAAGAACAGGGTGTCCCTTCCGGAACCGCAGCCCAGGTCCAGTATCCTGCTCCCTTTAGGGACATACTTCAGAAACCTGTCCCTGATCTCAGAGACATCGACATCGAAAGTCTTTTTAGAATACCCTTCCGGGTCGTTGTCGTAGAATTCCGTCGAGCCGCGCATGCATCCGTATGGCGGTATGAGTTAAAGGTGTTTGAGGGGCCGGAGCCCCTTTGAGGTTTCAGACCAGGGACAGCTTCGCGTCGTCTCCGATGAACACGTTGCCGCGGAGGTTGGCCGCGGTCCTTCCGACAGCCTTGCCGTCCACGTAGAACGTCACCTTGTAGAACGAGTTCTTTCCTAGGGGCTTCAGGCCGTCCGAGAACGCCGCGTAGGTCAGCCCTGTGCACGCGCTGAACGCGCTCGGGCCGATGGTCACCACCGAGGGGAGATTCAGTCCGGACAGGGACTTGCACGCCGCGAAGGCATAATCTCCGATAGTGGTCACGCAGGGCATGTTGACATATTCCAGAGACTTACAGCTCGCGAAGGACTTGTATCCCACGGTGGTGACTGAGCCGAGGTCGATCCCGGTCAGCCAAGCGCATCCGTAGAATGCCTTGTCGCTGACGGCTGTGACGTGCCAGTCGTATCCGAGATAGCGGATGCTCTCGGGGACCTTCACGATGCCCTCGAGCTCCTGGAGGCTCCTCTTCAGGGTGACGGTCTTGTACTCTCCGGTGTCGGTGATGACGTATCTGAGGCCGTCTATGCTGATCGCTCCGCCGACCTTGGGGACGTACATGGCCAGGCTGTACTTGTTGCCGGTGAACTTGTGTCCGGACAGGCTCTCGGCATCCGTGCTGAGCTTGGTCTCGCCCTCGAAGAAGCTGCATCCGTAGAACGCGTTGGTCCCGATACTCTGGACGCTGTCGGAGAAGATCACGTACCTTAGCCCGGTGCATCCGCTGAATCCGCTCTTCTCGATGGTCTCGACGCCGTCGGTCACCTTCAGGGTCCTGATGCCTGTGCATCTGCCGAACGCGTACTGTCCGATGTCCACGTCGATCTCCAGGGACGTTATGCCCTTGCACAGGTAGAACGCCTTGGCTTCGACCATTCCGACGCTGTAGGTGGCTCCGTCATGCTCCACGGTGGAGCCGATGACCAGCGCGCCTGTCGGAGCGGTCTCGTATCCGACGATGTCCACGACCGTGTTGTCCCTGTCAACGATCTCGTACTTTATCCCGTCCTCGACGAACCCGGTCTCCTGGAATCCTATGCAGTACAGGTATCCTGCGTCGTTCACGAACACCATCCTTCCGTCGGGGAGGAAGTGGACCTGCTGGGAGCACCATTCCCGGATGCAGATGTTCTTCAGCTCCTGGCTGGAGGCGGTGTTGGTCGCGACGTCGTAGACTCCGATGAAGAGGCTGGTGTAGTCGCTGTAGGATGTGCGGTAGGCGTAGATCTTCCCGTCGTATCCTGTGGAGACGACCATGTCCCCGTGGGAGTAGAATCTGGGGTTCTCGGTGCTCGCGACGATATCCATAGTATCCATGTCGAACACGAGGAAGGTGGTGTCAGCGAACACGTATCCGAGGCCGCCCACGACTATCATAGCGGATGTCTGGCCGTTGCCGGTTCCGCTCGATGCGGTCCTGAGGGTGGCCTCGTCGAACATCCCGTTCGAATCGATCCTCACCGCTGCGATGTTAATGACGGAGTCCGTGCCCTGGGAATCGAAAATTCCCGCTTCGTAAGCGGTCATCGTGGCGTAGCCTTCGCAGATCTCGATGTAGCCGGTGTTGGTGAACATGCCCTTGAAGTCGTCGATGTAGATCCTGTCGATCTCCTCTCCGGTCTTGTAATCCACCGTCGACATGAACACGGTGTTCTCCGTTCCGTAGCCCTCGAACATCATGAACCCGTCGGAGAAGACGATGTAGGCGGCCCCTCTGTAGTCGGTGATGCCGATGCCGATGTCGCGCTTCCAGACAGGAAGCTGGATGTTGCCGTCAACGGTCGGATCCGAATCCTCCGCGAGGAAGCATCCGGTTCCGCTGTCGTCGGTCAGGTAGAAGAATCCGTCGTGGTAGTAGCCGGTGATGTCCTTCATGGTGAGGGTGAAGACGTTGACGAGGTTCTCGTCGAACACCTTCCCGGTGTAGCAGTCGAGGATCAGTCCGTTCCCGACGGCGACGTACTCGTAATATCCGGAGAAGGACTTGGAGGTCGTCACTTCGGCCACCAGGTTCCCGTCGAAATCCACCTTCAGCAGCCTGTTGTCGCACTTGCAGTAGATGTAGTCGCCCATTATGGCGGGGGCGTAGGTCATGTCCGAGAAGTTCATCCCTGTGACCGTTCCGCCGCCTCCGAAGGTCCATTCCGCAGTGTAGTTCTCTTCGGTCGGAGTGATGAACGGGACGGTGTGTATGATGGAACCCGTGGCGTAGTACTGGGAGAACACTCTCACGACGACGTCTCCGGACAATCCTTCTATAACGTACTCGTCGTCGCAGGTCTTCGTGATGTCGCCGTTGATGCTCCAGGATGTGGCTTCGTGTCCGTACTGGGGCGTGAACACGAATCTGACGGACGAACCGGCTGGGACCTTCTCCCCGGAGACGATCGCGCAACCGTTGGCGTAAGCGGCGACCTGGCCGTGCTCTGCCGAGAACTCCACGGCGTAGGACTCGCTGTCCGAGAGCCAGTTGGCGACGAGGGAGACGTCCTCTTCGACTGCTCCGAACTCGTACAGGGCCCCGTCGAGCAGCCATCCTCCGAAGATGTGTCCTTTCTTCACAGGAGGCAACGGGACCTCAGGAGCCTGTCCGCTCAGGAGGGTCTGGCTGGATACCTTGGATCCTCCGTCGCTGTCGAAGCTGACGGTGACTTCCGGATTCACGGCTGCTCCCGACATCGAAATGGTGCTGTCCGACGTCATCTCGAAGCTGTAGCTCCAGAAGTCCTCCTTGCATGAGTACGGGGAGATCGATTCGCCGTCCAGGCTGACCGCGAAGGCGTCGCCGAGGGCGTATCCGGGAATCGCTCTGACGGAGAACCTGACCACTGAGCCATGGGGGATGTTCTCGGTCTCCAGAATAGACACAGTGACCCCTTCGCAGGCTTCCACGGCGATGTCGTACTTGTTCAGCTCCAATCCGGATATGACGACCGTCGCAGAGCTGCTGAGGTTCTTGCAGATGTACATTCCGGAGACGTCCTGCCATTTGATCTCGGTTCCGGACGAGGCTGTCGGGACGCTGCTTCCGTTCTTGGTGACGGTTAGGACGGAAAGGTCGTGGATCTCGTCGGGTATTACGGAGAACGCCACGGACTTGCCGTCGGTCACAGCGACGATTTCGCACGAGAGCGGGTCGTTGGGCAGGAATATGAACTGGCCGTTGTCTATGTCGATGAAGTACCCGGATGGAGGGTAGCAGCCGCTCGCATCCTCGTCGTATGCCCCGTCGAGGTAGAGCACCATCGCATCGGAGGGCAGCACGAACGAGGCTCTCTCCAGCGCAGGCGAGGAGTACATCAGGATGGTCTGGACAGAGGAGCCGTCAGATGTCGACAGGGCCCAGGTTCTCACTTCCGCGACCGATTCCGGGATGGAGATGACGCTCTTGGACTTGAGCCCGTCGAGCGACTTCGGCATTATCACGGCTGTATCGTCTCTGATCTCTCCGCCGGATATCAGCAGGGCGTCGTCGGCGTACACGGAGCCGTTCTCCACCTCGAGGAAGCTTCCGTCGGTGTCGAAGGTCCCGCCCTTGGATAGGACGGAGCTGACGGCCGCTCTGGAGACACCGATGTAGCCGGAGTCGATGGAGAGGAGCGAGGTGCTGTCCACTCCGATCAGGATCTTTCCGCTTGCAGTGGCATCCCCATCCACGATCGTCGCTTCGATATAGGTGCACCCGTTGTCCGTATCGTTTTTCACTAACGATTTGAGAGGCGTTCCCGAGAAGGCTCCTACGTTGTCGAAAGGCATCTCGCTGTGTATGATGAAGGTGTCCAGTTTCGTGCAATTGTTGAATGCATTGGGTACGTTGAGGTTCACTGTGCCGCAGATCTCGATAGTGCCGAGCTTGGCGCATCCGCTAAAGGTCTGGTAGGGGATGACGAGGTACGAAGGCTCCAGGACGATCTTGGTCAACGAGACCATGTTCTGGAAGCTGCGATCGACCCCGTTGCTGGAAACTGTCGAAGGAACGGTCAGCTCGGTGATCCCGGTGCCGGAGAAAGCGGATGCTCCGATGCTGGTCACGTTCTTGAGGTCGATCGACTTGAGAGTCGTGCAGCCGCTGAACATGCTCTCGGGGATGGACGTCATGTCGTCGGACAGCGTCACAGAGCTGAGCTTGGTGCAACCCTTGAACATGCTGTTCGCCGCCACAGAGCCCTCAGGAAACACGAAGCTCTCCAGAGCTGTGCAGCCGCTGAACATGCTGGATTTGAACGTCTTAACGCCTCCGAGATCGATGCTCTCGAGCGAGGTGCAGTTGTTGAACATGCTGCTGGCACCGGCCTTGAGCAGATCGGGGAGAGCGATGCTCGTCAGGGAGGAGCATCCGGAGAAAGCGCTCTCGTCGATGAAGTTGACGTTCTCGGGTATGTCCACGGACGTCAGCGAGCTGCATCCGTTGAACGCGCTCTTTCCCAGATAGGTGATGCCTTCAGAGAGCCTGACGGACGTCAGCGAGCTGCACTTCTGGAAGGCGTTGTTGCCTAGGACATCCACGGAGTCCGGAAGACTGATCTCGGCTATGTTGGAGTAGTGGAACCCATAGTCGTTAACGAAGCATATGGTGTCCGGCAGGGCGAGAGAGTCCATCGTGACCCCGTAGAAAGCTCCTCCGCCGATGGTGTCGATGTCTTCGGGGATCTCCACCGAGGTGAAGGAGGCGGGGACATAGACGAGGGTGGAGCCGAAGGTCATCATTTCGGGAATGCCGGTTCCGGCGAAGACCGTGTGCCGGAGACTACGTTGGAAAGGTCGAAGGATTTCAAAGAGGAACAGTTGAAGAACGCCTTGTTTCCGATGGTAGCTATGCTGCCCAGCGTCAGAGAGGAGAGCTCAGTGCAGCCCTCGAACGCCGACATTTCTATGGAGGTCGCGCTGGGCAGGGATATCGTTGTAAGCGAGGTGCATCCGATGAATGCGCTGTTATAGACGGTTCCGACATTAGCGAACGCCGCCGTTTCGAAAGATGTGCAGTTCTGGAAGCACTTCGAGGGGATTCCGATAGCGTTAGGGAGCGTTACGGACTTGAGGGATGCGCAATTGCCGAAAGACATGCTGCCGAGCGCTGTCACAGACTCCGAGCTGAAGGATGTGAAAGCGCACCCGTAGAAGCAGCTGTTGGAAAGCTCGGTAACTCCGCCGAGATCGATCGTCGAGAGGCGGGTGCAGTTCTTGAAGCAGCCGTCAGGCAACGAGGTGACGGTGCTAGGGAGGGCGACCGAAGCGATCGTCGTGTTCTTGGTGAACGCCGACGAACCTATGGTGGTCACCTTGTATGTCGTTCCCGAGTATGTTACCGTGCTCGGAACGGTCACGGATGCTGTCGAGGATGGTGCTTTCGTGTACGTGGCGGTTCCATCGTCCAGAAGGTTGTATCCAGCGCCATCGATCGTGGTGGACACTGTGGCTCCTTCGGAAGACGGGACCGTCGCGATCATTAGGACGAAGGCCAGCACCGCGAGCGTGATCATCCTTGACAGTTTGACGTTCATTGTCTCATCCTTCCATCCCTGGCCAGAACATTCATCATGTTTTAACCAACCAGTCGGATTGTGGTATCATCCATAGATGAATTGATAATGTATCGTCAGACAGCGTATAAATCATGACGGTTAACATATTCTTCCATGTTTTTTCTTGTCTGAAAAATGTTTGCCGGGCGAGGGGGCCCCTCGTCCAGCTTAAGGCTCAGCTGCGGACCATCTTCGAGGCGACCTTCTCGAAGAGGGAGTTCGACAGGCTGTCGGCGTTCACGGTCAGTCTCTTGCCTGTGACGGGGTCCCAGAACACCCATCCGTAGAAGGAGTTGCTCTCGATAGAAGGGATGCTTCCGAACTCTATCGACTCCAGGCCCTTGCACTTGTAGAACGCGTAGGCTCCGACAGAGGTGCCGTCCTCGAGCTTCAGAGCCTTGAGGGAGCCGCAGCAGTAGAATGCGTAGGGGCAGATCTCCCTGACATCGGACAGGTCGACGGTTTCCAGCGAAGAGCAGTAGGCGAACGCCTTGATGCCTATGCTGTCGACGCATCCCAGGTCTACGGATTTAAGGTTCGCGAACTTGTAGAACGTCTTGGTGCCGATCTGAGTCACGACATAGTCGAATCCTATGTGCCTTACAGATTCAGGGACAATCAGGGACTCAATTAGGGAATCAGAGCACTTGATCAGAGCAACCGTGTTCTTGGAGGTCACTTTGTACTTGAAACCGTCGATTTCGAACACTTCGTTCATCTCGGATATGTACATCTTGAGTACGGAGTTCTTTCCCGTGAACCTGTGTCCGGCTAGCTCGTCGTATGAAATCTTCACGCCTTCGTCCGATTTGAAGGTGAGGATGAAGAACGCGTTCTCGCCGATCGTGATGTTCTCCGGGAACGTGATGTCCGTCAATTTCTTGCATCCGCTGAAAGCGCTCTTCTCGAGGTTTGAATCACCTATTATCTCGAGAACGGACAGCTTGTAGCAGCTGAAGAAGGCGTATGCGCCCACATCTCCGGATATCTTCACGGATTCCAGGTTCCTGCAGTAGGGGAAGGCTTTGTAACCCACGCTCTTCACGGCGGTCAGGTCGGCGGTTGTTATGTTCTCGTTCCTGTAGAACGCCTTTTTCCCGATGGATTCCACTTCGTAGACGTTGCCGCCGTACTCCACGGTCTCCGGAATGACGAGATCCCCCTGGAACGAGTCGGTGCATCCGGTCACGGACACAGCGCCGCTGTTCCCATCCAAGGACGTCACGGTATAGTACAGGTCCTCCAGGAGGAACGTGGAGCCCTCGTCGAGACTTCCGTATTGGGCGTAGAGGCCGACGTCCTCGGTAGGTGTTATCAGCGTTCCGGCCTTGTACTCGGTTCCGGAGCCGTCAGGCTGCGTGTTCCAGGATTTGAACTCCTTCCCTTCCGGAACTGGGGTCCCTTCGGGCGTTCCAGGTAGGGCGATGCTCTTCCCTTCCACGCAAGAGATGTGGACGACCGTGCGGGTTTTCAGAACAGAGATTTTTCCCGTTACGGTCGTTTTCATGGTTCCGCGGGTGTTGAGCAGCTTGAGCACGATGACGAACTCGTGGTCCCCTATGTCGTCATCCCCTGGCGTCGCGACTATGAGCGTCTTGTCCGCAGTCGAGGCAAGGGTGTCGCAGGTCATCCAGCCGTCCGTTCCGGTGATGGTCTTGGCTCCGTACATCGATTGGGTGGAGGTCCTGTTGAGCGTCAGGTACATCTTCTTCCCTGCCACGACCTCCAGCGTCCCGATGTTCACAGTCTTTCCCTGAGCTCCCGCGTTCGCCTCGTAGCTTGAATCCCAGTCCTCCCCCACCATCGTGTCGAGGTGGATGGTGTTGAACTCGGAGATGTAGTATCTCTTGAGGGTGAACGTTCCGAAATCTGCCGACCTGTCCTGGTACACGAGTCCGTTTGAGCCGGTCCTGTGGGATCCGAACTCGGGGCTGTATCCGCTGCACACGAACTTCATGGTCACGTGTATGATGTTGTCTTTGGTGTTCGCAGGTATGACGATGTCGTTGAACTCCCAGCTTCCGTCATCGATGTAGGTCTCGCCGAATATCGTCAGGGAGAGGGCTGCATCCGCCTTGTAGAAGTGGGACGCTGCAGGGGCCTGCGCGCATGACACCTTCACCGAAATCTTGTCTCCAGGAAGGAACGCGTCGCGGTCGAGGTTGATGAACGTGACCTTAATGGGCACCGCGCGGACAACCTGGAAGGAGATGCCCGACCCCGTGTCTCCGCAGATGACGTTCGGTCCGTCCACGACCTCGGCACGACAGCGGGTGGCGCCCTCCACGGTCTCCGTCTTCTCGAAGGAGACAAGCGCTCCGTCAGAGTACACGGGGGCGTACTGCCAGGAGCGCCCGGAATACGCTTTGTTCAGATAGATCAGTCCGTGCGCGAGGCCTTCCGCGTAGTAGACGTAGTCGAGGTCCGAGTCGAAGTGGCTGCCGTAGGTCCTGTCCGCGGTGCTCTCGTGCTTGATCTCGATGTTCATGTCAGGCCCCGCATCCGGCCCGACAGTGACGACGAACAATCCTGTTCCCTTACCCATGCCAGCGTACAGGACCTTCTCGTCCAGACCAGACATGTTGAGGAATCTGGCATTCACGGCTTCGTAGGTGACCAGCACGAAGGCTGTGCCCTCGCTCTCGGCCTTCATGGTGTTCCCGTCGAAGGATACGACGTCCGAAGCGCTTTCGTCTGGAAGGATGGCAGAGTAATGGAAGCATGGCGAGAGGAAGAACTCGTACTCGGCCTCTTCGCCATAGGAGACCCTCTGCGGGTTCACCTCGAAGGAGTCCCCGACGTCCATCCTCAGGAATCCTTCGGCGTTGATGTTGAGGAACAGCCTGGAGGCCTCCTCGTCCTTTCCGACTACGTCCGCCGCCAAGGACTCCAGCTTCTCCTTGGTGACCTCGTCCTTCAGCCCGGACTTCATATTTAGGACGCAGCACTGGTCGGCATATCCCTCGGAGGAGACGCGGTATCCATAGTCATGGCCTACGATGAGCCTGTATAGGTACGTAGTCTTCTCGCCGTCGTCCTCGACGCTGAGAGGAGCGATCTCGAAGGGTACGACCGCATCGAAGGCTTTCATTCCCAGCGATACCTCCGATCCCTTGGGAACGGTGAGCCTGAAGTCCGAAGCCGCAGGCATCATGCACTTGTACACCGTCTTAACCGAGTTGAGCGTGAAGGACTTGTGTATCGGACAGAATCCTTTCGCGACGCTGTCCATGGAAGGCACCAGCGTCACGTCAGCGATGTCGTTCAAATTCGCCACGAAGCTGATCCCGGTGTCGTCGACAGAGATCGGATCGTATGAAACCTTCCCGTTGTTCAGGACGAGCTCCGCGGTATAGTCCGTTCCATATTTCCATCCGCTGTTCCCGACGGTGATCTTCGTGGTGAAGAACCTGAAGGAAGCTGAGTCTTTCAGGATGACCTCCCTCTCGTTGTACACGGTCCCATCCTGGGACCTCACCGAGAGCGTGTAGGCTCCCGGCTCCATCATGGCCGACACTACGCGGTTCGTTATCTTCAGCACGGTCTCGTTCTCTCCGTCGTCGAACACCGCTTCGGCCTCAATCGAGAGGGTCCCGCTGACCTTGACCTGGCATTCGTCGCTCTCCGCGATAACCGAAGGCGACAGGACGACCAGCAAAGCGGCCGTCATGAGCATCAGAGCTCCTAAGCATGTCTTCTTCATTTGATCACAGCCTCGGCCCTTTACGGATGAGCGCCCGTCAGGCCGTTCCGGGCTCAGGAAGCATCCTGTCCGCACGGAACCGTGGTGTCTGTCCTAATCTAAAAAACGGGAAGCGTGCCCGTACGCTAATCGCAGATGTTCAATCCAGCTCGAGGATCCTGAAGAGCTCCTTGCGCTCGGCCTTTGTGAGGTTGCGGTACTCCCCGACCTCCAGATCTCCGAGCTCTATGTTGACGACCCTGATCCTCTTGAGGCGTTCGACCCTGTATCCGAAGTACTCGCACATGCGCCTGATCTGCCTGTTCAGGCCTTGTCTGAGGATTATCCTGAACTCGTGCTCGGAGAGCTTCTCTACCACGCACTTCTTGGTGACGACGTCCACATCGATCGGGACGCCCTTTGACATCCCCCTGAGAAAGGATTCGGTGACCGGCCTGTCCACCTTGACGATGTACTCCTTCTCGTGCTCTCCTCTGGAGCGCATGATCCTGTTGGCCAGCTCCCCGTTGTTGGTCATGAGGAGAAGCCCCTGCGAGTACTTGTCCAGCCTTCCGACGGAGTAGATCCTCTTGGGGTATCCGATGAAGTCGATGACGTTGTCCGGATCGTCAGGATCCGCCGTGCAGGTGATCCCCCTGGGCTTGTTGAAGGCGAGTATGATGTCCTCCTCGACCCTGGATATGGGCTTCCCGTCCACTTCCACGACGTCCTTGTCGGTAACCTTGTCACCCAGAATGGCCGTCCTGCCGTTGATGGAGACCCTTCCGTCCTCTATCAGGCGGTCAGCGGCTCTGCGAGACACCACTCCCGATTCGCTAATGAACTTGTTGAGGCGGACTCCGTCATCGGTCATGAACGTGCATATGCATCGTGGATTTAACGGATGCTCCTGTCCGACCGCAGGCTGGATACCTAAGATTCATTAACTGCTCCAGTTATGCGAATGTATGGCCTTCTTCTCGAGGAAACCCAAAGGTCCCTTCATCAAAACGTCCGAGATGACTATGCATTGGGACACCGAAGACCCATTCATATTCGTGTCCCACCACGAGGACGACTACCCTCATGGCAACGCCCAGATGGCTCCGCCTCTGCAGGAGATCTCCGGGAGGAACCTGGGCCGCGATTACAAGAAGACGTTCGGGTTCAGGATGTACAACGGAAAGGTGGTTCCAGGATTCCCCATGCATGCCCATTGGGGATACGAGACCATCACCCTGCCACAGACAGGATACGTGGACCATTCCGACTGCGAGGGCAACACCGGGCGTTTCGGATTCGGCGATGTCCAGTGGGTGTCCGCACCCGGGTTCTACGAGCACTGCGAGATGTATCCTCTGGTGGACCAGGAAGGCAGGAACCCCAACGACATCACGCAGATCATGATCGCCCTTCCTCTGGAGAAGAAGAACCTTCCGGAATCGTCTGTCAACACTGTCTGGAAGGAGGAGATGCCCTATTTCGAGACCGAAGGCTGCCGTGTCCAGGTCATTTGCGGCGAATACAACGGGAAGAGCGTATGGTCGCCCAGCACCCACACCTGGGCAGACAAGTCCCATTCAGTGAGGATCCTGAGGATTGAGCTCGATCCCAGCGGGAAGTTCGAGGTAGGTCCCGCAGACCCCAAGGTCAACAGGAACCTGTATTTCGTCTCCGGGGACAAAGCGAAGGTCATGGGGTTCGAGGTCATCTGGAATCTTCACATGAAGATCGATCCCGGCGCCACTGTAGATATCGAGAACGGCTCGGAGAAGTCCGTGTTCTGGCTTCTGGAAGGGGAGCCTATAGGCCAGAAGATGTCCATGTTCGGGCCTATCTTGCTGGGGACCGACCAAGAGGTCAGGGACGCCCTTCAGACAATCAGGCTCGAGGAATTCAAGCGCTGGCCCTGGGACGTCATCGACAGGGTCAACCCTGTTGATTCCGGAAGGTTCCTGCTCCGTTCCGACGGCACGCGCGAGACCCCTCCCGAATGATCAGTACCTGAACATGCCCTCGTGCATCTTCGCGACGGCGATGAAGATGAAGATGGCGGCCGCGATAAGGGACATCGCAGGCTGCCACATCCCTTCCTCTATGCGTTCAGGCTCGCGATAAGGGTCCAGGCCGTCGTCCCTCATGTACTCCCCTGCGAGCTCGCCGCGGGAGAATTTTTCGAACGGCTTCGATACCGCATCCATGTAGCTGTCGACGGTCGCTTTCTTGGAATCGTTCTGGAAGAACGAATCAGGGACAGCACCGTGAGATGTCCCTGATGTGCATTCCCCGATGTCCCTGATATATCTGTAAGTGCCGCTATCAGCTGTGAAATCGATGTTCACATCGGCGGAATCCTCCCTGCTGCTCCATCTGCAGTAGACCTCGTCTCCAGGCTTCACTCCTTTGTCCTCGTCGGGATAGATGAAGTCGGAGACTGTGACCGACCTGGTGTCCCAAATGCCGTATATGTCGGCGTTGGAGACGACGCCGTCATGAACGAAAGATGCAAGGAGATCGACGAATCCATACGTGGTCCTGATCATGGTGGACGAGTTTATCGCATAGATCCTCGGGTCGTACTCCTGGGCGGTAGCGGTCTCGCGAAGGTCGACGTCTATTTTCAGTATGATGCGGCCGACTATGGTTCCGGTGTCATCAGACGAATACTCCATGAACGGGAAGGTGCCGTCGGTGACGTCCTCGTCGAACGCGTCGTAGCCGGAACCGTCCGCTTCTAGCGCTATGGAGAGGTCGTATTCCAGGCAATAGGTGTAGAACGTCTCCATCTGCTTCTTCTGACTGACGGATCCTGTGCCGTCGCCCGAGGTTATTTCGAGGCTGAAGCGGATGTTTGCGGCTGTAGCCTTGGTCTCCGGGCAGCCGTCGCCTGACAGGTTGATGCCGACAGTCTCCAGCACGTAGCGGTGGATCATGTCTAGGAAGCCGTCTCCGAGAAGTTCCTCCATCTCCTCTTGGGGAATGGAGTCGTAGGACACCTTGAAATCGGAAGAGGCATCGGCTTGGCTTGCGGGAACCAGCGCCAATGCGACCGCCAGCACGAGCAGGATCGCTGCCTTCGGGGTCATATCGATGTCCTGTGGAATCCTGGTTTGTCCAGGGTCTTGTATTCGAACGTGCCATGCTTGTAATAGTTGCTGACCAGCAGGGTTCCTGTCTCGCTGTAGAAGTCCACGGAGATCACCGCATTCATCGGGAATGTGTACTCGCCTATCGTTAGCGACGCCCTCCTCTGGATGTCGATGCTGCCCAGGGACGAGCAGCTGCTGAACGCCTCGTACCCTATCTCATCGACGCTTGCGGGAATGGTCATAGAGGTTAGTGACGTGCATCTGGCGAAGGCCCTGGTTCCTATGCTCTCGATTCCTTCCGATACCTGCACAGCAGTCAACGAGGTGCATCCCTCGAACGCCCTGTCACCAATGCTCTTCACGGTGGTGGGGATGACGACGCTCTTCAGGGTAGAGCATCCGTAGAAGGCGTATGTTCCGATGGTCTCGATGCCTTCTGTCAGCTCGACCTCCGTGAGCGCGTTGCAGTCGAAGAATGCGAAGTCGCCTATGCTGGAGATGTTGTGCGGGAGGGACACCGTCTTCAGGTTCTTGCATCCTTGGAAGGCCCCGTAGACTTCCGAGGTGCCGTCCGGGACCGACATCTCGGTGAGGCCGGTGCAGTTGAGGAAAGCGTTCCATCCCAGCGTTCTGAGGCCGCTTGGCAGCTCCATGGTCTTGATCGACGAGCAGTTGGCGAAAGCGTTGTTCCCTATCGTCGTGACTGTCGAGGGAAGCGGCGCCGTTTTTATCCAGGAGCATCCGGAGAACGCGTTGTTTCCGATGGTGGTGACCCCCTCGGGTATGACAACCGAGTCTATCCAGTCCTTGTCGAAGCCGAACATCTGGTTGTTCGCTCCGTTGCAGATGACGGAGACGTTTGACGGCATCACGAGGGTTCCTCTGTATGTTCCTTTCCATGTCACCTTGGAGACTGCATCGTCGTCGAACGTGAACATGTAGGCCTCATACCATCCGCCGCTGCTATACACCATTGCGGCTCCAGGCTCGGCCTTGGATATCCCTTTGCCTCCAATGAGGTCTGCGGACAGGGTGAGGTCCTCCCCGGTGGCGTTTATGATGGTAACCTTGTAGGGGTCGTCGAAGATCTGGGAATCCCCTTCTATGGATACGCTGGATTCCCCTATGAACGTCAGGGACACCAGCGAAGGGCATCCCGAGAACGCTCCCGCTCCGATGCTGGTGACCGTCGAGGGTATCGTGACGAACCTCAGCTTCTCGCAGCCTATGAAAGCCCCAGCGGATATCGATGCGGTTTCTTCCGGGATGTAAATCGAAGTGAGCGTTGAGCCTCCTGCCTCCACCGATGGCTCGTCGGCATCCGTCTGTCCCTGCTGGTACAGGGCCCCTCCGAATGCCAGTATCAGCGTCAGGAGCACCACGACTAGAGCCGTGGTCTTGATGGCGTCCATGTCTTCCGATGAATCTCCAGCAATAGATAAAGATAGGGTGCTGAAGACGAATTTTTCAGACCTTGCGACCGCAATACGGGCAGAATTCAGCGTTCGTTTCGAGGGTATGGCCGCATTCGGGGCAGATGCTGTCGCGGTCGAACCTGCGTTCGGTCCCGATGCCGTCATAGTCGGGAACGTAGTTCGGAGGGTATCTCCTGCTGGAGATGAACTTGAACACGAGGAACGCGGCGATGACGGCGACTCCTCCGAGAACGAGACCCCATTTCTCCAGGAACGTCTTCTCGATGTATCCTACGGTGTAGGTTCCGGTTTCCTTCAGGTTGAACGGACCGCCGTGGGAGATCTTCTCTCCGTTCCGATACGCGTCCACGAAGTAATCCAGATATTCCGACGTCGTGGGAACCTCGAGGGCGAACTTCCCCTCCAGCCCGAGCTCCTTCAAGGTAATGGGCTCCTCGTCCAGATACATCCTCACATCGCAGTCGAAGGCGCCGCTGAGGCCGTACGTCTGGGAGGCGGGGCCGCGCTTCACGGAGACCGCCCAGTTATCGTAGGAACCGTTCTCCATATACTTCGCCAAGGTCTTCATGGTCAAGGAGTTGTAAGTCAGCTTGTAGTCTCCGATTGGGAGGTAGTAGTTCGTGACGGTTCCGCCGGCGCTCTGTATGGCGCTGTATTTGAGCGAAGATGCGCGGGTGTAGGTGTCGCCGGAGTACGGGTCGTATCCGTATGACGTGGTGGATGCGCTCACTCCGAACTCTGTGTCGGCGACGCGGGCGGACGAGAACTTGCCGGCGGGAGTGTCGGTCTCGGAGCCTATGAGAAAATAGTCGTATCCGGCGCAATCAGGGCAGGCCACGTCGTCCCAGGTGACATCGACGTAGTACCATGTGGAGTTCATGTGGACGAGGTTCCAGGCGTGCAGGCTGTCGCTCTCGCTCTCGGTGGAGCCGACGATCATGAGCGAGCTGATGCCGTTCTGCTGGCATAGGTAGTTGAACGCGCTGGCGTAGCCGTCGCACTTGCTCCTGCCTTCCACGAGGGCCCCGTACGCGTTGTTGCACTGGTCCGTGGTCTTGTCGTAGCGGGTGCTGTACGCCACGGCGTCGTGGATGGAGCGTATGACGTCCGCAGGGGTGCTTCCGCCTATGGTCAGCGCAGCAGCGGCGTCCTTGAGCTCTTTGGACATGGCCTCGGCCTCGGAAAGCGTGAGATTCCCGGTGTGGGTTATCGAAGAAGCCATGCCTGTGGCTTTGTACACGAACAGGCTGTACTCGTTCTCGAACCAGAACAGCTCGGGATGGTCGGAGAGGAACGCGCCGCGCATGATTTCGCTCTCCTCCGCGGTAAGGAAGGGGATGTCGCACTCGGACCCCATCTCGGAAACGGTGCTGTACAGCGAATCGTACGCCGTCTTCTGCTGGTCCGTAAGGCTGTCGTATGCGGAATACTCCGTGTCGGCAGACGCGACCAATTCTGATGGAACGAAAAGGACGATCGCCAGCACCAAAACGACCACCGACAGCCTGAACAAGCGCATGGGCTCTGTAATGGTCAGGGGGCTTATCTATTTGACCCGTCCGGATTTCCATCGGATTCGCAGTTGAGGAGGACAACAGACATCAGTATGAGGGCTATCCCTAGAATCTCCGCCATCCCCAGCTCCTCGCCGAAAAGGACGAAACCGACGACCGTGGCCACCATCGGCTCGACGAACGCTATGACCGCAGCCTTCCCGGCATCCATGCGGTTCAGCCCGTACGTGTAGAGGAAGTAGGGCACCAGGGTTATCAGGACACCCAGAGCCAGCATCATCGTAGCCGAGCCGGACGAAGCGGCCGAGGCTATCTCGGTCACGTCGGAGAACGGGAGAAGGGCCACGGCGGCGACCAGGAACGTGTAGAACGTTATGGTGAACGGATGGTACTTCTTCAAGGCGACCTTGCCGAATATGCTGTACAGGGCGTATCCGAAGCCGGAGCCGACTCCTACGGCTATTCCCAGGGCGTTGATGCTCCCGAGGCCCCCCAGCACTCCAGCGGTCAGCGCGCATCCGCAGAAGGCTGCTATGAGGGCCAGGACCTTCCTCCTGGTGATCCTCTCCTTGAAGAATATCACCGACATGACCATCACGAAGCACGGGGCGGTGTACAGAAGGACGGCTGCCATGGACAGGGTGACCATGGTGGTCGCGGTGAAGTACAGCACGTTGAACATCGCGATGCTCAGTATGCCTGTGCCCAGGAACATCCAGATGTCTTTAGGGGATATCCTGAGGAGCTTCCTGTCGAAGACTGCCAGAATGACGAATATGCAGAATGCGGTGACCGAGCATCTGACCTCCGTTATCTGCATGGCGCTGAGTCCCGCATCCGTCAAGGAACGGGTGAAAATGCCTATGAGTCCCCAGAGGGAGGCCGCGACGATGACACACAGGGCGGCAGAGCCCGAATTGCGCATGGGACCGCCGTTCAGTGGGCGTTCATGTAGTTGTCGTCATCGGGGATCTCGTACTTGATCCCTCCCTCGTCCAGGATGGCCTGGTACTTCGTGACGATCTTGTTAAGGTTGTTGAACTTCTCGTAGGTCTTGAGGTAGAACTCCTTCCTGTCCATGGGGAAGACCAGCCTGACCTTTCCTTTCCTGTTGTAGCCTTCCGGCTTCCTGTTCAGCTCGAGGTCGGCCAGGTTAAGGGCGATATACATCTGCAATATCTCGTCCTCCTCCGGCATCTGCCCGATCTCTTCGAGAAGAGCCTTGAGCAGATCGGGGAAGACGGGCGCGAGGTCTTTGTAGTCGGAACCGTCTTTGAGAACGAAATGAGTGCTGACGAACTTCATCGTCACTGTCAATGCAGACCGATATTAAACGGTTTTCGAACAATTACGGTCGATGGATGCTTGATGAGATAATATATAAGTTCACCATAAAGCCAAGCGATGAGAACAGCTCTAACGGTGGCGGGATCGGATTCCGTCGGAGGAGCGGGCATCCAGGCCGACGTGAAGGCCATGGCAGTGCTCGGGGTCCACGCCGCCTCAGTCATCACAGCAATCACCGCACAGAACACGCGTGGCGTTTCTGGCATCCTCCCTGTTTCGGAGGAATTCGTGAAGTCGCAGCTGGAGGCAGTTCTCCGCGACTGCGACGTCAAGGCCGTCAAGACCGGGATGCTCTACAGCGCAGACATCGCCGAGACGGTAGTGGACATACTGGAAGACCATGAGATGCCCTTGGTCGTGGATCCCGTGATGATATCCGGGACAGGATACGACCTGGCGCAGGACGACCTCGTGAAGACGCTCAAGAGGGATGTCATCCCCATGTGCGAGCTCGTGACAACCAACAGGCACGAGGCAGAGGTCCTTTCCGGCATGAAGATACAGAACAAGGACGACCTGATGTTCGCCTGCGAGGTCATCGGAAAGACCGGGTCCTCGGTGTACATCAAGGGCGGGCACTTCAACACCCCCACGGTGGTCGACTATCTCTATCTGTCCTCCGAGTTCACGAAATTCGAATACCCTCGCCTGAAGAAGTCCGGGCACGGAAGCGGATGCGTCCTGTCCTCCTTCATAACGGCCAGCCTAGCCAAAGGAATCGACATAATGAACGCCGTGGTCAAGTCCAGGGAGCTCATCCAGGACTCCATTGCGACACAGTACCAGATCGGGAAGGGCGACCTCGTCGTCAACCCCATGGTCAAGCTGAAGGGAGATAGCGACCGTTCCGCGGTCCTCGGTGCCCTCGACAGCGCCACATCCAGGATCTTGGACATAGTTCCCGACGAGCTCGTTCCAAAGAGCGGGATGAACATCGCCATGGCGATGAAGGACGCCGCAGGCCCCGAGGAGATCGCTGCCGTCGACAAGAGGATGTCCGTCCATAACGGCATCATCAGGAGGAACGGCCAGATCAAGTTCGGAGCAGCGGAGAACCTGTCTTACATCCTCCTCACGGTCATGAAGCATGACCCATCGATGAGATGCATCATGAGCATCGCCTACAGCCCTGACACCATGTACGTCATGCAGGACATAGGCCTGAACGTGGTCGTTGCCGAGATGAGCCGCGACCGTCCCACCGAATCCACCGAAGCCGCGCTATCCAAGTCCAAGCGCATCCCAGACGCCATCGTGGACAAGGGCGGCAGGAAAGAGAGGATAATCAGGCTCCTTGCTAAAGACACCAAGGACATGCTAGGGAAGCTCGAGCAGCTTCTCTGAAACCATACGCGGGGCAAGTCCCCGTTCTTTTCACAATTTCATCCGAGCAATCAGATTTCTTAGTTTTTATAGAAAAGGGAAGAGGTTTTCGGGCCGAAGCCCAATCTGATCAGGAGATCGAGACGAGCTTCATCTCGAAGTACAGGTCCTCGTTGACGGTACCCCTGTCGGAAGTCTTGTAGGTGAACGTGGAAGAGGAAACCTCCTCGACATACCACTTCTGGGTTCCGAAGTCGAACGCCTCCATCTGGATGGTGTTTCCAGAGACGGTGGTGGTGTTCTTGAAGGCGAGGTTGCAGGTGATGTTGTCCTTGTCTGCGTAAGTCACCGCGAACGTCAACTTCTCGGATCCGGTCTCGGGAGCGTCTCCGTTGGGGGAGAAGGTGTAGGAGGATCCTGCGACAGGCTTGTTCATGATGGTGACGGTGTTGCTGCTGGACGAGAGTACCGCGGTCGCATTCCATCCGTAGACTGTGGTGAAATCGGTGGGCACTCCAGCGGTCAGAGTCTTGTCGTAGAGCGTCTTGAATGCGTTGTTAGGCATTGTCTGAGTCGTGGGGACGGTGAACCCGTTGAGATTCGCGGTGGCAGTCGTGTCTGGTCCAACGTATCCTTCGCCGGCAGGAATCTTGACCTTGAAGACGTCTCCGACCTTGTGTCCGACGATCGAGTTCTCGAACAGCGCAAGGGCGCTGCCGGATCCGATGGTGACGGACAGAGGGCTGTAGGAAGTCCTCACGGTGAAGTCGCTCGACTTCGCGATGCTGTCGTCAGTGGCAACGCTCTTGTAGCTGGTGTCGAAAACGAGCGCGCCGTCTTCTTTGACGTAATTGTAGTATGATCCCGTGTAGTCTACGGTGACCGAGTCCCCGTATGCTGCGACCCTGTCGTCATGAGACGCCAGTTGATCGGCTGCATAGACGCCGAGAACCGCGATCGCCGCGATAACGAAAAGCACGAGACAGACCATGAAGATCGGGTCGTGCTCCTTCTTTTTAGTCTCTTCGCCGGCCATTATAACCGTCGCTCGCATTATGATGACCTTATAAAACGTTTCTTATCATAATAGTCACGAAATCGTTTTAGAAAACAGCGCAATCAGCGAACTCTGAAAGCCACTCCCATCCTTTGGGCTATGCGAGAGCATTCCTCCTCTGATTCCGGAGGGATGTATCCGCCCACTATGGAGACGGTGACGCCGCCGATGGACTCCCTGCACTTCTCGATGAACTTCAGAACGGCGTCGTAGGAATCTATCCCGAACCTGCTCCTGGTGATCTCGAGGTACTCCTCGGAGCTGGACGCGTTCAGGCTTATAGAAATCCTGTCGATGCATTCCGCGAGCTCCGGAACGATGTCCCTGCCGTTGATGAGGTCTCCCAGGCCGTTGGTGTCCAGGCGGATGTTCTTTCCGAGCCTCTCCTTGATCATCCTCGCCGTCACCAGCAGGTCGTCCAGCCTTTCCGTCGGCTCGCCGTATCCGCAGAACACTATCTCCCTCGATTCGGACAGGTCTCTTGATTCGAGGTCCGCCAGTATCTCCTCCGGAGTCGGCTCGTGGTCCAGCCAAAGGCATTCCGCATCGCCGAGGGCGTCCGTGCTGTTCCTGACGCAGAATATGCATTTGCACGGGCAGCGGTTGGTCATGTTGATGTAATACGTCTTGCCGTAGCGGTAGACGATGGTCATGTACCCGCGATGCGCTGGATTATAGATAGCCTTTGCTGGCAAACGCTATCTACCAAGCGACCGTTGCAGTGCCATGTTCGACCTTTATGTGATAACCGATGCGAAGCTTTCCAGAGGACTCTCCGAGGCCGAGACAGCCAGGCTCGCCTACGAGGGCGGCGCCGACGTGGTCCAGCTCAGGATGAAAGGCGCCGACGGAAAGGCCATGCTGGAGCAGGCAGAGCTCATCAGAGGCTATGCTGACGAGTATTCGAGATTCTTCATCGTGAACGACAGGGTGGACGTCGCGATGCTCTCCGGAGCCGACGGTGTCCATCTCGGGCAGTCCGACATCCCCGTGGCCAGGGCCAGGGAGCTCATGGGCGAGTCCGCCATCATAGGGGCGTCCGCCAGCACGCTGGAGCAGGCCAGGAAGGCCGAGGAGGACGGTGCCGACTACATAGGCGTAGGGGCAGTCTTCAAGACCGCCACCAAGCCCGATGCGAACCAGGGCGTAGGTCTCGATGCCGTCTTCGCCATATCCCATGAGGTGAAGATACCGGTTGTCGCTATCGGAGGGATCAACAGGGGGAACATCCAGGACGTCATAAGGGCAGGAGCGGACGCCGCCGCAGTGGTCTCCGCCGTCGTGGCCCAGGAGGACGTCAAGGCCGCCGCCCACGAGCTCAGGGACCTTGTCCTCAAGATCAGGCCGCATGTCGCTCCCGACGCCAGAGGCATGACGATCAACAGAGGGCTGATGTTCTAAGATTTCAGCCTAGAAACCTCTTATCCGCCATCCTTTCCCCCTTCTATGAACGCGGCGGATTATCAAGATAATCGGAACAAACCAAAGGCGAGGAGCCCCCGTCACTTTCATTTTTTGCGGAACAGGCATTCCACGCGGGATCTGACCGTTCCGAACCTCGTCGGCTCGTCCTTCCTGAAAGATTCCACCGTCTCCATGTCTTCGAAAAGGTCGAGAACGTCTTCGAGCTCGAAATACCGGTAGAAGAATCCGCCCCTCCTCTCGCCGGACCTCATGTCGTCGGGTGTGAAGCAGCGCACGAGAAGGTATCCTCCCGTTCTCAGAACCCTTCTCATCTCCGAAGCGGCTGAAAGGAGCTTCGCGTCGTCCAGATTCTCCATCACATGCACAGCGACTACGTAGTCGAACGTTTCGTCCTGGAACGGAAGAGCGGACGCGTCGCATTCGACGAACGTAGCATCCGGATAAGCTTCCTTGCACCTTCCTACGACGGTCGGGGAGAAGTCCACGCCGGTCACTTCGAGCCCCGCTTCCATCAGGGCCGATACCGTCTTCCCGTTGCCGCAGCCGATGTCCAGCGCTTTTCCCTCACATGGAACGGGGATCGAGGATGTCCCTCTCCATGCCCTCGGGTTCTGGCGGTAGAACTCGTCCCAGAGGCCCCTCTGCTCCATCGCTGTCTCCCATCTACGGCCACAAGCCATCTGTAGAACATCATCGAGGCCATGGACGACAGGATCACATACGTGCTGGGCGGCCCCTTCATCATCCTGTCGGGACGCATGGATATCCTGAGCTCTCCGAGCTGAAGGATCTCGGACCTGTCGGATACGGCGTTGTTGTGGACGACAAGGTTCCTCATCAGGAGAATCCCTTTCCAGGATTCCCGGTCGTCGTCCTCCAGGAGGCCCAGCTCGCCGGAGGCCACCAGGATGTCTCTCAAGTACATCCTCCCGCCCTTCTCCGAAGCCTTGGCCCTGACCTGCGAGGTCTTGTACACCTTCATGCAGTCCCTGGCGCCCTTCTCTATCGACGACATCACGTTCACGAACAGGTTCCTGGTCACGGCCATCATCCTGTCGGACATCTCGTCCTCGGTCCCCTCCTCCCCTTTCCAGGCCTTCTCGTAGAAGCCTATGACCTCGCGGGCCATC
This sequence comes from Thermoplasmata archaeon, assembly GCA_015063165.1. Lineage (GTDB taxonomy): Archaea > Thermoplasmatota > Thermoplasmata > Methanomassiliicoccales > Methanomethylophilaceae > Methanoprimaticola. The sequence continues at coordinate 64,770 of SUSZ01000003.1, forward strand.
ACGGCCTGGTTGTGGATGTTCCAGAAGCACATCGAGCGAGGGTCGTTCTCCCTGTCGGCGATGCGTGTTCCCACCATGGTCGCCAGCTCCTTGGTCTCGGAGACGAGGGCGTCGATGCGTTCGGTGACGGGGCTCATGCCTGTATGACACGATTTCAGTAATTAAGGTTGAGCCGAGTCCGAGTTCTAACAGATTAAATATAGACGAAAGGCAGTTGTCGTCCCCAACTTAAGGAGTTTGAGCAATGTTTTGGAATACAAAGATCGAATGCATGCCTAGGGAGGAGCTCAGATCGCTCCAGTACCGCGAGCTGAAATCGCTGGTCAACAACCTGTATTCGTTCAACAAGTTCTACCACGACAGGATGAAGGCAGAAAACGTGCACCCGGACGACATCACATGTCTAGCCGACAGCTCGAAGCTCCCGTTCATGTACAAGCAGGATCTGAGGGACAACTATCCCACCAACATGTTCACCGCTTCCAATTCCGAGGTCGTCAGGTACCACGTCTCTTCCGGAACCACCGGGAAGCCCACCCTCGTCGGATACACCCGCAACGACCTGGACTACTGGACCGAGGCCCTGGCCAGGTCCCTCACTTCCGTCGGGATCGGATCCGACGACACCATGCAGGTCTCCTACGGATACGGCCTGTTCACCGGAGGCCTAGGACTTCACTACGGAGCCGAGAAGGTCGGAGCTACCGTCCTTCCCGCAGGAACCGGAAGCACCGAGCGCCAGATCGAGCTCATCAAGGACCTCGGAGTCACCGCCATCGCATGCACTCCCTCCTACCTCGTCCACATCGGGGACGTCGCCAAGAAGATGGGAATCGACATCCGCAGGGACACCAAGCTGAGAAAGGCCGTCCTCGGAGCCGAGCCCTGGTCCGACAACATGAGGAGGCACATCGAGGAGACCATGGGCGTCAGAGCCTACGACATCTACGGGACCTCTGAGATGGCCGGACCCATGTTCACCGAGTGCGAGGAGAGGAACGGGATCCACATGGCAGGGGACATCGTCTACTGCGAGATCATCGACCCCGACTCCGGAGAGGTCCTCGAAGAGGGCCAGAAGGGAGAGCTCGTCGTCACCATGCTCAAGAAGGAAGCCATGCCCATGATCCGCTACAGGATCAAGGACATCACCTCCCTCGACAACGAGGAATGCGCCTGCGGACGCACCTCGCCCAGGATCTCCAGGATCTCCGGACGTTCTGACGATATGCTTATCATTCGCGGAATCAATGTGTTCCCGTCCCAGATCGAGTACACGCTGCTCCGCATACCCCAGCTTGCTGGCCACTACATGATCTACGTCACCAGGGAAGGAGCCTTGGACAGGATGGTCATCCAGGTCGAGATCAAGGAGGAGGCGTTCAGCGACAAGATCGAGGACATGAACAAGCTCAGGGCCTACGTCGAGTCCGAGCTCAAGAAGTACCTCAACATCGCGGCCGAGGTCGAGCTCAAGGCTCCCGGGGAGCTTCCCAGGTTCGAGAGCAAGGCCAAGAGGGTAATAGACAAGAGGGTGATCTGATGGCAGACGGAAGAATCATTACACAGCTTTCAATATTCGTCAACAACGAGCCCGGGCGTCTCGCTTACATCGCGTCCGTCCTCAAGGACTGCGGCATTAACATGCATGCTTTCAACCTCGCCGAGTCGGCGGATTTCGGAATCCTCAGGGCCATCGTGGACGACCCCGAGGCATCCTACGAGAAGCTGAAGGCGAAAGGCGTCATAGTCAGGAAGACCGACGTTATCGCGGTTTCCATCGAGGACACCCCCGGAGCGCTCTTCATGGCGGCCGACGCGTTCGGAAAGGCCGGGATCAACATCGAGTACGGATACGCGTACGCTGGAAAGAGCGAGTCCGTGTTCTATATGAGGGTGAACGACTCCAAGAAGGCCGTGGAGGTCCTCGAGAAAGCCGGAATCAGGCTTGTAACCACTGGGGAAATCTGAATGGGAAATCTCAACATAGCGGTCCTCGGCGCGAAGGACTTCGCAGGAAAGGTAGGCAAGAAAGGCACCATAACCGACATGACCTTCTACGACTACAAGGAAGGCCATGACTCCTTCACCCTGATCGAGCCGTCGAAGTATCCAGAGAAGCTGTCGTCGCTGTTCTATTCAGCCGCGATGTCCGAGTTCGTCATTCTCGTCGTGGACAAGATAGACTCGTTCCTCGGGGAGACCATAGTGATGGTCGACTCCCTGGGCATCGACAGGGGATGGATGATCCTCAGGAACTACATCCAGCCCGAGCAGGTGAAGCCTCTGCTGGCCGGAACATCCCTGGAGGGGTACGAGCTCCGCGAGGACGATCCCATCAAGATCCGCGAGGAGCTCATCGCCATGGCCAAGGCCGAGAGCAAGAAGGCCGGCGACGGGACCTGCGGCTCCTGTCCCATCGACTCCCACTTCAACGTGAAGGGTGTAGGAACGGTCATCCTCGGATCCGTCATAGACGGGTACTTCAAGAAGCACGACAAGATGACCATCTTCCCCGTGAAGAGGGAGGTCATCCTTAAGTCCATCCAGAAGCACGACATCGATGCCGACGACGGAGTGAAGGGGGACCACGTAGGCCTCGCTCTCCGCGGGATCGAGTCCGACGAGCTGGACAGGGGATTCGTCGCTACTACCGACCCGTCCGTCAAGATGAGCAGGTCCGTGTCCGGGAAGGTCTCTCTGGTGAAGTATTGGGGCTCTCCTCTGAAGGAGGGCATGGTGCTCCACATCGGCCACTGGATGCAGATGGTCCCGTGCCGCGTGGCGGCTGTCGACAACGGCGCCGACTTCAGGTCCGCCGAGGTCACCTTCGAGCTGGATTCCGATATGATCCACAAGCCCGGCGACAGGGCCATCATAATGTACCTGGAAGGCGGGAAGCTCAGGGTGGCAGGCTCGATAGTCCTGCCGTGAGCTCTTAAAACGTTTCATCCAGGGCTGGCTCTTCTCCGGCTCTGGATTCTTTCCTCATTCGCAGTGCTCGAACTGGCTGTCGTACAGCTCCTTGTAGAATCCGCCCTTGGCGAGGAGCTGCTGGTGCGTTCCGCTCTCTATGACGCTGCCCTTCTTCACCACGAGGATCAGGTCGGCGTCCTTGATGGTCGACAGCCTGTGCGCTATGACGAACGACGTGCGGCCTTTCATGAGGCTGTCCATGGCGTTCTGGATGCGCTTCTCGGTGCGGGTGTCCACAGAGCTGGTGGCCTCGTCGAGGATCAGCAGAGGAGCGTCCCTGACAAGCGCTCTGGCTATGGTGAGCTGCTGGCGCTGGCCGGCGGACAGGGAATCCGCATCGTTCAGGACGGTGTCGTATCCGTCTGGCAGAGACCTAATGTACGCGTCTATGCCGACGGCTTCGCAGGCTGTCCTGAGCTCCTCGTCCGACACGTCCGTGCGGTTGAAGGTGATGTTCTCCTTTATCGTCCCGTTGAAGAGCCAGGTGTCCTGGAGGACCATGCAGAACATCTCGTGGACCTGGGAGCGCTTGATGTCCCTCAGGCTTATGCCGTCCACGACTATGTCTCCCGAATCCGTTTCGTAGAACCTCATCAGGAGATTGGCTATCGTCGTCTTCCCGGATCCGGTGGGACCGACTATCGCGATCTTCTGCCCAGGCTCCACCATCAGGCTCATCCCATGGATGATCTCGTTCCCCGGCTCGTACGAGAAGCGGACGTCTCTGAACTCCACCCTCCCTTCGATCTTGTCGGGCATGTCGGCCTTGTCGTCCTCGTTCGAAAGCTCCGGAGCGTCCAGGAACTCGAACACCCTCTCCGCGGAAGCGGCCACGCTCTGCATGTTGGATATGGAGTTGGAGAGCCTCTCGAGGGGGTCGCTGAACTCCTTGACGTAGATGATGAACGCCACGATGGAACCGTATCCCATGTATCCGTCCAGGATGAGGATGGAACCGACCACGCAGACTATGACGTAGCTGATGTTCGATATGAATCCCATCGTCTGGGGCATCAGGCTGGTCAGGAACCTGGACTTCAGGGCGCTGGAGTAGAGGTCGTTGTTGACCTCGATGAACTCATCCCTCACATCCTTCCTTCCGTTGTAGGCGTTGACTATGTCGATCCCGTAGTAGGTCTCCTCGACCAGGGTGTTGATCTTCCCGAGGTCCTGGGACTGTCTGACGAAGTACTTCTGGGAGCGACGGACTATGGTGAGGGTCAGGAAGAAGCCAATGATGGCTGGCACTATGGCTATCAGAGCAAGATGCCACTCGGTGTACAGCATCATGACCAGAGACCCGACGATCATGGTGATCGCGGTGATCAAGTTGGAGATGCTGCTCGCCGACTGGTTCCTGATGGAGCCGGTATCGTTGGTGAACCTGCTCATTATGTCGCCGGTGCGAAGCTTGTCCAGGTATCCCAGCGGGATGCGGGAGAGCTTCCTGGCCATGTCCTTGCGCATGACGTTCCCGTTGTACTCGGAGGCAGACGGGGTCAGGATGCTCGATATGGAGCGCATGATCGCGGTGAGCAGATACAAGCCCGCCAGTATCAGGACGTACCTGGTCACGGCGTCCATGTCCATGGTAGCGGATTCCCCGATGCCGGCGGATATGGTGTCCGTCAGCTCCTTTAGGTACTGTGGGGCTACCAGGGTGACCAGGGACGTGGCGAAGGAGATGATTATCCCGAGGTAGATCCAGTACCGGTACTTCCCGATGTACCTGAACAGGCGGAACATCGTGCCCCAGAGGTTGTTGGCTTTATCGTACTTGGCCCATCTAGGGGTTCCCGCTCCATCGTGAGGCTTAGAGGCGCTCATATGGTTCCCTCCGTCATCTGGGATATGGCGATCTCGCGGTACAGCTCGCAACCTTCCATGAGCTCCTTGTGCGTTCCGATGCCTACGACCTTCCCGCCGTCCAGGACGACGATCACGTCGGCATCCATGATGGTGCCTATGCGCTGGGCGACCATCACTATGGTGGAGCCTTCGAGCTCCTTCTTCAGGGCGGTGCGGACCGCCTTGTCGGTCTTGAAATCCAATGCGGAGAACGAGTCGTCGAGGATGCAGATCTCCGCTCTTCTGCACACGGCTCTGGCTATGGAGATTCTCTGCCTCTGTCCTCCGGAGAGGTTCTTCCCCTGCTGCGACACAGTCGCTTCCAGGCCGTCCGGGAGCTCTTTGACGAACTCCGATGCCTGCGAGACTTCGAGGGCCCTCCAGACGTCGCTGTCGTCCCTCTGCGAGGCAGTATCCCCGTAGTTGACGTTGTCTCTGATGGTCCCGGTGAAGATTATGCTCTTCTGGGGGACGTACGAGAACCTGGAACCGAGGGAATCCCTGCGGTACTCCTTGACGTCCATGCCGTCCACGAGGATCTGTCCGGAGGAGGCGTCGTAGATCCTCTGCATAAGCTTGACCAAGGTGCTCTTCCCGCATCCGGTGGGTCCGATTACCGCCAGGGTCTGGCCTCTCGATACCTTGAAGCTGACGTCGTCGAGGACCTTGGCTTCGGAGTTGGGGTAGCTGAACGAGACGTTCCTGAACTCTATCTCTCCCGGGGAATCACCGCCGTCCTCGGTCCCGTCCTTGATGCGAGGCTCGCTGTTGATGACCTCCTCGACCCTCTTGGCGCTGACGGACGCCTGGGGGTATGCGCGGACGATCTCGGTAACCATAACGAACGCCCTCAGGACCTGGATGGCGTACGACGAGAACACGATCATGTCCGCGAACAGCGTCATCTGGCTGTCGACGTTCCCGGTGGCCATGATCAGGCCGGCCCCTATCCAGTAGATCGAGAGCGTGAGGAAGTTTGTCACGACCGACGTCATGGTGAACATCGGGAACATGATCTTGAGGACCGACATGTTGTTGCTCAGGAGGTCGTCCGACGCTATGTCGAACTTTCCTGCCTGGAACTCCTCTGCGTTGTATGCCCTGACGACCCTGATTCCGGTTATGCTCTCGCGGGTCTCGCGGTTGACGGCGTCGTTCAGGATCTGGATCCTCTTGTAGTACTTCATCGAGCGCCAGATCACGAAGAGGATCACCGAGGTCAGGACTACGACTGCAATGGCGGTGGCGAAAGTCCATTCCCAAGCGCTTCCCGATATCTTCATGATGGCCCAGACCGCCATTATCGGTGACTTCACGGTCACCTGGAGCGCACGCCCTACGAACTGCTGGACCTGGCTGATGTCGTTGGTGCTGCGGGTGATGAGGGAGGCTATGGAGAACCTGTCTACGTCCTCCGGCGAGAACCTCTGGACCTGGTCGAGCATCATCAGACGGAGCTTCCGGCTCAGCGACGATGCCACGTCCGCTATGAGGTAGCCTGCTGTGAGCGACACCACCATGCTCAGGAGGGCGCATGCGAGCATTCCGATGCCGCAGTCCAGGATCGCGTCGGTGGACGTGCCGTTCTCCAGAGCCAAGGTTATCTGGCTCATGTACTCCGGTATCCTCAGGTCCAGGTACACCTGCAGCACGATGAACACTATGCTTGCCGCGAACAACGCCCATTCTCTTTTACCCAGGTGTCTGAGTATCATCGCGAAACACCCCTCTCCTTCGTATCCCCTGCAGAGACAGGACAGGTTCCTGCGGAAGGTGTCATCTGAGGGCCCCGTCGAAGCCCAGGACCGCTATGCGGACCGGTATGTCCTTCCCTGATCTTCTCACAGCCTCCTCGGCGCGCTTCATGATGGGCGAGCAGCATGGGACCTCCATGCGGACGGCTGTTATGCTGCGGATATCGTTGCTTGCGACTATCTCGTCGAGCTTGCTCCAGCATTCCGAAGGGTCCAGCTTGGGACATCCGATCAGCACCCTCCTCCCTTTTATGAAATCCTCGTGGAAGGCGCCGTAGGCGAAAGCGGAGCAGTCCGCCGCGATGAGCAGGTCGCATCCGTCGAAGAAGGCGGCCTTTACGGGGGACAGGCGGATCTGCACGGGCCACTGGGCGAGCCTGCTGGGGGCAGCGGCGGTCGGGTCAGGCCCATCCTCCCTCGATATGGGCCGGGGGACGGCGCTGGAGCAGGACGGCTGGACGATGTCTATCCTCATGTCGTTGGCCTTCCCTGGATTCCTGAAAGGCCTAACGTCCCTCTTCTCGATGGATATAGCGTCCGCGGGGCAAGAAGGCAGGCAGGCACCGAGCCCGTCGCAGTGCTCCTCGGATACCAGGAAGGCCTTGCCGTCGACCATCTTTATTGCGCCTTCGGAACAGGCCTCGGCGCAGGCGCCGCATCCCGTGCATCTGTCGGCGTCTATCCTGACGACATCGCGCATCATCTTCTCTCAATCCGATAATTATTGCATAGACTGGGATAAGAACTTAACTGCGTTCTGACAGCACGGCTGCTGGACCATTCAGCCATATTTTATATAGAATCCATGATAGACATAGCGAGGAATCACTTGGCCGATTCGGAGAAGGAACTGGAAAGGATGCTGGGCGACCCCAGGAAGGCCATTGCGGCCATGTTTATACCTCTTCTCGCTGCGATGGCAGTGGGACAGGTGAACTCTTTCGTGGACACCTTCTTCACCAGCGGCCTCGGAGTCGCTGCGAGTTCGGGGCTTTCCACGGCTATACCAATCTACGACATCTTCATCTACATCGGGATAGGGCTCAGCGTCGGAGCCACGACCACTATCGCCTTCCGCCTGGGAAAGGGAGACAGGGCAGCCGCGGACAGGATAGCTTCCTTGACGGTGAAATGGTCGCTGATCCTCTCCTTGGTCTCGTCCGTATTCGTCCTACTTTCCACCGACCTAATAATCGATTTGATGGGCGCTGGCGATGTCAGGCCGTACTGCTGGGACTACATTCTGCCTTTCATCGTACTTTCTCCCACCATAATAACATACGAGGCTCTGGGAGGCATGCTCAGGGGAGAGGGGGCTGCGAAGCGGTCCACGGCGATCCAGATCTCTGCGGCCGTGTTCAACATGGCTCTCGACCCCATACTGATCTACGGGCTCGGATGGGGGCTCTCCGGCGCAGCCATGGCCACCTGCATAGCCTATGCGGCCTCCATGCTCATCGGATTCCGCTGGTACAGGACAGGCTCGACTGTAGTGAAGCTCTCCATGAGGGCCGCCGAAGACGATAAGGGATTCAGCAAGGAGCTGTTCGAGGTGGCCGGGCCGAAGACCGGCGAGCAGCTCATAACGGCGGTGACGGACATAGTTCAGAGGCTGTTCCTGGTCATCGCAGGAGGAACTCTGGCCATAATGCTCTACAACTTGCCCTGGAGGTACGTCTCCCTCGTGAATCTCCCCTCCTTGGCCCTGGCCGCGGCGATGATCCCAGTGTGCGCCGCCGCCTTCGGCTCTGGAAGCATTCCGAAGATGAAGGAGGGGTTCCGCTTCACGTTCAAGTGGTCTTTGGCGGTGACGGTCGCCCTGTCGGTCGTCCTATTCGTTCTGGCGGACTACTTCGCGATGATATTCACTTACGAGGAGTCCATGATGGAGATCCGTCCCCAGCTCGTGTGGACCATAAGGTGGTTCGCCGTCTTCATCCCTGCCAACTCAGTGCGCGGGTTCCTCACGTCGACTCTACAGTCCATGAAGCATTCCAAGGACGCCATGAACATCAACCTGGTCTGGTCCATAATCAAGCTGGCCCTTTTCGGCGCGGTCTGCCAGTACGGGTTCGAGGCCATCATCTACGCCCTGGTGTTCATGAACTACTTCGGGATAGCCCTGAACTACTGGCTTTACCGGCGCGCCTTGGCCATGTCCGAGAGGGCGGTGCATCCGTCGAGCCGAGGCTCGAGGGCGCTTGACGGCCTTTATAAGGAATCCGCGTCCGGAGATGGCATCCGCGGACGGCGGGAGCATAGGGTCCTTGAAGACGCTGGCTTCGACTGAGAAGCCGATCCCTTCGAGGCAGGACGCGTCCCATCCCGGTCTGTCGGCCTGCGACAGAGGCAGGCGGGACATTATGTCCTCCGTCACGGCGGTCCCTCCGAACCCCAGGTCGCGACGGACGAACATAGGCATCTTTTCGGCCGGCACCTCTGCGAGAGCCTTCTTCCACGGGCCGTCGGCGATGAAAAGGGTGCCGCCGTCCTTCAGGACCCTCCAGGCTTCCCCGTAGGCCGTCCTCGGCTCGAAGAGGGCCCATACGACGTTCCGCATGACCACGGCGTCGAAAGAGCCGTCCTCGAAAGGCAGATCGCATGCGTCGGCTTCTACCAGCTCCGCGCTATTATCGTTCATCCTGGCCATATCCAGGACGATCTCGTCGTAGTCGGCGCCGATAGCCTTGATCCCGGACCTGCGTATAGCTATGGTGACGGAGCCTCCTCCGCACCCGACATCCAGCGCCCTGCATCCATCGGGGATGCCAAGAGAGCGCACGAACGCGTCCGCGGAGCCGTTGTCCAGGGCCATGCGGGAATGTGCGCTCATGCATCCGGAGATCCCTTCCCAGTATTCCTTGAGGAACACGGAGTCGTACTCGTCAGGATGCGGCTTCCTGGCGGACACCGCGAAGTACCCCATGAGGCTGTACGTCCTCTTCGGGCCAGGTTTCTGGAGCCCTTCGGCTCTCTCCTCTGCAACGATGTCCACGAAACGCAGCCTGCGGAGGACGTTGGCGTCCCATCTGGGACGGTCTGTGCCGGCCATGGGGCGGGTCTCCCAGTACTCCGCCCTGATATGGAAGTCGTCGCGGTCGTCGTCGTGCAGAGTCCCCTCCAGGATGTCCTGACGCATGAGGCGAAGGTACTCTTTCCTCTCCGCGTCGTCGAACTGATTGCTGTAGTAGTTGGCATCGACCACCAGTACCACTCCTCCCGGCGCTAGGACCCTGCGCCATTCCCTGTAGCATTGCTCCACGTCGGGGAGGGTCCAGGTGACGTTGCGGCTGACCACGAGGTCGAACGAGCCGTCCGGGAAGTCGAGGTCGTCGGCGTTCATCAGACGGAACGTAGCCTCCACCCCCTGATTCCCAGCGTTGTCTCTGGCCGCCTCTATCATCGCCTCGGTGGCGTCGATCCCGACACATTCGTGTCCAGCCCTGTTCAGTATGATCGTGAAGAACCCGGGGCCGGTGCCGATGTCGAGAATCCTCAGCTTTTTCTTCTCGGGCGCGCGGGACAGAATGAATCCGAGCCATCTCTCCTCCTCTTCGCCGTTGAAGGACTCCTGGACATGCTTTTTGTATCCTCTTGCCGACCGGGTCCAGTAGTCGACGGTTATCTCCTCCGCGTCCATAGGGTTGTCTCCGTATGGATGCATGGTCCAACTGCAATAAAAAGGCATGTAAATGGTTTCGAGGGGTGGAACCCCTCCTGTTAGGTTCAGTCGGCCCTGTCCATAAGGGCCTCATCCAGGATGATGTGCGGAATGGTGACCTTGAAGTCAGGATCCTCCTCGGATACGTGCACATCTTCTATGATGCGACAGTTGACGCCGTACACTTCGGTGATATTTTCCTGTGTGAGGACCTCGCTAGGGGATCCGAAAGCGTACACCTTCCCGGGCCTGGCCAACATGATGACCTTGTGCGCGTACTTCGCGGTGATGTTCAGGTCGTGGCTGATGGTCAGCACTATGAGGTTGCGCTTCTCGCTTACTGCCCTGAGCATCTCCATCACGTAGACCTGGTACTTCACGTCCAGATTGGCGGTAGGCTCGTCCAGGATGAGCACAGGCGTCTCCTGAACCAGCCCTCTGGCGATGGCCACCTTCTGGTGCTGTCCAGCGGACAGAGCATTGAACTTCTTGTAGCCCAGCTCCTCGATGCGCATCAGCCGCATGGCCTCGTACACCTTGCGGAGGTTCTCCTCCTTGGTGCATGTCTTGGTGTGGTTGAACCTCCCGACCATGATCGTGTCGATGACGTTCATCGAGAACGCGTCCTGCGAGAACACCGGAACGAACCCGACGGTCTTCGAGATGTCGTGGTACTTCAAGGTCGAGATGTCCACGTCGTCGATCAGGATGTTCCCCTTGAGAGGGATGTTGATCTTGTTCAGGCATTTCACGATGGTGGATTTCCCCACGCCGTTCGGTCCGATGATGCAGTAGAAGCCTGGCTTGTCTATGGTCAGGTTGATGTCGTGCAGAACCAGGCTGTCGGCGTCGTATCCGAAGTCCACGTGCTTGAATTCTATCTTGGTCATGGGATCACCATACGTTCTTGCTCTTCCTCAGGATGAGCCAGATGAACACCGGCCCTCCGATGAAGGACATGACGACTCCTACGGGCAGCGGCGTGGAGAGCGCCACTCTGCCGATCTGGTCGGCGACGATCATCAGCATCCCTCCGAAGAGGGCGGAGGCGGGTATCAGGTATCTGTTGTCAGCTCCGATGAACATGCGGCAGATGTGCGGGGTGACCAGTCCAACGAACCCGACCAGACCGACGAAGCTGACGACGGCCGCGGCCAGCATTCCAGTGATCAGCAGAAGGATTATCCTCATCTTGTCGGCGTCGATCCCCAGGGCCTTCGCGCTCTCGTCCCCGGTGGCCAGGACGTTTATCTTACCTGCCATCAGCTGTATGACGATCACACATGCCAGGACGGCGACGATGACTATGGGCGCGTTTTCGATGGACACGCCCCCGTTGCCCAATGATCCTACCTGCCAGGCGTAGATCTGCGCCAGGGCCTGGGGGTCGGCCCACAGCATCATCACCGTTGTCATGGCGTTGAAGATGTACATCGTGCCTATACCGGCCATGATCATCGTCGTCGGGGATGCGTTGGACATCTTGGATATGGCTATTATGATTCCCGTAGGGATGAGTGAGAAGAGGAATGCGAGGATTATGACTCCGTAGGAGGATCCGACGGCCAGGCCGGTGGTCATCGCAAGGGTGGCTCCGAATCCGGCTCCAGAGGACACTCCTGTGGTGTAAGAGTCGGCCAGAGGGTTCTTGAGGATGCTCTGCATCACGACTCCGGCCACGGCAAGGCCGGCTCCTCCGAACACTCCTATGACCACGCGAGGCAGCCTGAGGTTCCAGACGACGTAGTGCTCGGTGGTCAGGTCTTCGGGGATTATCCCGCGGATGTGGTCCCATATAATCTCGTACGCCTGGACGAACCCAATGTCGTACGACCCTATGGTTATAGAGTATCCGGCTACGATTCCGATGATCGCCGCGCATGCTACTATGAAGATGTACTTCATCCTCTGTAGGCGCTTGTACTCCTTCACGGTCTCCGTGAAGCTTTTGTCGTCGCTCTGGATCCCGGTGTCCCATTCGTCGATGGTGTCGACGACCGCCTTGCTGAGCATGGGGTCCTTTTCGAGTTCGTTGTAGAAGGTCATGGTATCGGCCTCGCGACGAAATGCAGGGGAAGGCCGCGCCGGAATCACGGCCTTTCCCTTTAGTGTTTTCAGGAGTTTCCTCCGTAGGCGACGGGCCCGTATCCGCTCATGGTCCTGAGGTCGACGTCCTCGCCGAGGTTGGTGAACTTCTGGAAGTAGGTGTTGAGGTACTCCCATCCCTGGTCCTCGTTGAACACGCTGTCTCCCCAGATCATGGATCCCATCAGGGGCATTCCGGAGAGGCCGGGGACGGTTCCGTAGACCTCGTAGGCCGCGGAGACGACCTGGCCGTTCTTGTAGGCGTTGGTGTTCTTGAAGTAGTCCACCATGGTCTTGATCTTCGAATCGTAGTCAGCGCCGTCGAGGGATATCATGTTCCAGGTCTCGACGATGATGACGTCGGGGTTCAGGGTCATGACGTCCTCGATCTCGTAGTTCTCGACGTATCCGCTCTCGGCGACGGGGTCGAGGGCGCACTTGAGAGGCAGCCTCATCATGTTGACGACGTCCCCGTACTGGACGACGCCGGTGCCGAGGATGTCCAGGTCGGTGGTGGTGGGGCTGGAGGGCATGTAGCATATGAGGAAGGTCTTCTCCTTAAGTCCAGACCCGGTCTCTTCTACGATCTTGGCGATTCCGGACTCGACCTCCTGGCAGTACTGGACGTACTCCGCGGTCGTGGACTGCCTGTTCATCATGACGCCCATGGTGACGATGGTGTGGGTCCAGTCGATGCCCTCGATGGACCTGTTCACTGGCAGCTGGATGCAGTTGACGCTGGGGTCGGCGCTGGTGATGTTGGAGATGAACTCGGGGGTCTGCGCGTATGGGTCTCCGAGCACGATCTTGGTCTTGAGTGCCAGGATCTTCTCGACGTCCATGGTGTTGGCGCTGTCGGACCTCACGGTCTTCACCTTGGAGGCCATCCCGGGGTAGAGGGTGGAGCTGTACTTGGAGATAGTCTCGGAGGTATCCTTTATCCCGACGACGTCGTCTAGGCAGTCGAGGATGATCGCTATGTCCATAGCCTGGATGAGGGCTCCGGAGATGTTCCCAGCGAGCGGGTAGCTGACGCTGCAGACCTCGTCGTACCAGTTGGAGTAGTACATCGTGGCCTTCTGACCGGTCAGGAACTTCTTCACGAGCTCGACGTCCTTGGAGTCGACCTTCCCGTCGCAGTTGGCGTCGGCGTAGGGGTTGGCGCTGCTGTCCCAGATCCCCTTTCCGTCGACGAGGGCCTGGATGAACTTGACATCCTTGGTGTCGAGGTAGTTGTCGTTGTTGGCGTTGCCGTAGACGCGGTTCCTGGTCTCGCTGACGTCGTCGGACGCGAGCTCCTTGCCGTAAGCTTCGGGTCCGTATCCGATGTAGTTCCTGAGGTCGACGTCCTTTCCGAGGTTGGTGAACTTCTGGTAGTAGGTGTTGAGGTAGTCCCATCCCTGGCTCTCGTTGAACACGTTGTTGCCCCAGATCATGGATCCCATGAGGGGCATTCCGGAGAGTCCGGGAGCGGTTCCGAAGACCTCGTAGGCTGCGGAGATGACCTTTCCGTTCTTGTAGGCGCCGGTCTCCTTGAAGTAGCTGACCATGTTCTCGAGGCTCTTCTGATAGTCCTCTCCGTCCATGGACTGCATGTTCCAGGTCTCGACGATGATGACGTCGGGGTTGAGGGCGATGACCTTCTCGATCTCGTATCCCTCGATGTATCCGCTCTCGTCCATGGGGTCGAGGGCGCACTTGAGGGGCAGCCTCATCATGTTGATGACGTCCCCGTACTGGGCCTTGCCGGTTCCGAGGATGTCCAGGTCGGTACTGGTGGCGCTGGAAGGCATGTAGCAGATGAGGAAGGTCTGATCCTTGAGTCCGTCTCCGGTCTCGTCGACGATCTTGGCGATCTTGGACTCCACTTCCTCGCAGTATTGGACGTACTCCTTGGTCGTCGACTGCTTGTTCATCATGACGCCCATCGTGACGACGGTGTGGGTCCAGTCGATCCCTTCGATGGACCTGTTGACAGGCAGCTGGATGACGCTGATGCTGGGGTCGGCGGCCTTGATCTTGTTGATGACGTCGGTTCCGACCGCGAAGGGGTCGCTCATGACGATTTTGGTCTTGAGCGAGAGCATCTTCTCGATGTCGAAGGTGTTGGAGGCGTCGGACCTGACGGTCTTGACCTTCTGCGCCATTCCGGGGTACAGGGTGGTGTTGTACTTGGCGATGGTCTCGGAGGTGTCCTTGATACCGACGACGTCGTCGAGACATCCGAGGATGACGGCGAGGTCCATGACCTGGGCGTAGCATCCGGAGATGTTACCGCTCAGGGGGTAGCTGACGGAGCAGACCTCGTCGTACCAGTTGGAGTAGTACATCGTGGCGCTCTGTCCGCCGAGGAACTTGTTCACGAGTGCGACGTCGTCCGAGGTTATCTTCCCGTCGCAGTTGGCGTCGGCGTAGGGGTTGGCCGCCTTGTTCCAGGATATCGTCCCGTTGAGGATGGCCTGGATGAAGGCGACGTCGCTGGAGTCGAGGTAGTTGTCGTTGTTGGCGTTCCCGTAGACGCGGTTCCTGGTCTCGTTGACGTCGTAGGATTCGGGCACGTCTCCGGAGGGGGCAGTTCCGCCGTAGGCCTCGGGCCCGTATCCGACCATGTTCCTCAGGTCGACGTTCTTTCCGAGGTTGGTGAACTTCTGGTAGTAGGTGTTGAGATAGTTCCAGCCCTGGCTCTCGTTGAACACGTTGTTGCCCCAGATCATGGATCCCATGAGGGGCATTCCGGAGAGGCCGGGGATGGTCCCGTAGACCTCGTAGGCCGCGGAGATGATCTGGCCGTTCTTGTAGGCGTTCGTCTCCTTGAAGTAGTCGACCATGGTCTGGATGTCGTTCTTGTAGGTGTCGCCGTCCATGGAGAGCATGTTCCAGGTCTCGACGATGATCACGTCGGGGTTCAGCTTCATGACCTTCTCGATCTCGTATCCCTCGATGTATCCGCTCTCGTCCATGGGGTCGAGGGCGCACTTGAGGGGCAGCCTCATCATGTTGACGACGTCCCCGTACTGGACCTTCCCAGTACCGAGGATGTCCAGGTCGGTGGTGGTGGGGCTGGAGGGCATGTAGCAGATGAGGAAGGTCTTCTCCTTGAGGTCCTTGCCGGTGTTCGCGACGATCTTGGCTATCTGAGACTCCACGTCCTGGCAGTATTTGACGTACTCCGCGGTCGTGGACTGCTTGTTCATCATCACTCCCATGGTGACGATGGTGTGGGTCCAGTCGATTCCCTCGATGGACCTGTTCACAGGCAGCTGGATGCAGTTGACGCTGGGGTCGGCGCTGGTGATCTTCGAGATGAACTCGGGGGTCTGGGCGTAGGGGTCCCCCATGACGATCTTGGTCTTGAGTGTCAGGATCTTCTCGACGTCCATGGTGTTGGCATTGTCGGACCTGACGGTCTTGACCTTGCTGGCCATGCCAGGGTAAAGGGTGGAGTTGTAGTTCAAGATGGTCTGGGCGGTGTCCTTTATCCCCACGACGTCGTCGAGGCATCCGAGGATGATGGCCATGTCCATAACCTGGACGAGGGCTCCGGAGATGTTGCCTTTGAGCGGGTAGCTGACACTGCACTTCTCCCCGTACCAGTTGGAGTAGTACATGGTCGCGGACTCGCCTTTCAGGAACTTGTTGACGAGGTCGACGTCCTCAGAGGTAATTTTTCCGTCACAGTTGGCATCGGCCAGAGGGTTGGCGGTCTTGTTCCAGGAGGACTTCCCGTTGACTATGGTCTGGATGAAGCTGACGTCTTTCGAATCCAGATAGTCGTCGTTGTTCGCGTTTCCATAAACCAGATTCCTGGTGCTGCTGAACGGTTCCGAGTCGGTGTTACCCTTGTCGTTATCGTTATTCCCGTTGTTGTTCATCAGTAAGAAAGCGGCGGCGGCCGCGATTATTACGATAGCAGCAACGGCAGCGATTATCAATGTCTGTTTGCTTGCCATTGAATACCTTGGATTAGGTATCCAATTAGTATAAAATACGACTGGATATAACCGTTATGGGAGTTGGATTATTGTAATAGTCGGTAATATGCGATTATTATTTTACTCTTAGAACATTAAAATTGATAACTTGTGGGTTTATCATCCAACGATGGCAATAGATACCTGAACATGATGTTCGGTTTCATGTCAGAGAGGATCGGAAGGAAGGACGTCGACATCCTTCTAGGAAACCCGCGCAGACCGGTCCTAACCATGTCTGTGCCGCTGTTCTTCGCCTTTCTCGTGGAGCAGGTCCAGCTTTTTGTGGACGCCATGTGGTGCTCCGGTCTGGGTCCCGACATGCTGTCCGCTCTGACGATCGCCAGCCCTGTGTACATGCTGGTCACCTCTGTCGGTATAGCCATGGGTATCGGGATCTCGGCTTCGGCAGCCATGGCGCTGGGCGCAGAGGACAAGGTCCGGGCCGAGAGGCTGGTTTCCCAGGCGATGGTTTCCGCCGTGTTCCTGTCGTTGTTGCTGTCCTGCTTGCTCTTCACGGTCAGCGGGTTCATCATCGAGATATCGGGAGGCGGGAACAACCTGGACCTGTGCATGGACTATGTGACGCCCTTTCTTCTGATGTCCGTTCCGATAACGCTATACAACGTTGTTCTGGGATCCTTCCGTGCTGAAGGCGCGGCGAGGACGTCCATGGTCCTTTCAGTGTCAGCGTCAGCTATCAATCTCGTCCTGGACCCTATCCTGATCTACGGATTGAACCTGGACATACTGGGCGCTTCGATCGCAACTTGCGTCTCCTTCACCTCGATGATGCTGGCTGGCCTGTGGATTTACTGCTCCGGAAGGGCCTTTCTACGCCCGTCCTTCCATGGATTCCGCTTCGATGCAGGTCTCTTGAAGGACATCGGATCCGTCGCTCTGCCACAGTTCGTGATGGGATTCGCTATGCCCCTGATGGTCGCTCCGGAGCACTACATGGTGGTGAGCTGCGGAGGGCCAGAGGGGCTCATCACCTACATGGACACATTTCGCTTCGTGAGTTTGGCCCTAATACCGATCAATGCTGTTGCAGCCGCCATGCTGCCGATTGTTTCGGCGGCATATGGCCAGCGCGATTTTGCCAAGATGAAGGAAGCCTACTGGTTCGCTATGAAGGCCACTCTCACGATTGCCGTATGCTGCGGAGCGGTCATGCTGCTGTTCGCCGATCAGCTGGTCCTGGTCTTCACCTATTCCGACGATATGGTGCATCTGCGGGACGAGATGGCTTTGGCTCTACGCATATATGCCGTCATTCCCTTCGTCCATACGATAACCCGCATAAGCAACTCATTCATGCAAGCGGCGACGTACAGCAAGCTGGCCATGCTATCGACGTTCTTCCAGGACGGGCTCTTCCTGCTGTTCTTCTGGTTCGCTTCGAAGATCTCTATGACGGCCATATACGTCTCGGCCTCGGTAATCGACACCCTGCTAGCCATATTCGCCTTGGTTCTGGCGATATGGGTGATCAGGATGGTCTCGAGGAAATTCGATGACAGTGCCCCGTCCGGCCATTGAGTTTGCGCGGTTCTTTCGCAACCCTTTAAGTATAGTTCAACATAAAGGGTTTCATAGTGTGCTATTTGATAGCACGGAACAAGGTGTGAACATGGCTTTCTGGCACAAAGAACTTGAGACGATGCCCCGCGAGGAACTGGAAAAGATGCAGCTTGAGCTCATCAAGGCTAAGGTCCGCGAGATGTATGGCCTCTCCGAGTTCTTCCGCAAGAGGATGGAGTCCGTCGGACTGACCCCTGACGACATAGACAGCTTCGAGGCGTTCAGGAAGATCCCCTTCATGAAGAAGTCCGACCTCAGGGACAACTATCCCGACAAGCTGTTCGTAGTTCCCTACGACGACCTTGTCAGGATCCACGTGTCCTCCGGTACGACCGGGAAGCCCACCGTCGTCGGATACACCAAGAACGACCTGGACAACTGGACGGATGCCCTGGCCAGAGGGATGACCTCCTTCGGGATGACCAGGAAGGACGTCATGCAGAACTGCCACGGTTACGGCCTGTTCACCGGCGGACTGGGAGTCCATTACGGAGCCGAGAGGATAGGAGCCACCGTCATCCCCACCAGCACCGGGAACACCTCCAGGCAGATCCAGCTCATACAGGACCTGCCCGTGACCGCCATCGCAGGCACTCCTTCGTACATGTTCCACATCGCGGACGTCTGCGACCAGATGGGCGTTGACATTCGCAGGGACACCAAGCTCAAGCTGGCCATAGCCGGCGGAGAGCCCTGGTCGGAAAGCATGAGGCAGAAGCTCCAGAACAGGACCGGAATCAGGGTCCACAACTGCTACGGGGCCAGCGAGTACTACGGCCCCATGTTTCTGGAGTGCGACCAGCAGTGCGGCCTCCACATCTGGGCGGACCTGTGCTACATGGAGATCCTGGACAAGGATGGAAACCCTTGCAAAGACGGGGAGAGGGGAGAGATCGTCGTCACCATGCTCAAGAAGGAGGCGTTCCCTCTAATCAGGTACAAGATCGGAGACATCTCCGCTCTGGACTGGACCCCCTGCAAGTGCGGAAGGACCCACCCCAGGCTGATGAGGATCTCCGGACGCACCGACGACATGCTCGTGGTCCGCGGAGTCAACGTGTTCCCGTCCCAGATCGAGAGCGTCATCGGAGAGCTTCCGTACCTCTCGCCGTTCTACCACATCACCCTGGAGAACAAGAACTACATGGACTCCATGACCGTGGCCGTCGAGCTCGCCGAGGAGTACCTCACCGAGGACACCGTCGAGATCAACAGGATGACCAACGAGCTCTCCAGAAGGCTCAAGGACGTCTTGAACATCAAGGCAGATGTGAAGCTGGAGCTCCCCGGAACCCTAGAGAGGTTCGAGGGCAAGTCATGCCACGTCACCGACAACAGGAGCTACGAGTGATTAAGGAGGGGGTTCCCCCTCCATCCTCCATCCTGTTCCGGTTCACTCCAGGAACGGGATGCTGTCCTTTATGAAGTCCGACCTAAGCTCGGCAACGGACACGCCTGAAGCCTCCTCCATGCTGCAGAACATGGCGGCGCACCTCTCTCCGTTGGGGGTGAGGTCGTAGATCTCCCTTCTGGAGCCGACCTCCTTAGGTCTTTTCGCCACCAGCCCGTGGGCTTCCATGAGGTCCAGCTTCTCCGCCATCCGAGGATTGGTGGATACGGCTCTGTAGATGTCTGATTTCGATTTCGGTCCGCACAGGTGGAGGAACACCAGTATGCGGAGCACGTGCTTGGTCTCGAACAGTCTGAAGTTAGCTTCGGATGTCATGTAATGAGAAACATGGAAGCACGTTAAAACCAAGGGCGGGCGGAAATAAGGTTGTTAAAACAACAATGGGTTTCAAGAACCTTCGAAGAAGATTGAAACGTGAAGAAAAAGGGGAAGGTGCGGCCCCGTAGGACCGCTTTAAAAATCACTCTTCGTCGTCCTCGTCCTTGGAATCGATCTTGACGAAATCCTCATCGTCCTCATCATCCTCGTCGTCGAAGATGCTGCCGGTCATGAGGTCGTCGTAAAGCTCGGTCAGGTCGTCGGTGGTGAGGCTGCGGTGCAGGTCGGAAGCGTTCTGCTTGACGAGCGCGGTCAGTTCTTCGGCCTTGTCGGGATCGATGTTGATGTTCAGGGTGCTCAGGGTGTAGATCACGCTCTCGACGCTGCAGTGCTTACCGAGAACGATCTCCCTGACTCCTCCGACGACGGCGGGGTCGTAAGGCTCGAGGACGTCGTTGGAATCGGCGTCTCCGGCGGTGTTGATTCCGCTCTCCTGGGCGAAGCATCCGCTTCCGAAGACGGGCTTGGACTCCCAGATCTTGCGTCCGGAGGCCTTGGCGAGGGCGACAGCGACGTTCTTCAGCGCGGGAAGGTCGATCTTGGTGTCGATGTTCAGGAGCTCCTCGGCGATCAGAGCGACCTCCTCGAGGGGCGCGTTTCCTGCCCTGGATCCGATTCCCATGATGGATGCGTCCACGAACCTGGCCCCGGCCTTCATGGCGGACAGGGTGTTCGCGGTGGCCATGCCGAAGTCGTTGCGCATTTGGACGCCGACGTCCATCTCGGTGACCTCTCTCAGCATCTTGATCTTGTCGTAGGTGGCGTTGGGCTCTCCGACTCCTACGGAATCGCTGTAGACGATGCGGTCGACGCCCAGCTCCTTGGCGTCCATGGCGCACCTCATCAGGAACGCGGTGTTGGCGCGAGGAGCGTCCTCCATCACGTAGGACACGTAGAGGCCGTGGTCCAGAGCGTATTCGGCGGTCTCGTAGAATTTGTCCATGACCCATTTGCGGGTCCACTGCCTAACCTCCAACTGGATGTCGGAGATGGGGAGGGCGATGGAGACCGCATCCACTTCGCAGGCGAGGCTCTCATCGATGTCCGACTTCTCGGCCCTGTTGGAAGACATTATGGAAGCCTGGAGGCCCATGCGGGCGATGCGCTTCACGGTCTTCTTCTCTTCGGCGCTGGCCATGGGCATTCCGACGTTGATCTGGGCGATTCCGGCGTTGTCGAGAAGCTTTGCGATCTTGTACTTCTCGGTGTTGGAAAGTACAACACCAGATGCGTTCTCAGAATCCCTGATGGTAGTGTCACATATGCAGATATCTCTGTTCAGGCATGCGATGACTTCGTCTTTGCTTTTCATTGGATTTTGCCCCCGGAGTACGCCCACTCTCCGAGCGGGGTATCGGAATGGAATCGGTATGGTCAGGCGAAATGATAACTGTTGCGGATTGTGAACGGTTGTATGCCGCTTCACTCCATTCTGTATCTCAGCATGGCGGCGACGCCCCCGAGGGCAGCCAGCTCCTTCCCGCCGTCATGCTGGCCAGACACCACGACAACCTCCCCTTTCTGGGATTCGACCGCGCGGACCATATCGTCCAGGTTCTGTTCCCTGAGCTTGCTGTCCAGCACCAGAAGCTTCTCCACGGCGCCCGCCAGCGCTGCTTCCATCACCTGGTTGGGGCCGTAGGTGGCGAGTCCGTTCTTCCCTATCGCCGTCATGAGGGCTTCCATGGATTCCAGCTCTCCGCCCACAGCGGACTGCCTGAGGACGTCCGCGCCCATCCCGGTCTTCATGAGCTCGTTTATGCCGACCATGCCTGATTGGCCGGTGTGGTAGACGTACGTCTTCTCGCCCGTCTTCTTAAGGTCTTCCGCCAGGGACTCCTTCTCGAACCCGGGACCGAGCAGCACCAGGGGCATGTTCGGGCCCATGACGGCCTTGAGCTTCTCCATTATCTCGGCGTGGTACCCGTCGACCTGTGGCTTCTCGGAGTACTGCTTCCCGGACCTCCCGGAGCGCACGGAGGCGATCTCCTTCAGGCCGAACTGCCTCAGGACGGCGATGGTGGCCTCGTCCTGGTCCAACGAGACGAAGACTATGCGGGGCTTGTTGGAGTCCGAGACGGCCCTCCTGACCCTCTCGATCTGGGTCTCCCTCCAGCTCTTCTTGGAGATGGTCATGGAGTCCCCCTCCTCGAAGATGAGGGTGTGGTGCTGACCGATGTCCTGAGGGCCGTTCTCTATCGTTCCCAGAAGCTTCAGCCTGAGGTCGTCCTCAGAGAATTCTATCTTCTCTATGCGTATGCCGAGCGTCATCCTCTTCTTCTCAGATCTCTCGGCGCGGATCTTGTCCGTGGCCTTCTCCTCGCGTCTGGTCGTCGATGCGGTGACTAGGTCTCCAGTCTCGACGATGTTGTAGAGGTGCCACAGGTCCTCGTCGCTCTCCACACGGAGCGTGACGTCGCCTGTCGAGGGGTCTTCGTGCAATACGCGCATGCTCGAACAACAGTTTTCCGATAGTTATGCTTATCCAGAAACGGACGGTCCGTGCTGCGATTTCGTCGCATGCACGCATAACTCTATCACTAGTACGATAGGCAGATGTTTGTCGGCTATTGGACAACCTTTCGATTTGGTTGTCACATCAAAATCATAGGGATTATATACGGTATCCGAATCTGATTTAATCCCGATGGCATGCGGTTATTTGGTCCTCGAAGACGGGACAGCTTACAAAGGCGAGCTGTTCGGTTCCGAGGCAGATGCATTCGGGGAGGTCGTCTTTTCCACTGGAATGGACGGTTATCAGGAGAGTTTAACGGACCCCTCCTTCAGGGGTCAGATTCTCGTTACTACGTATCCTCTGGTCGGAGATTACGGTACTGTGGACGAGTTCGATCAGTCGTCCGCGGTGCACACTCGCGGCCTGGTCGTCAGGGAGTACTGCAGGAACCCCTCGGCCATGTACAAGGGGGATACATTGGATTCATACATGAAGAGGCACGGAATACCCGGAATCTCAGGTATCGACACCCGCGACCTCGTCATCAAGCTCCGCACTAAGGGAACCGTGAGGGGAGCTATCGTCGGAGACGTGGACGTAGAAGAGGCTATCAAGAAGGTCAGGTCCATGCCTCTGCCCTCCGACGGGAACCTCGTCGCAGAGGTCTCATGCAAGAGCGTCCAGTACTACAACGACGGAAAGGGATGCAAGGTCGGAGTCCTGGACTGCGGAACCAAGTCAGGGATAATCAGGGACATGCGCGCCAGGTTCGACGTCGTCCAGTTCCCTTACGACACCCCTGCCGACGTCATCGTCGAGTCCGGAGTGAAGGGAGTCCTGGTCACCAACGGACCCGGGGACCCTTCTCATCCCGCCATAGGCAAGACCGTCGTGAAGGCAATCTCCGACCTGAGCTCCCAGATGCCCCTGTATGGCATCTGCTACGGAAGCCAGGTGATCGCACGCGCCCTCGGTGCGACCACATACAAGATGAAGTTCGGCCACCGCGGATGCAACCAGCCCGTGAAGTATGAGGGACGCGTGTACATCACCTCCCAGAACCATGGATACGCTGTGGACGAAGCGAGCCTGGACGGCACCGGATTCGTCGCGGACCAGATCAACGTCAACGACGGCACCGTGGAGGGCGTATGCCACAAGAACCTGCCCATCTTCACCTCGCAGTACCACCCCGAGGCCTCTCCCGGACCCACCGACACCGCATTCCTGTTCGACAAGTTCGCCAAGATGATCAAGGAGGCGAAACAATGAGGAAGGATTACAAGAAGCTCCTGGTCATCGGATCGGGACCTATAGTCATCGGGCAGGCAGCCGAGTTCGACTTCTCCGGAACCCAGGCCTGCCGCTCGCTCAGGGAGGAGGGCTACAAGACCGTCCTCGTCAACTCCAACCCCGCCACCATTCAGACCGACACCGACACCGCCGACAGCGTCTACATCGAGCCTCTCCTGGCCGAGAACGTGGCCCGCATCATCGAGAAGGAGGGCGTCGACGGAGTCATATCAGGCATGGGAGGGCAGACCGCTCTGAACATCTGCTCCGAGCTCGCCGATTCGGGTGAGCTGGAGAGGCTCGGGGCCGTCCTCGTCGGAACCCAGCCCGACGCCATCGCCATGTCCGAGGACAGGGAGCTGTTCAAGGAGACCATGGAGAGGATCGGAGAGCCCATCCCCGTTTCCAGGAGCGTCAACTCCATCGAGGAGGCCAAAGAGGCCGTCAAGATCATCGGGAAGTACCCTGTGCTCATCAGGCCCGCGTACACCCTCGGAGGAACCGGCGGAGGGATCGCCCACAACGAGGAGGAGCTCGAGGAGATCTGCGCCCGCGGTCTCGCCTACTCCAGGATACACCAGGTTCTCATCGAGGAGAGCGTCCTCGGATGGAAGGAGTACGAGTACGAGGTCATGAGGGACTCCAACGACAACTGCATCATCATCTGTAACATGGAGAACCTTGACGCCATGGGGATCCACACCGGAGAGAGCATAGTCTGCGCTCCGTGCCTCACGCTGTCCGACAAGGACCATCAGCGCCTCAGGACCGCCGCCATCAAGGTCATCCGCGCCCTCAACATCGACGGAGGGTGCAACGTCCAGTTCGCCTACAACCCCGCGAACGGCGACTACCGCCTCATCGAGGTCAACCCCCGCGTGTCCCGTTCGTCCGCTCTGGCATCCAAGGCCACCGGCTACCCCATCGCCAGGGTGGCCACCAAGATCGCCGTCGGATACACCCTTGACGAGATCCCCAACAGGATCACCGGCACCACCTACGCCGCCTTCGAGCCCGCTGTGGACTACGTCGTCATCAAGATCCCCCGCTGGCCCTTCGACAAGTTCCGCACCGTGGACCGCCACCTGGGGACCCAGATGAAGTCCACCGGAGAGGTCATGTCCATCGGAAGGACCTTCGAGGAGGCGCTGCTGAAAGGGCTCAGGTCCCTCGAGATCGGGGTCAAGGGTCTGGACAGGGTCCAGGTCGACGAGGACGCCATCAAGAAGGAGCTCCTCAACGCCACCGACAAGCGCATATTCGTGATGGGAGAGGCCCTCAGGATGGGATGGTCCGTCGAGAAGGTCGCCGATATGGCTAAGTGGGACGCGTTCTTCGTCCAGAAGCTCAAGAACATCGTCGACATGGAGGAACGGATCAAGAAAGGCCTCACCTCCGAGGTCCTGCTCAAGGCCAAGTCCATGGGATTCTCCGACGACACCATCGGAGAGCTCTGCGGAATGCAGCCCCTCGAGGTCCGCGCCAAGCGCAAGGTCGAAGGATTCGTGCCCGTGTACAAGATGGTCGACACCTGCTCCGCGGAGTTCGCCGCACAGACCCCCTACTTCTACTCCACCTACGGACGCTCGACCGAGGTCGTGCCTTCCAGCAACAAGAAGGTCGTCATCATCGGAGGAGGGCCCATCAGGATCGGACAGGGAATCGAGTTCGACTACTGCTGCGTCCACGGAGTCATGGCTCTCCAGGAGGAGGGCGTGGACGCCATAATCATCAACAACAACCCCGAGACCGTCTCCACCGACTACGACATCTCCGACAGGCTGTACTTCGAGCCTCTGACCCTGGAGGACGTCCTCAACGCCATCGAGTCCGAGGATGCCGACGGTGTCATCGTCCAGTACGGAGGGCAGACCTCGGTCAACCTGGCCGTGGACCTCGAGAAGGCCCTTGCGGGAACCAAGACGAAGATCCTCGGAACCAGCCCCGACAGCATGGATGTCGCAGAGGACAGGCGCAGGTTCTCCAAGCTCATGGACGATCTCCAGATCAAGCAGCCTCAGTCCGGAACAGGATACTCCTTCGAGGAGGTCAAGGCCATCGCCGAGGACATCGGATACCCCGTCCTCGTCAGGCCTTCGTACGTCCTGGGAGGAAGGGCGATGGAGATAGTCTACTCCACCGCAGAGCTCAAGACCTACGTCGAGACCGCTGTGAAAGTCTCCAGGAACCATCCGATCCTCGTGGACAAGTATCTGACCGAGGCCATCGAGATCGATGTGGACGCCCTCTGCGACGGAACCGACGTCTATGTCGGAGGGATCATGGAGCACGTGGAGTACGCAGGATGCCACTCCGGAGACGCCACCATGGTGCTCCCCCCGTTCACCCTGTCCAAAGCCATCGTCGAGGAGATCATCGACATCACCAGTAGGGTCGCCCTGGCTCTGCATATCCATGGGCTGATGAACCTCCAGCTCGCCGTGAAGAACGGCCAGGTCTACATGATCGAAGCCAACCCCAGGGCGTCCAGGACCGTTCCGTTCATCTCCAAGGCAACCGGGATACCCCTGGCCAAGATCGCCACCAAGCTCATGCTCGGCAAGACCCTGAAGGACTTCGGCCTGAGCGGATACCGCGCGATCGACCACTACGCCATCAAGGCTTCCGTGTTCCCGTTCCTGAAGCTGCCTGGAGTCGACTCCATCCTCACCCCCGAGATGAAATCCACCGGAGAGGTCATGGGAATCGACGAGGACTTCAGCAAGGCCTGCTACAAGGCGCTCATCGCCGCGGGGAACAAGCTCCCCACCGAGGGCGGAATCTACGTGACCGTCAATGACCAGGACAAGGAGAAGATCCTCGCGCCTGTCAAGGCCCTCAAGGAGATGGGATTCACCATCTACGCCACCAAGGGGACCTCCACCTACCTCAGGGGATGCGGAGTCGAGACCACGACCGTGTTCAAGCTCGACGAGGGCCAGAAGCCCAACGCAGTCGGCCTGATGAGGGACGGCAAGATCAACCTGGTCATCAACACGCCTTCCCAGAGGTCCGGTGCGATCCGCGACGGATACACCATCCGCAGGCTCGCAGTGGAGCTCGAGATACCCTTCATGACCACCGTCCAGGGTGCGGACATCGCCGTTCGCGCCATCAAGGTCGCCAAGTCCGGCGGCCTGGGCGTGAGAAGCATGAAGGAGTTCCACGGACTGGTCTGATCCGGTCCTGCCTGCGGGATTGCCATCGTCCCGCAGGCTCTCCTTTCCTTCTATTCCTTTCTAAGCCTTCAAGGGGCTTTTTTCTGAATTTCATCCGTTCTGGGTAGCGTTTCGAATCGATGATCCTGTTCGATCGCACGACGTTCTTCCTCATTTTTCCTCGATATCGGCACATTGACTGTTTATCTAAAATTCAAAATCTTATTAGACAAATGTCTAATGAATTATTCTGATTTAAGATTCATGACTGCACGTTTAATATACTAGTTATACCATCATCGTCTGACAACCATAGAGGTTACAAAATGGCAATCAACAACGAGTACCTTCAGTCCGTTTTCGACGGCCTCAAGCAGCGCAACGCAGACCAGCCCGAGTTCCTTCAGGCAGTCGAGGAAGTCCTCGAGTCCCTCGTCCCCGTCGTCGAGTCCAGGCCTGAACTCCAGAAGGCCGGAATCATCGAGAGGATCGTCGAGCCCGAGAGGATCGTCATGTTCCGCGTCTCCTGGGTCGACGACCAGGGCAAGGTCCAGGTCAACCGCGGATACCGCGTCCAGTTCAACTCCGCTATCGGACCTTACAAGGGCGGAATCAGACTCCACCCCTCCGTCAACCTCTCCATTCTGAAGTTCCTCGGATTCGAGCAGATCTTCAAGAACAGCCTCACCACTCTCCCCATAGGAGGAGGAAAGGGAGGATCCGACTTCGACCCCAAGGGCAAGTCCGACAACGAGATCATGCGCTTCTGCCAGTCCTTCATGACCGAGCTCCAGAGGCACATCGGACCCGACACCGACGTCCCCGCAGGAGACATCGGGGTCGGAGGAAGAGAGATCGGATTCATGTTCGGCCAGTACAAGAGGCTCAGGAACGAGTTCACCGGAGTCCTCACCGGAAAGGCCATCCCCTCCGGAGGATCCCTCGCCAGGACCGAGGCTACCGGATACGGGCTGTGCTACTTCGCCGACGAGATGCTCAAGGACAACGGAAAGTCCTTCGAGGGCAAGAAGGTCGTCATCTCCGGTTCCGGAAACGTCGCCATCTACGCCTGCCAGAAGGCTACCCAGCTGGGCGCAAAGGTCATCGCCGTCTCCGACTCCAACGGATACATCAGGGACGACAACGGAATCGACTACAGGACCCTCAAGGAGATCAAGGAGGTCAAGAGGGACAGGATAAAGACCTACCTCAACTACGTCCCCTCCGCCACCTACACCGAGGGCTGCAGAGGCATCTGGACCATCCCCTGCGACATCGCTCTCCCCTGCGCCACCCAGAACGAGTTGGACGAGGTTTCCGCTCAGGCTCTCGTCAAGAACGGGGTCATCGCCGTCGCCGAGGGAGCGAACATGCCCAGCACCCCTGGAGCCATCGCATGCTTCCAGAAGAACGGAGTCCTCTTCGGCCCTGCTAAGGCGGCCAACGCCGGTGGAGTCGCTACCTCCGCCCTCGAGATGTGCCAGAACAGCGCCAGGCTCTCCTGGTCCTTCGAGGAGGTCGATGAGAAGCTCCACGGCATCATGAAGACCATCTACAAGAATGCCTCCGAGGCCGCCAAGAAGTACGGAATGGAGGGCAACCTCGTCGCCGGTGCCAACATCGCCGGATTCGAGAAGGTCGCCAACGCCATGCTCTGGCAGGGCATCTCCTACTGATCCAACCGAGGGGGCCAGTCCCCCTTTCCAAACCTTTTATACCATTATATTTTTCCAGGTCTCGCACAGATTATATACGGTCGTGCGATTGAGAACGGTGATTGCCATGAAGAAGCAGATTAAGGCGTCCAGAAGGTCCTTGGGAATGAATTATGCGATCCGCGAAGTCACGGTTCCCGCCGCCGAGGCCGCCGCTGCTGGCATGAAGCTCCTCAGCCTCAACATCGGGGACCCCAACAAATGGGACTTCGAGACCCCCGAGTACTTCAAGCAGACCCTGAGGGAGGCGGTCGACCAGGTGGACAACGGATACGGCGACTCCCAGGGCCAGCACGACCTGAGGGAGGCGATCGAGCGCAGGGAGTTCAAGAAGAACGGCGTCTCCATCTCGCCCGAGGACGTGTACGTCACCGCAGGCGTGAGCGAATGCATCAACGTTATGATGGGCACTTTCATCGAGCCCGGGGACGAGGTCCTCGTTCCAGGACCCGGATACCCCTCGTACGCGCAGTACATAAACTTCTACGAGGGGAGGACGGTGCCTTACAGGCAGATCGAGGAGGAGGACTGGAGGCCCGACGTGGACATGATCCGCAAGAGGATCACCAACAGGACCAAGGCGCTCATCGTCATCAATCCGAACAACCCTACCGGGGCGGTGTACGACCCCAAGGCAATCAAGGAGTTCGGGGACATAGCCGCCGAGTACGACATCCCTCTGATTTCCGACGAGATCTACGACAAGATCGTCTTCGACGGGGAGTTCTACTCCGCATCCAAGCTCCCGTCGGACGTCCCCCGGATAATCCTGAACGGGTTCTCCAAGGTTAACCTCATGCCCGGATGGAGAGTCGGATACTGCTACTTCATGGACGAGGCAGGGCTCATGGACGAGATCCGCACCGGGATGATGAAGCAGTTCCGCGCGAGGATATGCCCGAACGTCCCTTGCCAGGCAGCCGCAAGGGCTTCTCTGGAAGGGCCCCAGGACTACATCGTCGACATGAACAGGAAGCTCAAGGAGCGTGCGAACTACACGTACAAGAGATTCAACGAGATCCCCCTGCTCAGCTCCAGGAGGGCGAAGGGAGCGCTGTACATGTTCCCCAAGATCGACCTCAAGGGAACCAACTGGAAGGACGACAAGGACTTCGTCGTGGACCTCATCAAGGAGGAAGGCGTGGTCTACGTCCACGGTTCCGGATTCTGCGAGGAGTTCGGCAAGGACCACTTCCGCACGGTGCTTCTGGCTCCGATAGACATTCTCGAAGAGGCGTTCGACAAGACCGAGCGTTTCATAAAGAAGCATAACGCCCTTTGAAGGACGGCTGGTGCAGAGGATGGGATTTGAACCCATGAACCGCTAAGGACAGGATCCTAAGTCCTGCGCCTTTGACCAGGCTTGGCAACCTCTGCACTGACCGCCCCATAAGCATGACACTTATTTAAAAGTCCGTCAGATGACGTATTTGGAGATGCTGGCTTTGGCCTTCTCCGACGGCGGAGCCGACTTCACGCTCCCTATGGGGCAAGACGAGACGCATCTTCCGCAGGGGGATATCCCTTTCTTGGCCAGCTCCTCGTTGCAGTCCAGGCATTTGGTCACGTCTATCCTCCAATCGTCGGATATGGCCCCTGACGGACAGGCTTCGGCGCAAAGGCCGCATTCGGTGCACAGCGGATCGGACATGGGCTTCTGACAAGGAAGATCGGCTGACGTCAGCACGGATACGAACCTCATCCTGGGCCCGTGCTTCTCGGTCAGGATCAGCCCGTTCATCCCGAAGGTTCCCATCCCCGCGTAGTACGCTGACAGCTTTTGCGAGAACATCGAGTCGTTGTTCATGCGGAGGCCCTTTATCCCTCTGTATCCGTCGCGAGGGGTGTACACGGCATCATATCTCAAGATATTCAGCTCCAAGGCGATCCTCTCGGCTGCTTGGTCCAGGCTGTTGTTCACGACGCTGTACAGGTGGCTGTAATAGATGGAAGGCGCCGTGTCGACGATGGTCTTCTGCAAGGGTATTCCCAGCACCACGACGGTTCTGCAGGAGGTCAGGATATCCTTCGGGCGCTTGCCCTCTATCGCTCTGCCGTCGTTCCAAGCATCTGCCGAAGCCACTCCGATATCGACGATTCCGAGGAAGCGAGCTATTGTTCTGAGATTGTCCAGCGTCTCTTCCGGGTCCACATTCGGTCTATGGACTTTAGTTCTAAATAGGTTTCCAAATGATTAGAGACATCAGGGCAACTCTAATTTGCTCTAATCTGCCCTAATAATTTCAACGATAATTGCGGGGTCAAGATGCGAACCAATTATAACAGTGTTCCAAGATACGCACGTATAAGAGGTCATGACAGATGGTGAATCTGCTGAGCGATGGAGGAAAACAGCTCCTCCTCGGAAACGAGGCTATTGTCCGCGGTCTCATCGAGGCCGGCATCGGTTTCGCCTCGACATATCCTGGTACTCCCTCTTCAGAGATCGGTAACATCCTAGAGAAGATATCCTCTGAAGCCGGATTGTATTTCGAATTCTCCACGAACGAGAAAGTCGCCATGGAGGTGTCCGCAGCCGCGGCGTCCTCCGGCGTCAGGTCGTTCGTTTTCATGAAGCACGTCGGACTCAACGTCGCCGCCGACCCCATGATGACCCTAGCTTATGCCGGCGTCAGGGGCGGAATGCTCATAATGAGCGCCGACGACCCTTCTGCGCACAGCTCCCAGAACGAGCAGGACAACAGGTACTACTCCACGCTGGCTCTCATCCCTATGATGGAGCCGTCCACCCCTGCCGACGCCAAGGAGATGATCGCTGAAGCGTACAGGGTTTCCGAGGAGACCCAGTTGCCTCTCCTGTTCAGGACGACCACCCGTATGAACCACGCCCGCGGAGTCGTCTCGTTCAAGCCCGCCCCCGCGCCCAAGGCCAAGGGGCACTTCGACAAGGACGTCGCACGCTTCGTGAACATTCCCGCGTACGCCAGGCTCAACAGGAACATCTTGCTCGAGAGGTACGCCAAGGCGGCCGAGCTGTCTGAGAAGTCCGCTCTCAACTATGTCGAAGGAGAGGGGGACATTGGAATCATCGCTTCCGGCGTGTCTTACGCATACGTAAAGGAGTTCGTCTCCGGAGTTTCCATCCTGAAGCTGGGGTTCACCAACCCGCTCCCCGAGAAGAAGATCGCCGAGTTCGTACGCTCCAAGAAGGCCGTCATAGTCGCCGAGGAGCTGGAGCCCTTCGTGGAGGACCAGGTCCTCAGGATCTGCGCCCAGAACGGCATCTCCGTGCCCGTGTACGGCAAGAGGACCGGACACATGCCCAGGGCCTGGGAGTACTCTCCCGACACCCTCAAAGGGATCGCCGGGCTGGTCAAGGTCCAGAGCTTCCCCGAGCCAATGTCCGCTCCCACCATGAAGCTGCCCAGCAGGCCTCCGACGCTCTGCGCAGGATGCCCCCACAGAGGAATGTATGCCGCAGCCAAGAGGGCAGTCGGCAAGAAGGACGTCGTATACTGCTCTGACATCGGTTGCTACACTCTGGGAGTCCAGCCTCCGTTCCAGACAGCGGATTTCATCATCTGCATGGGAGGAGGAGCCGGAGCCGCGGGAGGATTCGCCACCGCGACCGACCAGAAGGCCATAGCGTTCATGGGAGACTCCACGTTCTTCCACGCAGGGGTGCCGCCTCTCGTCAATGCGCTGTTCAACGACCACCACATCGTCATGGTCATCCTGGACAACCGTACGACGGCTATGACCGGCCATCAGCCTAATCCCGGAACAGGAAGGGAGTTCGGCGGCATCACCACCCCGCCCATCGATATCGAGTCCCTGGTCAAGGGCGTCGGAGTCAAGTTCGTCAAGACGGTCAACCCGTACGACGTCAAGCTGGCCACCCAGACCTTCAAGGAGGCCCTGGAGTTCGACGGCGTCGCTGTCATCATATCCAAGTGCCCCTGCCCGCTGGAGCTCAAGAAGCAGAAGCTCCTCGTCCCCGGCAGGTGCGAGGTGGACGCCTCCAAGTGCATCCTGTGCGACACCTGTCTGAAGACGATCGCCTGCCCCGCCCTGTTCAAGAAGGACGGAAAGATCACGCCCGACCCTGTGCAGTGCATCGGATGCGGAATGTGCGCTTCTGTCTGCCCCAAGGGAGCCATCGAGGTGAAGAGATGAAGTATACAGTTCAGATAGTCGGAGTAGGGGGACAGGGAGTCCTCCTGGCCTCCATGGTCCTTGGAAACGCCGCGATGGCGATGGGCTACGACGTCGCCATGAGCGAGGTCCACGGAATGGCCCAGAGGGGAGGGAGCGTCCTCTCCACCGTCCGCTTCGGAGACGGCGTCGTCAGCCCTCTGGAAGCCGCCGGTTCAGCCAACATGATCCTCGGGTTCGAACCCGTGGAGACCTGCAGGAACCTTCCTCTCGGTAACAAGGACACCGTCGTCCTCATGAACCTGGATCCCGTGCTGCCCTCCATGGTCGCCGCCGGGTTAGAGGAGTACCCCAAGATGGAGGAGCTGACAGAGTGCGTCAGATCCAAGAACCCCAACCTGGTGACCATCGATGCGACCGAGATCGCCATCAAGGCTGGAAAGGCCGTGGCCGCCAACGCGGTCATGATCGGCGCCGTGGCCGCCATGAAGGGATTCCCCATTCCCAAGGACGTCCTCCACGAGACGCTGATGTCCCAGGTCCCCGAGAAGTTCAAGGAGCTCAACTCCAAGGCCTTCGAGATGGGATATTCCGCGATCGCCAACTGAAACTCATTCTCCGGGGGCTCGTCCTCCGGAGTCACCATCTGTCAGACAGGCTCGTCTGGATTTTCTTCTTCTTTTCGTCCAGCGTGCTGAGGTATCTGAATATCTCGTCGTTGTCGTGCATCATACCATGCTCCTCGCAGAAGCTGTGGAACAGAGCCATGAGCTCCCTGTTGCGAGGGCTGGACAGCACGTACCTGTCGCCGTACGACCGGCGGTACCTCTCCGTCATCCCCGGGAATACATCGTCCAGACAGCTGTAGAAATGCTCGCGGCTGCCTCCCCTGAGGGTCAGGCCCATGCCAAAGCAGACGATTCCTTTCACGCCAGCGTCCGCGCAGCATTGCAGGATCCCTCTGATGTTCTCCTCGGTGTCGTTGATGAACGGCAGTATGGGGCAAAGCCAGACGATCGTGGGGATGCCTTTGTCGCGAAGAGTACGGAGGACCTCCGCCCTCCTCTTCGTGGTGCACACGTTCGGCTCGACCTTCCTGCAGAGCCCTTCGTCGTATGTCGTCAATGTCATCTGCACGACGCACTTCGTCCTACTGTTAAGCTCCTCGAGGATATCCAGATCCCTGAGGACCAGGTCCGACTTCGTTATGAGCGTGAAACCGAACCCGTGCTTCAGGGCAATCTCCATAGCGCCGCGGACATATCCGAGCTCGGATTCCAAGGGGATGTACGGGTCGGTCATGGAGCCGCAGCCGATCATGCCCTTCGTGCGTTTCCTCCTCAGAGCGGCGTCCAGAAGCTCCAGGGCGTTCGACTTGACCTCCACATCCTCGAAGTCGTGCTCCATGCGGTAGCAGGCGCTCCTGGAGTCGCAGTAGATGCATCCGTGGGTGCACCCGCGATAGATGTTCATCCCGTTGGAGGACGACAGAATGGTCTTCGCCTGGACTTGATGCATGCGTCTTCCCGCGTAAGGCATGGCGTCTAGGGTACATAACACCGAACGGGACAGGAGAGGAATAAACAGGGAGAGCGACGCCCTCCCTGCGAGGGGAAAAAAATGAATCGTTAATTTCAAGCGCTGACTATCATGCCGATAGGCAGCACCTCTGACTTCTCGGACTTCCGAGGCTTGTCCTCCACGCTGCGGGACATGGTCTTAGCGCTCTTGCTTATCCACGCCACGCAGTCGCTGATGTAGTTGACGACGCTCTCGTTGACCTTGTCGAACGCCGCCTTCATGTCGAGATCGTCCATCAGAGGCATCAGGAGGTCGTTGTCCAGCAGCATCGTGTTGCGGCACACCGCCTTCACGCGCTGGTAAGCCTCCTTCGCCACAGCCTTCCTGCTCCCTTCGAACGAGAAAGGACTTACAGCGATGGTATAGACCTCGGCGCCCCCGACGGTCGCTGCATCGATGACCGTCGGAAGGGCGCCAGAGCCGGTTCCCCCGCCTAAACCCGCGAGGACGAACACGAAGTCGTACCCGAGGAGGGAGTCCTTGATCTCCTCTCTGTGGATATCCGCGCATCTTCTGCCGAGCTCGGCATCTCCGCGCGTGCCCTCTCCTTTCAGGACCGCCTTGCAGATGTAGATCTTCGTGTCGGCGGTCGACCTGTGGAGAGCGTCCTTGTCCGTGTTGATCGCGATGGTGTCAACCGGGCATCCCGACCCGGCGAAGGCGCTGACTATGTTGCAGCCGGCGCCTCCTACTCCGACAACCGCGACACGGGGACTCTCCGTGTTCGTCTTCTCGCTAGGTAACATTTGTGCATCCCCTTCTATGCGGACGGCCAAGGATTCGGATATTCCCATCTGATCTTCC
Source organism: Thermoplasmata archaeon (assembly GCA_015063165.1). Taxonomy (GTDB): domain Archaea; phylum Thermoplasmatota; class Thermoplasmata; order Methanomassiliicoccales; family Methanomethylophilaceae; genus Methanoprimaticola. The sequence goes on from SUSZ01000003.1 coordinate 99,563, forward strand.
TCCTTACTTGAGCTCCGCAGACATCTGGGCGGTCTCGAACGCGTTCCTGATAGCCTCTGCCTTCTTCTCATCGGATATCAATACGTCCAGGACGCTCTTTCTAACGAACTCTTCCTCGGTCAGGCAGATGCCCAGCTGAGTGAGGTGCTTGAGTGCCTGCAGCTGCAGATCGTTGAAGCGGACAAAGATTCCACCCTCCATGGGGACACCAGTGTTCTTGGTCTCGTTCCTCTTGAACTCGACGTAACCCCTGATGGCATCACGGATGAAATCGGAACGGTTTCCAATACCGTTGTCGCTCATGAAATCCTCCATGAGCTGGATCTCCTCAGGTCCTACCCTGAGGGTGATCTTGGTTCCGTCTTCAGCCATTGCGTTATTCTCCTAGCCTTACCGTCGGTCTGTGACCTTCGGCTCCGCTTAGTAAGACAATGTCTGTCAGCATATATAATAATGACTGACGAAACGTAAGCAAACTGTCCGACGCAATAGGACACCATAATCGCATAATGCTGCGATTTTTCAATTTTTTTCTTGAAATAATTACAGTCATCGGAGGGTATAATAAGGTTTTCTTCATCCTGCGGGAAAGAAGGAAGTCGACATGGGAATCGATTACGCAGACATCGAAAAAAAGTGGCAAAAACGTTGGATCGAGGCGAATTTAGACAAATCCGAGCGTGACGACTCGAAAAAAAAGTTCATGATCATCTTCGCCTACCCGGGTGTCACGGGGTATCTCCATGTCGGACACCTCAGAGGATATTCGTACGTCGACGCCATCGGCAGGTACAAACGTATGACAGGATACAACGTCCTCTTCCCCGTGGGAACCCATGCCACCGGGAACGGCGGGATCAGCCTGGCGAAGAAGATCGCCTCCGGCGACGAGAAAACGATAGATTATCTGAAGAGGAACGGTTGTCCCGAGGACAAGATAGCAGAGCTCGGCAAGCCCATGTCCGTCATCGAGTTCTTCAATAATGTCTATGTAAATGATTATTGGAAGAGGTTCGGATTCCTGTCCGACTGGCGCAGATTCACCTGCACCCTCTATCCCGATTACGCCAAGTTCATCGAGTGGCAGTTCAAGAAGCTCATGGACGAGGGGCTGCTCATACAGAAGCCCTACTACGCCTCCGTATGCCCCAACTGCGGCCCTGTGGCCGTCGACCCTTCCGAGACCGACCTCTCCAAGGGAGGCAAGGCGGAGACCCAGGAATATACCCTGCTGAAGTTCAGGCACGGGGACGAGTTCCTGGTTGCTGCCACCCTCAGGCCCGAGACCGTCTATGGACAGGTCTGCTTCTGGGTGAACCCCGAGGTGGAGTACAAGAGGGTCAGGAAGGGATCCGAGGTATGGGTCGTATCGCCTCAGGCGGCTGAGAAGATGGAACTTCAGATGGACGACGTCGAGGTCGTAGGCTCCATCGCCGGAAAGGACATGATCGGATGGATGTGCGAGGCCCCCATGATCCACAGGGAGATCCCCGTCCTCCCCGCGACCTTCTGCAACCCCGACGTCGGTACCGGACTGGTCACCTCCGTCCCCTCCGATGCGCCCGATGACTGGGTGTCCCTCGAGGCCATCAAGAAGGATTCCGCCATGGCCGAGAAGTACGGGCTCTCCAAGGAGCTCCTCGATTCCGTCGTTCCCATATCTATTATAGAAATGAAAGGATATGGCGAGTTCCCTGCCAAGGACATCATCGACCGCATGGGCATCAAGCAGTCCGGCGATCCCAAGCTCGTCGATGCCAAGAAGCAGGTCTACAAGGACGGCTACCACATGGGCCGCATGAAGGACATCTGCGGACCTTTCGCCGGTATGCGCGTCGAAGAGGCCAAGGACAAGATGAGGCAGGCCATGATCGACTCCGGAGAGGCGGAGATATTCTACGACCTCACCGAGGAGGTCGTCTGCAGGTGCGGAGCGCGCGTCCACATCAAGAGGCTGGACGACCAGTGGTTCATCAACTACGCCGATGAAGAGCTCACCAGGAAGACGTCCGACCACTGCCGCACCATGAACATCAACCCTCCGGAGTACAGGGAGAATGTCCACGCCGTCCTCAACTGGTACAGGGAGAGGGCATGCGCCAGACAGGGCAACTGGCTCGGAACAAGGTTCCCGTTCGACAACAAGTGGATCATCGAGGCCATCTCCGACTCCACACTGTACCCTGTATACTATCTGATATCTCTGTACGCCAACGACGGCTCCATCAAGCCCGAGCAGATGACCGAGGAGTTCTTCGACTACGTCATCCTCAGCAAGGGAGACGCCAAGGCCGTGTCAGCATCCACAGGCATATCCCAGGAGCTCCTGGAGAAGATCCACAAGGACGTCCTCTATTGGTACCCCCTGGATATCAACCTCGGAGGAAAGGAGCACATGACCGTGCACTTCCCCGGATTCCTGATGAACCACGTGGCCATCCTCCCCCAGGAGATGTGGCCCCGCGGAATCACCGTGAACTGGTACGTCACCGGAAAGAACTCCGACAAGATCTCCAAGTCCAAGGGAGGGGCCCAGCCCATCCCCGGAGCCGCGGCCAAGTTCGGAGTGGACGCCATGAGGCTGTACTACGCTCACATCGCTTCCATGTTCGTGGACGTAGAATGGAGCGAGGACGCCGTCATGATGTACAGGCAGAGGGTCGAGAGGATCTCCACCCTGGTCCAGGACCTCATCGACTCCGAGAAGGACTCCGAGGAGACCCCCATGGACTCCTGGCTCATATCCAGGTTCAACACCCATCTCAACGAGATCCGCGAGGCCATGGATTCGTACGATCTGAGGCAGATGTGCACCATCGTGTACTTCGACATGCTCAACGACATGAAGTGGTACAGCAGGCGCGGAGGATGCCGCAAGGAGACGATCATCGAGGCCCTCAGGATCTGGATACAGGCCATGATGCCCGTGACCCCTCACACCGCCGAGGAGCTGTGGGAGCACGCCGGATTCGAAGGCCTGGTCTCCGCTGGACAACTTCCCGAAGCCGATTCCGCCAAGATCTCCTCCGGCGCCGAGTATGGCGAGAACCTCATCCGCGACATCATGTCCGACATAGGGGAAGTCAGGAAGATCGCCAAGATCGAGCCTTCCCGCATCATCCTGTACACCTCTCCCAAATGGAAGAGGGACGTCATGTCCCGTGCTGTCGAGATGCTGGACAAAGGAGAGCTTTCCGTGCCCGCCCTCACCAAGGCGTGCATGTCCGACGAGGCCATCAAGAAGAACGGCAAGGCCGCTTCTGAGCTGGCCAAGAAGGTCGCAGTGGACTTCGCAAGGTCCTCCGCTGATTCCAAGAGGCCTCTCTTCGAGACCGACGAGTTCGCTCTCCTGTCCGGAGCCAAGGATTTCCTGGCTGACGAGACCGGCCTCCCCGTGGAGATCATGGACGCCGACGCAGAGGGAATCTACGATCCCCAGAACAAGGCGAGAGCGGCAGTCCCCGGAAGGCCTGCCATCTTCCTCGAGTGATTTAACTTATCATGGCGGCTTCGGCCGTCATCTTTTTTGATTAGGGCAATAGGGTTGCTCTGATTGAGTCCCTAATTGCCCTAATTATTTTACCATTCTTCGGCAGACTTCGCTTCTTTCCGAAAAGCCTGCGGACGCCCTTGTCCCCTTCCTGAGGATTAGCGTCTTTGCCGTAGTCTTCCGGATCCATCGGCTTGTAGCAAGGAAGTAGCTTCGTCCCATCCGCAAAAGCTCCTTGTTCCATAGCCGTCTTCCCGTAGACGTACGCCCTGAAGCCGCCTTTTCTTTTCTTGCAGAAAATGGCCTGCTTCCCTATCTTCTTAACCGAGGGCGGAACCACCAGCGTCCTGAGAAGAGGCACCTCTCCGAAAACCTGGTCTCCTATCTCCTCGACGCCGTCACGGATAGTGACATCATTCAACTTCCTGCATCCGTAGAAGGCGCGGGTCTCGATCTTTTTGACCTTCGAGGGTATGACGATGGATTCCAGGTCGCTCTCCATGAAAGCCTCCTCCCCGATGCTCTCTAGCTCGTCCGACAGGATTATGTCTGTTATCCCGCTGGATTCGAAGCAGCGCTTACCGATGCTGAGGACGTCCTTGGCATCAACTCTGAACTTGCCTTTGCATTTGTAGAAATCGTATTCCGACAGCTCCGACAGCTTGTACGGTATGCGTATGCAGCCGTCTCCGGTAAGAACCGATACAGGGACGTAGGTCGAGTCCACGACGTCTGTTCTGCTGACCAGGTCCTCCGTCCTGAGCGTGGTCAGGCTCAGATAGAAGTAGGCGGCCTTGTCGTAGTCTATGTCCGTCCCTATGCCCAAGCCGTAGCAGAAGGTCGTCCACCCCATGGCCATCCAGTTCCCCCTCCTCGCCATGGCCTCGTAGAGCGGCAAAGATTCCTTCGGGAAATCGACCTCCTTGCCGGAGAGTGCGACATAGTTGTAGAAGCAGGACATCGCCTCCTTGGTGGGCTTCAGCGAATAGGATTCCTTGCTGTCCCTGTCCCCGTCGATCCTGAAGCCGTCCCTCAGAGCCAGGCACATCCCGCGCATGTACCAGACGTCTGCATCCGCCGCGTTCTCCGAGATCAGCCTGTCGCTGTATTCCAGAGACTTTTCCAGCTTGCCGTCCTGGAAGCTCTTCTCGACGATAGGCTTGAGGTTCGACAGCTGGGCGCTGACGGATGTTTCGGCTTTCACGTCCTTCTGGACCATTATCTTGGTCCCGCAGTAGAGGCAGAACCCGAACTCGCGGCTGTCATCCAGCGCTATGTCTCCCGAGCAGTTCGGGCATCTGAGAGCGATGAGCGTCATATCACCTCGATTCGCCCTCAATGCCGTCTGCGGATAAACGATAGTTCATCTTACAAGAGTCTTAGCATCCTTCTGGCCTTCTCATGACCCTGGTCGGCTGCCTTCGTGTACCACTCTCTTGCCATATGCTTGGACTTCTCCACTCCGAGCCCTTTCTGGTACGCCCAGCCCATGTTGTACTGCGAGTCGGAATGCCCTTCCTCGGCAGCGAGCCTCCATAGCTTGACGGCTTCCTCTTCCGATTTCTGGACTCCCCTGCCGTAGAAGTACATCGTACCTAGGTTGCATAGGGCGATATGGTACCCCTGGTCGGCGGCCATCCTGTACAGCTTTGCCGCCTCCTCGTCCGACTTGGGCGCGCCCTCCCCTTTCTGGTACGCAACGCCGAGATTGCTGAGCGCGGGAGGGAATCCCTGGTCGGCGGCCATCCTGTACCATCTGACGGCATCGTCGTACGACCGCTTCACGCCTCTTCCGTAATAATACATCCAGCCGATGTTGTACTGCGCGCGGGCATAGCCCTTCTCTGCAGCCGAGCTGTAGAGCCTCAAGGCTTCCGAATCCGATTGCTCAACGCCGATCCCATGGAGGTACATGCTTCCGAGGCTGCACTGGGCGTCTAGGCTTCCTTGCTCCGCCGCCCTGCTGTACCATCCGAACGCTTCCGATGGGGACTTCTTGATTCCGAGCCCTTCGAAGTTCGCCAGGCCCAGGAAGGTCATAGCATTGACGTTCCCGCCATCCGCGCAGTTTTTCAGCTAGTCCAGAACATCGGTATCGGATTTCGGAAAGTTCCAGCCCTCCTCTGATAGTTCTAGAAAGCGTTTGGCGGTCGTTGACGACCCTCTGTTCCTCTTGCACCAGGCCATTAGGGCAGGGACATCCGCGGAACCCTTCTCCGCTGCTAATCCGTCGACTTCTGGAGGAGTCCTATCCTCGTTCTTTCTGCGGAAAAAACCTAATGACATGATAATCGCCGAAGTGGATTTCGGAATATTGGTTTTTTTCATATGCAGGTTTTATCGTTCAGCTCTTGAAATGCAGACAAGTACGCTATTGGAATATGTCGCTTACTCATTTATAACGAAATTACTAACGACTGGAAGAATATGGTTATAATCTCCAATGCACATTCTCCAATATGGAGTCGAATTCTGTAAAAAGTATTGCAACTTCATGGACCGGGATTGCGGTTTTAGCAGTCCTGGTAGCTATTTTATTAGCAGTCGTTCCCGCGTCTTTCGATTCGGACGCAGAGGGCGATAACGAATACCTGATCTACATCGACCTCGGAGGAGAGGTGGCTAGCAAGATCCTCTTCGATGAAACTGTCGTCGATTACGGAGACCCCGAGTGGGTCACTGTTACCGCAGACAGCGCTAAGAACGCTTTTATCGCCGCCTGCGAGCAGAAGTTCGGAGAGGGAAGCCTCACGCTCACCTCGTCCGGATACATCGAAACCATCAACGGAATGTCCGGAAACGGTCTCACGTACTTCTCCGACCAGAGCTTCACCGGCGACGCCGACCAGTACGGAATCACCTACTACCCCATCCAGTTCATAATGGAGGGCGGCAAGTGGACATACGCGAGCACCCCCATCGCAGCCTATGAAGGCGACTCCACCACATTCGCCATCGTGTGCCAGCCCTCTTCCATGGACACCGAGGCCGTAGAGTTCACCTTTGAAGACTCTGCCTATGCCTGGGACTATAACTACGACCACGAGATGTACATGTCAGACGAATACGATCTCCAGTCCATCTACGATGATTACTTCGTCGGCGTGTACGGCTGGGAGTACGGAACTCCCTCAGAGCCTTATATCGCGCCCTCCAAGTTCAAGTTCTACATCGACCTCGGAGGCACTGTCTCCGGGTTCTTCCTCGGAACCGATTCGGATTATGGGGCCGGAAGCTGGGTGACCGTCGCCGCATCCACCGCCAAGGACGCCCTCGCCCTCGCCTGCGACCAGAAGTTCGGAGAGGGAAGCCTCGTCTACAAGACCACCAAATACGGAACCAGCATCGACACCATCAACGGAATGTCCGGAAACGGCGGAAGCATGAAGTCCGAGCAGGCCGGATCCTGGGACGACGTCTACTTCTACCCCGTCCAGTTCATCCAGGAAAACAACACCTGGAGATCGGCCGAGGTCACCATCCCCAACTACCTGGGCAACGCCAGGACCTTCGCCGTCACCTTCATGCCCCTGACCTTCGACGACGTCGAGCACACCTTCGCCGACGAAGGCGACCAGGCCGTTTACGACCTCCTCAAGACCACCTACGCCTGGCCCGGATACGGACAGTTCGGAGAGCCTTTCTTCTCCGCCAAGTCCGTCAGCGTCAGCGACAAAGCGATTACTATTGCTCCTGACGACACCTACCAGCTGACCGCGACCGTCAACCCATACACGGCTACCAACAAGGGCGTCACCTGGCACTCCTACGACGAATCGATCGCCACCGTGGACGAGAACGGTCTCATAACCGCCGTCGCGGTCGGAACAGTCAACATAGAAGTGACCTCCGACTACGGAAGCTTCACAGCTACGACCGCGGTCACCGTCAAGGAGCCTGTGGAATACAACATCTACATCGATCTCGGAGGAGAGATCGCCAGCGCCATCCTTCTCGAGGACGAAGTCACCGACTATGGAAGCCCCGAATGGGTCACCGTCAAGGCCGTCACCGCCAAGGACGCTCTCACCCTCGCATGCGAGCAGAAGTTCGGAGAGGGTTCACTCGCGCTCACCTCGTCCGGATACATCAAGACCATCAACGGAATGTCCGGAAACGGAATGGCCTTTATGTCCGACCAGGCCTTCACCGGCGAGGCCGACCAGTATGGAATCTCCTATTATCCCCTCCAGTTCATCCAGGAGGACGGAGAGTGGGAGTACGCGAGCACCCCCATCGGAGGTTACGATGGCAAATCCACCACCTTCGCAGTCGTGTGCCAGCCCTCTTCAATGGACACCGAGGCCGTCGACTTCACATTCTCTGAGGACGGCATGTCCTACGCCATGAGCTGGGACACCTTTGACATGTACAAGGCGTCCGACGGCTACGACCTCCAGTCCATCTACGACGATTACTTCGTCGGCGTGTACGGCTGGGAGTACGGAATTCCCTCCGAGCCCTTTTTCGCCCCTGTCGAGTACCAGATCTACATCGACCTCGGAGGCTCCATCTCCGGATTCTTCCTGGGAACCGACGCCGATTACGGATTCGGAAGCTGGGAGACCGTCACCGCATCCAGCGCCAAGGACGCCCTCGCCCTCGCCTGCGACCAGAAGTTCGGAGAGGGAAGCCTCGTCTACAAGACCACCAAATACGGAACCAGCATCGACACCATCAACGGAATGTCCGGGAACGGCGGAAGCATGAAGTCCGAGCAGGCCGGGTCCTGGGACGACGTCTACTTCTACCCCGTCCAGTTCATCTGCGAGGACGACGCCTGGAGGCAGGCCGAGGTCACCATCCCCAACTACGTGGGCAACGCCAGGACCTTCGCCATCACCTTCATGCCCCTGACCTTCGACGCGGTGGAGCACACCTTCGCCGACGAAGGCGACCAGGCCGTGTACGACCTCCTCAAGACCACCTACGCCTGGCCCGGATACGGACAGTTCGAGACGCCTTTCATCTCCCTGAGCTCGATCTCCGTCGAGGAGTTCGAAGTGGAACTCAAGCTCGCCGACCAGTACGAGATCGAAGTCGTCTTCGAACCCGCAGACGCGACCAACCAGAACGTCACCTACTCTTCGTCCGACCCCGCCGTCGCCATAGTCACCGTCGATGGAGTCATCCAGCCCATGTCTGCTGGAACTACCGAGATCACCGTCACGTCCGACTACGGATCCATGACTGCTAAGATCGATGTGACTGTAGTCGAACTGAAGGTCGGAGAGTCCTTCGAGTCCGAGGGCATCATCTACTACGTGGAGTCCGTCGATCCCAACAAGGTCGTTGTCGCAGGATATGAAGGAGCTATAAAGGATGTCGAGATCCCCGAGTACGTTACCTACAAGGGATATGACCTCGCTGTGACCGAGATCGGTACCAAGGCGTTCTACGGCTGCAAGACCTTGAAGTCCATCGACCTTGGAAACGTGACCAAGGTCGGAGTCAAGGCTTTCGCCAGATGCTCCAGCCTCGAATCCGTCAACGGAGGAGACTCGCTCGCCACCATCAGCGCCTATGCGTTCTTCAAGTGCACGAAGCTCGTCAACATCGACCTCTACGACGCCGCCGAGACCCTCAGGATCTACGGTTCTTACGCCTTCTACGGATGCGACAACTTGGGCGAGATCATCGTGCCCTCGTACATGACCCACATCACCAGCAACGCGTTCACCCTGCCCTTCTACGACCAGAGCGGCAACGAGCTGGACGTCTCCGCAGACAGCCTCAAGGGATACCCCTACGCGAACATCAACGCGCAGTTCGTCCAGCAGCCTGTGGCGGCGATCGGCACCGTGTTCGTGGACGACACCTTCGAGTACACCATCTCCAGCATCCTGCCCAACTTCGTCGAGATAACCGGATACGTCGGATCTTCCGCTGATGTCCTGGTCAGCGAGAAGGTCGCCTACGAAGATTGCGACTACAAGGTCTTCGGAATCGGCGAGGGCGTGTTCAAGGACAACAAGAGCATAACCTCCATCGTTGCACCCGACGTCAGATCTGTCGGAAAGTCGGCATTCTATGGCTGCTCCCACCTCAAGGTCGCTGTCCTGCCCGGCGCCGAGAAGATCGGAGTGAAGGCCTTCGCCTACTGCAGAGCCCTCGAAGACATCGAGATCGATTCCCTGAAGAACGTGCAGGCCTACACCTTCTACAGGTGCACCTCGCTCGACACCGTTGTTCTCAACGGCATCACCAACATCGGTACCGCCGCGTTCTACCAGTGCACCTCGCTGGAGATCGTCGACCTGGGAGACTCCGTCGCCAAGGTCCTCAACAACGCCTTCACCGGATGCAACAAGCTCGAGCTCGTCGAGTTCTCGCCCACCTTGACCTGGATCTCCTCTTCCGCTTTCGGAAGCACCGAGTTCCAGGACATGGACGGAAACACCGTGTCCAGCGCCGAAGACCTCTGCGGAAAGACCTTCATCGGAACGGACGGAGTCCTTACCGAGACGGTTCCCAACGAGGACGACTGAACCTTGACCTGAATCAAACGAGCGGATTCTTCCCGGCGTCTGCCGAGAGAGGTCCGCTCCCCTTTTTCCGATTTCTTTTTCGGACGCATGTTTTTAACATATGAGCAGGATTCGTTCCTGGAGAAAGGACATGGGATTTCTGGACGACGTAACCAAAGCCGTGAAGACCGTCAACAAGGTGACTCGCACAATCAACAGCGTCGAGAGGGCCGGCAAGCAGGTCTCGAACACCGTGAAGAAGGCTTCAAAGGCCGTGAACGGCACCACCAAGGCCTCGACGTCCAATAAGACGGCGTCGAAGTCCGCTTCGAAGACGTCCTCAAAGCCTTCCTCCAGATCCTCCGCGAAGACAGAGGCTCCTGTGGAGCAGCCTGAGAAGACAGAGGTCCAGCTTCCTGCGAGGGACACCGAGTACAAGACCAAGGTCCGTCTGACGGAAAAATCCACCGGAGTGGTCATTGAGAGCCTTCCGATCGATATCAACGAGTTCAAGAGGCTTCCAGAAGCGGCCCTCTCCTCCCCGTTCGACACCGCTGCGCTCACCCTTCTGGCTTTCGCTTCGTTCCAGGGACGCAGGGAGCTATCCATCTCCATGCTGGAGCATCTGAGAGGCCCCGCAGGCCTGGACCAGGAGGCCATGGCCATCATCGAAGCGGAGATCGAGAGGTGCAGCTACGCCCCGAGGTCCTATTTCGCTGGGGCCGTCCCGTCGAACGACTACACACCCTCCTCCCCCTATACCGTGGAGCTCTTCGAAGGCAACGATTCCTACCTGGAGGAAGGGTACGCCAACCTCTATGTGAGATCCAGCGGAGCCGACGACCCCAGGAGGATAGTCCTCAGGCAGACCAAGAACGGAGCATGGTACCTCTGGGACCAGGACGTCTTGGACGACGTGAAAGCTCCAGAAGGCGACGTCTGGGTCTGATAGGAACGAGGAGCTGCTTCTCATTCCTCTATCGAGCGCAATTCCTTCTTAGCCCAGTCGACGCCTTTGCGGGAGGCGTGCCACAGGAGCTGCTTGGCCCTTGCGGGATTCTTCTTGACCCCTCTGCCGTCCTTATGCGCCATTCCGAGCACGGCCAAGGCCATAGGGCTGCCTTCGACCCTGCGTTCGCGAGCCATCTGGAGAACCTCCTCGTCCGGCGTGCTCTCGTCGGCCCAGAGGGCTTCAAGGAGGTCTTCCTTGGCGGCGGGCGAGCCTGCTTCGACAGACTTTTCAAGATACCAGTGGGATTTCCGGGTGTCGGCTTTCCCATCCTCGCGCTTCAGCCAGAACACGCCAATGCGCCTCTGTAGCTCGCGTATGGTGACCGGGTCCTCCGTCTTCTTCAGCATCGTCTTGCAAGTCCTTATGAGCTTGTCGATGCCTTTTGCCGTTTCCGATAGCGAAGACGTTCCTGCACGTGCAGATGTCGGAGATATCGAAAGGAATGCTATCGGTTCTCTTTTCATTTCCGGGCGTCTTCGTTGTGGCTACGCGTTCTTCTAGGGCAGATTATTATTTTAATCCCATCATTCCTTTTGTTCTCAACGCAATCGGTTTTTCAAATTGGGTATGACTTCCGAGGGGATTTGATTCTTGGTCGAAAGGTTTCATTTGCCTCTGCCTGCAAGTCCCATCCTTTTCCGGTTTTCCTAGCAACCGCCCTATATCAGAAAGCCCTTGTCAGAAAGAATGACTGAAGAGATCGGACCGATGTCACTGGAGCACGTCGGAAGGTACGGAGAGATATACGCCGAAGCATTCTCAGGAGAGCCATGGAACGACCCTTGGAGGAAGGAGGGCGCCTCCGTCCATGTGAGGGAGCTTCTTGAGATGAAGACCGCCTACGGTCTCGAATACATCAATGACGGGAAGATCGTCGGATTCATTCTCGGCGGTTCGATGCTCTTCCACTACGGCAGGACGTTCGAGATAAACGACCTCGCCGTGGACCCCATCTATCAGCGCAGAGGCATTGCGAGCAGGCTTCTAGAGAGAATGCTGACGGACCTCGAAGGGATGGGTATCGTCGGAGTGCATCTTCTGACGGCTCCGGAAGGCGTCCTTCCCGAGTTCTATGCTAGATACGGGTTTAAGATGGAGTCCAGGATAATACCCATGGGAAAGGATCTCGGAGATAGATAAAGCCAGAATAGAAGAAAGGTGGCGTGGCGGCCATTTGTAAGATTGTCTGGAAACACAGAGTTTACGGCTCTCGTCAAGGCTGTCGCTGAGATCAGTCGCGAAGATAATAGCTGTCCATATGACGGACGTTGTCCGGAAGGGCTTCATACGAAATGCTTTCTATCAATCTTTTGCACACCGAGTAAACGGGAACAAATACTAGGAGATCATTCGTATTACTGTTTAAGTCGCCGTAAATCTTTTTTGAAACATTGGGAACCTTAATCACAAATAGACTGAGCGGTTCGATGAATATCTTTAAAAAATCCTTTAGATTTTTACTGTGGCCGATGTCCTTCTTTCTTTCCTCGAGTTTTTTTTTCAGACAATGCCCTGTGCAGGACATCGTCTCCAGTCGAGGAGCTCGAGTGAAACTATAGACGGGGATCTTCCAGATACCCATTCTGAACAATAAAGACGTCAGGGGTTGTCGCCCTTAGCCACTGTATCCTGTATTCGTTTTTGGCTTCCGAACACATCTACTATATAAAACTTAGTTAGTGGGCCCGCCCGGGTTTGACACCCGACGGGCCAGCGATCGGGATACAGGGGGCAACGTGGTCCGGAAAACGCCTGTTGGAGCTGTTGTGGGGAACTGTCAGAAGGCAGGATGCAGGCCCTGGTGGGACGGGGTCGGGATGAGATGCGACCAAATCATCCAAACAGAACCATGAAATTAACGTAGATAACGATATTCTGTTAACTCCTTTAACTCTTTAACAGGCGGCTGCGGCAGGAACCGGCCAGAGGAGGAGCAAAATGGGCTGGAAGCGACGCGCCACGAAGAAGGGCGGGACGGCGGAGGGCCCGCCGCCGTGGTTTGCCCGCCGGGGCCTCCCCGGCGGGATGGTCTCAGGAGGTCTGGGCGAGGACCTTGCCGGATCCCTCGAACGTCTTGCCTGCCAGAGTGGAGGCGGACACGGCGATCCTGCCGCCGTCCGGGTCCATGAAGGTGTACCCGAAGAAGGCCTTGGGATCGACGCTCGACAGGCCGTCCCCGAAGACAGCCTTCTCCAGGCAGTTCCCAGTGAAGGCCCCGTACCCTATGCTGGTCGCGGACGAGAGGTCCGCCAGCGTCAGGGCGCAGCCGTAGAAGGCGTGCCTGCCGATGCTGACGACCCCGCTGAGGTCGGCGTTCGTCAGCCCGGAGCATCCGCTGAAGGCGCTCTCGCCGATCTGCGTGGCCGTCTCCAGGCCGATGAACCATAGGGACCTGCAGTTGGCGAAGGCGTACGCGCCCACGCTGCCGCAGCCGTCCATCACCGCGATCTCCAGCCCCTGGCAGTTCGCGAACGACTTGAAGCCGATGTCTACCGTGCTGAACACGGACGAGATGGAGCCGTCTCCCATGAAGGCCTTGGCGCCCACGGAGGCGACCTTCCAGCCGAACCCCAGGTACTTCACGCTGTCGGGGATGTAGAGCTTGTCCACCGTGGCCCCGTCGGCGAACCCTATCAGGACGACCTCCTTCGCATCGGCGCTCTCGGTTATCCTGTAGGAGTAGTCTCCCGCGCGGAAGGTCCCGCCGGCTGCGGGCACGTACACCTCCAGGCTGGAGCTGTCCCTGCCGGTGAACTTGTGGCTCCTCATGTCGACGGTGTAGCCTTCAGAAGCGCTGCCGTCCTCCCAATGGAAGGCGCACCCGGAGAACGAGTCCGGCTCGGCTGACAGCATGAAGCCGGGGAACACGACGTAGTCGAGCGAGGAGCATCCGGAGAACGCTCCGCCGCCGACTTGGGTCGGCTCCACGCCGTCCCGGTCCTCGAACTTCAGCACCTCCAGGGTGCTGCCGGAGAAGGCGCCCTCGCCTATCCTGGTGACCGAGGCGGGAATGCTGACGTAGCGGAAGTAGGATATCGGCCCGCTGTCGTGGTCCGCCTTGAGGGCCGCGCCGGCGTCCTTGAACGCCCCCGCGGCGATCTCCGTGACGGTGGAGGGTATCACCAGCCTCTGCTTCGAGGCCGGGAACTTGAGGAGGACGCTGGCATCCTTGTCGTAAAGCACTCCGGCGATCGAGGAGTAGGCCGCGTTGCTGGAGGAAATCTCCACGGACCTGAGGTGCGGGCTGTCGAGTGCCCCGTCGCCGATGGTCGCGACCGTGTCGCCGATGGACACAGAAGTGACGGTGGCGCATCCCGCGAAGGCTGAGTCGGCGATCGAGGTCGGCGCATAGGACTCGCCACCGTCCTCCACGGAGGAGGGGACGGACAGCGATTCAGGAGACCCCTCGAATCCCACGGCGGACACCTCTCCGTCGGACACTATGCGGTAGACTACGGAGTCCACGACGAAGGTCAGGGAGCGCTCCCCGAAGACCGCGGTGGCGGTCATGGGCCCGGTTACCTGGACGGAGGGGACCTCCCAGCGGAGGAACACGGGCATGGAGTCCTCCCCGGGAGCCGCAGGAGTGGCCTCGACGGCCTCGTCCCCGACGTGGAGGACGCCGCCCTCGGCGTACACCGGCGCCCTGTAGGGGGCGACGACCGAGCCCTTCGAGACGGTGCCGCTCCCCTCGACGCTTATGGCGACCTCGTAGGACCTCTCGGCCGCCACGATGCTCGATGCGATCAAGCAGCCGCCGGCGATAGCGGTCTCCCCGTCGGGGAGGGGGACTCCGTCCATCGTCCATCCGGAGAACGAGTACGCGTAGCGCCCGTCGTCCTGAGGGACGGAGTTGGTCAGCCTGATCCCTCCTAACGCCAGGCTCGTGCCGTCCACTACTGCGACGGTCCCGGACGGGACCCTGAACGACATGCTCGTCGAGCTCCCGCTCGCCTTGGCCACGACGACCTCGACACTGATCTTCTCGTCCGAGACGGGCGTCCTGTCGAACACCGCCGTGAGGGCCGTGTCCGTCCCTGTGGCCCCGTCCACGAGGCCGGAGGCCTCCCAGCGGACGAAGCTGTAGACGTACGCGTCCGCCTCGGCGGGCTCGGCGGCGACCTCCGTGCCTCCCACGACTATCGTCGCGGAGGACATGTCCTCCGGCAGGGCGGTTCCGTAGGGGACGCCCGCGACCTCGGAGACGGAGACCGTCCCGTAGCCGTACGGGGACGCGGAAACCTGCACGGGATACGCCCTGGCGGCGGCGTCGAACACGGCGGTGTAGGACGCCTCCTTCACGGCGGGCCCGGGCTCTGGGCTCCATCCCGCGAACTCGTACGTGAACCGGTCGGTGGGCTCCTTTGTCAGGCCGTCGTGCGACGGCGTCTCGCCCTTCCTGACGAAGGTCGTATCGACGAGCGCCCCTGAGTCGTCCATCCATGACGTCTCGAACGACTCGTACAGCTTCCTGTCTCCGTCGCCGGTGAACGTCCTCCCCTTCAGCGAGCCGGCGTCGGCGGACAGCTGCTCGGAGCCGCTGTAGAAGGACACCGTGAAGGCCATGTTGACGACCGACTCCAGAGCGTCGGAGAACCTGACGTGCTTCAGAGCGTCGCACTGGTATAACGCGCTGTCCCCTATCGTCGTTGAGGACGACATATCGACATACTCCAGGGAGCCGCATCCGAGGAAGGCGCCCCTCCCCACGGAGGTCGCCTCGGGGAGGTCAACGGTCTGGAGGGAGCCGCACATGTAGAAGGCGTTCGCCCCCACGGAGGTCGCCTCGGGGAGGTCAACGGTCTGGAGGGAGCCGCATACGAGGAAGGCCCCGTACCCCACGGATACCACCGTCCAGGTGGACCCGTTGAAGTCGAAGGACCCGGACAGCTCGGCGGGGCTGCCCGAATGGCCGACGATCTCGACCTCGTAGGAGTCGAGGTCCGTCACCCTGCACACGAGCTCTCCCCCTCCGTCCGGGCTGGCGACGCTGAAATTCACGCCCAGCTTCCCGTCGACGATCCTAAGGAACGTCCCTCCCCTGAGCGAGTCGGCGTCGGCGGCCAGCAGCTTGTTCGCTCTGTAGAATGACACCGAGAAGGCGTCTCCCCCCACTGATTCCAGCGCGTCGGAGAACTCGACGTACGCCAGCGCGCCACAGCCGTAGAAGGCGCTGTCCCCTATCGTCGTTGCGGATGACACATCGACATACTCCAGGGAGGCGCATCCGTAGAAGGCGCTGTCCCCTACGGAGGCTATCCTGAAAATGTACGCCTCTTTCAAGGAGGCGCACTGGTAGAAGGCGAAGTCCCCCAGATCGGTGACATCGGACAGGTAGACGTACTCCAGGGATCCGCACTGGTAGAAGGCGTGGTCGCCCACAGAGGTCGCCCTGTATGTGTGCACCTCTTTCAAGGAGCCGCACTGGTAGAAGGCGTGGTCGCCCACAGAGGCCGCATCGTACAGGTATGCGAACTCTATGGAGCCGCATCCGGCGAATGCGTACTTCCCCACGGATGCCACGGTCCAATCCGATCCCATATAGCTGACGGTCCCGGAGATCTCGGCGGGGCTCCCTTCGAAGCCGACGATCTCGACCTCGTGCGAGGAGCGGTCCGTCACCCTGTACAGGATGTCGCCTTTCCCGTCAGAGCTGGCAGCGCTGAACGACTCGTACAGCTTCCTGTCTCCGTCGCCGGTGAACGTCCTCCCCCTGAGCGAGCCGGCGTCGGCGGCCAGCTGCTCGGAGCCGCTGTAGAAGGACACCGAGAACGCGAAGACCCCGACCGACTCCAGCTCGTCGGAGAACCTGGCGAACATCAGCGCGTCGCTGCTTTGGAAGGCGTGGTCCCCCACGGAGGTCGCCGAGCGCAGGTCCGCGGTCGTCAGGGAGTCGCAGTCGAAGAAGGCGGCCTCCCCCACGTAGGTGGCCGAGGGCAGGTCCGCGGTCGTCAGGGATCTGCAGGCGCTGAAGGCGTTGCCCCCCACGTAGGTGGCCGAGGGCAGGTCCGCGGTCGTCAGGGATCTGCAGCTGCTGAGGGCGTAGTCCCCCACGGACACGACCGTCCATTCGGCCCCGCCGTAGCTCACCGTGCCATACACATGCTCGGGGCTGCCCACGTAGCCGGTTATCTCGACCTGGTGCGAGCCCTCGTCCGCCACCTCGTATACGATGCCGTCTACAGTGAACGCTTCGGCGCCCTCCGCGACGGAGACAGCCACGAGGGCCGCGACCAGGGCCAGTGCGAGCGCGAGGAGCGCCCGGGCGCCGCCCGGATGATTGAATGAATCGTCTTTCATGGTGACGTCTCGACCTGCGGGCAGATAATACGCTCGCCGAGACGCTCCCGCTCCTCGCGGCTCCTGGGCCGTCCGGGCCCGGATTCGGCCGCCCTAGGCCTCCGGGAAGCCCCCTCCGCTACCCGGAAGAGCCTCGGAAGGGGTTGTTTTAACTCCTAAGAACTCCATGCGCTACCTCTTCCGTCCCCGGCGGGCATCTGGCCATGGCGTCGGGGAGCACGGGTCCAGGACCTCGAGCCCCCCCTGCCCATGGCATCCGGGGATGCCTCCTCGCCCCCTCCTCGACGCGGACCTCCTGTCCCACACGTACCCGCCGAAGCATCCTCCGCACCGGTCCCCCTCCCAGCAAGGGTTGGACTCCCTCCAGTTGGAGCAGCCCCTCCGCAGGCATGATTTGCAGGTCCTCTCGTTCGGGTGCATCGAGAGGTTCGCGAGGGCGGGGACGTCGTGCTTCAGTTTCAGCCGTATCCCCAGCCTCTCGGCGCACTTGCAGATCTGGGAGAACATCCCGTTCGGCGCGAGGATGCCGGGAATCCTCCCCATGGGGTCGATCCTCTTCGCCTCATCCTCGGTCATCGTCCTGGAGAACGGCCTGAGGGCCTGCGTCCCGTACACGTAGCGCTCCCTCCATGCGAGCATCTCCTCGGGGAGCATCCGCCGTGCCCCGATCGCGGTCGGGAATCGGACGGTTCCCGACCGGTGCCCTCTTTAAATAGTTCCGTGGGCGGGGACAACCCCCTCCTTTTCCGACCGTCGATCCATGGAAGTTCTCTTTCCGACCGTCCGACTTCTGAGCATATCACTGTCACAGTCGCACGCGAAGCTTCGGAGACTTCACTATATGAGGATATCCACTTGGTCGGAACCTGATCCATATCCCGGAAGAAGAAAGGAGATGGGGACTTCCTGCCTTGTTCTCTATAAATGGGCGTCTCGACGTGCACGCCTGCGAAGGAACGCACTGCCAGTCAGCAGCCGTTCTTTCGATCTCGACGAACGGAGACCGATTCAGCTCTGTAAAGCCCCCTGGCCGATGTCCGCCGACACTTTGATTTCTTGCTGAGTCGTGCATCCGCAGATGGACTTCACCCCGATCGAGGAGACTTGGGAGATGTCAGCCTACTTCGGGCTTGCGCACTCGTATTAGACCCTAAGGCCGAGGCGTGCTAAAAATTAGTTGAATGGTTTATATTCGATGTCTCGAAAATCCGCTTTCGATAGTGCCGAAAATGGAGCGGTTTCGCGACCCCTAGATCACGATTTGACAATTCGTTTGACAATATTCCGGGTCCTCCGACCGCCGCGGCTATTCTTCCATGGCTCGCCTTTATAAATACTATAAATATTGGAAATGGAGCCACTTGAGGAATTCGAATCCCCGACCTGCTGATTACAAGTCAGCCGCACTACCGGGCTATGCAAAAGTGGCGTTGAAGCCTCGTATATGACCGCCGTTTATAACTCTTTCTTAGTTATTCCTGTTGCTGACACCTTACCTGCCCCTTTTCCGATATATTTAATAAAGTTAACCGCATCGCCAGCCCATCCAATCATCTATATCAAGGTGAAATCATGGCTGACGAAGCAAAAAAGCTCATCCGTTTCAATTTCAAGGCATACCTCGCAGACGAAGACAGGCTGTACGACACCAACATTGTCGAAGCGGCCAAAGAGGCCAACATCTACAACGAGAAGGTTCCCTACGAGCCTGTCGCCCACATCCTTGGCTCCAAGAGGCTCTTCGAGGACCTCGAGAACGCGCTGGCTTCTGCTGAGATCGGCAAAGAGTACGAGGTCACCATCCCCTGCGAGAAGGCAGCCGGGCCCAGGAACCCCAAGAACGTCGAGTACTACCCCATCAAGAACTTCATCGACAGGGAGAGGCAGCAGTACCCCCAGCCCGGAATGACCGTCACCGTAGGCAAGAAGAACGGAACCATCGCTTCCGTCGGAGCCGGACGTGTCAAGGTCGACTTCAACAACCCTCTGGCCGGTCACGACCTCATGTACAAATTCACCGTCGTCGAAGAGGTCACCGACGCCGTAGAGAAGGCCAAAGCCGTCGTCGAGGCTGACTTCTCCACCGCCGAGGGATTCGAGTTCGCTGTCTCCGAGGACAAGATCGTCGTCACCGAGCCCGACCTCTGCAAGTACGACTCCAACTGGAACATCGCCAAGTACAAGGTCGTCGCTGACCTCAGGCAGGTCCTCGGCCTCGACAGGGTCGAGTTCGTCCAGGTCTGGGACGTTCCCAAGAAAGAGTGATCCCAGGGGATTCCCCCTGGATTGAAAACATTTTACGGGGTCCTCCCCCGTTTTATTTTTTTAGTTCACACGTATCTGAAGGATACCTTCTCGATCGGCCCTATCTCAAGGCTCTTCGTCGTGTCGGACTCGAAGCGCTCCCTCTCTTCAGGTACGCCCCTCATCACGATCTCGATCCTCCGGAGGCGGACTTCCCCCTTGTCCCTCGGTACTGCTCCTCCCAGATCCGTGAAAGCCTGGAGCTCGTTGCTGAGCCTTTCCACAGCCTTCGTGATCATCGGGGAGAAACCTCCCTCGAACGCCTCCGAATGGATCTCCAAGACGTCTGCGTCCATCATCCTGTCCGATATCTCGGGGAACGCGTCCTTGATGACGCATCTCCCAGGGGTCTCCGTGAGGCAGCGAACGCACCCTACGCATCTCCTGAGCCTTTTCCCGGCTATCGACGCGACGACGTCGCTCTCCTCGGATGGCTCGTCCGTGAAGATCAGACGCCTCTCTTCTTCTCCCATAGTTGACCGTATCGCGATTCATTTAAAAAACGCGAGTATCGAATTGATCTCCTGGTTGCGTCTGTTCGTCTGCCTTCTCGCCTGGTACTGTCCCTTGCCGTACCAGTCCTTGTCGGAGAGGCGCTGTTTCGGCAGAGGGATCAGCACTGTCTGTCTGTACTGTGCCATGTTAGCTTTCCTGCTACTAAGAGCATGTATAACATGGCGGAGCGGATATAATAACGTTGATTTGTTATGTTTGTAATACTTGTAATCAATGTTATACTGTGTAGAAGGTGTCCAGCACCGTCCTTCCGAGCTCTGTCACGACGTATTTGCCGCTCCTCTCGTTCTTCTCTATCCATCCGTTCTTGGCCCATTTGTAGATGAAGTCCCTCTGGTAGTACACCGCTTCCGTCTGGCGGACGGATGCCTTCTTGTCGTCCCTGGGCTCGATCTCCCTGAACCAGATGCCGGCGTCCTTGAGGGCGTCCACCATGTGCGAGCTGCTGGTGGGCTTCCTCGCCTCGTTCTTCTGGTCCAGGATCCTGAGGCCGCGGACAAGGTGCTCATCGGGTATGTCTATGCTGTAGCTGGGCAGCGTCATGGGCTCGGAGGAGACTTTGGTGAGGCCAACAGGCTTCCCGTCTATGAAGTAGAGGTCCTTGATGCGACTGTTGTCGACGGTGTACTCCTTGCTGTTGACGGTGAACGGCACCGTGCCGGGGACCATCATGGATGCTATCGTGGACGCTGCAGTGTACTCGGAAGTACCTGCGGACACGTTGACATAGATCTCGCATCCCTCCTCGTTCCTGTTCTCGGACTGGATGATCTCCAGGACCGACCTGAGCATAACGCGGAAGTCGTACACGACCTCGTTGTGCTCCACGATCTCGATGTCGCGCCCGTAGCCCTCTATGAGCTCCACGACGCGGTCGTAGAAGAGGTTGTATACGTTGTTCTTGTCGGATGGATTCTTGGAATAATGGATGAGATGGATCTTGTTGGCCTCGTAGAAGCTGACCGGCTCGGTGACCTTGGCGGTCTCGAAGGTGACACAGGCGACCATTATGCGTTTCTTGCGCCCAGAGCTCATGCGACCGGGTAGCACGTATGGGATAATAATCAATCGCTGTAATCTTTGAAATGTCAATGATTCGCGAAAAAACAGCCAGATTGAGAAAAGTTTATAAATGAAATTACCCTCGGGTGTCTCAGCGGACGGGTGGCCTAGTCTGGATATGGCGGCAGCCTCCTAAGCTGCAAGCCGGGGGTTCGAATCCCCTCCCGTTCGCCATTGCTTGTTTTGTTGCGGTGATTCTTCATGGAAGCGTCTAAGGATACTCGTTCGGACGATTTCCTCGAGTGCGACGTCCTCGTCATCGGCTCCGGACCTGCTGGAGCTTCCGTCGCATACCATCTCGCCTTTCTCGGCAAGGACGACGTCATCGTTCTGGAGAGGCTTTCCGAGAAGCAGCACCGCAGGTACCATTCCATCTGCGGGGAGGCTGTCAGCGACAGGGTAATGGGCCGCGCAGGGATATCTACGGACCGGATCCTCCGCAGGGTGGACAGCATCGAGATATCCCTGGGTGACGCGAACCCGGCTCGCGTGAAGGTCAAAGGCTCCATAGTCGAACGCTGGGCCATGCTGGAGGACATCCTGGCATCGTCCAAGGCCAGAAGGGTCCGCGGCAGCGCCAGGCACGTCAGAAGGCTTCCGGAAGGAGGGTTCGAGGTCGAGGCCACGACATGCAGGATCCGCTGCAGGATCCTCGTCGGAGCGGACGGAGCGTATTCCGTCGTAAGGAAGGACCTCTTCGGGACCCGTCCGGAATGCATGGACCCGATCGTCAACACCGTGGTTCCGGGAGAGCCAGGTGACGCGCTTCGCTTCTTCGTAGGGGAGGTACCTGGCGCATACACGTGGAATTTCCCCTCGTCCGAAGGGATGAGGTCCGTCGGATTCCCGAAAGGATTCGAGGAGATCGGGAAGGACGTCGTCCATGGCGCTCGCTGCATCCCGTCAGGACGCATCCCCAAGGTGTACGACGAAGGATGTCTCCTCGTCGGCGACGCCGCAGGTCTGGCCAATCCTCTCTGCTACGGCGGGATCGGAGCCGCCCTTCTCTCCGGAAGAAAGGCCGCCGAGGCCGTCGTATCCGGAGACCTCCAAGGGTACGGGAGATGGATTGACAGGGACAGGATGTTCGACCGCAGGTTCATGGAGGTGCACAGGGAGTTCACTGAATGGACGACCGACGAGATCGAGGACGCCCTGAGCCTGCTTTCCGGCAATGTCAACATTTTTAAAGGGCTGGTTGCAATGTTGCGCCGTCCAAAGTATTCGAGAATGTATCTGGCTGTATGGCTGGGGTTCAGAGTTGGATGGTGAATCCATACAGTATCCATCCGCATGTAATTTATTCTTATAGTTAATACTAACTTTGTGTACTGCTCTAATTGCGGATACAAACTGGATTCGGACGACGAGTACTGCCCGAACTGCTCGGCCATGGTGAAGAGAGAGGGGACACCCTACATAGACCCTGAGCACGAGGAGGCGGAGGACTTCGAAGAGAGCCCTCCCGTCACAGTCAGTCGCACGCCGAACTCCGGCATAGCGATGGTTGTATCCGTGATCCTTCCGGGGATAGGGGCGGTCATAGCAGGCGACTTCAAGGGATTGGCGGTCTTCGCGCTGAGCATCGTGGCCGCGATAATCGCCAGCACGGAGATCGTGCTGATGCCGTTCTTCGTGTCGGTCATGATCGTCCTATGGATAGTGGGGCTGTCGATGACGCACGACGCGACGACGGTCAGCTCCGATGCGAGC
This sequence comes from Thermoplasmata archaeon, assembly GCA_015063165.1. Lineage (GTDB taxonomy): Archaea > Thermoplasmatota > Thermoplasmata > Methanomassiliicoccales > Methanomethylophilaceae > Methanoprimaticola. The sequence goes on from SUSZ01000003.1 coordinate 122,427, forward strand.
CCTTGTTGAAAATGGATGATTGGGTGTGAGAGGATGGCAGAACGTGAACACGGAGTTCCGATGCATTGCTGCAGATGTTCATACGACTGGTTCCCTCGCGGGAGCGAACTACCGAAACGCTGCCCAGAATGCCGTTCCGTGAAATGGAACAGCCCGAATCTGCTCGTAGAATGCCTCCGCTGCGGCCATAAGTGGAATTCCCAGAAGGGGAATCCGAAGAGATGTCCGAGCTGTGGCTCCAAGTGCTGGAACGTTCCGCCGAAGACACATAGATGCATACAGTGTGGACACGAGTGGACGTCATCCAGCGACTGTCGTCCAGGAAGATGCCCCGAATGCGGGACCAAGTACTGGGATTCGATGAAACAGAAGACCAAGAGAACCGCAAAGCGCTCCGCAGCCTCTGAGGACAGAGACCTGGAGGAGAACATACTGAATCTGCACTCGCAGGGGCTGTCGATCGTGGAGATCGCGATCCGCACAGGGGCTCCCTGCAGCGTCGTCATCGAAACGGTGAAGGAAAACGCTTCAAAGGACAACGCCTGACTGCATCAGTCGGGCAGATTGTCCCTCATGTCCTTGATTTTCTGAAGTATCTCTTCAAATTTCTTATGCTCCGAGTCGGCAGCCGCCTTGCATGTCAGGTGCTGCTCGTGGCATACCTGGGCCTCGTCCCTGAGCTTTGCCGCCTCGTCCATCAGCTGGCACATCTTCTCGTGGTTTGCCTGTCCGGCGGCGGACATCTGGACGACCTTCTTGTGGTGCTCCTGAGCCTCCGCGCGGGCCCCGTCTATGTCGCCGTTGCCTCCGCGGGCCCTCATCTGGGCGGCACGGTCGTTGCATTCCTCGCGCTTCTGCTTGGCATCCCTGGCGCTGGCATTGCATTCGTCCCTCTTCTCGCGATAGGCGCGGGCCTGGTCGGACAGCTCCCTGGCCTTCTGCTGGAGCTTGTTGCGCTTCTCCGCCAGGACGGAGGCCTGCTGGTGGTACTTGTCCCTGGCTTCGCGGTGCTTGTTGGCCTCCTTGTTCAGCTCGGCCGTCATCTCCTCGAGGCTGCGCATGTCCTCCTCTATCATGTCCGATATCAATCTTACACCCTGGACGCCGATGGCGCACCAATCGTATAAATGTGCACCACGGACACCGCAACGGTTAATAAATGACTCACGGTAAGGGCGGATGTGACGGACGAGAGCTACCGCAAATGCAGGACCTGCAGGCTGTGCAGGCATTCAGAAGACTCCTGGACATGCATCCCCGAGGGCAGGGAGACGGGTCCCGACTCCTCCTGCGGAAGGTACCGTCCAGGATGCTGCGAGACCTGCGCATCTCATTCCGAAGGAAAATGCGAGCTGTCCGGGCTCGAGGTCTACGATCTGGACGTGTGCAGCTTCTACGACCCTTCAGGCCCTCTCTGAGTTCCTGTCCTTCCTGTTGGACAGGACGTTCTTGACGCTGGCCTTGGCCTTTGCCTCGCCCATGAGGACCTTCTTGGCCGACTCCGGTATGCCGTAATACACGATGTTGTCGCACAGGGAGACGTTCCCCTGCATGAGCGGCCTCACCTTGGAGTAGCTGGACTGGAGGCTTCCCACGGATTCGTTCATGATGGAGGTGAGGCTGTAGATATCGGACTCGATGAACTTCTTGGAGTTCACGTATCCGGTCTCCGGAAGGAACGGGTTGTAGGTGCCGTCCATGAAGTCGTCGTCCAGGTCGTCCACAGCGTCCATCAGGTAGACGCAGGCCGTGAGCTCCTCGAAGATCCTGTCCAGGTCGTCGGACGCGTGCTCGCCGGCTATGTCCTTCAGGGCTCCCGTGAGTCCCTTCCCGAACGTGACGCCCATCCTTCTGGCGTCCTTGCAACCGTCCAGCTCCAGCTTGCGGAGGGCACCGAACCCCTTGCCGACCATCTCGTCGTAATCCGGATACATCTTTTCCGCCTTCTCTATGGCTCTTCCCAAGGCCACGGAAATGAGTTTGGTCTTCAGGGACGGCTTGTCGGTCTCGTCGTCGTACAGCTCCCATTTCGTGAGGATTATGGTGTAAGCCGCCATCTTCCTCATGAGCTCGGAATCCGCCTTCGGCTTGTCCAGGACGCAGATCGTCCTTTCAGTGGGGCCAAACTCCAGGGCCTCCCCTGTGACTCCTGCGAGAAGGATCGTGTTGAAGGTCATGTCGAAGTTGACGGTCGCCGTTCCAGACAGGCCGAACCCGGCCTTGAGCTGATGGCAGCCCTCGCAGTAGTACCTCCTGTATCTCTTGAGGTCCAAGGGCGGCAGCCTTTGATATGACGGGACCGTGTATCCGAACATCGAGGGTCTATCTGCGGGACCGATTTAATTCTTGCCAGAGAAAATCCAAAATGACTGGACAGGCAAGAACGTTTCAGTCCAGATATTTCAGAATTCGCCAAGGGTTAAATATCGGTAATCAGTACGGCGACTATTAACCGAATATATTATTCGGACGGTGAATTTCATGTCCAACGATGGAGCTTCTGTAGAGAAACTGACAGCGCTTTACGAGAGTCAATCCCCTTCCGCATTCGTCGCGTTTGCAATGCACGGACTCCCCGAGAGCGACCATGCCGAGCGTTTCGACAAGGGAGATCACAGCGGCGCCACCAAGTGCGATTATTGCTGCTGTGACGACAAAGGCTGCTGCAACAGCTCCGGATGGTACGGATGCCTCGCCGGCGGAATCATCTGCTGCTGCGCCTGCTGCTGCTACATCACCCACGGGTTCAACGGCGTCTGGACATACTGGCCTTTCTGATTTTTATTTCCTGTCGCGTGGATTCTGCGCGGCAGGGGGCCATTCATGAAACAATATCTTTCAGTCGTCGTGAAGCCTACACTGCGCTGCGACACCGACTGCAGGCATTGCTATCACCCTCCCGAGGAACGCGTAGGAGGGGAGATGTCCTTGAAGACGGTGGACAGGCTCATGGAACTCGTAGCGGAAGAGTACGAGGCGGCCTGGTTCGTATGGCATGGAGGGGAGCCTCTGACGCTCCCCCTGTCGTTCTACAAGGGTGTCGTCGAGCTGGAGGAGAAGCATTTCGGGAAGGGCACCTACCGCGTCGGGAACACCATCCAGACCAACGGCCTGAACCTCAACAGGAGGCTGATGGCCTACTGCAGGCAGAAGCAGATCAACATAGGGGTGTCTTACGAGGGCCCCTACAACCACATCCTCAGGGAAGGGGACGTGGCCAAGGCGATAGCGTCGCTGTCGGACAAGGACAACAAGCACTCGGCCAGCTCCACGATATCAGCGGAGACCGCCCTCCACCAGAAGGAGATCTACGAGTACTTCCGCGACAAAGGGACCGACGTGTCGTTCTCACCCGTCATACCCGCAGGATGCGCCAAGTGCAACGGCACCGTTCCGGACCCGGACGACTACATAAAGGGAAGCATAGAGGCCTTCGACGAGTGGCTCACCGATTCCGAGTCCAAGATCCCTCTCATCCCCCACTACCTGTACATGCTGAACTATCTCGGCGAGCCAGTGCCCTCCGACTGCGCCCACACCTCCTGCCTAACGAAGTGGATATGCGTCAATCCGGACGGCACCGTCTATCCGTGCGCGAAGGCCTGTCCGGAGGAGTTCAGGATGGGCAACATAAACGAGGTCGGATCGATCTCGGAGCTGTTCAAGTCCGAAGGCTTCGCCAACATCCTCCGCGGCTCCATCGAGAGGCGTGAGAAGTGCAAAGGATGCGAGATCTACGACTATTGCAACGGAGGCTGCAGCATGGACTTCTACCACGAATGCGGCCTTGAGAACAACACAGGCGACTCCTGCAGGATCTACAAGGAGATCTTCAAGCACGTATCCTCCGAAGTCCAGAGGATCCTAGACGAGAAGCCGGACATGGGAAGGTACAACCGGTTCGTCAGGGACGCGGTCATCGGCAAGCTGGTCAATCCCAAAGTCGTCTCCCAGCGATGACGGTGTTCCCATGGACGACTCCGAGGATTAGGATAACCCGTACGAGGGCTACGACAGGGAAAGGTACTGGGTGGGGCCCTGCGGCTACCGCGTGTACGAGATACTTGTGAAAACCCCTGACAGGGAGTCCTACAGAGGCCTCTTCGACGAGGAGAGGGAGGAGTTCGATTCGAAGTATCTTAAGCCCGGGCTCTCCGCTCCGAGGATGGAGGAGCCGGAAGTTCCCGAGCCTATGGCCTTTTCCGAATACGATCCGTACGCCAGATACGACAGGAGAAGATACTGCGTAGGTCCTGGAGGAAGGAACGTCTAGAAGATCCTTCACCCCAGGAAGGGCGTCGTCAGGTACGAGTTCCTCCAAGGGGAGGAGAGGGCCCTCTTCGACAGGAAGTACGCGAGGAGAAGCCCTGTAAGGTTTCAGCGCAGGCGCGACACGGCGTCAATCTCGATCTTCACACCCTTGGGGAGCGCCGAGGCTCCGATGCACGACCTGGCAGGGTACGGTTCAGAGAAGAACTCGCCGTAAACGGCGTTCACCTCCGGGAATGCGGCCATGTCGGTTATATACACCGTTACCTTCAGCACGTCCGACATCGACGATCCCGACGCCTCTATGACGTTCTTCAGGTTCTGAAGTGCCTGTCTCGCTTGATCCCTGATGTCCTCCGGCACCTTCCCGGTGGCAGGGTCGACAGGTATCTGGCCGGAAGCGTAGATCAGCCCTCCGTCCTTGATCGCCTGGGAATACGGGCCTGCCGCAGCCGGTGCTTTATCCGTAGAGACTTTCTCCATGTTATCAGTACTCTATTCCCTTCCTAGCACCTATACCTTTGTCGAACGGGTGCTTGATCAGCCTCATCTCGGTCACGAGGTCGGCATAGTCTATGATCTTTTGGGGGACGCCCCTTCCGCTGAGGACGACCTCGGTGTTCGGGGCGCGCCTCTCCAGCAGAGCAATCACGTCGTCCGGGGTGGCCAGACCGAACGACATCGTGTTGTTGATCTCGTCCAGGATCACAAGGTCGTACTCGCCCGATGTGAGCGCCTCCTCGGCTTTCGCCAGGCCTTCCTTGGTGAGCCTGATGTCCTCCTCGCGGGACACCACCTCTCCGCACATGTGGTCGGCTCCCATGGGAACGATGGTGAAGTTCGGTATCATGTCTGCGGCAATGTGCTCACCGTAGCCCTTGTCGGGTTTCAGGAACTGCAGCATCAAAACGTTGAGGCCTCTTCCGGACGCACGGAAAGCCAGTCCCAGGCAGGCGGTTGTTTTACCCTTCCCGTTGCCTGTGTACACTTGGACGAGGCCGAGCTTCTTCTTTACCTGAGGGTCGGGTGCCATGTTATCGATTGTGGATTGTTGTGTACGGTCTTAACGTTAGCGTAAGAACAGAAACCCCGATATATGACATGCACTTCCACTGCTTCCGTGGAATCCTATACAGAGTCTGAGAGGAGGCGCTTGAGGATAGCGTGCTGCGCCGCTGCGTTCATCACGCCGCTGTTGAGCACCATGATGAATCTCTCTTTGGATGCTCTCGGCAAGGAGTTCTCAGTAGGATCCCACTCGCTCGGATACGTCAACACGGCGTTCCTTCTGTCTTCGGTCGTCTTCATGGTGCCGCTGTCCAGGATGGCGGATATCTCGGGAAAGCGCAGGATGTTCCTGGGCGGAGTGCTCACTATAGCCGTATCGTGCATTCTGGCTCCGTTCAGCACCGAGTTCTGGATGATCATCCTGTTCAGAGGAACCATAGGGATGGGAGCCGCCGCCGTGGTCACCACCAGCGTCTCGATGATAACCGACGTCTTCGACCGCAACAGGAGAGGATGGGCCATCGGCATTAACACCACATGCGTGTACGTGGGCCTGGCTCTCGGGCCGTTCATCGGAGGGGTGCTCAACGACCTGCTGGGGTGGCGCTCGCTGTTCTTCGTGATAATACCCTTCGCCGTGGTCGCCATAGCGATGATGCTCTCGTTCAAGCACGAGATCGCACCCTTCGCTGGAAAGACGCTGAGCGTCAGGAGCTCGATCCTTTACGGGCTGGCGATCCTGCTCTCGATGGGAGGGGTAATAAACCTCCCTGAGACCTGGGCCGTCTGCATGTTCCTGGTCGGACTGGTGCTCCTTGTGGCCTTCGTCCGTCTCCAGTCCGTCTCCGACGACCGTATCCTGGACGTAAGGCTGTTCAGGAACCGCATGTTCTCCGGGTCGTGCATAGCTGCCTTCCTGAACTACGCCTCGTCTTATTCCTTGTCCTTCTTCCTGGCCCTTTACCTACAGAGCCTCCAGGGGCTGTCTGCCACCGAAGCTGGGATGCTGATGCTGATACAGCCGGCTGTCCAGGCCATTTTCACCCCGTTCTTCGGAAAAAAATCCGATTTCGTGTCGGACAAGCGCATCCTCCCCACGCTCGGCATGCTGGTCATCGCGGTCGGAGTGGCTTCCATCATATTCTATGACGTCGACACCCCAATGTGGGCCATCGTCCTGACCATGATGCTCACAGGATTCGGTTTCTCGCTGTTCTCCGCTCCGAACACATCTCTGATAATGTCCTCCGTCCCTGCGAAGGACACAGGAGAGGCCTCCGCCATGATATCCGTGATGAGGCAGACCGGCATGATGGTCAGCATGGGGATCGCGATGACCGTCATTTCCGTGATAATGGGGTCCGCCGACAACATCTCTCCGGAGACCTACGGCGATTTCATCAACGTTATGAGGGTGTCGTTCGTCATATGCACGATCATGTGCCTGACGGGCGCTGTGACGTCCATGATGAGAGGGAAGAGCGACGTCGACGAGCCGGAGTTGTAAGAAATTCCTTAAATTATTAAGGCATTCTTAAGTATAATTTATATGAAATAATAAAATTTATTCTAAAATTACAATTATTATATGCTTTTTTAGGTATAATTAACTATTATTAGGCACTTTTTATTCCAAAACATATAATATATAAACTGACAGTATCAGCCATGTCCGCCGCGACCAACGAGAACATAGAGTTCCAAAAGATAGTGGCCATCGTTGGCGTGTCGTTGATGGCCATCAAATTCCTTGCTTATTTCACCACAGGGTCCGTTTCCATCCTGACGGACGCTATGGAATCGATCGTCAACGTCGTTGCGGCGTTCGTGGGACTTTATGCCTTGTATGTTTCCGCGCGTCCTGCAGACAAAGACTACCCCTTCGGACACGGAAAGATCGAGACGGTCTCTTCTTCCGTCGAAGGAACGCTCATCACCATCGCCGGAGTCCTGATCATCTACGAGTCCATCCAGAAGCTACTCCACCCAGGAGAGCTCACATCCTTGGACATCGGTCTCGTCCTCATCGCGTTCACCGCAATCGTCAACCTCGCGGTCGGACGGTCCGCCATCCGCCGCGGAAGGAAGAACCGTTCCCCCGCTCTCGAGGCGAGCGGAAAGCATCTCTGCTCCGATACCGTCTCCTCCTTGGGAATCATCGTCGGACTCATCGTCCTCTACGCTGCCCAGGCCATGGGATACGACGCCCGCTGGCTCGATGCGGTCATAGCCATGTTCTTCGGCGCCATCATCATAAGGACTGGACTGAAGGTCATCAGGGAATGCCTCCGCGACTTCATGGACGGAAAGGACAAGGAGCTCATTTCGGAGCTCGCAGAGACTCTCAACGAGCAACGCCATTACCACTGGATCGACGTGTACGGCCTCAGGGCCATCAAGTACGGCACCAAGAACTTCGTGAACCTCCGCGCCGTCCTCCCCAGGACCATGAGCCTGGAGAGGTCCACCGTCGAGCTCAACGAGGTCGAGGACGCCTTCCGCAAGAAGTATGGGGACGCAGTCGAGGTGTCCATCACGCCTATTCCCTGCCAGGAGTTCAACTGTCGCTACTGCAAGTACGAGTGCGATCAGAGGAGCGCCGAGTTCCAGAGGGAGCTGGATTGGACGCCTATCAGCCTCTGCAGCTTCACCCCCCATGCGGCTGACGGAAGGGTCATCATCAAGATAGACGGAACTAAATAAGAACCAGATGCGGATACCCGGAGCATGAACCAGATCGAGATTCCTCCGGAAGTGGAGAAGGCCGGACTGTCGGATTGGTACTCCGGCCTCAACGACCCCAGCAGAGTCAAGGTGAAGAGGTACCTCAAGGACATCGACACGACATCCGCCAGCGCCTTCCTCATCGACCTCATGTTCCGCTCCGAGGAGGACCACAACTACGGCCTCTCCACGACCGCTGGATCCTACGCCCTGTCCATGGACATGGACGACTACACCCGCTTCAAGGTCACCGAGGCCTACATAGACGGGCTCTATGGCTCCGAGAAGTACGACGACGCCAAGGAGCAGTGCTGCAGGAATCTCGATTTGTACCCCACGATCAAGGAGAGGTTCCTAGCCGACAACGGCGGAGTCCTCCCCAAGGAGATCAAGTGCCGCAACAGGCTCATAGACATCCTGGTAGGGGTGGAATGCGCCTACGACGACGCCACGAGCCTCCTGGACGATTACGTGGAGATCGGCATTCTGGATCCCGACGAGCTCTCGTACAGGAAGCAGAGCCTCAAGATCCACAGGATGCAGAAGACCTTCGACAGCATCTATTCGTATCGTCCGAAGCAGTGAGATCCTTCCAAGGGATCATCGGGATAACGTCGATGGCGGGCTCCTCGTAGGGATGAGCCCTCCGGACCGCCTCGACGGCCTTTCTCAGATCTTCTTCCTTCACGGCGAATTCGACCCTCGTCTCTTCGACGGCCTCTATCCTGCCCGGGGTACCTATGAAGGGATCAGAGCCCTCCAGAGGCCTCCACGTGCCCATGACGGGCCAATAAGAGAAGCAGCGGTCGTATCCTGGATATAATGGGGATATCGAGGACGTGACCTCGTCCATCAGGCGCTCAAGATGCGCTCTTGGGATGCACGTCCCTACCTTGTAGCACAGGCTTCTTTCCATCTGCGGAATTCCTGGAGTCGACGCCCCGGATGATCTCGTCTATGCCATTCAGGCGCCCTCCCTTCTTCTTGGTCATCTTCCTGGATCCGATGCTGAGGTAGATCAGGCTGAGGGTGGCCGCGAGGCAGGTGATCGGAGGGAACAGGTACGCGCTTCCGGCGATGAGACCGGTTCCAGCCTTGAGGCGGCTGATGCTCTCGATCTTGGCGGCGAGCTGGTCCCCTTCCTCCACCACGAGCCTGCCCTTGAGCTTGTCCAGAAGGAGCCTCTGCCCTCCCATGACGACCTCGGCGCTCCACTGGACCTGTCCGAACGGAGGAGCAGCCTTTCCGACAGCGCGGGTCGTCCTGTTCAGAATGGATCTCCTGAAGTCGTCGGCGGTGGTGCCCTCGAACTCGGTCCAGCAGGTGCCGGACGTGTACACGGAGTGGGCATCGCTGCCGGCCATCTCCGCCCATCTTCCGGGATAGGCGTCCATGACCTCCTTGGCGAACATGTTGGAATACCTGTCAGGATGTCCGCCGTTGATGGTCTCGAACCCGTCGATGTCGAGCTCGAGGATCTTCTCCTGCAGACCGGGGACGTGGAAGCTGAACGGATGGGGCGCGATGACTATGCCGTCCTGCGAGCGTATGATGTCCACGGTCTCCTCCACAGAGAGCCCCATTGGCACCTTCTCGTTCAGGAACAGGCCGATGATCTCGCCGTCGGCGGTGGTGACCTCCTCTCCGACTATGAAATCGATGTCGTCGAACTTCTTGGCGTACTCCGCTCCCTTGAAAGCCCCGGCTGTCTCGTCGTGGTCGGTGATGGCCATGACGTCGTAGCCAAGGCTCCTCATCTTGTCGACCTGCATCTCAGGAGAGATCACCGACTCGGGGAATTTCATCAGGCTTCCGAGCTGCGAAAAACCCGAGAAGTGAGTGTGTAGATGGGTATCCGCTCTGCCCATGGATTTAGGATTTCCTAATGGTATATAAACGCTTTTCAGAATGCCCATGCAGACGGACGAAACGTGCGCCGATGTTCACGAATAATAGTACTCTCCGTTGGATTTCTGCTCCCTGTCGAGCCTGGAATCGGGCTTGTTGATCCTGGGCCTGTGAGTGTCCGCGTCACGCCTGAAGGTGATGTCGACAGCGGAGAGGAACCTGTTCATCCCTTCCCTCATGTCGTACGGGCCGTCCCCGATACCGTGGTGGCCGGGCTCCCCGCCGAAGACCATCAGCGAGTCGGACACCATATCCAGGAAGTAGACGTCGTGGTCGACGATCATGGCGCTGCGGCCGGTCTTCTCCATCATCCTCCTGATGGTCTTGGCCGCGACCATCCTCTGGTTCGAGTCCAGATAGGCGGAGGGCTCGTCGAAGAGGTACATCTCGGCTTCGTTGGAGAGGCACATGGTTATGGCGACCCGCTGCAACTCTCCTCCGGAAAGCCTGGACACCTTCTTGTCCATCAGGAACTTGATGCCGAGGGGCTCGATGACCTCACCGGTGAAGAACCCGGAGGTTATGGTCTCGTAGTTCTTCATCAGGAGCAGATCCTGAACGGTTCCGTCGAAGTCCGCGGAGATATACTGGGGCTTGTAGGACACCTTGACCTTTCCGTCCAGGGTCCCTGAGTCTGCTTCGATGGCTCCGGCCAGGATCTTGACGAAAGTGGTCTTGCCGGTTGCGTTGGGTCCGACGATTCCGACCGACTCCCCGATCTTGACGGAGCCTCCGGTGATGTCCATCCTGAACTCGCCGAAGTCCTTGCTGAGCTTGTCGAACGAGATGATGTCGGCGGTCTGCCAGTCTTCTCTCGGGGGAGAGGCCTCGAACTCGATGGGGCGGTCCCTGAACCTGATGTTCTCCTCGGGAAGGTATCCGTCCAAGTAGGCGTTGATGGCGGTCCTGACCTGTCTGGCCAGAGTGAACACTCCGTACGCTCCTTCGGAACCGTAGACGAGGTGGACGTTGTCCGCCAGGAAATCGAGTATGGCAAGGTCGTGCTCGATGACGACGACCTGCTTGTCCACGCTGAGGTCCTTGATGATCCTGGCCATCTTGACCCTCTGGTAGATGTCCAGATAGGAGGTGGACTCGTCGAAGTAGTAGACGTCGGCGTCCTTCATGACCGTGGCGGCCATGGCCAGCCTCTGGAGCTCTCCTCCGGAAAGCTTGTCCAGCTCCCTGTCCATGACCTCCTCGAGGTCGAACAGCTTCGCGGCCTCGTCCATGGTCATGCGCTCCTCGACCTTGGAAAGCAGGTCCCTCACCACTCCTTTCACGGACTGGGGGAGCTTGTCGACGTACTGGGGCTTGATGGCCGTCTTGATCTTTCCTTCGTAGACGTTCTGGAGATAGTCGTGGATCTCGGTCCCGGCGAAGTGCTTCAGGACCTCCTCCTTCGTGGGAGGGTTCTCGTAGTTGCCGAGGTTGGGGATCTCAGCGCCGGAAAGCATGCGGATAGCTGTGGACTTCCCGATTCCATTGGGCCCCAGGATACCTGTGACCAGGCCCTTCTTGGGGACGGGCAGACGGTACAGGCGGAAGGCGTTCTCGCCGTAGCGGTGGACTATCTCCTCCTTGAGCTCGTCGGCCAGACCGATGATCTTGATCGCCTTGAACTGGCATTTGTTGACGCATATCCCGCAGCCCTGGCACAGGGTCTCGGAGATGACTGGCTTGCCCCTCTCGCCGAATACAACGCACTCGGCTCCGGTGCGGTTGAGCGGGCAGAACCTCTCGCATTCCTTGTTGCACTTCTTCGGCTGACAACGGTCGGCCAAGACTGCGGCTATCCTCATAGAGCCGAGGATTTGCTTATCTGATAAAAGGATTTAGTACGCGTGTGCCCCGATTAAGGTGTGAAAAATATATACAGACCTATGCAGTGGGGTTGGCAATGTCAAAGATCTGCATAAACATCGCGTGGCCGTATGCCAACGGTACGATCCACCTGGGGCATCTGGCCGGGTCGCTCCTGCCGCCCGACATATTCAGCAGGTACAACCGTCTTCTCGGGAACGAGGTCCTCATGGTCGGGGGTTCCGACCAGCACGGGACGCCTATAACCGTCTCTGCCGAGAAGAACGGGATGACCCCCGAGCAATATGCGGATAAGTACCACGAGATCAACAAGAAGGCCATCGAGGACATGGGCATCGAGTACACCCTGTACAACAAAACCCACTGCCCCACCCACTTCGAGGTCACCCAGAAGATATTCAAGGACCTGAAGGCCAAAGGATACATCTATATCAAGGAGACGGACCAGTACTACTGTCCCAAATGCGCCCGCTTCCTGCCGGACCGCTACGTGGAGGGAGTCTGTCCTGTCTGCAAAGCGGAGAAGACCCGCAGCGACCAGTGCGACAGCTGCGGAACCACCTTTGAGACGGGGATGCTCATCGACCCGTACTGCACCCTGTGCGGATCCACGCCCGAGGTCAGGCCCACCAGCCACTTCTTCCTGAAGCTGAGCGCCTTCGCCGACGACCTCATCAAGTTCATAGACAGCAAGGAGGACTGGAGGCCCAACGTCAAGACCTTCACCCGCAACTGGCTGGAGGGAGGCCTTCAGGACAGGGCGATCACCAGGGACATGTCCTGGGGAGTCCCCATACCCGAGGAGGGCTGGGATGACAAGGTCATCTACGTCTGGTTCGAGGCCGTGATCGGATATCTGAGCGCCTCCGTGGAGTACTCCAGGATGATCGGCAAGCCCGACTACTGGAAGGAGTTCTGGAAGAACCCCGAGTGCAGGCATTACTACTTCATCGGCAAAGACAACATCCCGTTCCATTCCATCATCTGGCCCGCCATACTGCTGGGCATCGGCGGAATGAACCTGCCTTATGACATCCCCGCCAACGAGTACCTCATGATAGGCGGAGGCAAGTTCTCCAAGAGCCGCGGCGGAGCCATAGACGTGCCTTCGGTGCTGAAGCAGTACGACGCTGACCTTGTCAGATACTACCTGTCTGCCATCATGCCCGACACCCGTGACTCCGAGTTCTCCTGGGACGACTTCATCACCAAGATCAACAACGAGCTTGTGGCCGACCTAGGGAACTACTACCACAGGTGCCTCAGCTTCACCAAGAAGAACTTCAGGACCGTTCCCGCGAAGGCGGACGACGAGGAAGCCAAGGAGGCCCTGGACGCCATCAAGGCCGCCCTTGAGGAGTACAACGCCTGCCTCAGCAGGTGCGACTTCAAGAAGGGCCTGAAGGCCATGATGGAGCTCGCCCACTTCGGCAACAGGTACTTCGACTCCATGAAGCCCTGGGCACTTGTGAAATCCGACAAGGACGCCTGCGGCAGGGTCATGAACACCAACCTCCGCATCGCGAAAGCGCTCGTCATGATGGCCTGGCCTTTCATGCCTAGGTCGTCGGAGAAGGTCTGGGGCTTCCTCGGATACGAGGGAACGCCTGAGGACGCCGGACTGGATTCGATACTCGACCCCATCCCCGAGGGACAGGCGCTCAACGAGCCCGTGCCAGTCTATAAGAAGATCGAGGTCAAGGAGGAGAAGCCCAAGGAGAAGAAGAAAGAGGCCCCCGCGGCGGTTCCAGAAGGACCTTTCGCGGACTTCAGACGCATGGACATACGCGTCGGAGAGGTCATCTCCGTGGAGGACCACCCCGAGGCGGAGAAGCTGTACGTTCTGAAGATCGACCTCGGAGAGGAAGAGCCCAGGCAGATAGTCACCAACCTCAAGACGGTGTATCCCAGGGACCAGATGATGGGCAGGAAGCTGCTGGTCATCTCCAACCTCAAGCCTGCCAAGTTCCGCGGCGTCCAGTCCTCGGGAATGCTCATGGCGGCCGACGACGAGCCTCTGGGAGGCACCGCCATCCTCCTCCTGAAGCCTTCGAAGGACGTCCCCAACGGAACCGTGGTGAACTGCGGGATGCAGAACTCCTCGTCGCGCATCGAGGTTAAGCACTGCGAGAAGGCGGTCATCAAGGTCGCCCACGTGAAGGACGGGAAGTTCCTGGGCAAGGACATCGTGGTGCCCGAGGGAGCCCCCGAGGTCATCGCCGCTGTGATAGACGGCGACAAGGTCGTCCCGCTGGGGGACGGCAAGGATTGCGTTATGACCGTAGAGTCCGAAGTGATGGACGGGGCAGACGTCGTATGAAAGCGGACTTACACGTCCATACACTCTATTCGAATGACGGCAGGACGACGCTCGAAGACCTGATCGAGTTCTCCGTCGCCAAGGGAATCGGATGCGTAGCAGTCACGGACCATAACAGCTTCGAGGCCTACGAGCATCTGAAAGACAACGGAAAGGTGATAATCATCCCCGCCGAGGAGGTCTCCTCCAAGGAGGGGCACATCGTCGCTCTGGGGATCGACAGGCTTATCCCCAGAGGACGCTCTATCCAGGAGACCATAGACCTCATCCACGAGGCCGGGGGCTACGCCTTCGCCGCTCATCCTTACAGATGGTGGTCCGGCCTCGGGGAGAAGAACACCATCGAATACCCGTTCGACGGGATAGAAGCCAGGAACGGCAGGTCCATACCTTCAGCGAACGTCAAATCCGAGGCTCTGGCCAAGAGGATCGGGAAGCCCATATCGGCAGGAAGCGACGCCCACACGCCCAGGCACATCGGCGAGGGGTACGTGGAGATCCCCGACAGCGTGAAGACCTGGAAGGACGTCGTAGAGGCCGTCATGGCTGGGAAGGCGACCGCCCACAGCGACAGCCGCGGCATGGTAGGGACGTTCAAGTACGGGTCCAAATCGATCGGGGAATGGATGCTCAGAGGATTCAAGAAGATGTGAGCAGCATCCGCCCTCCAATGGAATCCTTAAAGAATCTATTCTCCCGCCATTGGTTACAACCATCGATCGTTGTCATGCAGGCGCGGAAGTAGACGTGATCGGCCATCATCACTATAATGACTCCATCAGATCATGGCCGTCTTGAAGAATCTGTCAAGTTCCGTATCCACATCAATCAGGACCTGATCGTCCGACTTAATACGGATATACAATTCGTCCTGCGGATCCACGTTTGAAGTCTTGA
>SUSZ01000026.1 GCA_015063165.1 Thermoplasmata archaeon
AAGAGGTACTATCTATGACCGCCGTGAGAAACACGGTTATTCTGGGTCCGAGCCGTATGATGGGAAACTATCACGTACGGTTCCTTGAAGAGGGCAACCCCGTGAGGGGTTGTCCTTATTCGACTGAAAGCCACTCAGCTCGCCCGTCTATCATCATGATCAGCTCGAAAAAAACGATCATCATCGTGGCGAGCCTGTATCCCGCGACATGCACATAATCGTTGCTGTCGCGGGATACCAATGGTTATCTATAGAATGGGGGATAAGCCAGCATGTTCAAGAAGAAAGATACGAAGCTGCGTGTTCTTTTCGTCGATCAGAAGAACGATTTCGTCTCCCAGATTGCGGAGTACTTCGCGAACAAGCTGTATCCTGACGTGTACGAGGTCTACAGCGCCGGTCCCGAGAAGGATTTCATCGACTGCGAGCTGATCTCCGCCATGTATCAGAATGGGGAGGATCTCAGGAGGCAGGTCTCCAAGGACTTCAAGGACAAGGACTTCCTGAGGGAGGACGAGGAATACGATTACGTCGTCTTCCTGGAGAAGTCTACGTTCGACGAGTGGGCGTCCAAGACCCCGTGGAAAGGGAAGCAGATCCTCGCCCCCATGAGGACCAGGCAGGAGTACACCGCCACCGACGATCTGGAGCTCTTCCAGGACTACATCCGGTCCATGGAGGAGGTCAGGGGCTGGGTCAAGGCCAACATGAAGGACCCTGAGACCTTGAAGTCCTTGGTGTCCGCATGATTCCTGTCATCGTCTATGACAAGTGCCAGTGCGATCCCAAGAAGTGCACCGCCAAGCGCATGCTCAAGTTCGGGCTCGCGAAGGAGGCGAAGACCTTGGGGAACATACCCGCGGGGTCCATCGTCCTATCCCCTTTCGCGGAGAAGGCATTGGCCCCCGACGACATCGGCCACGCCCGCAGAGGGCTGGTCGTCATGGACCTGACGTGGACGAACATAGACGAGTTCCCTCGCCTCAAGAAGGTGGAGGAGCGCGCTCTCCCCTATCTTCTGGCCTCGAACCCCATCAACTGGGGGAGGCCCATGGAGCTCAACAGCGCCGAGGCCGTGTTGGCTTCGCTGGTCATCCTCGGCGAGTTGGAGCAGGCCGATACTTTCCTCCCGCGCTTCAACTGGGCGCCGGAGTTCATGAGGCTCAATGGCGCCATGCTCGAGGACTATTCCAAGGCTAAGGACAGCACCGAGGTCGTCCGCATCCAGAACGAGTACATTCGTTCCGTCATCGGAGACGAGCGATCTCCTTCTCGGTCTTCCTGTTGATCGCCACCAGCGCGGCCATTATCATCGCCATGCCTATCGCCGCTTCTATCGTCAGCACCTCCCCGTACAGCAGGAACCCTATCGCGGTCGCTGTGAGAGGCTCGACGAACGTTATTATCGATGCCTTTCCGGCCTCTATCCTGTCCAGAGCGTAGTTGAACAGGGTGAACGGGAGCAGGGTCATAAGAAGCCCCAGGGATACCACCAGGACGAGGTTCTCTACGGAGGACACGGTGCATTCTATGGCCCCGGGCAGGTCGCAGAACGGCGCCAGACAGACGAGGCATATCATTCCGCTGTAGAACAGGACCTCTATCGGATGATGCCCGGCGCGGGCCAGGCCTTTGGAGCAGAGGGTGTACAGCCCGAAGCAGAATCCAGAGACGGCTCCGAACGCGATTCCCAGGATGTCCATGGAGCCCGGGTCGGTTATCAGGCCGGTGCACAGGACGCATCCCACGAAAGCCATCGCCACCGCCACCACCTTGGTCGCGCTCAGGCGCTCGTGGAACAGCGGAACGGAAAGGGCCACCACTATGAACGGTGCGAGATACTGCAGGACGGTGGAAGTCGACAGCGGTATCATCGTCATCGATTGGAAGTATAACGTGGAGTTGGCCGCTATCCCCACGGTGCCCATCGCGATCAGCAGAAGGACGTGCCATCTGTTGGGGCGGACGGCGGTCCTGCGCCTGGTCCACACGAGAGGCGCCAGGACGGCTATCACCACGATGTAGCGGACGCAGGTCATCTGCATCGTCGAGATGCCGATGTCCTCGCATCCGCGTACGAACGGGCCTAGGAATCCCCATATGATGCCTGCGGCCAGCGCCGCCAAGGCTCCTGCGTGTTCCTGGTTAGTTGTCACGACCGTCCGATTATGATAACGAGTAGTTATTCTTTGCAGGGGTCGGCACGGTCCACTCGTTGCTCCATAGCAGGGACGCGGCGAGCAGGATCACCGCGAAAGAGCCTCCGTTGTGGATTATCGCGCCCATAGTGGGCCCGATGTCCCCGGTTATCGCCAGGGCGGTGCCTATGATGTTGATCGTCATGGAAAGGGCCAGGCCAGCGGTTATCGTCCGGGTGGAGCGCTTGCAGAGCCTCATCAGACCCGGGACCTTGCCGATGCTGTCGTTCACGAACACTATGTCGGAGGACCCCACGGCCATGTCGTTGCCCACGGAGCCCATCGAGATGCCCACGGTGGACCTTCTGAGAGCGGGAGCGTCGTTCATGCCGTCTCCGACCATGCAGGAGGGCCCGTTGGATTCGAAGAACTCTATGGTCCTCAGCTTGGTTTCCGGCGTGCATTCCCATACGACGTCGTCGAGCTCGAGCATCTTCGCGACGCTGGAGCCTACCGATTCGGCATCTCCGGTGAGCATCATGGTGTACACACCTTCGGATCTGAGGCTCGCAACAGCTCCGGAGGATTCCGTCTTGACCTTGTCTTCGAGGCTCATGAATCCCGCTGTCTCGCCATCGATGCCCACGAATATCGTCGTCACGGGCAGGTCGTGGGATACTTCCAAGGCCCTATCCAATCCTTTCGGACAGCTGGACTCCATCAGCTTGCGGTTGCCGGCTGCGATATGGATGTCGTCGACGATACCGATGACCCCTTGACCGGGGATGTTCCTGAATTCCTTAACGGTACCTGTGGGGGTATGAGAGGCGGCGATGGCCTTCCCGAGGGGGTGCTCCGAGCGAGATTCCAGCGCAGAGACCATCCCTTCCACTGCAACGCGGTCGATCCCAGGGGATGTGGAGGTGAATCCGAGCGAGGTCATCCTGCCTTCCGTGAGGGTCCCGGTTTTGTCGAACACCACGGTCTTCACCTTGGCCATGCCCTCGATGGCCGACGCGTCCCTGAGCAGAACTCCGTTCCTGGCCATGTTTCCCGCCGCGGCCATGATTCCGGTTGGCGTGGCCAGCACGAAAGCGCAAGGGCAGAACACCACCATGACCGTCAGAGCCCTGTAAACGTCTCCAGTCAGGACGTAAGCGGCTACGGTTATGATCGCCGCTCCGAGAAGGATGTACTTGGCCCACCTGTCCGCAGTCCTGACCATCCTGCTCTTTCCTGCATCCGCGTTCTCCAGCATCTTCGCCATGCGGGCGACGAAGCTGTCGGACCCGTCCCTGTCCACCCTGATGTCTATCGAGCCGTACAGGTTGCTGGTGCCCGCCAGGACCTCGTCGCCTATGTCCACGTCGGCAGGAACGGACTCGCCCGTCACGGCGGATTTGTCTATCGAAGAGCTACCGGCCACGACGGTTCCGTCGAGGGGCACGGTCTCTCCAGGGAATATGCGCACGATGTTTCCGACCTGGATGCTCTCCACGTCCGTGGAAACGACTTCGTCTCCGGAGACCAGGTTTGCTTTGTCCACCTTCAGCTTTCCCAGCGCATCCATGCCGGCGCGGGCGTGCGAGGTCACCAGGGTTTCCATGAGCTCGCCGAAGGACATGATCACGGCCACTTCCGCGGCGGCGATGTACTCCTCCAGCAGGATGCACCCGATGAGGGCCGATACCACGAGGGTCTCCGCGGAGACCTCCTTGTTCAGCGCGTCCCGAAGGGCCTCGTACAGGATGGGTGCTCCACATACCACGGTGGGTATAAGTGCCAGTTTTTCGAGGTCTGAATTGAAGTAAGCGTTTATAATTATAACGATTGATGCTAATATTATTCCGATATGAATCTTTTCTTCTTTCAGAACTTCCACTATGGTCAGAATTATCGCCTAATACCCTATGAGGGTATCATGTATTAATACCCAGTGAGGGTATCAGAGCTTGGAGAACTGCTTCACGACCGCCGTGAACTCCTCGATGGTCCTTTCCGCGTCGCCGTGCTCTATGCCGTCCCTAACGCAGTGCTTGATGTGACCTTCCAGAATTATCTGACCCACGCTGTGCATGGCGCTCTTTATCGCGTTGACCTGGATCAGGATGTCCTCGCAGGGAACGTCCTCGTCTATCATGCGGTCAACGGCTGCCACCTGTCCAGCGATCTTCTTGAGGCGCCTGTGGAGGTTATCGGAATCCATGCATTCTATCATGTCTTCGCGTTGGAGATATGGTAAAATAAATGTTTGCCAAGATGCGGGCGCAAGGCGTTCTCCGACACGCTCGCCTTTAGCTTTTATATCAGGTCCATCTAATGAGTACCATATGACGGGAGACGATCTTCTCACCATGATCTGGGATGCGCTAGGCGACGACAAGCTCACCACAGCGCAGGCCACCGACAGGCTGGAGCATCTTTTCAGCTACAGGTGCCCCGACGATCTGGCGAAGACTCTCGCCAAGTACCGCAAGACAGGCCAGATCAAAGGCCAGGTGTCCTTCGAGCACGGCGGATGGATCTGGTGGGCGGACGAGGAATGCCGCAAGAAGGGGGTGTGAACATGGCAGTGAACTTCCAGGATAACGAGATCGAGCTCGCATGGTCCGAGGTCTTCTCCAAGGACGAGTACCGCATAGCGATAGCGGAAATAGCAAACAAGTATCCTCAGCCCAAGAGCCTGCACGTCGATTACGCTGACATCAACGCCTACAACGTGGACTTCGCCATGTTCATCCTCGACCATCCGGACAGATGTCTTGACCTGGCCAGGAAGACCGTCCTGTCCCTGGTCCCCAACGTGAACCGTCCAGGGGACGTGATCAACGTGAGGATACACAACCTCCCCCGCGACGCCACCGTGGAGATCAGGAACCTCAGGTCCGAGCACCTGCTCAAGCTGGTCGCGGTCGAGGGCCTCGCCAGGAAGGTCACCACCGTCAAGCCCCGCATGACCCATGCGCTGTTCAGATGCGCACGCTGCGGAGCCGAGATGTGGGTCCCGCAGACCGGCATGCTGCTCAGGGAGCCCACCATGTGCTCCAACCTCGAGGGCGGATGCAACAAGCAGGCCGTCCGCTTCATCCTCGACCAGAACGCCTCGGTGTACACGGACACCCAGAAGATCGAGATCCAGGAGAGCCCCGAAGGACTAAGGGGAGGAGCTCAGCCCGAGAGGATATCCGGCTACGTCGAGGACGACATCGCGGGCCAGGTCACCGCTGGGAACCGCATCACGCTCATCGGGATACTCAGGGCGGTGGAGAAGTCCGACAGGGATAAGTCCACCGTATTCGACACGTTCCTCGACGTGCTCTCGGTCGAGTTCGAGCAGCACGAGTACGACGAGATCCAGATCACCGAGGAGGACGAGCAGAGGATCAAGGAGATGTCCGAGGACCCCCAGCTCTTCGACAACATCGTCAAATCCATCTCGCCCACGATCAACGGTCTGGACGAGGTCAAGAGGGCCATCGCCCTGCAGCTGTTCGGAGGCTCCCACAAGACGCTGGACGACGGGACGGTCATCAGGGGAGACATGCACATACTGCTCATGGGAGACCCTGGAGTGGCTAAGTCCCAGCTGCTGAGGTACATGAGCATGCTGGCCCCCAGAGGGATATATGCTTCGGGAAAGTCTGCTTCAGCGGCCGGACTGACCGCGGCGGCGGTTAGGGACGACTTCGGGGACGGAAGATGGACCCTGGAGGCCGGCGCGCTGGTCCTTGCGGACAAGGGATTGGCATGCATCGATGAGCTGGACAAGATGACCGAGCAGGACAGGTCGTCCCTCCACGAAGCGATGGAGTCGCAGAAGATTTCCGTGGCCAAGGCAGGTATAACCGCGACCCTGCAGTGCAGATGCTCCATGCTGGCCGCGGCCAACCCTAAATACGGAAGGTTCGACGAGGACACCCCCATTTACGATCAGATCAACCTGCCTCCCGCGCTCATGTCCCGTTTCGACCTGATATTCGTCCTCACGGACCATCCCGACAAGAAGAGGGACACCCAGATCACCGAGCACATCCTCTCCGCCCATCAGCGCGGACAGGCTCGCATGCTGCCCGAGGACGCCGACATAGACGGGGTGGACATCAGGGCCATCATGGAGAGGACCAACGACATCAAGCCGGTCTACGACGTGGAGATCCTCAGGAAATACGTCGCCTACTCCAAGCGCATGGTGCCCATAATGACCGACGAGGCGTACCAGATCATCGAGAAGAGCTACCTCTCCATCAGGGCGTCCGCGCAGGGCAACTCGGTTCCGATCACAGCGAGGCAGCTGGAGGCGTTCGTCCGTCTGTCCGAGGCCTCCGCCAAGATGAGGCTCAGCGACAAGGTCACGGAGCTGGACGCCAACCGCGCCGTGGACCTCGTCGAGTTCTATCTCAAGAAGATAGCAGGAAGCTCCGACGGAGGATTCGACATCGACAAGGTCATGTCGGGGATATCCTCGAAGAGCCGCGACAAGATCAAGGTCCTGAAGAGAATCCTCGAGGAATTCGGAGAGCCCGGGATAACGTTGGAGGAGATCATCGTGCACTGCTCCACCGAGGGCATAAGCGAGGACGAGGCCAAGTCCACATTGAACACCCTCTGCAACAACGCGGAGGTCATAAAGACCCCGAAAGGGGAGTACATGCTGGTGTGAAGATGTTCGCTAGGATGCACAAGATGGGCGGCGACACCATCCTCGCCGTCTGCGACAAGGAGGTCCTCGGGACCACGCTGGAAGGCGACGGAAGGAGAATGACCGTCACGGAAGGGTTCTACAAGGGCGCTCCCA
Organism: Thermoplasmata archaeon; assembly: GCA_015063165.1. Taxonomy (GTDB): domain Archaea; phylum Thermoplasmatota; class Thermoplasmata; order Methanomassiliicoccales; family Methanomethylophilaceae; genus Methanoprimaticola. Next base: position 6,934 of record SUSZ01000026.1, read on the forward strand.
TCGATGAGGAGGAGCTCGTGGTATGGATGAAGTCCGCGGCCTCCATGAACATCGTCGGCAACAAGGCCGTGGGGATAGCGATAAAGGAAGGGTACGCCGAGCCGGACCAGGTGTTCGAGATGGGCGGCGTCAAGTACCTCATGGTGGTGATGATGTGAACTTCTGCGTCAAATGCGGCTGCGACTGCGAGGAGTCCCTCGAAGGGATGTGCATCGACTGCTGGCTTAACGGGCGCAAGCTCACCTCCCTCCCTCATCACGTCGATCTGAAGACCTGCACCAACTGCGGGGAGTTCTACATAGGGGACAGGTGGGTCCGCACCGACCTGGAGGACGCCGTCATCAAAGCCGCTCTGAACGCGAGGGACATCCTCAAGGACGCCGACTACCTGGCCCAGGAGGTCAGCCTGGAGGAGAACGACCCGAGGGTCTACACCGTCACCGTGTGGACGCATCTGGATGTCATGGGGCACGAGACCGAGGACGAGGCCAGCACTATAGTCCGTCTGAAGAACAGCGTCTGCAAGCCCTGCTCCAGGAAGCTCGGGAGCTACTACACCTCCATCCTGCAGATAAGGTCCGGAGCGAAGGAGCTCTCCCCCGAGCTCAAGGAGGAGACCCTGGCCATGGTCGAGGATTCCGTCGCGAGGCAGGCCGTGAACAACAAGCAGCTGTTCATAACCAAGATGGAGATCGTCCCAGGAGGGGTCGACGTGTATCTTTCCTCGATCTCGCTGGGAAAATCGCTCGCCAAGGAGCTCTCCGACGCCTACTGCGCCGAGACCAAGGAGTCTCCGAAGCTGGTCGGCCAGACCTCCGACGGCCAGGACATGTACAGGCTGACCTATCTGGTTCGTCTGCCCGAGTACCATGTCGGAGACGTCGTCGTATGCGAGGGCAGGTACTGCAAGCTGACCAGCGTGTCCGGCATAGGCGGGCGCGTCCTGGACCTGATGAACTTCAGGGAGCATTCCGTCAGGAGGTCCGAGATGGAGGACCTCAGGATCCACGAGAAGTCCGCCGACCTTATGGACGCGACGGTCATCAACAGGTCCGAGAGCGAGATCCAGGTCATGCACCCGAGCAACTATTCCATGGTCGACCTCAGGGTCCCGGAAGGGTTCGAGGCCGGGGAGACGGTCAAGACAGTCATGATAGACGACGTCCTCTACCTGGTTCCATAAGGTATGTTTTTACGGAAAACGCATATCCGTTCCTCATGAAGACGTTGCCTGAGCCGGTGGATGAGGTCGTCGTGAAGCTTCTCCGTCTGGCTAACACCAAGCTGCCCGGGGATATCGGCTGGGCGCTCGAAGCCGCAGCCGGATGGGAGACCGGGGAGATCGCAAGCACCCAGCTCGGAGCCATCATGGAGAACGTGAAGAAGGCCGAGCACCTGGGGCTCCCCATGTGCCAGGACACCGGGATCCCCGTGTTCTATGTCAGGGGGAAGTTCGATTCCTCCATCGCGGCGGAGATCTCCAAAGGCGTCGAAAGAGCCACGAGGATCATCCCTCTCAGGCCGAACACCGTCGACCCGCTGACCCGCGAGAACTTCGGGTTCAATCTCGGCCAGGGCATGCCCATCATCCATTTCATACCGACCGGCGACGATTTCACCGAGATAACGGTCCTTCCGAAAGGAGCCGGATCCGAGAACATGACCCGTCTGGGCATGTTGAACCCCGCGGACGGCGTCGCTGGAGTGAAGAGGTTCGTCCTCGACTCGGTCCTAGACGCGGGCGGAAGGCCCTGCCCCCCGTCCATCGTGGGCGTCGGCATAGGTGGAACCTCGGACAGATGTGTCGAGATGGCCAAGGAGGCCCTTCTATCCCCTCTCGACTCCGAGAATCCCGATCCTGTGCTCGCTAAGCTGGAGGAGGAGCTGTTTGTCGCCATCAACTCGTCCGGTCTAGGGCCTATGGGCCTCGGCGGATCCACCACTTCCCTCGGAGTGAAGGTCAGGAAGGCCGCATGCCATACCGCCAGCCTCCCCGTCGCTGTGAACATCGGATGCTGGGCTACCCGCCGTGCGTCCGCCAGGATGACCTCTGACGGCGTCGAGTACTCTCAGGGGGTGGAGCTTTGAAGATGCTCAGGACCCCTCTCGTCGAATCCGATGTGAGGGAACTGCCGCTGGGAGAGACCGTCTACCTCTTCGGGAACGTCATAACCGGGCGCGACGAGATGCACATCCGCGCCCTGGAGCTCGCCAAGGAAGGCAAAGAGGTCCCTTACGACATAGAAGGGTCCGTCCTTTTCCACTGCGGACCCATAATGGTCCAGAGGGAGGACGGCTTCTGGAACGTGATCGCCGCCGGACCCACCACGTCCGCCAGGATGAACAAGCTCGAGCCGGAGATGATCCGCAGGTTCCGCATCCGTGCCATAATCGGCAAGGGAGGCATGTCGGACGAGGTCGCGGAGGCCATGAAGGAGGTCGGATGCGTGTATCTGGCAGCCACCGGCGGAGCGGCCATCTCGTTGGCGGAGGGCCTCAGGAGATGCACCGGCGTCGAATGGCTCGACCTCGGAATGGCGGAGGCCATGTGGCGCTTCGACACGGACAGGCTCGGGCCTCTCATAGTGGCTATGGACGCCCAGGGGAACAGCCTGTACAAGAAGGTCAAGGAGTCTCTCGTCAGGACTCTTTGATCTCGTCGTCGTACACGTATTCCTCGCCGTCGTACTCCTCTTCGAGCTCCTCGAGGTCTTCCAGACCGGCCATCGGATCGTCAGCGTCGTTGATGAGCTTGATCTTGGAGGACTTCCTGAGGAAGCGGATCATCACCGCGCCCAGGACAAGCAGACCGAAGACTATGATCAGCCCGATGATCTCGAGGACGTGAGGGATGTCCAGTCCCCAGATGACGGTGGTGTCTCTGAGAGACATTTGGACTTTGTAGTCCTGTCCAGTATTGTAGGTTGCCTCTACGTTGTCGAAGCCTCCACATACTACCGTTACAGCGTATTCGCCACGGGGGCATGACACGATGAATTCGCCCCTGTCGTTGGTAACGGTCCTGTAAATGTTGCCGTCAGCATCGGTAGCGGTGATCTTCGCGCCTCCTAGAGAGGTGTCGTTGCCCTTGATGACACTGTAAACATAACCTTGAAGATACTCGTAGTCCTCCGTGTCGTCGGCGACCACAGCGGACGATGCCGTCGATATGACGAGAACCGCGAAGAATACGGCCAGGACGGAACCGAAGGACCTCATGCGGGGGCGTACCGTTTGGAACGCTAATATGCTTTCGGAAAGATTCCTTTGTGATCGATGGATGTGCAGGGGCGGCTGTGGATACAGGGCCAGAAACCTGAAGGAACATGGTCGGATGCAGATGCGGAACCTAAGATTTCTCCAGATCCGATGGATCCCTGCAATGTCCAGGATTAACGAACCGGGGTTTCGCATTTTGATACAATAATATCGGAGGTTATTCGCTCCTCTTTCGAAAACGTTTATATTGGCTTTCATCATGGGCTACGTATTTGTGGTCTGATGATTGAGCGTATAGATAGAACCTACACTAAGGACGAGGTAATGGGGATGATGGAGCCTCTCATTTCCACGTGGTTCAACGAGAGGTTTGACGACCTTACCATACCGCAGGCTAAGGCCATACCGGTCATTCATCAGCGTCGCAGCGTCCTCGTCTCGTCCCCTACCGGATCGGGAAAGACGCTCACGGCATTCACCAGCATCATCAACGAGCTCACCCGCTACGCCAGGGAAGGCGTGCTGGAGGAGCGCGTCTATTGCATCTACATCTCGCCGCTGAAGGCTCTGGCGAACGATGTCAACCGCAATCTGAACACGCCTCTGGCTGAGATGAGGGAGGTGGCCGCCGCTCACGGCCTCAACATCCCCGACATCAGGGTCGCAGTCAGGTCCGGTGACACCAGCCAGGCGGACAGGCAGAAGATGGTCCGCCATCCGCCTCACATCCTCATCACCACGCCCGAGAGCCTGGCTCTCATCCTCGCAGCCCCCAAGTTCAAGGAATCGTTCAAGAAGGTCGAATGGGTCATTCTAGACGAGATCCACGACATATGCGACTCCAAGAGGGGTGCTTTCCTTTCTCTCACGCTCGAACGCCTCAGGGAGCACTGCGACACCGACTTCACCCGCATAGGCCTGTCGGCAACCCTGGCTCCGATAGAGGCTATAGCGGGATACCTCGTGGGATGCAATCCCGACGGCTCCGTGAGGGATGCTGTCCTCATAGAGTCCGGTTCCAAGAAGGAGCTGGACCTGAAGGTCATCTGTCCTGCCAACGACATGACCGCGCTGTCCTCGGACATCGTCAACTCGATGATGTACGACACCCTGAAGGAGCTGATCGACCAGCACGAGACCACCCTGGTATTCACGAACACCCGCTCCGGAGCCGAGAGCGTCGTCTACAAGTTGAAGGAGAGGGGTCTCGAGAACATAGAGGTCCATCATAGCTCCCTCGGAAAGGAGATCAGGCTGGACGTCGAGGAGCGCCTGAAGCGCGGAGAGATCAAATGCGTCGTGTCCTCTACATCCCTGGAGCTGGGAATCGACATCGGTTCGGTCGACCTCGTCTGCCAGATAGGCTCCCCCAAGTCCGTCGCGAAAGGCCTGCAGAGGATCGGAAGGAGCGGGCACAGCTTCGGGAAGGTCGCGAAAGGCCGTCTCTTGGTTTTCGATCCGGACGACCTAGTGGAGTGCGCCGTTATGTGTCGCGCCGCCCATCGCAGCGACGTCGACCGCGTGGGGATACCGGAGAACTGCCTGGACGTCCTTTCCCAGACCGTCGTCGGGATGAGCCTGGACAAGAGATGGGACACCGACGAGGCGTACGCATTGGTGAAGGGCGCCTACTGCTACCGCGACCTCACCCGGGCCGATTTCGACAGCGTCCTGAAGTACCTCGGAAGCAAGGACGACTTCGAGGGCGTCTACTCCAAGATATGGTACGACGTCGACGAGAAGCAGTTCGGGAAGAAGAAAGGCTCCCGCATGATCTACTTCATGAATCTGGGAACCATCCCCGAAGAGGCCAACTATCGTGTCATAACAAGCCACGGCTCAGTCGCGGGAGAGCTGTCCGAGAAGTTCGTGGAGAGGCTCTCGCCCAGGGACGTCTTCGTTCTCGGAGGCCGTTCCTTCGAGTTCGTCCGTTCCAAGGGGATGACCGCGTACGTGAAGGAGGCCAACGGAAGGAAGCCCACCGTCCCTTCCTGGGCGGGGGAGATGCTTCCCCGCAGCTTCGACCTGTCAATGGACATCGCCGAGTTCAGGAAGGAGATGTCATCCCGCATAACGATGCCCGACGACGTCGCGATCAAGACGATCTCCGAGGAGTTCGACGTCAACGCGGGTTCCGCACGTTCCATCCTGTCCTATTTCAGGGAGCAGGAGGCCGTCGCAGGCTTCATCCCGGACAGCGATAACCTCGCCGTGGAGGAGTACATCGACCCCTCCGGAAACCAGAAGCTCGTCTTCCACTTCCCGTTCGGGCGCAGGGTCAACGACGCCCTGTCACGCGCTTACGCTTACAGGATGACCGCGATGATCGGCGCGAACGTTTCGGTCACCATCTCGGACGACAGCTTTATGCTGGGATGTCCCAGAAGGTTCGACATGTCCCTGATTCCCGGCCTCATCAGAGCGACCGAGCTGGAGCAGGTCCTCAGGAAGTCCCTGAAGGACTCGGAGATCTTCAAGCTCAGGTTCAGGCACACTGCCGCGCGCAGCTTCATGATTCTCAGGAACTACATGGGAAGGCCCATCTCCGTCAACAGGCAGCAGGTGAGGTCCACCTATCTGCTGGAGATGCTGGGCGACATGGAGGGCGTCCCGGTCATCGAAGAGACCTACAGGGAGGTCATGGAGGACGACATGGACATCAAGAACGCCGAGTACGTCCTCAATCTGCTGGATTCCAAGAAGATGGGGCTCAGGCTGATCAGCTACTCCGGGACCCCTTCCCCGTTCGCGCATTCCGCCATCCTCTCCGGATTCTCCGACATAGTCCTGATGGAGGACCGTTCCGCGCTGCTCAGGGAGCTCCACCGCAAGGTCCTGTACAGGGCGCTGGGAGACTCGGTCAGCGAGTTCGAGTTCACCGAGGACCAGATCATACCTTATTACGCTCAGAAGGCGCCTCGCATAGCCGCCAAGGAGGACATCCCCAAGCTTCTGATGAGGACCGGGCCTCTCCAGGCCATACGCGAGAGGGGGCGCAACATCTACACATACACCGACGAGGACAAGAAGGTCGTCGACGGATGGGTCAGGGAGCTGCTGGAGGACGGGGAGATCTCCACCGTCTACATGGACGACGTGCACATCATGGTCGCCTCCGAGGCCCCGTACTACGCGGCGGCCACCTGCAAGGAGCGCACACTGACCGGGATAGACGAGGACGTCCTGGAGAAGGTGGGCGACGGCGCATCCATTTCCGAGCTCGCGGAGGCTCTGGAAGCCAGCGACGACGCTGTCCTGAGGTCGCTGAGGAAGCTGGAGTCGATGTACAAGGTCGCCCGCATAGACATCGACGGACGCGGGAAGTGGACGTTCGCCCGCATCGAGTACCCCGAGATAGACCGCAGGGCGGCCACCGACCGCATCGTGCTCCGGTATCTCGACTGCTTCGCGCCTGCCACCGTCCAGGAGGTCGCATTCGCGCTGTCCTTGCCGGACGACGAAGCGCTGACCTCGCTGGAATCCCTGGTAGCGATGGAGGAGGTCTCGAAAGGGCGTTTCCTAATCTCCGAGAACGACCAGTACATGCTCAAGTTGGACCACATGAGGCTCCGCTCGGGCAAGAAGAACGTCTTCGATTACGAAACTGTGGAGCGCTACAGGCTGTCCAAGGGAAGGTCGTTCCCCGACATCCGCTCCTTCTTCGAGTTCTTCGGCTCCGCCGGAAGCGAGCTGGATGTGTACAACAGGGTGGAGGGCTTCGATCTCGACGAATGGTACTCCATGCGCGAGTCCGGAGAGCTCCTCCTGGGTAGGTTCGTCAGAGGAAGGGTCCGCTACGTCCTCAAGGACGAGGGAGACAGGTACGCTTCGCTCCGGCGCGAGGAGATCCAAGCGGACGACATGAACCTTCTGGACAGGATCGACCGCATGGGAAGGGCCACGACCAGGCAGCTCGTTGCCGCCACCGGGATGGACAAGGGCGCTCTGAAGGACGCGATCTCCCGTCTGGACCGCTCTCTTCTCATAATCCGCGACTTCGACGAGAGGGAGGACTGGGGAACCGAGAACACCTATGCTGTCTACCGCCCTTCCGAGCCCGAAGGAGATCCTTCGAAAGAGCTTCTGACCAGGGCCATCAGGGCGTACGGGCCCATTCCGTCCAACGCTCTGAGGTTCCTCGTGGACCTCCCTATGGACGTCATAGAGTCTATGGCCCCCTCTCTCGGGGCTGAGACGATCACAGTCGGGGATGGGCAGGCGCAGATGCTGATCATGTCCGACGAGATTCCGAAGCTGGAGAAGGTGCCCCCGCTGGACTTCCCGCTGAAGGTCATAGCGCTGTCCGATCCGGACATCGGTTCCAAGTGGGCGGAGATCGCCGCTCGTTACGGCGACAAGTGGATCTACCCCTTGGTGAGCGGAAACGTGGTCCGCGGAGCGCTGGAAATGTGGGAGATGTCAGGGTGCATCGAGATCCGCGCCATGGACCTGGATTCGCCCGAGCTTCTTCCCGAGGCCTTGGAAGCCATAGACCATATGATGGGCTATTTCAGGATGAAGGGTGTCGACATCGTCCGCATAAGGGAGGTTCTGAACACTGATGCCGGACAGCTCGACACAGACATGCGCAAGGCCCTCGAGTCGGCCGGATACATATTCGTCAACGGGTTCTACGCCAAGGGCAGGTTCGAGCCCTGGACCATGACCATGAACGACATGCTCAGCTACATCTTCTACAAGCAGAAGATCGCCAGGAACATGCGTTACGGCTCTGTCGCGGACATGGTCGACGACCGCGGATACGTCCGCGGGGACCAGGAGCTTATAATCCGTGTCAACGACAAGACCACGATGAAGAGCCAGATGGAGAGGGGGGTCGTAGTCAAGATGACCCTCTCGCCGCCCTATCAGGGATATACCGACCTGGAGCACGCGAGCCTCTACCGCGCCGAGAAGGGCGTCGAGCTCGACGAGGCCTCCAGGAACATACTCCGGATCATCAAGGACCGCCAGCCCGTCTCCAAGAAGGACCTGGTCGCTCATTCCATGTATTCAGCCGAGAAGACGGCGGAGGTCCTGTCCGAGCTGATCAAGGGCTCAGTGCTGTACCAGGACGAGAAGTCGCAGTACAACGTGGTGCCGATGCTGGATATGGACCGCCAGGATGCGGCGAAGGAAGTCGCCAAGATGCATTTCAAGACGTTCGGGGTGTTCTCCGCCGAAGGCCTGTCGTCGTTCCTGTCGGTGAGGATGAGCCAGGTCAGGAAGGCCCTCAGGATGCTGGAGGACGAGGGATTCGTGAAGAAGGGATTCTTCCTCAGGGACGACCCGGTTCTCAGGTGGATGCTGACGGAGGACGTCGGCAACCGTCCCGGGCGCTTCACCGAGCAGTTCCTACTCAATACCCAGGACAACCTGCACATCTATCTGCGTGGTCTCCTGAAGGAGGAGATCGAGTCCGCCAAGGCCATCGTATTCAACGGGACCAAGGTCATAGGCTCGTTCAAGGGCAAGGTATGCTTCAGCGGCGCCAAGGTGGAGGACTTCGAAGGCTCCGACCGCGCCATGCGCATCATGAAGGAGACCGCCCAGTCGGTGGGTGTGAGCCTGGAGACGGAAAGGCAGCGCGAGGACGACGATTGGGATGTTTCGGAGTTTTATGTGAAGGTGAATCCCGGGGCATAAACGGCCTTAAATATCCGCAGAAGGTTGCGTGGAAGCATGAAGATCCCCTGCGAGCTCATCGTCTGGTACGTTCTGCCCATGATACGCCGCGAGATGGCCGACGAGCTCGTCACCGTCCACAGCATGTCCCAGGCGGAGGTGGCCAGAAGGTTCGATGTCACCGATGCCGCCGTCTCCCAGTACATGAAGAAGAAGAGGGGCGGAAGACCTGATTTCGACGAGAGCGATTCCGACTACCAGAAGTTCATGGAGGAGCTCAAGGAGTCCGCCCGCAGGATCGCTCAGGAGAACGCAGACTTTCCGATGGAGATGTGCAGGCTCTGCGGCGTCTTCAAGAGGATAGGGCTTCTGGACAAGGCCTATGAGGCCCAGACCGGAGAGCCCTCTCCCAAGTGCTCCTGCAACCCGGTTAAGGCCAACTGAGGCATTCTGTTTCTGTGGAATTCCGATAAATCTGAATTTCACGGCCGTAAAATTCAGATTGACCTGAATTCCACGGAATAAAATACTATGATGACGATATGGTCGTCATGAGGCGCAAGATCTACGACGAGCTCGTCAGGTGGAAGGCCGAAAAGGGGCAGGAATGCCTGACCGTCAAAGGCCAGAGGCAGGTCGGAAAGACCTACATCATCGACAAGTTCGCTTCAGAGAACTATGCGCACAAGGTCTACATCGATTTCAACAGGAATCCGGAGCTCATGGCCGCTTTCGAGAACGGGATCTCCGTCGATTCCATTGTCAAAGAGCTGTCCATCCGCATGGAAGGCTCCGAATTCGTACCTTATTCCACAATAGTCGTTTTGGATGAGATACAGGAGTGCCCGCGCGCTCGCTCCTCGTTGAAATATTTCGCTCTGGACGAACGTTACGACGTCATAGCCTCTGGATCTCTTCTTGGGGTGACCAACACCAACGCCAAGAAGAAGTCTGACAAAGGGCCGATGATGCCGATGGGATACGAGAGGGTCATCACGCTCAGGTCGATGGATTTCGAAGAGTACCTGTGGGCCATAAACTTCCCCCAGGACATCCTGGACCAGGTGAAAGAGAAGGTGCTGTCCAGGACTCCTCTGGACCAAGCAGAATTCGAGGTCCTTTCCAGGCATTTCCGTTCTTTCATGATCGTCGGGGGAATGCCCGCATCCGTTCACGAGTTCGTGGAAAAAGGATCGTTTTCGGATTCCGGATCGGAGCTGGACAAGATAGTGGGCAGCATAGTCAACGATATAAACCGTTATAACGACCCCATAAATTCTCGCAAGACTCAGAGATGCTTCGAATCCATACCGGAACAGCTCGGATTCAGCAACAAGAAATTCCAATACTCCCGTGTAGACAAAGGTTCCGGATCCCGTGCATCGGCGGAGAAGTATCTTGAGAACCTCCTTTGGGTGGAGTCCGCCGGGTATGGCAACTTCTGCTATTCTTTGGAATCCCCTCTTCTGCCGTTCAAGCGTATCGATGATTCTTTCAGGGTGTACATGTCGGATACTGGTATACTCGTCAGGATGATGGGAGTCAGTGCGGCAAGGGCGATCTATGATGGTGCCATAGGATTCAACATGGGGGCCATCATGGAGAACGAGGTGGCCGAATGCATTTCTAAATGCGGTTTCAAACCCTATTTCTATCGTAAAAGCAGTGGTAAGAACCAGATGGAGCTAGATTTTGTCATAGACCTGGGAGGTGAATCTGTCGTGATCGAGGTAAAATCCGGAAAGGATCGTTCCGCTCCATCGATACATAAGGTCATGGATGTGTTCACGGTGGACCGCAGGATGATCTTTGAGGATGGGAACATACTGGTGGACGGGGAAGGCATAGAGCACTACCCTCTGTTTGCAGCAGCATTCATCGGACTTTTGGAGAAGGGATCGACCATCCGTTTCCGAAGTTTTGTTTGTAAAAGAAAGTTTTATTAACTAGTCTCGTATGCGACCCTTCGATGTCAATGAATTCCACGCCCACACTCGCCTTAGCGGCCTCAGCGGTCGCTATAGCCGGATCGGCGATGGGTTCCGGCAAGGCATCATGTTGCAGCCGTCTCATGGACTCCGTCCAGTCTGCGGATGCCAAGTTCTGTCTCCGCAGCAACAGCTGCGGCATTATTATCGCGATTTGAACGTGACGTTCGGTACGTTCGGGTTCACAGTTCAGTGTCGCGATCAGCCAGTGGATTCGTATATCCCTGCGTATCGTTCGTTTTCGTTTCTTCGAGATTGTGTCACGTTCAGCGTGATATGCGGTCGAATACCGGTCCGGCGGATTCCGGTCGGGCTTTTCGAAGCCTCTAAACTGTTTAGGAAAAACAACGAACCTAACAAAGGAGATATCGAAATGTCAGGAAAAATGAACGCGATGGTCGTCGTTGCGACTGTAGTGCTTCTCTGCATGGGTATGGCGGCATGCTTGTCGTACTCCTATGCAGAAGACGAGGACAGTAGCGCGATGCCTACAGGCATGGGTTTCATGCTTGAACCCGATGCCGCAGAGGGGGATCTCTGTGAATTCGTCCCTATGGATGAACAGAACCAGATGCCTTTCATGGACAACCAGAACCAGATGCCTTTCATGGACAACCAGAACCAGATGCCTTTCATGGACAACCAGAACCAGAACCAGATGACTCCCATGGACGGACAGGCCATGCCCGCCATGCCCCCCATGGACAGCCAGAACCAGAGCCAGATGCCCGCCCTGCCCGTCATGGACGGACAGACCATGCCCGCACTCCCCACCACCGAGGACAGATCTATGCCTGCGATGGGCGGCGCCACCGTGCCTGCCATGCCCGGACAGGATCAGAACCAGAGCCAGATGATGCCCTTCGAGGACAGCCAGGGCCAGAACCAGAACCAGATGCCCGCCATGCCCGCCATGGACGGACAGACCATGCCCGCCATGGGCGGCGCCACCGTGCCCACCATGGACAACAGCCAGATGCCTGGCGCTCAGACCCAGGGAGCCGTCACCTCTGCAACTTCGGCCACTGAGGTAGTCACTTCCACCGTCGTCAACACCGCCAAGGATCTTGTTGTCGACCTGGACAACGCCACCGTCATAGTCATGAGCGACGAGAACAACGAGGTCACCATATCCGAATCCGGAACCTACGTGGTCACCGGTACCTGCAGTGACGGCAACGTAGTCGTCAAGAAGGGAACCACCGGGGTCGTCCTCGTGCTCAAGGACCTGGATCTCACCAGCACCACCGGGGCCCCCGTGTCTCTGAACAAGAACACCGAGGTCAAGCTGGTCGTAGAGGGAACCGTCAAGCTGACCGATGCCGAGGATCCCGCCGACGAGGATTCGACGGACGAGGAAGTGGCTGACGCCTTCGATGGTGCCGCCCTGAAGGTGAAGGACGGAGCTAACGTCTACCTCACCGGAACCGGCACGCTCACCCTGGACGCCTCCTCCTGCAAGAACGGAGTGAAGGTAGGCGACGATGAGACCACCAGCTTCGTGATGGAAGGCTCCCTGACCGTCTACATAACCGCGGCGAACGACGGTCTGAACTCGGGATACGACCTCACCCTGCTCAGCGGGACCATGGTCATAACCGCAGGCGACGACGCCGTCCACGCGGACCACATACTGACTGTCGGATACTCCGATGGAACCGGACCCAGCATAACCGTGAAGAGCTCCAACGAGGGGCTCGAGGGAACCGTGGTCAACCTCTTCGGAGGATCTGCCACCGTCAACTCCACCGACGATGCGGTCAACGCCGCGAACAGCGACGGAACCTACGTCGGAGTGCTCGACTACTCCGTCAACGTCACCGGCGGAACCTGGACCCTCGTCTCGTCAGCCGATGGGATGGACTCCAACGGGAACGTCAATCTCCTCGGAGGAACCGTGACCATAAGGAGCGCATCCACCGGCGGAGACGCGGGGATAGACTACGACGGACAGCTCTATGTCTCGTCCGAAGCCACTCTCAACAACTACAGCGGCGTCTCCGGAGCAGACATGATGCCCGGGCAGAACGGAGGAATGTTCCCCGGAATGTTCGGACGGACCGGACAGGGGATGACGGCAACCGTCTGAACGGAGGGACGGTCCCATCAGGAGACATAGATGGAATAAAGAAAGAAAGATGGCCGGAAGCGCATTCATCTCCAAGTTCGAGCGCGGAGGATGAGCTGCGTGCCGGGTGGTCGGGGATTCTCGGCCACCCATAAACCTTTATCTCTCATTTTTTCGGCTTCTTCAGATGAATTGGCTGTGGTACAGGAACTCCTGCGCGTATCCGGCGTAAGGTCCGAATATCCTCCTGCCTTCGTCGGCGACCTTCTTGTATCCGCCCGTGACGCCGTATTTGACCTCCATCACCTTGGATATGCGGGCGTCTATCGGGAAGGCTTCGAGATGTCCGTACGCGAACAAAGCGACGCAGTCGGCGACCTTGGGGCCGACCCCGTTTATTCCGATCAGGGCTTCGCAGCAGTCCTCGTAGCTCAGGTCCGCGATGGCGTCCGGGTCTATGTCCCCGCTCTCCACGCGTTCGGCCAGCTCGATGATCCTGGGCTCTCTGAACCCGAGCCTGCAGACGCATACCCTGTCCTTCCCGTCGAGGATCTGTTTAGGTGTGGGGAACGAAGACCTTCCCCCGAGGTCGGTCCCGAACTCGGTGCACACGGACTCGACCATCTTCCCGATGCGGGCGACGTTGGCGTTGGTGGCGAGAAGATAGGTGGCCAGGCATTCCCAGCGGTCCTGCCTCAGGATGCGCATCCCGGGACAGCGCTCTATAAGGTCTGCGACGTATGGATCGCGCCTGGAGACGTCGGCCAGGATGAAATCGACGTCGTCGTCGGCTCTCATGTAGTCCAGGATGCGTTTCTCGGAGCATCCTTCGACCGACATGCCGTTCTCCTCCTGCCTCAGGACGACTATGCTGTTCCCCAGGACCCCTTCCCAGGCCCCGTCCTCCTTCTTTCTCCATCTGTGGGCCTGACCGCAGCCGAGGGTCGGGTCGAGCTGTACGTCGAGTTCCACCTTCATGACCTCATGATGAGGGCGGTTGTACTTGATTTGTGTGCTTGTTTCGCTATTATTTTGCCTAGGTTTTAAGAACGCTGTACCTGTTAGGAGAATCCGCAAGGTTTCATTCAATGAATACTGTATATATTCGGTATATACGAATATATACAGGTACCGCGATGCCACATACAGAGGTTTACGATGGATATCGTCGTCAGCAACTCGGACCCAAGGCCGATCTACGAGCAGATCTATTCGCAGATTCGCTCGCAGATAATCGACGGCAGGCTGAAAGAGGGGGAGATCCTCCCCAGCATGCGCGTCCTGGCCAAGGACCTGAGGGTCAGCGTGATCACCACCAAGCGCGCGTACAACGATCTGGAAGCCGAGGGTTTCATAACCACGGTCGGAGGGAAGGGGTGCTACGTGTCGTCGGTGGAGCCGTCGGCCATCCGCGAAGGGCATCTCGTCTCCATACAGGAGAACATCCGCAAGGCCGCTGAAGAGGCCAAGCAGAACGGCATCACCCTGGAGGAGCTGCACGAGATCGTGGACCTGATGTATGATGGTGATTGAGTGGGCGATTTCATTATCAAAGGTCTGAGGAAGACCTATGGGGATTTCTCCCTGGAGATCCCCGAGCTGGTCTTCAGGAGAGGCTTCGTCACAGGGATTGTCGGGGACAACGGCGCAGGGAAGACCACGCTGATGAGATGCATGACCGGCGCTATCGTCGTGGACGAAGGCGTGATCGATCCCGGAAGCGACCTCCCTGCAGGAGTCGTGTTCGACGAGTGTCCTTTCCCGCAGGACCTGAAGTCGAAGCAGCTCTCCTCCATATTCTCGAGTATGTTCGACGGCTGGGATGACTCCGGCTTCCAGAGGATGCTGAAGGATTTCGGAATAGACGAGAGCAAGAAGGTCAAGGAGTACTCCAGGGGGATGAGGATGAAGGCGCAGGTCGCCGTCGCGCTGTCCCACCCCACGGGGATCCTGGTCCTGGACGAGCCTACCGCAGGAATGGATCCTGCAGCCAGGGAGGAGTTCCTGGATCATGTCAGGGACTACATGGTGGACGAGTCGCATTGCGCTGTGATGTCGTCTCACATAACCTCCGATATCGAGAAGATAGCGGACTACGTCGTGTTCCTGAAGGACGGGAAGGTCATAATAAGCGGAGAGATGTCGGATGTGATCGGAAGATATGGCATCCTGCACGCCGAGAAGGATTCGGGCCTTCGCGGAGAGAGGATAGTCAGGCGTCGCCTGCAGCCTCACGGGTGCGACTATCTCATCGACGGCATCGGGGAGTTCTCGGCCGACCATCCCGACATGAATGTGGATCCCGTCACGCTAGAAGACCTCATGATCATCATATCCAAGGGGGAAGAGGCATGAACAGGATGCTCAGAAAGGAGCTCGTCAGCAACAAGGTGTTCCTCATAGCCCTGCCTGTGGCGATCATACTCTATTCCGTGATCCTGCAGTCGGGGCCGTACGTCCCGTTCATGTTCGCCGCTTTCATGGGTACCGCCCTTCCGGCGTCCTCCGTGGACATCGACGACAAGTCGGGATGGTCCAGATTCGCCGTGTCTTCGGGAATATCGCGTAAGACTATAGTTAACTCGAAGTTCCTCATATCCCTGGTGTCTCTGGCGATATGCCAGGCGGTCGCCTTCGTCGGAGCGATGCTGATAGTCCTGATCTGGGGAGGTGAGCTCGTACTGGAAGACGCCCTTCTGGTGATCGCGCTAGCAGTCTGTCTCGGAATGGTGATGTCCTCCGCCGCCCTCTACATCGGATACAGGTTCAAGGGAGTGGCGTTCTTCATCGTGTTCCTGATCCTCGGATTCATAGTCATGGTGATACTGTTCGGCATGCAGAAGATCGTCGGGATCTTCTCCGACAACATGTTGGCGACCGT
The DNA here is from genome assembly GCA_015063165.1 of Thermoplasmata archaeon. Classification (GTDB taxonomy): domain Archaea; phylum Thermoplasmatota; class Thermoplasmata; order Methanomassiliicoccales; family Methanomethylophilaceae; genus Methanoprimaticola. Next base: position 22,715 of record SUSZ01000026.1, read on the forward strand.
CGCGGTCTGCGGAGGCTCGCTGCTCGCGGCCGCTCTGCTGTATGTGCTCACGCTCAGGACCGTGGAATTCAGGGACTTCTGAAACAACGGACGGCCCTCGTCGGAAGGCGGGGGCATTCCTATTTTACTTGTTCATCTGTCCGAGGGCTTCGTCTGTTCCTCTTTCTCCGTCCTTTTTGCGAAAAATCCTGCCAGGAGCGCTCCGGATATGTTGTGCCAGACGCTGAATATGGCTCCGGGAACGGTGGCCATCGCCAGCGAAGGGAACGAGGTGGATGCTATGGATGTCGCCAGGCCGGAGTTCTGCATCCCCACCTCTATCGCGAGCGTCCTCCTCCTGGTCCTGTCCATTCCTGCGGGGATGGAGGCCCCGTAGCCTGCGGCGTAGCCTATCAGGTTGTGGAGCGTCACGACGGCGAAGACGGCCAGCCCGCAGGTCATGAGGCGGTCCACGGAGTGGGAGATCACGCACATCACGATGAGGGCGATCGCTATGACGGAGATCAGCGGGAGCGCTCCGGACGCCTTATCGGTGACCTCCGGGCGCAGATATGTGATCGCGAACCCTAGGATGAGCGGCGCCAGGACCACCTTGACCATCGACAGGAACATCCCGACGGTGTCTACTTCCACAGTCTCGTTCAACGTCAGGAATACGAGGAACGGGGTCACCAGAGGAGCCAGGAGGGTGTTCACCGCGGTCATCCCCACTGAAAGCGCGACATCCCCCTTAGCGAAGTAGCTGATGACGTTGCTCGCGGTTCCGCCAGGGCAGCATCCTACCAGGATCACTCCTGCCATCAGCCCGGCTTCCAATCCGAACGCTTTCGCCAGAACGTAAGCGGTCATGGGCATGATGGTGAACTGGGCTATGCACCCTACGATGACGTCCTTCGGACGGGTGAAGACCACCTTGAAATCGTCTACCCTGATGGTCAGCCCCATGCCGAACATGACGATCATCAGCAGATAGTCTATCCAGCCGGTGCTTATCCATAGGCCCGCGTCGGGTATCAGGAAGGCTAGAAGGGCCGCCATCAGCACGATGACCGCCATGTAGCGTCCTACGAGCCTCGAGATATCCATGCACCGTTCACCCTAAGCGGTTAATTAACTGTTTCTCTGTCCTTTAAACAACGCTCATTCGCATTCTTTTATACCCTTACGATATAACGAAGCGCATGAGATTCGGTCCCGCAGGATACCCTTCGGCAGGCAAGAAGCCGGAAGGCGCTTTGGAATACACAAGGGGTCTAGGCCTCGACGCCCTCGAAGTGGAGTTCGTGCGCGGAGCCCGCATCAGCCCCGAGAGGGCGCAGGAGATCGGAGCCAAGGCGAAGGAGCTGGACATCAGGCTCAGCTGCCATGCCCCTTATTTCATCAGTTTCAACTCCGACAACCCCGAGACCAGGGCGAAGAGCATCGACTGGGTCACCAGCACCGCCAGGGCTGCTCATAACCTCGGGGCCTACATCATCGTCATCCATGCGGCGTCGTATGGCAAATCGCCCGAGACCGCCCTGGATTCGGTCATAGAAGGCCTCTCCAAGTCCAAGGACATCCTCGACGACGAAGGCATCAAGGACGTCATCCTCGGCGTCGAGACGATGGGGAAGCTCGGCCAGTTCGGGACACTGGAAGAGATAGGACAAGTCATGCAGAGCGTGGACGGCGTCCGTCCTGTTCTGGACGTCGCTCACGTGCACGCGAGAGGACACGGCTGGCTCAAGACGAAGGACGACATGCAGTCGCTGATAGACGAGTTCTTCCCCCTCTGCGGAGACATAGCGCACTTCCATATCAGCTGCATCAAATACGGAGACAAGGGCGAGATATCCCACCTTCCGCTGGAAGCCAAGGATCCTGACCTCCAGATGCTGGCTGACATCCTGAACGATTCCAAGCAGGAATGCACGTTCATCTGCGAATCCCCTCTGATAGAGAAGGATGCGGTCGTATTCAGGGACATGTTCCCGGCCTTCCGCCAGTCCTGAGCGGGGATTATGTTTCTGTTTTCGGATTATCCGGGCAGTTCGGGGTGCCTTCAATCGGTATGCTGGTGGTTTGACAGTTCGGGAAGTCCGTTAGATCGTATAATTATACAGAATACCGTCCGTTAAATTGCATTAAAGTGCAGAAAGCCGTCCGTTAAATTGTAAATAAATACAAGAAACCGTCCGTTAAATTGCCATAACATAAATATCTCCAAAAACATCAAGTTCCGATGCTTCAAAGAAAGGCGTATTCCAGGTTGAAGGACTGGAAGGAGAACGGGAGAAAACCGCTTCTGGTCTATGGACAGAGGCAAACCGGCAAGACATTCATCATCGAGAGCTTCGCTAAGGAGAACTATTCTGGATATGTCTATGCTGATCTCAGCAAGGATTCCGAGTTTCGGTCGATCTTCGAGGACCATAGCCTTTCCATCGACAGCATTATGCTCTCTATTCGCACTCTGCGCTCTCTTGGATCCGCAGATCTGTCCGATACGCTGTTCTTTTTCGATGAGATACAGGACTGCGATGCCGCCTTCTCAGCCCTGAAGCTTTTTGCATCGGATGGGAGATACAAGGTCATAGCCTCGGGCTCCATGTTAGGGATCAAGATCAACGGGAAAGAATCCAAGGAGAGGATGGGTGTTCTGGCCCCTATGGGTTATGTAGAGCCGTACGTCATGCGCTCCTTGGATTTCGAAGAGTTCCTGTGGTCGCAAGGAGTTCCAGACGAATCTATCGAAGAAGTACGCAGGTGCATAAAGGCTCGCTCTCCGATACCTGAAGCGATACTCGGCAGGTTTTGCGATCTGTTTCGCAGGTATATGATAGTCGGAGGGATGCCAGCCGCTGTGGAGGCATACAATGGCAACCGCGAGACGTATGCTGAGGCAATGAAAGTTCAAGAGGGGATCCTGTCCTTGGTAGGGCATGACATCAACAGGTACAACTCCGGAACGGGCATCGTCAAAACGATGGAGTGCTTCGAATCCATTCCAGGACAGCTTTCCAAGACCAACAAGCGCTTCCATTATTCGGAGGTAGGGAAGGATAAAGCCGGATCACGCAAGTCTGCCAGCGTCTACGGCGGGAATCTTCTGTGGATAAAAAATGCGGGGTACGGCAATTTCGTCCATGGGTTGAACCAGATAAGCCTGCCTCTCGCTGGCCAGAGGAAACCGGACCTGTTCAAGGTCTATATGTCGGATACAGGACTCCTCACGTGCATGTACGGAGAGGGGGCGGCCATAGCCATCCATTCATCCGATTATGCCTATAATCTGGGGGCTCTTACGGAGAATATCGTGGCGAACGGGCTGGTCAAGAGCGGTTTTGACGTGTTCTACTACCAGAAGAATAACGGCGACGGACGTATGGAGATAGATTTCGTCATAGAGGTGCCCAGCGGTGCCATGGCGATAGAGGTCAAATCGGGAAAGAGGAGGGACTCGCCATCGATAGCCAAGGTCGGCGAAGTATTCAAGGTCAGCCATAGAGTCAAACTGGAGAACAGCAACATCTTCGTGGATCGCGACGGGATCGTCCACATGCCGTTGTTCGCAGCCTCGTTCATGGATTCCTTCGAGGAGAAGCCCTCTTTTCTCAAGTGAACTCGGCAGATCAGAGCGCATTCCTTTCCGAAAAAGGGTCTACGATGGAGATAAGGACACTACGTGTGTGATTATCGAATAAAACCCAGTGAGACATGTTTTAATATCACGTTTCAATCCACCTAATCGCGCCACTGTGGCTTAGGGGTATAGCGGCGGTTTCGTAAACCGCAGGCCGGGGGTTCGATCCCCTCCAGTGGCTCCACTTCTAACATAATTCGTCCTTGGACGACAGTCTACAAAAAATAAGCATAAGAGGGCTCCGGAGAGCGCCTCTTCATGCAGTTGTGGTTTCAACTCTTCTTCATGTAGGTGTCGACGATCTTGATGGCGCAGATGTCTCCGCACATGGAGCAGCCCTCGCTCTCCTCGGTGCATCCGCGGCATCTGTACCTTCTGGCCTTCTCCTCGTCGATGCACGTTCCGAACATGGTGCTCCAGTCGAGGGCCTTCCTCGCCTTGGCCATCCTGCTGTCACGCTCCCTTCCGATGCCTCTGCAGAGGTCTCCGACATGGGCAGCGATCTTCGAGGCGATGACCCCTTCCTTGACGTCGTCGACGTCGGGCAGGGACAGGTGCTCGGCAGGCGTGAGGTAGCATAGGAAATCGGCTCCGTTCTGGGCTGCGACGGCCCCTCCGATGGCTCCGACGATGTGGTCGTATCCGGGAGCTATGTCGGTCACAAGAGGTCCCAGGACGTAGAACGGGGCATTGTGGCACATCCTCTTCTCGAGCTGCATGTTCATGGCGACCTGGTCGAGGGGAACGTGCCCCGGACCCTCCACCATGCTCTGCACCCCTGCCGCTCTGGCCCTCTCCACGAGGTGTCCGAGGTTCATTAGCTCGGCGATCTGGGCCTGGTCGGAGGCGTCGTCTATGCATCCAGGCCTGAATCCGTCCCCGAGGGACAGGGTGAACTCGTACTTGCGGGCGAGGTCCAGGAGGTAGTCGAAGTTCTTGTACAGGGGGTTCTCCTCGCCGTTGTGGAGAATCCATGCCGTGAGGAACGAGCCGCCTCTGGATACGACGTCGGTGGTCCTTCCGCTCTTGTTCAGCCATCCGACGCTCTCCTTGGTGATCCCGCAGTGGACGGTCATGAAGTCCATTCCGTCCTTCGCGTGCTTCTCGATGCCGTTGAAGATGTCGTCCTCGGTCATCTCGACGATGGCTTTCCTTCTGGCCGCGAGCACTCCAGTCTGGTATATCGGGACAGAACCCATCATGACGGGGCATTCCGAGAGGAGCTTCCTCCTGATCGCATCTATGTCTCCGCCGGTGCTGAGGTCCATGACGGCGTCAGCCTCGTACTTCATGGCGACCCTGAGCTTCTCGATCTCGGAGTCGAGGTCCACCATGTCGCGGGAGGTTCCGAGATTCACGTTGACCTTGACGGACAGACCCTCGCCTATCGCGGCGGGTTTGGCGTCGTGGATGGGGTTGTGGGGGGCGCAGATGCGTCCCGACGCTATTCCGTTCCTGATGAACTCCGCGCTGACTCCTTCATTCTCCGCAATCTTCTTCATCAGAGGCGTGACTTCGCCTCTGCGGGCCTCTTCCATGATGGTGCTCATTGGCCCTGCATATCCGTCTACCGTCTTAATAGGTAATGTCGGTCGAGGGAACTTGGATGTATGATAACAAAAATAATGTGTTCCAGGCTGTCGTCTCCACGGCCGAGCGCGTTTTCCACGAATTATTCAAGCGATTTTCAAGAAATCTGCTCTCCCTATTATTACGTGCGTGTGCGCGTGCGCGTACTAATTAATAGTATGGGAACTTAAGGTAAGAGGATAGCATGGACGATAAAGACGCCAACGGTGCATCCGAGGATTATAACGCGGATAGCATAGTCGCCCTCAAAGGGCTTGAAGCGGTCAGGAAGAGACCCGGAATGTACATCGGGTCCACGGATTCCCGCGGTCTACACCACATGGTCTACGAGGTCGTGGACAACGGAATAGACGAGGTCATGGCCGGATTCGCCACGGAGGTGGACGTCGTCATCAACGAGGACGGCTCCATTACTGTCGTGGACGACGGGAGGGGCATTCCTACAGGTATCAACCATAAGGAGGGGAAGTCCGCTCTGGAGGTGTGTCTTACCGACCTTCACGCTGGAGGAAAGTTCAACCAGAACAGCTACAAGGTCTCCGGAGGACTCCACGGGGTGGGCGTCTCCGTCGTGAACGCCCTCTCGTCCAAGCTCGTGGCCGTCGTATACCGCGAGGGGAAGGTCTTCAAGCAGTCCTACAAGATCGGTATCCCCGACGGTCCGGTCGAGGTCATAGGCGAATCCGACAGGCACGGGACCGAGATCACCTTCTGGCCGGACCCCGAGATGTTCGAGACCGTCACCTTCGACTACACCACCCTCCAGAACAGGTTCCGCAACCAGGCGTTCCTCAACAAGGAGGCCACCGTCAACTTCGAGGACAAGCGCACGGGCAAGAAGGAGAGGTTCCACTACGACGGCGGCGTCTCTGAGTTCGTGCAGTACCTGAACAGGTCCAAGACGCCCATACACCCCGTCCCCATCCATTTTTCGGGCGAGAGGAATGACGTCAACATCGACATCGCCCTGCAGTACACCGACGGGTACAACGAGGAGATCGACTCCTTCGTGAACACCATCTACACCCCCGAGGGAGGAACCCACCTCACCGGGTTCAGGACCGCTCTGACCAAGTGCCTGAACGACTACGGGAAGACCAACAACATCCTCAAGGACACCACCCTGGAAGGGTCGGACGTCCGCGAGGGGCTCACCGCGATCGTCAGCATCAAGATGGCCGAGCCCCAGTTCGAGGGACAGACCAAGGCTAAGCTCGGAAGCAGCGTCGCCCAGGGAGCGGTCGTGGGATTCATGACCGAGAAGCTCAACGAGTACCTGCTCGAGAACCCCTCCGTTGCTCAGATCATCCTCAAGAAGGCCATCTCCGCCTACGAGGGCAGGGAGGCCGCCAGGAAGGCCAGGGACGCCACCAGGAGGAAGAGCGTCCTCGAGACCACCAGCCTTCCCGGGAAGCTCGCCGACTGCTCCGAGAGGGACCCCTCGAAGTGCGAGCTGTACATCGTGGAGGGAGACTCCGCAGGGGGAAGCGCCAAGCAGGGAAGGGACCGCGCGTTCCAGGCCATCCTCCCTATCAGAGGAAAGATCCTCAACGTCGAGAAGACCCGTCCGGACAAGCTCTTGGACCATGAGGAGATCAAGAACCTAGCCATAGCGATCGGAGGAGGCATCGGGAAGGACTTCGACGTCTCCAAGATACGCTATCACAGCATCGTCATCATGACCGATGCGGATGTGGATGGGGCGCACATCGGAACCCTCCTCCTGACTCTGTTCTACAGGCAGATGAGGCCTCTGATCGACGAAGGGCACGTCTACATAGCGATGCCGCCTCTCTACAGGGTCTACAAGGGCAAGAAGCAGATCTACGCCTACAACGACGAGGAGATGGCCGCCGCGATGGCGGAGATCGGCCCCGGCGCCAACGTTTCGAGGTACAAGGGTCTGGGAGAGATGAACCCGCAGCAGCTGTGGGACACCACCATGGACCCGGACACGAGAGTGATGAAGAAGGTCACCGTCGAGGACAGCATGATCGCAGACCAGCTGTTCTCCGTCCTCATGGGAGACGATGTCGAGCCCAGAAGGGAGTTCATCATCGAGCATGCGCACGAAGTGATCAACCTGGATGTGTGATAGTATGGACGGAGAGAAGAAGATCATCATCCAGCCGGTCGAGAAGGAGATGCAGCGCTCCTACATCGACTATTCCATGAGCGTCATCGTCGGGCGCGCCCTTCCGGACGTCCGCGATGGACTGAAGCCTGTCCACAGGAAGATCCTGTTCGCCATGGACAACCTCAGCCTGACCTACAACCGTCCCCATAAGAAGTCCGCGACCGTGGTGGGAGAGGTCCTCGGTAAGTACCACCCGCACGGAGACACCGCGGCCTACGACACCATGGTCAGGATGGCCCAGCCGTTCTCGCTCAGATACCCTCTGGTGGACGGACAGGGTAACTTCGGTTCGGTGGACGGGGACAGCGCGGCCGCGATGCGTTACACCGAAGCCAGGATGTCCAAGATGGCCAGCGACCTTCTCGCGGACATCGACAAGAACACCGTGGACATGGTCGACAACTTCGACGGATCGCTGAAGGAGCCCTCCGTCCTGCCTTCCAAGTTCCCCAACCTCCTGGTGAACGGATCCGACGGTATCGCTGTCGGAATGGCCACCAAGATGCCTCCGCACAACCTCAGGGAGGTCTGCGACGCGATCTCTTACGTGATCGACCATCCCGACGCCATGCTCGACGACCTCATGGCGTACATCAAAGGTCCCGACTTCCCCACCGGAGGAACGATCTACGGCATCGGAGGCATCCGCTCGGCATATGAGACGGGCCGCGGAAGGCTGAAGGTCAGGGCCAACACCCACATTGAGGAGACGAGCAGCGGAAAGGAGCGCATCATCGTCGACGAGATCCCCTACCAGGTCAACAAGGCCCTGCTCATCGAGCAGATCGCCGACCGCGTCAAGAACAAGGAGATCGAGGGCATCACCGACCTCAGGGACGAGTCCGACAGGCACGGCATGCGCATAGTCATCGAGCTCCATAAGGACGCAATCTCCGCCGTGGTCCTCGAGAACCTGTTCAAGAAGACCAACATGGAGATCACCTACGGCATCATCAACATCGCTCTGGTCGACAACAGGCCTTCGGTGCTGTCCCTGAAGGAGCTCATCCTGCACTACATCGCGCACAGGAGGTCCGTCGTCTACCGCAGGACCGAGTACGACCTCGCGCAGGCCCAGAAGAGGTTCCACATCCTCGAGGGCCTCATGAAGGCCATCGGCATGCTCGACGAGACCATCAAGCTCATCCGCGAGTCCGCCAGCGTCGAAGAGGCCAACGAGGGCCTCAGGAACCTCCTGGGTATCGACGAGGAGCAGGCCAAGGCGATCCTCGACATGAGGCTCCAGAAGCTGACCGGGCTCGAGCTGGACTCCATCCGCGACGAGTACAGGGCCCTGGAGATGACCATGGCCGACCTGAGGGACATCCTCGCCAACGAGTCCAGGATCAACGCCATCATCCAGGCCGAGCTGAAGGAGATGAAGGACGCCTACGGCGACGACCGCCGCACCGTCATCGATCCCAACCCGCTCGACAGCGACGAGGAGGACCTCATCCCCAAGCAGCGCGTGGTCATCACGCTCTCCCGTGACAGCTACATCAAGAGGATCCCGCTGAGCACCTACAGGCAGCAGGGACGCGGAGGCGTAGGTCTGACAGGAATGCAGACGAAGGAGGAGGACCACGTCGATTCGATGTTCGTCACCTGCTCCCACGACTACATCATGTTCATAACCAACAAGGGACGCATCCATTGGCTCAAGGGATACAGGATCCCCGAGGGCAGCAGGCAGTCCAAGGGCAAGCCCATCGTGAACCTCCTGCCCGACCTCGAGGAGGACGAGTACGTGGTCAACACCGTGTGCACGCCGGACTTCCCCGACGACAAGTACATCGTGTTCTGCACGAAGAAGGGACGCGTCAAGAAGACCGCGATGTCCGCATACAGCAATGTACGCTCCAAGGGAATCAAGGCTATCGTGCTGAGGACCGACGAGGATCCCGACGTGGACGACGACGAGCTAATCGAGGCCGGCATCGCCAGCCCCGGGGACGACGTCATCATGGCTTCCAAGCGCGGAAAGGCCATCAGGTTCTCCGAGGACGAGGCCCGTCCCATGGGAAGGACCGCCTCGGGGGTCATCGGAATGAGACTCGTGGACGACGACGAGGTCGTATCCATGGCGATCGTGAAGCCCGGAGACAAGCTCCTGACCGTGACGGAGAACGGATTCGGCAAGATAACCGACGTAGAGGCCTATTCCAAGCACCACCGCGGCGGGCAAGGTGTCATAACCATCATCTGCAACGAGCGCAACGGGAACGTCCTCAGCGTGAGGAAGGTGGTCCCCGGAGACCATCTGATGCTCACGTCGAAGTCCGGAAAGGTCCTCCGCATCGAGACCGACGCCATCCGCGAGACCGGGCGCAACGCCCAGGGAGTCAAGCTCATGGATATGAGGGACGACGACAAGGTGGTGGCAGTCCAGCCCATAATGGCAGAGCCCACCGACGACGAGGTCGAGGCTATAACCGAGGCCTTCTCCGAGGTCGGGGCCGACGTCCCCGAGGAGCCGGAAGGGGCCCCAGAGACCACGGAAGAGGATTCCGAATGAAACACGCGGGAGGGCTCTCCCTCTCGCTATTTTAAATTATTTTTTAATTATTATTTTTAATTTTCATTATATTTTAACATCAAATAAAACAAAAATCATTCATTATAAACTCGGATCCTATCGAGGAATCACCAGGAAGGAAGTCCGGTGCACAGGGCTTCCAGTGCTCCGGGCTCCGGTCCTGAGGATCTTTTGGAGGTGATACCACCCGAGAAGATGAGAAGGACCAGGAGCAAACTGGAAAACTCATCCTGGTCCTTGAGGCGGCTCGGCTCATGATCGAGCTGCTTAAGGCCGTCTTCCTTTGAGAAGGCGGACAAACCCCTTACGGTCGTCCTCGGACGGCCGGTCAAGGCTCGGGATGCCATTCTCGCTCGAAGTCTTAAAGGTATCCTTTCGGATTCGATCCTGTCGAAGATTCGACTAACATAATTATACGATATAAATCGTTTTTATTTATAATAATGTTAAATTTAACATCAAAAGAAACATAATATAGTCATTATAAATCGGAATCCTATCAAGGAATCACCAGGAAGGAAGTCCGGTGCACAGGGCTTCCAGTGCTCCGGGCTCCGGTCCTGAGGATCTTTTGGAGGTGATACCACCCGAGAAGATAAGAAGGACCAGGAGAAGACTGGAAAACTGACCCTGGTCCTTGAGGCGGCTCGGCTCATGATCGAGCTGCTTAAGGCCGTCTTCCTTTGAGAAGGCGGGCAAACCTATTACGGTCGTCCTTGGACGGCCGGTCAAAGTTTGTATATTCATCAGGGCTTGGTGACTTAAAAGTATCTCCTGGAGTTCACTCATACTTTAAACCGACTCATTCCCATGTTCGAACACTTTTCCCGTTTCTGTTCGATATCTTTTTTCGTAACCTGTCGCCCTTAAATACGTATTAAAAATCGTTCAATCATTGGAACAAACCTCCAATGAGTGATACGATGAGTAAGAACGCAATCATAGCTATAATCGCCGCAGCGGTGATAATCATCGCAGCCGCAGGCGCCTATGTGCTGACCCAGTCCGGATCGGATAACAACGAACCCGCTAAAGATAAGACGGTCACCGATTCCGAGGGGAGGGAAGTCATTGTTCCCAAGAACCTCGACAATGGAATCATAACCGTCGGATGGAACGTTCTGAAGGTTCTGTCCTATTTCGACGCCCACAAGAAGGTCGTCGAGGTCGATTTCCAGGAGACTCAGCCTATCTACGGAAGCCTCCAGCCCCACTACTACTGCTACGACATGTCCAAGATGGCCTCTCACGAGGACTCCACCATGGGAAACTTCTCCGAATCAACCATCGAATCCATCGCAAAGAAGAACCCCAGTCTCGTGATCGTTACCACCAACGTTTATGAGAAGTTCCAGTCGAGTTTCGACTCCCTCGCCAAGAAGTGCCCCGTCCTCACGCTTAACCTCGCCGACATGAGCAACATGTTCTACACCGTCGACGCTTCCGGCAACTTCACCCTCAACGACAACATTGTCAAGAGCCTCTCCATACTCGGAGACGTCCTCGGAGAGAGCGATGTGGACGACAAGGTCGTCAAGACCCTGAACAACACCCTCGCCGACATCAAGAGCAAGCAGGGCAGCGACACGACCACCCTCGGCAGCCTCGCCGGATCACAGATGGGGATGGGCCCTGGAGACCTCAACGCTGTCTTCCCGTTCTTCCACCCGTTCCAGATGGCCAATGTCAGCAACGCCGCCGCCGGATATTCCATACCCCCTTGGTACATCCTTCTCAACGTCGAGACGTTTACCTCGACATACGACTTCGATGTCATGTTCTATGACCCGTCCTTCCCCGCAGCCATCGCCAATCCCGACGACCAGGCCGTCCTGAAGTGGATGTACAGCCTTCAGGGAACCGACGACGAGAAGAAGGTCTACTCCTGCCTCACCACCGCTCTGTGCGGATACGAGATGATGAACGTCATCGCAGACGCCTACTACTTCGAGGTCGTCATCGGAAAGACCCTCACCCTCGACCAGATGGAGAGCATCCTCACCAAGCTCTACAAGGACCTGTACGGAGACGATGTCGGCTCCAAGATGTTCGACAATCTGGACAAGGCCTCCGCTTCCAGGGGAGCCTCCCTTGCTGTTCCTGTGGAGACCGGTCTCTGGACCGAGCTGAAGGTCGTCCTGAACAACGGAGTATACTCCTTCGCAGCCGCCTGAGGATCCTGATACCATGGACGAGGAAGGAATCGTCAAGAACAGCACCTCGGAGGGATACCTTAGGTACTCCCGCCGCAGGTACATGTTCCTGGCTGGATGCCTGGTCGCGCTGGTCGTCCTCACGGTGCTCACCATCCGTCTCGGTGACACCGGGCTCTCCTACGGCGAGATTCTTGGGTACCTGTTCCATCCGGACGATTCCTGGGAGAGCGCCGTGGTATGGGACCTCCGTCTGAGGGTGATCCTCGCCACCGTGGTGGCTGGGGCGGCCCTCGGGGTGTCGGGCGCTGTGATGCAGTGCCTTCTCCGCAACCCGATGGCGTCCCCGTTCACTCTCGGGATATCCAACGCCGCAGCCTTCGGAGCCGCCTTCGCCATCCTCTTCCTCGATGGAGGGACCATAACCATGGCGACAGGCATGGTCGCACTCGACCAGCCTCTGATGGTCACCATATTCGCGTTCATATTCGCGATGGGGGCCACCCTGCTGATGCTCGGGATAGTCAAGGTCACGGACATCTCTCCCGAGTCCATAGTGCTCGCGGGGATGGCTATCAGCTCGATATTCTCGGCCCTGCTGTCGTTCCTGCAGTATATGGCAGACAGCACGAAGCTATCATCTATAGTAGGATGGCAGTTCGGGTCCGTCAGCAGGATAACCTGGAACGAGGAGATCGCGCTGATCGTTGTGCTGATCGCCGTGGCGGCGTACTACCTCTGGAAGAGATGGGACTACAACTCCATGGAGGCAGGCGAGGATGTCGCGAAAGGACTCGGAGTCAACATCGGCCGCACCCGCATGGTCGGGCTGACGCTTTCCGCTGTTCTCACCGCTACGGTCGTCTCGTTCATGGGGATAATCGGGTTCGTCGGGCTGATCGCCCCTCATATCGTCAAGAAGTTCGTCGGGACCGACAACAGGTTCGTCATCCCCGGGTCGATGATAGTAGGTGGTCTGGTGATGATAATCGCCTACGTGGTCTCCTGCTACGCCTTCCCAAGCGTTATTCCGATAGGGATTATCACGTCCGCGGTCGGCGGGCCGATGTTCATAGCCATACTGATCGGAAGGAGGAAGAGGAGATGATCGAGGTCAAGGACCTGAGGTTCAGGTACAACAGCAAGCTCCGCGACGTTCTCAAGGGCATCTCCTTCGAGTCGGAGGAGAACACCGTCATCTCCATCCTCGGACCCAACGGGACCGGGAAGACGACCTTCCTGAAGTGTCTGAGCGGTGTGAACCGCCCCACTTCCGGGAGCGTGACCGTGGACGGCACGGATATAGCAAAGATCTCTTCGAGGGAGCTGTCCAGGAAGATAGCGTTCGTCCCGCAGAGCGTCCCCATGTCCAAGCTGAGCGTGTTTGATTCGGTCATGCTCGGCAGAAGGCCGTATTTCGACCTGTCCCCTTCAAAAACGGACATGGACAAGGTGTCCGAGGTCATCGACCGCATGGAGCTTGCCCATATCTCGCTGAAGTACGTCGACGAGATCTCCGGCGGGGAGTTCCAGAAGACCCAGATAGCGAGGGCGATAGCCCAGGAGCCGTCCGTCCTGATACTGGACGAGCCTGCTAACAACCTAGACATCGCCAACCAGCACCTGACGATGCGCATGATAATGGACGCCGTGAGGTCGAGAGGGATGTGCACGATCATGACGATGCACGACATCAATCTCGCCCTTCATTACTCCGACAAGTTCCTCTTCCTTCTGGACGGGGAGGTTAAGGCCTACGGGGGCAGCGAGATCGTCACCTCCGAGCTGATCAAGGGGATCTACGGCGCCAACATGGAAGTTATAGAATACCGGGGATTGCCGCTGGTGGTCCCCGCTGAATCGTTGAAACCTTAACTCTGTAAAATAGGGAATATAATTTTCCTACGGCAGCATCTCGGAGCCCTGCTTGATTATCCTGGACAGTCTTTTTTCAACCTTAACTCTGTAAAATAGGGAATATAATTTTCCTACGG
>SUSZ01000027.1 GCA_015063165.1 Thermoplasmata archaeon
AGACCTGGATGCGCCCATGGCGAGACGACTAGACGAACGGACGATCAGAAAAGACGCCGGTCGGTAGACATCCGTCCGCGACCGCATTACGAACTATCGACTCGGCCGAAGTTGTTACACACAGTCGTGTACATGGCTTAAACAAAAATATAGGGTGATAGATACGGGCGATGTGATCTCGATAAAGACTCAGTACTTGATCTACGCGGGCACGAAACGCGACGATTTCAGCGGCTGGACCAAGATAGACGTTCCGGACGACGATCGCATGGAGATCTGGGCCTTGGACATCGGAGGGGGCTACGTCCTCCAGAGGGCCGTGAAGAAGGTCAAGGGGATCTTCGGAGAGAGGACCCTGAGGTCCACCGCCCTCCGCCACGACAGGTCCATAGTGGACCCCGACAGCGACTACATCGACTCGTGCTTCACCGTCCTGCTGAACGTGAAGATGACGGTCGACGACGCCACCGTGAAGTTCGAGAGCAAGAACAACTCCTGCACCGTGATCTCAAGAGCCGAGGTCGACTGGAAGGAGTTCGAATCCGGGGAGCCAGTGCAGCCCAAGGAGGACAACTCCAGCTACTCCAGCTTCTACTCCTGAACTAACAACCTTAGAAAGCCCCGGAAAGGCTTTTCTCTAATCCCGAGGCTCTCCAGGCATGGACCCCGAGAGCCTCTCCACCATCCTGGCTGATTCGGCATCTGGCGTTTATTCCTACATGGACGACATGCAGTTCGTCAGCGACCCGCCGAAGGGCGTCATCATCACGGAGGTGTCCTCGTACGACGTCAGGGACGGATACGCCGTTCTGCACCTGCAGTCCCTGCCTCACGACACGGGCGCGCTGATGCTGCAGGTGGATTCCGAGCTTCTTGCTGGAGACGAAGCCGGATTCACCCGCTACGACGAGGTGTCGCGCACGATAGTGGTGCATCCCGGGCCGAACGTCCTCTCTGCGATGGCGATAGCCCACCCCTGCGTCAGGGTTCTGTCCGATATGAAGTTCCTGGTCAGAGCGCTGATGGAGTTCCTCGGAAAGCATTCCGGCTCGATAGACATTCCATGCCTACCTCCTTCGGCGGGAGAGCCGGAGTTCCCGGACGGGGCCGAGCCTTCCGAGCAGCAGAGAAAAGCCGTCCGCAGAGTTCTGTCCAGCCCCCTTTCGTACGTTTGGGGGGCGCCCGGGACAGGGAAGACGCAGTTCGTTCTGGCCACATGCATCAAGACCTGCATATCGTCAGGAATGAAAGTGGCGGTATTCGCGCCCACGAACAACTCGGTGGAGCAGGTCCTTCGCGGAATCCTCAAGGCATTCGACGAGAAGGAGCTTGGCAAAGGGGTCCTCCGCCTCGGCGTGCCGACAAAGACGTTCCTCCTGGAGCATCCGGACATGTGCGAGGACTCTCAGGCCCAGAAGAGGGCCGACAGGCTCAGGAAGAGCATCGAGAACATGGAGGAGATCCTGTTCGAGAGGACCTGCGACAGGATCAGGCCCAGGATCGACAGGCTCTCCGAGCGTCTGGAGTTCATGGACGGGACTGCGACCATAGCCATGGCCCCCGAGATGGGCAGGGAGATGGCGCCTATCCTCACCCTGTGCTCGCGCACGAGGACCATAGACTGCGATGAGGACAGGGATCTGAGGGAGATCCTGGCCGAGGCGAGATCCGCTCTCTACGACCGCGACAGGCCTGCCCTGGACATCGCGGAATACAGGAACATGACCGACGGGGACGTCGCCAGGATGATATCGTCGCTGGAGGACGAGCTCGAGAGCATATCGTCCAGATGCACCAACAGGCGCGTGAGGGACGTCTCCGTGGTGGCAGGGACCCCTCTGCAGTTCATCTCCCGCTTCAGGCCCAGAGGCTCCGCCGACGACGGCAGGATGGAGCTGGACGTGGACCGCATCTTCCTGGACGAGGCGGGCTACTGCAGCCTGATGCATGCGGTCACGCTGTTCACCAACGGCGTTCCGATTGCCTTCCTGGGGGACCATATGCAGCTCCCTCCGGTGTGCGAGATCGACAGCGAGCTCCTCAGACACTGGTCCGAGGGCAACAGCCGCCTCAAGGACGCCTTCCTGTGGGACATGAGCGCCCTCTGCTGCGAATCCCTAATCACTGGCGACAGGGACAGCCTGGCGCGCTCCTACGCCGAAGGAACGGAGCCTAGGATGGATCTGACGGTACGCAGCGACCTGACCGAATCGCACAGGTTCGGGCCAAACCTAGCCGGCATACTGGATTCGTTCGTCTACCACAACGGGATGAAGGGCTTCGGAGAGGGCAACCTGCGGATGCTCTGCATCGATGCCAGATGCAGGTCCAGAAAGAGGAGGGAGAACGACGCCGAGAGGGATGCCGTGGTTTCTTTCCTGGAGGCGGAACGCCCCGATCCTCTTTCCATAGCCATCCTCACGCCGTATGCCGACCAGACGAAGATGCTGAAAGGCTCCGTCGGCAGGTACAGGGACTGCGTGATGACCGTCCACGCCTCCCAGGGAAGGGAATGGGACACGGTGGTCCTGAGCGTGGCGGACAACGGGGTCCTGTCAAGGGACGTCCCGTTCAGGTTCACGAGCTCCTCGACCGAGATGGGTCTGAAGATCGTCAACACCGCCGTATCCAGAGCCAGGAGGAGGCTGGTCCTGGTCTGCGACAAGGAGTTCTGGACATCCAAGGGGAACGAGCTCATCGGAAGGATAGCGGAGGAATCGGAGCCCTGGAAGCCGCCGGACGCATGATAAAATCGAAATCCGAGAACGACATCCGGAAACGGAGTGAAACCGATGGAGCTGGAGATCCTGCCGTACGCCCTCACAGTCTGCAAGCTGGGAACATTGGACAGGACTGTTCTCTCCAAGGAGTTCCTGTTCATCGGGAAGACCGACGAGGAGCTATCCCTGGTGTGCAGGACCGAGGACGTTCCGTCCGAGACGCTCGAGAGGGAGGACGGCTGGCGCGGGCTTCGCGTCAAGGGAATCCTCGACTTCTCGATGGTGGGGGTCCTGTCAGAGCTCACGTCCATACTCGCCGAAGCCGGGGTGGGGATTTTCGCGGTGTCCACCTACAACACCGACTACATCCTGTTCAAGGAAAAAGATTATAAAAGAGCGATTTCTGCGCTCGGAGGCTCTGGGCACACTATAGTCCTAAATCGAGTCACGATGCGAGCATGAAGGACGAATGCTAGGCCGGCAGAACAGCCGACCGCCGTAGGATGCGCAGAACAAAATACGTCTAACGCGATACAGGACAAGGAGGTATGAGATGTCCGAAGACGAAAAGAGCAAGTTCGAAGAGAAGACCGACAAGTCTCTGAACCTGAAGGACGAGGAGTTCGTGATCGACGAGAACGACGACGATGACGTTTTCGAGCCGTTCATCGACGACATGGGCTTCTTCAGCACCTCTCGCCACATCGAGTACCACATGCAGGAGTGGGGGATATCCGGGAACAGGTACTCCCTCGACGAGATAGACGACACCGCCAGGGAATACCTGTCCAGCTTCAAGCACAGATGCAAGCTAAGAGACGACGAAGCCAAGCTGGACATCATCATAGCGAGATCCGAATAGAACGCCTGCATGGACATGTGCACCGCCAACGTGATCGCGAACATGTTCGACGAGGACGCCCCCTGTGCGGTCATCTACGCCTGCAACACTATCCTCGACTCTCTGGCCTCGATGCTGGACATCACCGAGATGGACGACACCTCGTCGTACGCCTACTGCATCCTGCTCGCCAGGAGGCACGGCATGTTCACCGACGAGGAGCTCGACAGCCTCACGGACATGTTCGAGTACAGGGACCACTGCGCCACCCACATTTACGTCGACGATCCTGACGAGGAAACCAAGACGAAGTGGAAGACGCTCCTGTTCAGGACCATGGCCGACATGTACGTCAAGGGCATGATGTGAATCCAAAAGAAGGGTTGAGGTGACGGGTAAGGCGTTTGTGTTCCATTACCAGTTTTTGTTCGTCCCCGTCACTTTCAACTTTTAATCCAAGTCGCCCGTATTTATCCTTATCTATGGATATTGACGCAATTATCGTCAGGACAGGTCCTTCAAGCATTCCTCGAGGGACCTGCGCCTGCTTTCAAGAAGGGAGGCTTCCATCGAAAGCTTGCCGGCCAACTCGAAATCCGATGCCGACAGCGCCTCCTGGATGCGGGCTTTTATAGAAGTTATCTCCGAAGAGACGGACGAGATCTCCTCGGAAACGGATCTGCTATCGACGCTCCTGACCTCCGGGACCGAGGGACCCTCCTCCGAGGAGAGCTCCTGTATCCTGGTGCGGATCTCCTCCATCCTCTGCGCGGCGGAACGGGCCTCCGCAGGGTTCTCAGGCATCGATTCCATAAGGTCCAGGAACTCCGCCCTGAGAGCGGCTAGCTCCGTGGACCTGTCGGACAGGGTCACTTCTTACCCTTCTTGGACTTCTTCTTGCCCTTCTTCTTGGACTTGCCCTTCTTATTGTCGGGCTCCTCCATGTCGAAGAGCTTGGAGAACTCCTCGTAGAGCTTGTCGTCGTAGAATATGGTCTCGCCGATGACGGAGAGCATGTAGGGGTCGTCCAGCATGATCTTGATCATCTTGCCAGACTTCAGGGCCTTCTCTCCCATCTCCTGCCCGATGGTCTCCATGACCATGTCGCAGTGATCGGCGCGGATCTCGCTGGCCTTCTCGTCGAGCTCGGCGGCCTCCTCTCCGAGGGTCTTCATGTACCTGTCGTAGCACTCGGGGCGGTCGACCTCGTCCAGATCCTCCAGATCTATGCCCTCGAGGAGGGACTCGTCGTCCTTCATGTCGGCCAGGACGGCGATGTAGGATGCTATGTCGGCGTTGATGTACGCGATGAGCTTGTCGATGCCCTCGAGCTTCTCGGCCTTTTTGACCCTGGATTTCTTCTTGTCGAGCTCGACCAGCTCATTCTTCTTCCTATCGATGACGGCGGTGATCGTCTTGATGGCGTCCTCGCTGTATTCTCCGTCTGACATGACGGTGTCATGACCTTGAAACGATTAATATATTACCGATATTGGGTCTGTGAAGAAGATTTTCATTCATCGTTCGACCGATACATCCAACAGGGCGGTCGGCGTCGGCGACGGACGAGGGCGGCCGGAGCATCCTGGAAAAGGTCGGACGCCCCGGCGTTAGCCTCAGTACTTCTTGTCGCGAGGGACGATCTGGACGGGAGCTCCGCAGTAGGGACAGCGGTCCAGAACGGCGTCCATCCCGTCGGGGTCCTCTCCGAGGAGGGCGGGGCCCTTGAAGCTGTCGATGAATACGATGTCCTGAGCGAGGAGGGCGTCCAGCATGGGCTTGCAGCATGCGGCTTCCACGTCCACGTCGGAGATCTGCAGCTTGAGAAGGGGCCTGGCGCGGAGGTTCTTGTTCCTCTGCTCGGTGAGTATTGCGTCCACGCGCTCCGCGTCCGCATCGGCTCCGGGGAACCCCATCTCTGCGGCGTACGCGAGCATCCTGACCGCTTTCTGCATGTCCTTTGGGACTCCGGATCCCACCTCGTACATCAGGCCGAGGTGATAGAGAGCGCTGGGGTCGAGGGAATCGGCGGCCTGACCGAGGTACTCGACGGCCTTCTCCATGTCGACTTCCACTCCTTGGCCGGAGGCGTACATTATCCCGAGCTCCCTGCGGGCGGGCATGTATCCCATCTTGCAGGACTTCTTGAAGCACTCAGCGGCCTTGTCGAAGTCCTTGGGGACGTCGGTGCCGTAGAGATAGGCGAGACCTGTCTGGTAGAGGGATTCTGCGTCGTCCTGGTTGATGCCGGGTTGTTTCTCGGAAGCCATGGTAATCGGACAGGAATCGCCGATTTCATTAATCATATCTTCGGAAGTCGTTTCGTCCCGATTGCTGACAGCATGTCCTTGGCCTCGTCGTCCCCGTTGTCCGAAGCCATCCTGAGCCACTTGACGGCCTCCTCTTCGGAAGCCTCGACTCCGATGCCCTTGAGATAGCAGTGTCCGACCATCGTCATGGATGACGTCACGCCTTCCATGGCCGCTCTGAGGAACCATTCGAAGGCCATCCCTGCATCCGGCTTGACGTCCCCGAAGCCCTCGGAATACAGGTACCCTAGCCTCTCCATGGCGAACGCGTCGCCTTCCTTGGCGCCCTTCCTGTACCATTCGACGGCCTTGTCCAGATCGACCGAGGTGCCAGTTCCGAACTCGTAGCATACGGCCAGCTGGAACATGGCGTTGAGGTTGCCAGCTCTGGCCGCGATCCTGTACAGGGAGAACGCCTTGGGCTCGTTCTTCTCCACCCCCAGGCCTTCCTGGTAGAGATAGGCCAGATTGGTCCTTGCGTCGGAGCTGCCCTGGTTGGCAGCCAGCCTGAAGTACTTGGCGGCCTTCTCGTAGTCCTTGTCGACGGACACCCCGTCCATGTATGCCAGTCCGGCGTACAGCTGGGCGTCCGGTATGCCGTCACGAGCGGCCTCTATGGACATCTGGGCGGCCTTTGCGGAATCGATGCCGTCGTACTCGCCCTGCATGAAGAGGCGGACCATCAGGGTCATAGCCTCGGTCTGGCCGGCGGCGACGGCTTTCTCGAGGTAGTAGTAGCCCTTGTCGCTGTCCTCTTCGACGTCCCATCCGAAAAGATATGCCATGGCCATGGCGTAAAGCCCGCCGGGATCGCCGTCCGCCGCCAGGGTCTGGACCTCCTCGAACGTGAGCTCCTGGTCCCCGTCGGGCGTGTGAAAGACGAATCCCCTTCCTTCCTCTTCTGCCATGAGCTCCCATCGTCGCCTGGGTATATGTTTCTGACCTTCGCTTCTTGAGCTTCCGGAGCTCCTTCTCCACTTCCTCATGGTTGGGGAACATCCTCTCCTGGTCCCTGAAGCTCTTGTTGTGGTTGCGCTTGCCGATCCTCACCCCTACTCTGAGATGCAGGAACTCGTGATACACGACGAAATCCAGGCATTGCTCGGGGACATCCAGCGCGTCCAGGGCGGGCGTGATGGATATGACTCTGAACATCGCATAGCACACTCCCAGAGTCCTCACAGCCCTGCGCTTCGACCAGGTGATGTACGTGTTCTGGAGGTCTTCGGCATCGAGAAGCCCGGAGTCCAGAAGCCTCTGGGCGGAATCGGCAAGGCTGCGGAACTCCCCTTCGGAGGTGCACTTGAACTTCCTGCTCTCCTCCAGGAACAGCGGCCTCTTGGACAGGATGAACTCGTCCGTGGCGATGTACTCCTCGAAGCGCTCCGGACGGTACCCTCCCTTCCTGTCCAGAAGGAAGCGGATCACGTCGTCGATCACCTCCTGGGGGGCGTCCTCCAGATACCTGGTGATGACCAGACGTATCCCGTCCTTCCCAACGGTTCCACGATACAAGGCGGAACCTATGTCCCCGAACCCGTACTCGACGTTCCTGTACTTCTGCGCCATCAGGCTCTCCTGGGCTTCCTCGGCACCACGATGTCCTTCTGCTTCTGCCTCATCTGGATGGAATGCTCCGCCTTGACGTCCTCGCCCTTGAGGTCCTTCCTGCAATGGTACATCATCGTGGCGACCGTGGACGGCGTCGGGGTGAACACCTGGACCTGCTCGGGATTGGTCTTCAGGACCCTGTGGCAGTAGTCGGCCAGCTCCCTCATGTCGTCCTGGGTGCATCCGGGGTGGGCAGCAATGAAATAGTAGGTGAGGAACGTCCTGGTCCCGCATCTGCGGTTGGACTCCTCGAACATGTCCCTGAACTCCTCCAGCACGTTCCTGGACGGCTTCCCCATGAGCCTGAGGACCTTGTCCGACACGTGCTCGGGAGCGATCTTCATCTGCCCGGAGATATGCCTGGACACGAGCTCGTCCAGATACTCCTGGCCATGGGACCTGTCTGCGACGATCATGTCGTAGCGGATCCCGGAGCCGACGAACGCCTTCCTCACCCCCGGGATCGAGGAGATCCTCTTCAGGAGCTCCGTCTGCTCCCTGTGGTCGATGGGGAGGCGGGGACAGGGCTTGGCTCCAAGGCATCTCCTGTCCTTGCAGGCGCCGATATGGGTCTTCAGCGGGCATTCGATGCCGTACATGTTCGCCGTAGGCCCTCCGATGTCCTGGATGATGCCGTTGAACCCTTTGGCGGAGGCTATCCTCTCGGCCTCGCGGATGATGGACTCCTTGGACCTGGACACCACGGTGCGACCCTGATGGACGGCTATGGCGCAGAACGAGCAGTCGCCGTAGCAGCCGCGATGCGTCGTTACGGAGTTCCTGACCGTCTCCATGGCCTTAACATGTCCCTGCGAGGCGTAGAACGGATGGACGGCGTTCTCGTAATCGGATTCGTGCACGGCGTCCAGCTCCGCCTGGGCGAGGTTGCGCTGGGGGCGGTTGTGGACGAGGAACCTATTGCCGTACGCCTGGTGCATCGGCCGCGCGGTAATGGGGTCGCAGTTGTCCCTGAACGTGGCGAACATCCTCGCGAAAGCCCTGGGGTCGGCGGCGCAGTCCTCGTAAGAGGGGAGCTCCAGGGTATTGGAAGGAAGCTCCGAGGACATGTAGCAGATCCCTCTGACGTCCTTCCATTCCTTCCCGTCCCTTATCCTCTGCGCTATCTCCAGGTTGGACAGCTCGCCCATGCCGTAGACGATGGCGTCGGCCTTGGAATCCAGCAGGACGGACCTGCGGATGGAGTCGGACCACATGTCGTAATGCGCTATCCGGCGCAGGCTGGCCTCTATGCCGCCGAGGATGATGGGCTTCCCCTTGGCGAACTTCTTGATGAGATTCGTGTAAGCGATGC
This sequence comes from Thermoplasmata archaeon, assembly GCA_015063165.1. Taxonomy (GTDB): domain Archaea; phylum Thermoplasmatota; class Thermoplasmata; order Methanomassiliicoccales; family Methanomethylophilaceae; genus Methanoprimaticola. The sequence goes on from SUSZ01000027.1 coordinate 8,794, forward strand.
AGGCCCTGTCCGGACGGCGGTCGTTGATGCCGCCCGGAGTGAAGTCGTCGTCCTTCCTGCGCTTGTTCGTGGAGGTGTAGTTGGCGACCATCGAGTCCACGCATCCGGCGGATACCGACCAGAACAGCTCCGGCTCCCCCAAGCGGGTGATGTCGTCGGGGACGTCCAGACGAGGCTGCGCCACCATCCCCACCCTGAACCCGTGGTCGATCAGCCAGTGCCCTATCACCGCGGTCCCGTTGTAGGAGTTGTCCGTGTAGGTGTCGCCGGAGACGAGGATTACGTCCAGGGCCTTCCAGCCCCTGCGGCGGACCTCGTCCATCGTCACTGGAATGAACATGTCAGCTCTCTTCCTCGGCCTGCTCCAGAAGCTCCTTGGCAGGCTCGTATCCGGCATCGGCTGCGGCCAGGATGAGGTCGTACTGCTCCCCGTCATACTCCGGAGAGGCCTCGCCGCGGATGATCATTATCCCGAGGTTGTACATGCACGAGGCTATGTCCAGATCCACTCCGGCGCGGAAATACTGGGCAGCCATCTCCGGATCGGGCTCCTCCCCGTCGCCGAAGTAGTAGTGCTCCCCCAGGGCGCTGATGTCCTCATGGCTGCCCACCCTGCCTCCGGCATCCAGGAAGTCGGATGGATCGATCAGCGAAACAGGGATGCGGCTGTCGCCGGCCAGGACGGCCAGATGGTAGTATGCGGGGGCGTATCCTAGGTCAGCAGCCTGCGTGTAGCACTCGACCGCCTCGCGGAGGCTCCTCTCGACGCCGGTCCCGGTCTCGTACATCAGGCCCAGGTTGCACATCGCGTCGCAGTCCTTGTCCTCCGCGGCCTCCTTCAGCAGCCTGAACGCCCTGTCGACGTCCTTCTCGACGCCGTCTCCGGAGAGCAGCAGCGCCCCCATGCTGGCTTTGGCCTCGGTGCTTCCCAGCTCGATCGCCTTCTCCAGGAGCTCCTTCGCCTTCCCCTCGTCGGCGGCCACGCCCTTGCCCTCGTGATAGAGGACGGACAGCCTGAAGATGTGGTCCGGCTGCCCTCCGAGCTCCACGGCCTTCTGGACCAGCGCGAACGCGCGCTCGGGATCCTTCTCGACCCCGTTGCCTTCCATGTACAGGTGGCCCAGGTCGAACAGCCCTGCGGGACAGTCCTGCTCGGCGGACTTGCGATACAGCTGGAGTGCGGTGGAGATGTCCTTCCTGACGCCGTCCCCGTCCTCGTACATGTTGCCGAGGACGTCCTGAGCCATCGCGTGGCCCATGGTGGCGGCCTGTCCCAGGGAGACGCGGGCCTTCTCGAGGTCCTCGGGGCGCTCGGCCTCCAGGTACTGCCTGTAGCCTTCCTCGAACAGAGCATCGGCATCGGTCACAGGTCGCACCCCATCCTGTAGTCGTCGTAGTAGAACCCGTCTCCGACCTCTCCGTAGTAGGAGGATTCCTTGACAAGCCCCATGTGCTCGTAGAACTCTATGGCGCGGACGTTGCTCTTGTTGACCGAAAGATGCATCCTCTTCGCTCCGACGGCCCTTCCCGCGTCCATCGCTGCCTCCAGCATCAGCTTCCCGATCCCGCTCTTCCTGCCTTCGGCCAGGACGTAGAGCTTCGAGACGTAGAGCACGTCCTCGCCCTCCATCTTGTATCCGCAGTATCCCACGTCCTCCCCGTCCAGCCTGGCAATCTCGTATACGAATCCCTCGGAGATCTGCTTGCGGATTGCTTCCGCCGTCTGGAACCTCTTCACCATGTATTCCGCCTGGCCCTCTGGGATTATGGGGTCGTACGTCTCCGGCCAGACGACCTTCGCCATGGCGTCTATGGACATTATATCGTCGTCCGTGGATGCGATGCGGAGGGGCGCCTTGTCCCTGATCGAGCGTGCGTACTGGGTGAGGCCGCACTCGAAGTTGACGCCGAACCTGACGTCGGTGCATGCGGAGTGCGTCCTGACGATGCTGCTGACGGTCAGCTCCACGGCCATCGACACGGCGTCCTTGAGGGCCGCTCCGGACTCCAGAGCGCCGACCAGAGCGGATCCGAAGACGTCTCCGGTGCCGTGGTAGTAACCGGGGACCTCATCGGCCATGACTTCGCCCTGGTCTCCGGTGCTGTAGTCCCTGTAGATGGCGCCGATCTTCCCTGGCTCGTAGCTGATCCCGGTGATGACTATGCGCGGGGCGCCTATGGCCTTGGCCTTGTCGAGGATGTCGTCGACGTATTCCCTCGTGTAAGGCACGTCCTTGTACTCGAATCCGAGCATGAAGGCCAGCTCGGTCATGTTCGGCATGATGAGGTCGGCCTTCTCGCACAGGCTCCTCATCCCTGCGGGGAAGTCGGGTCCGAATACGGAGTACATCTTCCCCTTGTCGGCCATGACAGGGTCGACATAGACCTTGACATCCTGTCCGGACATCCCGTCTATTAGCTCCTTCACGAGCTCGATCTGCTCGAAAGAGCCCAGGAATCCCGTGTAGATGGCGTCGAACCTTATCCCGAGGGACGACCAGTGGGCCCCTATGGGCTTGATGTCCCCGGTAAGGTCCCTGAACGTGAATCCGGTGAAACCACCGGTATGGGTTGACAGGACAGCGGTCGGTAGCACTGCGCACTCGACGCCGGCGGCGGAGATTATGGGCAAGGCTACGGTCAGGGAGCATTTCCCTACACAGGAGATGTCGTGAACAGCGAGAATCCGCTTCTGTCTCATGAAGGGTCAGTCGTATCTTTTGATATAAAAGCACGCACGAAAGAATCAGTTTAGTTTTGTACACTAAAAGAAAGACCGGCCATATCCCCGGCTTTTCCGAAAGCACGGCATGAAAGAGCATCATATCCATTAACATCGGTTGCTGGACGCGTCGGCGAGGACGGATGAAACGCCTGAATCCGAGGTCTCCGTTCGCACATCTCTAGCACTTCAACTCAGTCATATATAGTGGTCTGCCGATTATACACCATGCCTGGCGTGTCCGAGGACTACCTTGAGAAAGCGTTGTCCGAATACAACGACAAAGTCAACGACCTGGAGTCAGCAGGCGATTCAGAGGAGCTTCTGGAAGCCTACGTGAACCGCGGGTGCGTCCTCAAGATGCTGGAGCATTACACTTCTTCTCTGGAAGACCTGGAGTCGGCGGCCGAGATGGCTGACAGGATCGGGACGGACGACGGCACGTACGTCAAAATGTATTCCGCTCTGGGGGAGCTGTACCAGCATTTCGGAATGGATGCTTCGGAGCCTCTCGGGAAAGCCGCTTCCCGCCTGAACAGGATTAGCTCGTCCTCGCATCATTTCGATGCGCGCAGGGTGGTCAGCATGTGCATCAGCTCTTCCGAGGTGCTTCTGGAGGACGGATTCTACAAGGAGGCCCTGCCGTTCCTGGAGAAGGCTCTGGACTCCACCGACAGCAAGATTGACCCATGGATGAGGAACCGCCGCATGGAGGCATACGACCTCATGGGCGAGCTGTACGACAGCATCGAGGACCCTGCGAAGGCCATCGAATGCTACGACGAGGCCATCGAGTTGGGGACCGACCTGATGAAATCCGGTAACCTCGAAGACACGGAACAGCTGGCCGCGACGTACATGGCCAAGGCTGAATGCGAGCTGGACCTGGGCATGATGGACCACTTCGTGGCCGATTCGGATTCCGCGATCTTCCTCATCGAGGAGATGCACAAGAACGGCATGATCGACAGCATGCAGGAGGCCACCGACATCTGCCACAACGTCGCCGCCGAGTTCATGAAGGTCGGAAAGGTCAACGAGGCCGAGAAGTACCTCATGAAGGCTATGAGCCTCACACTGGAAGGCGCCAAAGACTATATCGAGGGCCAGGGCAAGAGGCTCAAGGAGTGAACTTTTCTCGAAAACGATTAGGGCAATCAGGGCAACGATTAGGGCAGACGTATTTTTGCCCTGTTCTGACCGCCGAAGATAAATCCTGTCGACGCCTCTCCCATCGCATGGCTTCGACTGTTGATGTGGACATGCAGAGCTGCGACAGGAAGGCCCGCGTGACCGTCTCCATGAGGAAGGACGGTGACCTGGACGTCTCGATAGAGTCCAACTGCGACGTGGTCCGCGGATACGGGGAGAGGCTGAAGAAGATCACCGCCATGGACGTCTACGACTTCGAGAACAGCATCATCAACAAAAACGAGATCCGCGGCCAGCTCACCACCACCTGCCTCGTTCCGATAGCCGTGTACAACGCAGCGTTCCTGGAGATGGGCATGATGACCGAGTCGCTAGCCAGGAAGAAGGGGAAGAACAGCATCCAGTTCGTATTCCCGGATGACACTTGAAATCGGTAATACATGTCCCAAGACCTTGCATGGATCAGACCATCGCTTCTTGCGCAGAGACTTCCCGAACTCCCCTATCCTTCCTATCCTCTCTCCGAGCGAGTAGTACGTGAGATTGTAGTCATCGTACATCAGAGGGTCCGCCAGCTTCATGTCCGGCCTTCCGTCCTCCCCGATGACATCTTCGTCGGCATGTATGCACAGTATCTCGCCGAACAGCTGCGTATGGCTCCCGACGTCGGTCTTCTCGATGACCCTGCATTCCAGGGTGACCTTGATCTGGTCGATGACCGGGACGTCCGCCCTCTCGCCCTTGTTAACCGTGAACCTGATATCGGCGAGCTTGTCGGTGTTGTAACCCGACTCTATCCCGAGGTAGTCGGCCCCCTTCACCTGGTCCTTCGAGGGGAATCCGAGCTAGAAGCATCCGCGTTCCAGGGTGCTCTTCAGCGTCTTCCTTCTGGCCGTGGAGTTGGTGGCTATCATCACGGTCTCCGACCTGTGTCTGCACATCCCGACGAAGCTCAGAAGGCAGGCGTCGACCTTCCCGTCGCAGTCTTACGCCGCCGCGATGGCCGTTGTAATCGGATGCACCAGAGCCTTGGGTTCCAGAATCATGGGCAGGTGTCGGAACCCGGCCAGATAATCGTTTCGCACGCTCTACGGCATATTGTGAATGTATAGTTCAACATACAATGCCAAAGCAACCAGATTATTACCACTATGCCTCGGAAAGGACACTACTAACACTTTTTTTATTAACACGCCGATACCGAGTCCAGATAACATGTTCTTCGACAAATTCAGAAAAGGAGAACGCGTATCCGGGGCAGAGGGACTTCCCGAGGGCCTCGAATGCCGCGTCAACGATGGATTAGCGGTCGTGAGCGCATATAAAGGAAAAGCCAGCACCGTGGAGATACCCGACATCGTCGGCACCAACCCCGTCGTCAGGATCGATGACGGAGCTTTCTCCGGATGCTCCTCGCTTACCTCTCTTAAGCTCCCGGAATCCGTCCTCACCATAGGAAAAGGAGCTTTCAAGGGCTGCAGATCCCTCGAGTCCATAGATATACCCGATACCGTCGGAACCATCGAGAAAGGCGCCTTCAAGGGATGCAGGTCCTTGAAGTCCATCAGGATCCCCACTCCGATAAAGACCATCGAGCCCGAGACGTTCGCGGACTGCGACTCCCTCAAAGCGGTAGACATGCACAACAACGTCACCGTCATCGGAAAGGATGCGTTCGAGGGATGCAAAGGCCTGGAATCCATAGCCCTGCCCGAGTCCATCACCACTCTGGACGCCGGAGCATTCTCCGACTGCGTGTCGCTGACCAACATCCAGCTCCCCACGACCCTCACCGCCATAGGCAAGGAGGCGTTCAAGGGATGCGACGCGCTGGCCTCCATCACCATCCCCAACTCCGTCACCACGATAGACGACGGGGCTTTCGCAGGATGCAAGTCCCTGGCCGCCATAGAGATACCCGAGTCGGTTAAAAACATCGGCGGCAAGGCGTTCTTCTCCTGCAAGTCGCTCAAGACCGCGAAGATACCCGCTACCCTGGAGTACCTCGGCGGAGGGGCCTTCGACTGGTGCGGAGCCCTGGCTTCAGTGGAAGGACCCGGAACCCCCGCCATCCTGAAAGAGCTGTCCGGATGCAAGGCGCTGAAATCGCTCAACATCTCCGGAACCGTGGAAGCCCTCGAGAACAACGCTTTCAAGGGATACGATGTGCTTTCGTCAGTAGCCATCCCTGCCTCCGTGAAGACCATCGGATCGGCCACGTTCAACGAGTGCCCCTCCCTCGAATCTATAACCATCGCGGAGGACAACCCCGTGTACTCCACTGAGAACGGCGTCCTGTTCGACAAGGGCAAGACCAAGCTCATCAGGTTCCCCGAGAACAAGAGCAGCGACCCTATCAATCCATACAAGATGCCCGCGACCGTGACCAACATCGGGACCAGCGCCTTCGAGAAATGCAAATCTCTCACAGCGATCGAGATTCCCGTCTCCGTCACGGACATCGGGGAGAGGGCGTTCTCCGGATGCGGAGCGCTGATCAACGTGGCCCTGCCCGACTCCGTCACCTATATCGGAAAGGGCGCGTTCATGGACTGCAGGTCCATCAGCTCGATTGTGATCCCCAGCAAGATAGCGACCATCAGGGAGGAGACCTTCGAAGCCTGCACGGCCCTCATCGCGGTCAAGCTCAACGAGGCCGTCACCAGCATCGAGTACAAGGCCTTCGCCAGCTGCGCCGCGCTGAAAAACATCGAGCTCTCGAGCTCCGTCCAGAGCATCGGAAAGTACGCCTTCGCGGAGTGCAGGTCGCTGATGTCCGTCAACATCCCAGCGAACGTCAGGAGCGTCGACGAGAACGCATTCGCCGGATGCGGATCCCTCAAGACCGCGACCGTATCCCGTTCCACCGACCTTAACAAAGACGCTTTCCCCAGCAGCTGCGAGATCGTCTACTCCGACAGCTGATACCGAAAACGAGGGGCGGCCGAGGCCGTCTCTCCCTTTTCCTTTATGGTTGCGGCCTGGAGCATGGGACCGGACCTGTTCCTGCAGCTGAACCAAAGATTCTAGCACCGAAATCTAGAAGGGAGCCTTCAGAGGGTGCAAGTCACTATAGTCTTTCGAGATCCCGGCGATCGTCACCGCTTCATTGAGGATGCGTTCACAGGCTGCGAATCTCTTAAGACTATAGTGATTCCTAATTCCGTAGAGAAGATGGAAAAGTGGCGTTCAGAGATGCGAATCTCTCGAATCGGTAGAGCCCCCGAATACGCTGGCCACGATCGAGAACGGCGAGTTCGCATCTGCCCTTCCATTAAGACTATAGTTATACCTGAAGCCGGCAAAGACATAGGCGAGGAGGCATTCGTCGTATGCAAGTCCTCTAGAGCATGAACATCCCGAAGACCGTCAGGAACATCTTCTGGAACGAGGGAAGCGGAAAGTATGTCAGGAAGAACCGATGTACTGGGTACCCCTGCTGGCGGGAATTCTGATTATCGCCTTCATCCTCGACCTGGCGTCTGCTCTGACAATCGGCAAGTCCATGCTAAGGTCGTCAAGAACATCCGATCCAGTCATGCGAATGTTAATGACGTCTGACGCCATCGGCGACGCGGTAGCCATGGGTTTTCTCGGAAAGGTCAAGGGCTGGCTCAAGAAGGCATCGGACAACGCCAAGAACGAGGAGGACCTGAACGAAGGCAAGGGTAAACGGAGTCGTCAGCATCGTCGCTATCGCACGATCGTTCGCATCCCTGCGGCCTCCGTGACGGGGAGGCGGTCGGCATGAAGCTCAGGGGCTTCCTGATAGCCGTCGACGACATAGAGGCGTCCAGGCGCTTCTACGAGGACGTCTTCGGGCTCGAGACGGTCCAGGACAACGACGGGAACATGGTCCTGACCGACGGCGTGTTCCTCCAGGACAGGAGGATCTGGGAGCGCTTCCTCGGCAGAGGCTCCACACCCCGTGCCAACTCCTCCGAGCTCTATTTCGAGGAGGAGGACGTCGACGGGTTCGTCTCCAGGCTCCTGAGCCTCTATCCTGACACGGAGATCGTCTGCGGGCCTACGACCCACAGCTGGGGGCAGAGGGTGGTGCGCTTCTACGATCCGGACGGCAACCTCGTCGAGGTCGGCTCCCCGATGCGAGGGGCCTGACGCCCGATCACCGGAATCCGACAGTCCAGCGGCCAGATCGTCTTTCTGGAACAACCGCTAAATGGCCGGTTCACTTCCGTTTCGAAGTGACCCTATGGATAACAAGATTATTCTGGTCATTGTCGCCATCCTCATCGCGGCTGCAGCAGTGGCGGCGTTCGCCCTCTCGCAGAACACCGAGGATACCGACAAGAACTTCGTCACGTACTATGGGAACGGAGGGGCCCTGGGCGAGACGACAAGCGTAAAATCCCTCGAGACGACCGTGAAGGACTGCGATTTCCAGAACGGATCGAAGGCGTTCCTGTCCTGGAACACCAAAGCGGACGGCACCGGAAAGACCTACGAGGTCGGGGACAATGTCGACCTGGGCACCAAGCTTTACGCCCAGTGGTCGGCGAACGTCCTGAAGGTGGAGAACCCGTCCTACCTGCTGCCTCTGGCGGGGCTCAAGCTGTATTACACCGACGGCTCACACAACATGGAGCCCGCCCCACTGGCCATCCCGCTGAGCTCCAGCGGAACCGTGAAGCTCTTCCTCGGCAAGTGGGACGAGGTGTCCTGGGACCAGAGCGCATCCAGGTTCACCGGAAAGACCACCACGGGGTTCTCCCTCACGCAGAAGGTGTCCGTCACCGGCGGCGATGCGACGTTCTCGGTCGAGGACGGCTACGGTCTGATCACGATCGCCTACACAGGCGCCGTTACCGTGGACTTCTCCAACTCCTGAGAGCAATCCGAGCGGGATCCGACGGCCTTTCCGCCGGCTTCCGCCCGTCTTCATTTTTGATCGCCGCCGGACGTCCGGCGCTTCCTCCTACCGCGGTAGGAAACATGCTCCATGCTTCTCGCGCTGAACGGACAGGCAGGCGGCTACAAAAATGCTGAGAGGAGTCCAGGCGAGCGGCTATAGCAGCATCAGTGGAGCAAGACTGGCTCCTGCGCTCGTCGGCCATCGGCAAGTCGAATCTAACCGGGTCCCAGGGAGCCTCCTCCCCGGGATTCGGAAAACGTTTCAAGGTATCAGCGGGACCTCTTCCACAGGACGAGGCCGACTATCGCAGCTAAGGCGGCGATGGCTATGGCGGCTATCGCCCAGACGGGGAAGCCCTCTTCGGACTTGCCGTCGTCGATGACCATCTGGCTGGCCGACTTGCCGACGAACGTGTGGCCTTTCAGGTTCTCGACGGTCTGATCCAGCTCCTTTCCGTTCTTGTCGAAGAAATGATGGGATATGAACGGTTTCGCGCCCATGGTCTCTATCCCCTTGCCGAAGACAATCTTCCGCAGAAACTAAGCCCGCTGCCGCCATGAACGCGATGACGATCGCGAAAACAGGCAGAATCATTTCATAATTTTTAACACGTTATGATTCGTTTTTGACATCGTATCATTCCGTCGGACTGTAGATGGATGTATGCATTTATAATAAGATTCTTAATGTAACAGTTTTGAGATAAACTTGTACTTATGTGAGGATGTATCCATGACGACAAGCGGACGCGACCTCGTGATGGACGGCCCTAATCCCGATGCTAGATGGCATGTGCGAATGGGGAGACGATCGCCGTCCTGGCAACTAAGCGGCGGCTCTGCGCGGGCAAACAAGAAATAACCATGCCGTATTCTGCTCTGAAAGGTGAAATCGATGAAGATTCTCATGATAGAAGGCAGCCCGCACAAGAACGGAACCTCCAACACTCTAGCAGCTGAGTTCATCAAAGGGGCCGAATCCGCAGGGCATACCGTCGAGACTGTCGACGCCGTGCGCTCCAAGATCGGGGGATGTCTCGGATGCAATGTCTGCCAGACCGGAGCCCCGTGCGTGCAGAAGGATGGGATGGAAGAGATAATCGCCAAGATGAGGGAATGCGATATGCTCGTGCTGACGACTCCGATGTACTATTTCGGATTCTCCGCTCAGCTGAAGGCGGTCATAGACAGATTCTACCCTCTCGGTTCTGGAAGGATGGCCGGAAAAAAATCCGCGCTCATCGTGGCGCAATACAATCCTGACGAGGCCATCTCCGAAAGCCTGAAGACGGCGTACAAAGGGATCGCTTCCTATATGGGATTCGAGGATAAGGGCATCATCGTGGCGGCCGGATGCGGCTCCGCCGACGATCTGAGAGGAACAGACCTTATGAAGAAGGCTTACGATTTCGGCAGGAGCCTCTGAAACCGACGGATGCCATGGGAATCCCTCATGCGGATATTTCCCGGATTTCCGTGGCACCGCCATCCTGGCCTCGTCACCAAGTGCAAAGTGAATTCGGATTGGGGGGCATGAGGCGAAAGCTAAAAGCGTCCCGGTCCGATGCTCAGCTGTGGAACGAAAACACTTGACGACTGGGACGGGACTTCCCAGCCCGAACGACGATATATCCTGATCTCGACAGGATCGTTTCTAAGAGGTCGCAAAATGGATGAACACGGATTGTTCCGTTCCGGAGATCGCCGTGAATGGAGGAAGTGGCTCTCGGAGAACTACATGACCGCTCCGGAGATCTGGCTGGTCTACTCCACCAAGGGATCCGGTGACGAATGCATCCCGTATAACGATTCGGTAGAAGAGGCCCTGTGCTTCGGCTGGATCGACAGCACGCTGAGAAGGATCGATCCCGATCACTATGCGAGACGTTTCACCCCCAGGCGCAAGAATTCGGAATATTCCCGCGCCAACATAGAGCGTTTGATCTGGCTGGATTCCCGCGGCCTCATCTGTCCGGATGTCAGGGAGACGGTCGCGGATATCATCTCCGAACCGTTTGTTTTTCCGGAGGATATAATCGCGGAGCTGGAGAAGGATGAAGATGTCTGGAGGAATTACGTCTCGTTTTCGGAATCTTACAAAAGGATCCGCGTCTCGTACATAGACAGCGCCAGGGACAGACCGGCGGAGTTCAGGAAACGTCTTGATAACTTCATAAAGAGGACCAGGGAAAACAAGAAGATCTCCGGATACGGAGGAATAGACAGGTACTACCGATCGAGCACTGAGATCCTTTTCCATTCCTATGCGCACGTGCGTCAGCGGCGCTGTCTCTGATACATCGAGAAACCTTAGAATACGGCTGTCTTTTTCCTTCCAGACCCTCCCGTATCAGCGCTCCGAAACCGCATTCATCGCCTCGCCGATGCCCAGGAACCCGCCTCCACAGACGTTCTTCCCGAGGGTCATGGACCGGGAGACAAGAGGTTGACAAGAGCGACTACAGCGATCCCCTCGCCTATCCTGTAGCCGAACGGCTCCTTGGCCGTTCCGGAGCATTCCGGGGAGAGGAGGCTCGCTCCTCTTCCGGAAAGGCCCTGATGTCCGCGCGGAATCCCTGCTTCACGGGCCTCGCCTTCCTCCGGACATGGCCTTGACGGTGCCGGCGGTCATGGCGTCGAGCTCCTCGATCTTCTCGGAGATCCTGATGCCCTGGGGGCAGACCTTCTCGCAGCTCCCGCATCCGACGCATGCGGACGGCCTCTTGTCCTCGGGGAGGGACATGATGTACATGGCGGAGATGAATCCGCCGCCGGTGAAGCTGGTCTCGTTGTAGTGGGACATGAACGAGGGAATGTCGAGGGCTTTCGGGCAATGGGCCAGACAGTACTTGCACGAGGTGCAGGGCACGATCTTTCCGCTTACCATGCCCTTGGCGATGCGCTTCAGAGTCTCAACCTCTTTCTCCTCCAGCGGCTCCCTCCTGTCGAAGACGCGTATGTTCTCCATCATCTGGGACATCTCGCTCATCCCGGACAGGATCATGGTGACGTCGGGGATGGACTGCAGGAACCTGAACGCCCACTCCACGGGCTTGACGCCTGGGCGGAGGCCCTCGAGCTCCTTCATGCCGTCCTCCGGGAGCTTGGCCAGGAGGCCGCCGCGGAGGGGCTCCATCACCCATATGGGGATGTTCCTGCTCCTGAGGATCCCTATCTTCTCGCGGGCGTCCTGGAACTCGTAGTCGAGGTAGTTGAGCTGGATCATGCCGAACTCCATGCTGTCGCCGTACTTCTCCAGGAACCTCCTCATGGTCTCCAGGCTGCCGTGGCATGAGAACCCGAGGTGCCTTATGCGGCCTTTTCTCTTCTGCTCCATGAGGTAGCTGAACGTATGGTACCTGTCGTCGTCGAGGTACCTGTCGATGTTCAGCTCGGTGACGTTGTGGAGGAAGTAGAAGTCGAAGTATTCCGTCTGGCATTTCTCCAGCTGCTTCTCGAAGATCTCTTCCACCTTTCCGAAGTTGCTGACGTCGTATCCGGGGAACTTGGTGGAGAGGAAGAAGGATTCGCGCGGGTATCTCTTCAAGGCCTTTCCCATGACGGTCTCGGAGTTGCCCGCGTGGTATCCCCAGGCGGTGTCGAAGTAGTTGATACCGGCCTTGTAGGCCTCGTCCACGAGCCTAAGGGCCTCCTCCTCGTCTATCTCCGCATCGTTGCCGTTCTTGACCGGGAGGCGCATCGCTCCGAAGCCCAGCGCGGACAGCTTCAGGCCGCCGTATCCGTTGTAGTACATGTTGGTCGGAAGTCTTGTGGAAATATATTGGTAGCGGGCATGCTACATCCTTATAGAGGTCGGTATCCGCTCCTCGAACCGTCTTATTCCTGCCATAGAGTGCCTTGGACTCGAGCTGCAGGTCGGAAGGGACGCGTGGGACGTCTTCGAAGAGGTTCAGGAAGGGACGAGGAGGCCATCCGCTTCGACCCCGCCCCCCATGAGTTCGTCACCTGGCCGATGCCCGCCCGACCTCCGCCGCCCGGAAGACAAGAAGCGCGGCTTCATCCGCTCCCCTTCCGGCTCGATCGTCTACACCATGTGCCCGGACCATCCAGAGCACCACCTCAAGGGCAAGAGGAGGCACTTTTACACCGTAAGCGTGTGATCGAACGCCTGCAACGAATGATGTGATGAGGCCAAGGGTTAGATAGAGTTAAATATTATTAGGCAAACCATAAATATCACGACCATCTCCAGAGCCGCGCACATGCGTCCATTCATTTATAGCGAGTCTGGCGGCATTCCGCATTCGTATCGCCGTTCCCCGACGTCCGGCCAGCAGCCACGTTCCGGATCCGGCCCCGCACTGCAGAAGACTTCTTCCTGCCGTCCGGTCCCGAGGAGCCGAGGACATGGCGAAGTGGTGCGTTTCCAGAAAGGACGAAGGGATGGAGACGGCGATCCCGGCCGGGCAGGACGTGTCTGGAGCTTGCATCAGCGTCCTCTGCACCGGGGAGTCCGAAAGCTCCTGCGGCTCGTGCAAGGGCGGATGCGGCGTCAGCACCTCCTCCGTCGTCTCGCTTAAGGACATGGAGGTCGGGGAGAGCGGGACCATAGTGCGCCTGACGTCCGACGACGACTCCGTCATCAAGCGCCTGATATCAATGGGCTTCGTCCCGAGCAGGCATCTGAAGCTCGCGTCCGCCGTGTCGAGCAGGGGCGCGCGCGTCGTCAGGATCGGATACGCGACCATCGCGCTGGACGCGGAGATGGCATCCGCGGTCTATGTGAGAAGGAGCCGATGACTTGAAGGCCATGCAGGTCGCGCTCATAGGACAGCCCAACGTGGGCAAGTCCAGCCTCTTCACCAGGCTCACCGGTGTCGGGGTCATCTCCTCCAACTATCCCGGGACCACCGTGGAGTTCGAGGAGTCCACCGTCATGGTCGGGGACAGGACGATCAACTTCCACGACCTTCCGGGGACCTACAGCCTGACGACCGGTTCCGGGGACGAGAGCATCGTCGTCGACATGCTCCGCGACAGGACGAACGACGCCGTCGTGGTGGTCGCCGACTCCACGAACCTCGAATCCAGCCTGGTGCTCGCCATGGAGGTGATCGAGCTCGAGGTCCCGATGATCCTCGCCCTCAACAAGATGGACCTGGCGGACAGGAGGTTCAGCATCAGCGCCGAGAGGCTCTCCGGCGTGCTGGGCGTCCCCGTGGTCCCCGTCTCGTCGAAGACCGGGGCGGGAGTGGACGATCTCCTGAAGCGCATATCCGCAGGAGAGGCGGCGGTGTCGGGCTACAGGACCAGGTACGACGGCCACATAATGGGCTACCTCGAGACGATCGTGTCCATGGACCCGTCCGTGCCGTGGGGCTCCGCGGTGAAGATGCTCGAGGGCCTCGGCATGTTCGTCGATAAGGAGTCCCCCGAGGTCGAGGAGTACGTCCGCAGGGTGTCGGCCGAGTTCAGGGAGACCCACGGGGACATGCTGGACGTCCACATCGCCCGCGACAGGTACGGCGACGCTCACGTGATCGCCATGTCAGTCGTCGAGCCCAAGGAGGGCGGGCCCTCCAGGAAGGACAGGATATCCGAGATGACGATCACCCCGTCCACCGGGATACCGATACTCGTCTGCGTGCTCGCGGCGACATTCCTCTGCCTGATATACGTGGGGGAGATCCTCGCCGAAGCGATGGACGCGCTGTACACCGGGCTGGTCGGGACCGCTCTCGTGGACTTCGGAAGGGAGGTGGGCGGCGACCTGGGCGAGGCGATAATGTCGGGCATCGACGGGAGCCTCGGCGCCATACTGGGCCTGGTGGTGCCGTACATCATGGTGTTCTACATAGTGCTGGGGATCCTGGAGGACTCCGGCTATCTGCCGAGGGCGGTGATCCTTCTCGACCGCGCCATGCACAGGCTGGGGCTGCACGGCAACGCGTTCATCCCCATAATGGTGGGGTTCGGGTGCAACGTCCCCGCGGTCCTCGCCACCAGGGCGGTCCGCTCCAAGAGGGAGAGGATGATCCTGTGCACCATCATCTGCATGGCGGTCCCGTGCTCGGCGCAGCTCGCCACGATCACCGGGGTCACTGGCAGGTACGCCGGGGCCGTCTGGGTCGCGGTGATATTCGCCGTCCTGATCGCGCTTGGCTTCGCCTCCGGCGCCATCCTCAACAGGAGGCTCAAGTACGAGCCCTCCAACCTGGCGATGGAGCTTCCGGAGCTCCAGGTGCCGGAGATCAAGAACGTCCTCCTGAAGATGTGGTACCGCACCAGCGACTTCTTCAAGCTGGCCGTCCCGTTCCTGGTGGTCGGGAGCATCGTCATCGAGGTCCTGATGCAGTTCGACCTCCTCGACCCTCTCGTGGAGCCGATGTCATGGCTCACCGCAGGGATCCTGGGACTGCCGCCGGTCACCATAATCGCCTTCATCGCCGGGATACTGAGGAAGGAGATGTCCTACGGGATGCTGGTGATACTGGCCGCCGCCCAGGGGATAGCGGACATCACGCTGTTCATGGACGCGAGGCAATTCATCGTGTTCGGCGTCGTCATGTCGGTCTACATGCCCTGCCTGGCCACCATGACCGCGATGGGCAAGGAGCTGGGGCTGAAGGAGGCCGCCGCCGTGTCGTGCGCCACCATCTGCGTGGCGGTGGCGGTCGGAGCCGCGTTCAACCTCGCGCTGGGCGCCTTCATGTAAGCCTCCCGACCGTCCGCCGAGGAGCCGCGGCCGGAGCGACCTGATACCGTTATCATCTTGTTGACCCCATCCGGCCCGTGATTCCAATGGATTGTTCTTCATTTTCCAAGATTTGCACTCTGCTGGGCATCGCAAGCGTCTTCCTCGTCGAGGGAAGCTCCATGATGGGCGTTACCGCATTCATGGTCGGCGCTGTGTCGCCATGGCGTGCTTCTTTTCGACGTCTGTCGCGCAAGAAGGACGGGACCAGGAAAATCTCGGACGGGAAAATGTTCGGCGTCCTGGCCATCATCGCCCTCCTAATGATATCCGGCCATAGAGTACCTTAGACTTGCGCAGAAGGTCGGAAGGGACGTGTGGGACGTCTTCAGCGAGGTCCAGGAAGGGAGGAGGGAGTTCTCAGGAAGGGACGGCGCGCCCATACGTTTTGACCCCGTCCCACACGAGTTCGTCACGTGGTCCATGCCCGCCCACGACCTCCGCCGCCCTGAGGACAAGAAGTGCGGCTTCATCCGCTCCCCCTCCGGCTCGATCGTCTACACCATGTGCCCGGACCATCCCGAGCACTACCTCAAGGGCAAGAGGAGGCACTGCTGGTCCCTCCACTGCCCCAGCTGCATGAACGACACGGCTCTCAAGCACGGCGTCAAGATCGAGAGGCAGCTCCTCGTGTATCAGAAATTATGCGAGAAGCAGGGGGTGGACGTAGGCCGCATAGGCCACTGGGTGATCTCCCCTCCCCAAGAATTAGCCAAGTGCATGATGCAGACCTACGAGGACTTCGACATCCTCCAGAGGTACGTCGACGACATGATCCTGGATCTCGGAGGCAAGGCAGGCGTCACGGTGTTCCACCCCTGGCGCCAGAAGGAGGACCTCTGGGAGCTGTCGCCGCACTTCCACGTCCTCTGCTACGGCTTCCTGAGGACGAAGAGGTTCCTGGAGGAGAACCCGGGCTGGATCATAAAGAAGGTCCACCCAAGGGAGCGCATCAGGAGCATCCGCCACACCGCCGCATACCTATCCACGCACATGGGCCTCGGCCTCGTGGAGCAATCCCCCGAGGACGTCGACTGGGACCTCGACCTCCTGGACCACATGGTCCCCGGCATAAAGTCCTCCGGCGCCAAGTTCGGAGAAAGGGACTACGATGAGCTCTCGAAGGGCAAGGGCAGGATGTGCGGCGACCTCTCCGGCATGGACTGGACGAGGTGGACGGAGGACCGCCTCTACAGGGAGACCCGCATACGCTACTGGGGCGGCGTCGCCCGCAACAGGATACGCCTCGTGGGGATCCACCGCCAGTACAAGATCCGCGTATGCCAGGAGTGCGGCGAGATGCTCCGCACGTACGAGGGCGCCGACGACCCCGTCGGCAATTACGTGAGGTACATCCAGGACAAACCGATACTATCCTTCGCGGAGCACTTCGAGCAGGTGAAGACCGTCTACCTGAGGTTCAAGGACGACCTCAGGTCGGAAGGGATGACCCTCTCGGACTTCTCGTCCCTTACGCCCTTCACAGTGTCGACGCTCGAGCTAGGCCTCCCCAGCGGACGCGACCTCGTCATGGGCGGGCCCTTCCAGGAGCCGGACGAGCACTTCCTCAGGAGGCAGAGGGATGCTTTCTGCGCATGACCGCAGGCCTTCTATTCACAAGTCCGTACCTCCTTTCTTTCCCCGGAACAATTATTATCCATGCTTTGCATCGCATTCTTCGATCGTCATGGTCTTCGGCCTCTTCGAGAAGGAAGAAACAACGGAAGATATCGCCGATCATTTGACCCCTTCCCCGTCGAAACCGTCATTGCCTCCCGAAGCCGCGATAACGGCATGGTGCAGGAAGAATAGGGCTTCCTCCGGGACCGCGTAGCTGTTCTTCGAGATGGCCGACGGCGGGATGCCCCTCTTCTCCTCCGACGGGGAGGCCATGTCCTGGCTGTCCGAGCGCGCGGAATCCGACCCTTCCTGTTCTGCGGTGCTCGGCCTCATGTTCGAGGAAGGGCTGGGGGTCGCGAGGTCCGACTCCGAGGCGGCCGAGTGGTACAGGAGGGCCGCCGAGCGGGGGAACCCCGATGCGCAGTTCAGCCTCGGCGTCATGTACGAGGACGGCAGGGGGGTCCCGCAGTCCGACTCCGAGGCGGTCGCTTGGTACAGGAGGGCCGCAGACCAGGGGTACGCCCCGGCGCAGTGCAGCCTCGGCTGGATGCACCTGAACGGCAGGGGGGGTCCCGCAGTCCGACTCCGAGGCGGTCGCTTGGTACACGAGGGCCGCCGAGCAGGGGGACTCTGATGCGCAGTTCAACCTCGGCGCCGTGCATGAAGAAGGCAAGGGGGTGCCCCGTTCTATCGCTGCGGCCCGCAAATGGTACCGGAAGGCCGCCGCCCAAGGTGACGAGGATGCCGAGGCTGCTTTGAGCAGGCTTCGGGATCCGTCTTAAACCAAGCCCTCGGCGCCAGAAGGAGGACTTCTGGAGCTCTCGCCGCATTTCCACGTCCTCTGCTACGGCTTCCTGAGGACGAAGAGGTTCCTCAAGGAGAACCCTGGCTGGATCATAAAGAAGGTCCATCCCAGGGAGCGCATCAGGAGCATACGCCATACAGCAGCTTACCTCTCGACGCACATGGGCCTAGGCCTCGTCGAGCATTCACCCGATGACGTCGGCTGGGACCTCGACCTCCTTGACCATATGGTCCCAGGCATAAAGTCTCCCGGAGCCAAGTTCTCAGAGAAGGATTACGAGGAGCTTTCGGAGGGGAAGGGCAGGATGTGCGGCGACCTCTCCGGCATGGACTGGACGAAGTGGGCGGAGGACCGCCTGTACAGGGAGACCCGTATCCGCTACTGTGGAGGCGTCGCCCGCAACAGGATACGCCTCGTGGGGATCCACCGCCAGTACAAGATCCGCGTATGCCAGGAGTGCGGCGAGATGCTCCGCACGTACGAGGGAGCCGACGACACCGTCGGCAGCTACGTCAGGTACATCCAGGATAATCAGATCTTCACACTGGCACATAACTTCGACCTCGCCTATACGGCGTATCTGAGGTACAAGGACGATCTGATGAAAGAAGGACTATCCCTGTTGGACTTTGCGTCCATGGTACCGTTCGCGGTATCGACACTCGAGATACTCCCGCAGAACAGCGATCTGGTTATGTCCGGACCCTTCGAGGAGCCTGACGAGTACTTCCTCAAGAGGCAGAAGGCTGCATTCGAAAATGAATCGGCACTTACGCCTTGAGTCAGATTACATTATAAGTCATGGCATTCAATTCTTGATTTTATGGTGGTGTAATTCGATGTACATGGAATAATATTAATCAGAACATATCATTCCATCTATCAATCAGAAGGATATCGGTGAGCAATTGTCTCCAATAAGAATGACTGATAAGGACGACTGTAGATTCAAAGGACTGAATCTGAGGATATCAGATTCGTGCATGTTTCATCTCCGTGAGTTCGATATCAGTGTCTATACATTGTGCGACATGGTCGAGGACTCATTCGATTGTCCCAAGATCAAGAAGACCGGGAAAGCCTTTCGGAAGACTTCAACTCGCGTGTGTGCCAATCATAAAGGAAGGGTTTTCAACATAATAATGGACAAAATGACCATCGAAGAATGCGAATATTGGAGCGTTTCCCATCTGGAGCCGATATGATGACCTCGAAGAAAGAGTGTGAGTGTGAGTCGCACATCAAAAAGACCGTAACTTTACCGGACGGTTTCACGTATCATTACTTCCAGTGTCCAAAATGCTCCAGGGTCGAATATCCTCTTAGACAAGCTCAGGCTCTACTTGATTATTCCAAGGATCATATCTTCATGTTCGTCGAAGATTGGATTCTTGCGTGGATGGCCATATCCGATTCCAACGAATACGCTCCTATACCCGGCATCACGATGATCCAGAAACAGATGGTCGTCATTATCCGCGAATTCGCACCGGATCATGATATACCATCGGAAAATCCCGGTTTCAAGGCATATAAATTTGGACCGTACACGGAAAGGATAGATAGAGCTTTGGATACACTCTATAGAGCAGGATATGTCTATTCGAAAGGAAGGATCAATACCAACAGCGAGAGATTCTATCTAACCGAGGAAGGTATCGCGAAAGGAAGAGCCATTCTGTCGAAGTTCGATCAGAAGACAATCGATGATCTGTTGGTATTGAAGCATGATCTTCAGCAGTTGACCCTTCAGGGAATCGAAACCTATGTTTATTCCAGATACCCTGAATACACTGATGAATCCGAGATCTTTGAAAGGGTTCTGCACCGTAAGAGGTGATGGCTATACCCAGGATTGATCAAATTAAGATCAAAGATATCGACACATCCCTTGCGACCAAAGGAGGTCGCGTCCTAGATGTCAGGTGTGGCAGTCATCATTTCCTCACTCCAACCCGTCCTTTATCCTCAACCGAGATCGGAGCGAAGAGCTATCTCGGTTACAGAGGAGAATTAAAGTCGGATATCGCTGCTATAGCTGTCGATTTCTCCGGTAAACGCAAGGAATTGTTTTTGAAGAACAACGGTGCTCTGAACCGTTCGGAGAAACTTCTCCAATCCCATTCTGATGCAGTTTTTAATCTCCCCTCCATGCCAGTGATCCAGATAGATCCTTTCAATGCAGATGAAAGGAGCAGTTTCAAATTGGCCTTCGAAGTGGAGAGATCGATCGAGGGTGTGGACATATTGTCCATGCCAGGTGTTATCGGAAATATCAAGGCTTTCGATAAATTGGTCAAGGATTGGTGTAACAGTTCCGAAGAAAACGGTTTTGGTTCTGCCATTCAACTTTCGCTCACTGATGATGTCACTGTTCTTTCCGAGAGACTTGACCTACTAGCTGAATATTCTTCCTCAGGATTATTCCAAGTATTGAATATCCAATACGCTTCACCTTCCAAATACAAACAGCAGTTGGCTGCACTCTGGGGACAACGCGATAAAATCCATGCGATCATAAACTGTATCGGTACGACCAAATCCCAGCAAGAATCCGTACCCGGTTTAGTTACGGATGAGGAGACCGTTCTTCTTCAGAACGGGTTTGATATGATCACGAAGAAGAAGTATTCTGTTTCTCAAGGTTATGTCAAGTATCTAGCTGTGCAACCTAAGGTCACATCGATGCAGGAGGTTGATGATTATAGGGTCGCCAGACATTCGGCCTCTGTTTCCATCAGAAGGAATCTTTGGAATAAGATGACACATCCTCCCGAATGCAATTGTTCTATCTGCAGAGGTCAAGGGCGCGAACAGCTTATCGATCGTTTCGGTTATCTTGATAATGGGGACATCTCCAAATCTGGTCTCAGATATTATTCTGAACTGCATGATCATCAATCAGATATGCAGGAATTGGAAATTTTCAGAAAATATACCGCATCAGATGGTGCGGAAGAATACGATCGCCGTGTAAGCGACAACCTTTCGAAACTTAGGAAACTATCTGAAAATTAAGTTAGAGGGGATTTTCCCCTCAATGTTTTCAGGCTTCTAGGCTGTGGTCTTCCAGCCACTCGGAGATCCCGTCGAATCCGGGATAAAGCTTCATCCTGTCCTCGACCGTCCTCCTCCTGTCCATGGGACTCATTGCGAAATCGCATTCGATGTTCGCTACCTCGTTCAGGATCACCGCGTCCAGGACCTCGTCGGGTACGCTGTCGGAATCCAGCTTCCTGTTCACTGTGATGACCTTCATGAGCGCGGATGACCATCCACCCCTTCCGGATATAGCCTCGTTCGACCAGAAGATCTTGGTCTTCCCGAGGTCCCCGATGAATCCCTTCTCCTTCAGCCTGTCCAAAGCCTCCTCGAGGCTCTTGTGCTCCCCTTCCTCGAAGCTGATCCTGCGGTCCCTCTGGATGTAGACCGGCTGAAGCCTCTCGACGAACTCCGGTGCGGTCAGCCATCCGACGACCTCGTCGGTATAGTTGCTCTCATCGCCCTGGATCTTGGTGAAGATCGTCCTCGCGATGCCTTCCAGGACCTCCTCGGGAGCGTCCCTGAGGTAGTCGCTCACCTGGAAGTCGGCCCACTTGTAGGACCTCTGCCAGCGCACCTTGAGATCGCGAAACGCTGCGTATTCTGCGGATGTCTCATATCCGAAATCGTTTCCGACATTCTTGAAGGTCGCATTCAGTATCTCTTCTGTTGTAGACATTTCATACAACTCCTTTTTTGAGGGGCTTTCCGAATCCCGTAATGGCAAAGGAGCGAAGGGCCTATGCGGGCGCAGCGAACGATGGAATATCAAGAATTCACAGGCAGAACAGGGTTGAGCCGCAGGCCACAATATCGCCCCTCGCGTTGAATGGAGGGGTGATGGAAAAAAGCCCGAAAAGGGAGTTGTTACTCTTCTTTAAATATCCACATGCTGTGCATGCTTTTGGTGATTTGTTATGATTTTTGTGTCTCTTAGGGATAGATTGAATCCCCCTCAGCCCGTCAATGAATTTGTTAGAGACAGAACCACAACAGGATTTAAAAATCAGATTTTGAATATAATTCATAGACATTACTATTCGCAACATTATGATTCTATGGCGTTTAGTATCAGCTCATATTCACATGAGATTGTTCAAACATACGCCACATCCAAATCTTTAGAACCTTTGGGACCAAACAAAGTTTATAATGAGAATGCCGTCTATGAGATTCTTAAAAAGAGCGAAGATTATGCTTTCTTTGAGTTTCTTGATTGTGTGATTTTCACTTTGTATTCGGATCCTCATATCAGGTATTTGCCGTCTTTTAATGAATTCATATCCGATCTTAATGAATCTATGAAATTGCATGGCGTAGATTATGTCATAATTGAGGGTCATTTGGAATATCGTATTGAAGAGACAATATTCGAATCGGCAGTTAAACCGTGTCTGTCTATTCTACAGCGTCAGGGATTGTGTGATGCGGACAAATATTTGCTTGATTCCTTCCAGTCTTATAAGCAAGGTAATAATAATGAGGCAATTGAGTTTGCCGTCAAATCTTTGGAAAATGTTGTCCAATACATTTTGGATGTTAACAAAATAGACTATGATCCCAAGGATATGAAATTACAGAACAGGATACCTTTGATAATGAAAGGGTCCAATTCTGAATTTTTATCAAAAAAGATGTCTGGCCAGTATATTCAAATGGAAAAGATTTTCCAGGTAGCCATGTCATCAAGGAATGAAGTGACCCACGGATCGAAGTCTTTTGAAGCAGATGATTCCTTAGTTGAGCACACAATCAATATCGTGGCAGCAGATATTCTGTTTCTAATGAAGACCTGTTTGAAGAACTGATTATTATTTCCTCGTCCTATTTAGATAATCTTTATAGGTTATCGCTTTTCTTACTCTGCACTTTACCGGGAAATAGTATGTTTTAGGGAGAGGTTTTCTTTCCAAGTACCGCAAGACGAATGAAGGTTAAGAAATGAACGGACCGAAGAACGCGTTCGAAAGGCGAGTTACGCTAGTGACGAGTCTGGAGAACGCGTTCTTCGGCGCCATCGCCGTCCGATCCGATACAGCTCACGCTGAGCGGTCGCGTTCCGGACGGGCCGGCGGGGCCTCAGGATGTGGCCAGGCCGAGGAGCAGGGGCATGGGATGCCCTTCGCGGAACGCCTCCTCGGGCGTCCTCAGGCCGCAGGACCAGTGCGGGCGCTCCCTGTCGTAGAAAGCGGCGTACTCGCGTATCCATGCGCTGTACTATTCCAAGGTCCCTTCTTTGAGGATGCCGGCCTCCCTGCGAATGGATCCGTGCCACCTCTCGACCTTGCCCTGCGTGGTCGGCTTGCGGACCTGGCCCAAGATGTGATCCACGCCCCATTTCGCACAGAATTCGTCGAAACGCATGTCCCCTCCGTTGCTTGCGCACCATTGTGTGCCGTGATCGGACAGGATTCTCTTCGGTATGCCGTAGCTCATGAAGCAATCCTCCAGGACGCCGATGACGTGCTCAGTCGTAGGGTGTATGGTGGGGTCGGTCGCGAGAATGTACCTCGATTTATCATCGATCACGGACAGGTGCTCCACCCTCATTCCGGAAACGCGGTCGAGTCCCAGCTCCACGTAGTCGATCTGCCACATGTCGTTGACATGTGGCATCTCGAAGCTCCTGTAGACCGTGCCCGTCCTCATCGTGACGTTCTTGTACCCGTTCCTTCT
The DNA here is from genome assembly GCA_015063165.1 of Thermoplasmata archaeon. Lineage (GTDB taxonomy): Archaea > Thermoplasmatota > Thermoplasmata > Methanomassiliicoccales > Methanomethylophilaceae > Methanoprimaticola. The sequence continues at coordinate 32,398 of SUSZ01000027.1, forward strand.
GAGGACGCTGTGGACGGTCTTGGGGGATGCGCTCACCCCTGCGATGACGCCTATCTTGGCCGCTCCGAGATATGGATGCTTCGCCTTGACATCGAGGATCCTGGCGCTGATGGCGTCCTGGACCACGGTGTGCTCGCCCTTCCTGGGCCCGCGCCGCTTGCGTTTCATGAGCTCCTTCACGCTATTCTTCTTAGAGTAGTCGGTCATGGGGACGCCATTACGCCTGTAGTGCGTGGCGTCGAGGCCGAGATCGCGTATGTCGGCGATATGCGTATGGGAGCAGTGAAACTGCCTTCCCATCTCGCGCAGAGACGGCCTTTTCGCATCCGGTTCCCCGTTCGAATCGACGAAGCACTGAAGGATACGGTGCCTTTCGGACTCGACTTTTTGCTCATCTTTAAGTCTGCGTTTCTCATAGCGGTCATGGGGCTTGTTCATATGTCTTCAAACCTGGATGAGCCCTCCCTGATAAGCTTCAGTTCCGCGCGAAAATAGCTTCTTCGCGCGGTATACCGCGCTCATACGCTATTTTCGCAAATCAATTCATTCCGGCTTCACTGTAAACTTATCCTTTACCTAAAACAGATACGGTCCGTCCGAGATTCGTTTATAAACAAGCGTGCTGATGCCAGGACAATCATCCGAACAGCGGATCCGGTGAATCGCATGGATTGCATCAGCTGGTACAACGACTTCGCATCCCGCGGATTCCCGCTCCAGGAGACGCTGGAATTCATGGACTGCCTGAGCAAAAGCGACGACATAGGCCGAAATTCTGCGCATGTAAGTAATTCAGTCCTTGGAGATCGCGAGGCGCCTGAGGTCGCATACCTCGACGCCCGAGATCGGCTCCTTCGGGACATCGACCCCGAACAGCCCGAAGATGCTCCTGCAGTTCTTCGAGATCTCGGACAATGCCGACGACGACCCGTAGCTCAGGCAGTTTATGGTGTTGAGGTATCCGATGGCCTGGCCGACGGACATATCCCTCCTCCCCGATTCCCTTATCTCCGCGCAGAGCTCGCATTTCAGGATGAGGGCCACGAACCTGATCAGCGAGCGCCCTATCATCGTGTGCTTGTCCGGGGTGCGATGCCTCCTGTCCTCCGATTTGCTGAAGTCGAAAGCCTGCTCGGTCAGCCTCCTGGCATCGTACGCGGTCATCACCGTGGGCCAGTCGAGATCCGTGGACGACAGCATGACGAACACCCCCGCGCGGTTCTCGGCGAAGGAGATGGAGTTCTGCTTCTCCCTCACGACCACCTTCCTTCCGTCGGCCTGCACGTCGAAGTGCCTGATGGCCCTGCCCGCTATCTTCTTGAATCTGGCTACCGGATCCCTGCATTCGATCTCGGCGGCCTTCCTCTTGAGGTCGTCCAGCATCATCTTGTGGCTCTGGACCTCGTCGGAGAACTTCTTCGAGTCGAAGCAGACGTACGCGTTCAGCATGCCGCTCTTGCCGTGTCCGGCGTCGCCGGACACCGTGAAGGAGTAGGCCTGCGACCCGTCAGCCGCGAGCCTGTCCGCTTCCGCGATGCCTATCCTCGTCATCCAGACCTTGTACGCATGGCCGTCATGGACCAAGTCCTGCGACTCGTTGGTCTTCACGAACCTGGACATCAGCGTCTTGATCGCTTTGGAGGAGGTGTTCGCAGGTGCTGTGAACCTTATCCCGTTATCCAGGAGGTGCTTGACGTTCGCCCCGGACACGAATCCCCTGTCGAAGACGAACAGAGCGTCCTCCTTCCCGTACCTCCTGATGTCGGAGACCATCCTGTCGACGGTGGCGATATCGGATATCGTGCCCGGATAGTGGCGATCGAGTAGGGTCCGATGAGCATGGCTCATCGGTTGCCCTCTCACACCACCGTACGTACTTCTCGTATACGGCGGTTCGTCAGTCTGACATGTGTGTCCTCATACATCTTGAGCATCGGCGGAAAA
>SUSZ01000028.1 GCA_015063165.1 Thermoplasmata archaeon
TCAGCACCGTCCTCTCGCCGTCCCCGCCCATCCGTCGTCACCATGAGCGGAGCCGCGCTCTGGGTATTTGTTGATTTCCCGCGGCTGTCGGCGGCCTGGGGCAGGCCGCCCATCGGTTATACCACAAATGGCGGTATAGCTGTCCCGACGTTGATCGGGACATGGCCAGACATACGGGCACCTGGAGAAAGAGCATCAATCGAGGGATGTATACCATCAAAATCGGGAGTTAGAGCTGGAATCGTAATGATGGTCGTCATCGGCCTGCTACACAGCACCAGCATCGACTTCACAAGGGGACACATCGCAATAATGGCGGGAAGCAGAGAGGAACCGGCTGGAATCGATCCATAGCCCCAAGGTGTTGCTGCTCGGACATTCCTCAGACAAATAAATGTGCATCCGTTCGAGGTCGGTCTAAGGATCATCCGTTCCCTCTAGTGCGTTCTGTTGAAGGACGGGGCGCGAGCGTGGGGTTCGAAGTGGCGACCCCGGACTGGGAGCGCCGGTGGAAATTCAGGCTTCCTGCCTTTCGCCTAGCCTTGACCTTACCCTCATCAGGACCTTGCCGAGGTTGTTCTCGCCTTCGCCGTTGAAGACGCCCCAGTAGGTGTCGCCGCACTCGTTGTTGTAAGTGAGCTTCGCCTCGCCGGTAGCGATGAGCTTCTCCGCGAGCTCCGGGTGCTGCGAGAACTTGGCCATCTGGACCTCCTCCATGACACCTATCCTGACTTCCTCCCAGCCTTTGCGGGGGATCATCTAGTCTGCGAACACTCTGACCCTTGCCGGATCGAGACCTGCGAAGCGTTTCCTGTCTTCTATGTCCGCGCACCTCTGCGCCTGATAGGCCGCTTCGCTGCTTAGAAACTTGAGCCCGTCGAATTCCACTCCTAGGGGGTACCACTTGTTCAGGAAGAAGTACTCCCCGAAGAACCTCTCTACGTTGTCCATCCTATCTGCCTTCTATGTTGGATTTCACATCCAAATCGAAAATCAGCACAACTAGAGTTAAAGATGACTCCAAATGTAACCAAGTTACGGTGACGAGAGGCCATTCGGATATCCGATGCCCCTTATGTTCTTAGGATCGATCTGGTCTCCGTTTCCGCTCTGTTCCGTATTTCCGAAAATATTTTACGGTTTAGTTTTTAGTTAAATATTCATTTGGAGTAATGCTCCAACAGGTGACGATTTGGATAGCAAAGTGCTCTATGCGATAATCGCGGTGGCCGTCATCGCCATCGCCGCCGTCGCCGCTTTCACTCTTCTGAACAACGGGGGGAACAGCGACGATGCGGACCACACGGGTAAATCGTTCGACGACACGCGTCTCAGAATCTACGGAAACGCCAACGGAGACGATCTCATCGATAAGACCGACCTAAGCACCATCAACTGGATCATCAAGTCGAACATGGACAGCGATTCTTCCAAGCACGTCGACTGGGCCAAGGATTACCCTCTTGCCGACGCGAACTACGACGGAAAGGTGGACGACAAAGATTCCGCTGTCGTCCAGGACATCATCGACAAGAAAAAGACCCGCATGTACTACTACAACAAGTACGAGAGGGTCACCTACGTGAACTATCCCATAAGCGACAAGATCGGAGCCGAGTATCTTATACTCCAGCTCCTCCCAGCGATCAAATCCTACAGCATGCTCAAAGCGATCGATGACACCACCCCAAGCATCTACAACAACGTCTATCCTGGAGTGGACAAGATGCCCGTCATGGGGACCTGGAGGGAGATCACCATCGAGAGCCTCACCGACCTCTACAACAAGGGGACAATCGGGACATTCATGCAGTGGACCGGCGGACAGAACGTGGACTACATATGGGACAAAGCGGTGGCTTCCGGCCTCTCCGAGAAGATGTCCTTCGTGATAGTGCCCTGTCAGGGCCCTGACGTCATCCAGGGGGTCCTGGAGCTCGCCTGCATGCTCGGAAACCAGAGCCTCTCGGACGACTACAGGAAGTGGTACGACAGCGCCATGGAAAAGCTTGATTCCATCGAGGGCAAGATCGCCGGCGGAAAGAAGACCGTCACCGCGGTCAGGTGCTACAACGACAAGGTGGGCTCCATGGCGGCCTTCGGATCCTCCCAGGGACCCGCCCTCTGGTTCAACAAGGTCATCAAATTCCAGCCCGATTACGTCGGCAAGACCAACTTCACCACCATTGGGTCAGTCGAGAACTTCGTCTCGTCCGCTACCGACGAGGTCATCGTCATGTTCCAAAAGAACTGCGACTGGAGCGAGTTCAACGACCTGGTGGACAGCTATCTCACCGCTGTCTACGGGACCACGGAACAGTTCAAGCACGAGAGGATGTACGCCATAGACTTCGAGATCATGCCGTTCGCGGCCGGTCCCGCAGGATGCTACATCCTCGCCTCATACCTCTACCCAGAGCTGTTCAAGATGGACGAGGCCCTCGACTTCCTGCAGGTCTATCTGGATGACTTCGCCGTGAGGAGCGGCGCGAACGCACGTCAGGGTTACACCTACACGGGACCCGGATACAGCAGCTGATAACATGGAAGAAGGGCAGGCCGGCAGGATTGATTCGGCAAAGAGAGCAGCGGAGCTGTGGGCAGCGGAGGACGATTTGGGCTCGGAAGAGTCCAAGAAAGCTGTCAACGACTACCGCGTCTCCGAGATGCGCAAGCTCGTGTTCACGTTCGCATGCGTGGTAGCGGCGGTGATAGTCGCCGGCCTGTCCATAATATACGGAACCATGAACCTGGGGTTCTTGGAGTGCTACGAGATAATATGGGACCATCTCACCGGCAACATACAGGACAAGCTTCTGGACTACATCGTGGTGCAGGAGCGTCTTCCCAGAGTGGTGGCGGCTTTGGTGACGGGGGCGGGACTCGCCGTAGCCGGATGCGTCATGCAGTCGGTTCTCAAGAACCCGCTGGCTGATCCTTACACGACAGGGATATCTTCCGGTGCCGGGTTCGGGGCCACGCTGGCCATAACCCTCGGGGTGTCCATCGTCGGAGGGAACTACGCTATCGTGGTGAACGCCTTCGTGTTCGCCCTCGTCCCCATGGCGGTCATGCTCGCCGTCGGAAAGCTGAAGGGGGCGTCGCCTACCATGATGATCATGGCTGGGATCGCCATCATGTTCATCTTCAACTCTTTCACGACCGTTCTGAAGCTGCATGCCGACCCGGACGCCCTCGCTCTGCTGTACCAGTGGACCGTGGGGACGGTGTCCGACTGCTCATGGACGGATATCCCCCTGATGGGCGCGGTCGTCGTCGCAGGGACGTTCGTCACCCAGGTGCTGTCCCGGAAGCTGAACGTTCTGGCTACCGGGGATGACAGCGCCAAGGCCATGGGCCTCAACGTGGAGAACATGAGGATTATGCTCCTGCTGCTGATATCGCTCATGGTCGCGACCGTGGTGAGCTTCACCGGACTCATAGGATTTGTAGGGCTGGTGGCTCCTCATGTATGCAGGATATTCGTCGGCGCGGACAACAGGTATCTGGTGCTGTCGTCGGCGATGTTCGGGGCCGTCCTGCTGGAGGTAGCCGACCTCATCGGAAGGACCGTCATAGCTCCTGCGACACTGCAGGTCGGAGTCGTGACCGCGTTCATAGGAGGACCGATGTTCCTGTACCTCATCATGAGGCAGAAGAGGTCGTCGTGGTGATATCATGAGGATCGACATAGAGAATATGGACGCTGGATACGGAGACGAGAGGATCCTTCAAGGCATCGACCTTCATCTGGAAGGCCCCGGGCTGACCTGTATCATAGGGCCGAACGGGGTCGGCAAATCCACTCTGGTGAAATGCATCAACAGGCTCCTGGACCCCATATCGGGGAAGGTCAGCATCAACGGGAGGGACATAAAGGAGATGACGAGGAGGGAGATCGCGGAGACTGTCGCATACGTCCCGGTTCAGTCGGAGGACATCTTCGCCATGCCCGTCTTCGACACCGTCCTGATAGGTAGGGCCAACAAGTCCAAGTGGAAGACGAGCCCAGAGGACGTGGTCAAGGTGAAGAAGGCGCTGGAGGTCATGGGGATCTCGGATCTGTCCAACCGTCATTTCAACGAGCTGTCGGCGGGACAGCACCAGATGGTGGCCATCGCCCGCGGACTGGTCCAGGAGTCCGAGATCCTCGTCCTGGACGAGCCCACGGCCAACCTGGACATCAGGCACCAGGTGTTCGTCACCTCCCTGATGCACGAGATAGCCGTTTCCAAAGGAGTCATGGTGGTCATGATCAGCCACAACCTCAATATCGCGGCCATGTTCGCGGACCGCGTGGTGCTCATGTCCAAGCCAGGGGTCGTCAAGGAGGTCGGCACCGCGGCGGAGGTCGTCACGGCGGAGAACATCTCCGAGGTCTATGACATCGACTGCGAGATCGTGGACCATCAGGGCAGGCCCGTCATCCTTCTGGACAGAAACCTATCATAAATGGATGCGAAATCCATCTCGGTACCGTAGGCAGTATATACGCTTCCTGCCGATGGGGCACACGCGTATTCGGGGGTACGTGATGCTCATCAGGTTCTGGGTTCAAGGCTACCGCTGCTTCGGAAAGAGGGTGGAGATAGATCTCACCGACAAGAAGAACTACCGCTTCGGAAAGGAATGCGTGAGAGGGGATTTCCTGGACAAGATGGTCGTCCTAGGGAACAACAACGCCGGCAAGACCGCTTTCGGATATGCTATGACCGACATAGTCTCCACCGTGGGCGGATTCTCCAAGGACATCGGGCAGCATAACGTCGAATGCTTTCTGAACAAGGATGTCGGGGCCGAGCGCGCCACCTTCCATTATGACCTGAGCAGGAAAGGCTCAGTCGTGTCCTATGAGTATTCCAAGAGCGCTCCCGACAGCGTCGTGGCAGAGAAGCTGATTGTGGACCGCCGCACCGTCTTCGAATACGATCTCGAAAGGCCAGGCATGTTCTTCGACCCAGATCTCATCGAAGGATGCCCTGCTCCTGACGGGAGGAAGTCCGTCATACTGTCGATGTACGAGAGCCATGCGGTCGATCCTGACAGCCCTGCAGGAGTGGTCATCGAGTTCGCCACTCATTCGCTTTATTATATGGCGATGTGGAAGCATGACGTGCACATCGGGATGATAGACGAAGAGGACGATGCCGAGAGGTTCGTGGTTCAGAACGGACATCTTGATCTGTTCCAGAGCTTTCTCAAGGAAGTCTGTTCCATAGACATCGATCTTTTCGCCGACGGGGACAGGATCATGATAAGGAAGGGGAGCAGCGCGCTTCCTTTCAGGGAATCCGTTTCCAGGGGCACCATGATTGCCTGCCGCCTCTATGCCTGGACGGTCAGATGCAGGGATCGCAATGCGCTAATCTACTTCGACGATTTCGATGACATGTTTCACTACAGGATGGCGGAGAACGCTATCAGGACCATAATATCGCAGAACTCTGCCCAATGCATATTCGTCACGCACAACACCGGGCTCGTGTCCAACGACTTCCTCCGTCCTGATTGCTGCTTCATAATGGCGGACGGAGAGCTGAGGTCGCTGTCAAGTCTGACGGACAAGGACATCAGGAGGGGCCATAACCTCGAGAAGATGCTCCGCGAGGGGGAGTTCGACCCGAAAGCGGAGTCGGAGCGAACAGTGTCCTGCATCCCATGCCAGAGCTCGTCGTGTGATGTGCTGGACGAGTGCCGACAGGCGGAGGGTAGCAAGACCAGAAGCACTTGAGGTCATCTCCGGAGGACGGTGAGGAAGCATTCGACTGTCTCGCTCAGACCATATCTACATCGAGGTGAACGGATGCCTGTCGTTGAGGCTGGGAAGAATCACGCAGGAGCAGCTCACGGTTTGGACAAACTAGGTTTCCAGACATCCAAGCGTTCCGTTTCCATGCTGCGCCATTGTAGCGGACAGGCTATACGGGTTCTGTGGCCTGCTCTGTCGCATCCGTACAAATTCAGCTGCTGTAGCCCATCGCCGAGGTATATTGAACTCGATTCCATGCTGCCGCCTCTTGTTTGTCGAGGCAGTTCTCGTTCTGGGTTGTGCCAGGTCCAGATCCCGGTGAATCGAAATTAGACTATAGTCTGATATCTATAACGATGGATGACGTCCCGATGAAAAGCCAGATTCCATTATATCACTATAGTCTTTCTTTCGGGTGTTTTTCCGCATCGTTGTCTGCCAGGAAAAGGGTCCAAGAGACATGTCGGTGAAAGCCAATGGATTCGATTATAACGAACCGGAAGAATCATTCGTCACGAGGCAAGAAGCTACTTAAGAAGAAATAGTTTCAAGATGGGATCGGAGAACCTCGCCCGTTCAGGATCAGACCTTGCCGCGAGACCTCATGAAGAGGAAGGAAGAACGCCTTGGACACTATCAGCATGCCTACATACACGTTGAGTGCGGTTCGTCTGATCCGGAGGCGGGAGCGGACGGCGGCACTTCCGAGACATGCATGACGCAATGGCGAAACTCGTGGTCGTCGTTTGTTGTGACGGCGATCCTCGTATCGCAGGCGGATACGGTCTCAGGCAGGCAGAAACGAAATATGCGTAGGGCCATCGTCCTTCCATGACCGGAGACGGCTCTCCCATGCCAAAGCTCGCGCAGTGGTTCACGGACGACATCAGGAAGGGCAGGTCGTACGACGAAGTCCGGTCTTTGATCGACGGCCTGATGCACGAAGGCGTCACGGACGAAGGGCTCGTATCCGCCTTGAAGGGGCTGGCGGACAGGGACGATCCCGACGCCCAGTACGCTCTCGGAATCGCATATTGGTACGGTTTCGGCATCGACTGCTCTGAAGAGAAGGCCTGCGGATGTTACGAGAGGGCCATTGTCCAGGGGCATGCTCTGGCCATGTTCGAAATGGGCGTCCACTACATGCTGGGGATAGGGGTCCAGATGTCCTCTGAGAAAGCCCTCGGCATGCTGAAGAGAGCCTCTTGCAAGGGAGTGGCGGAAGCGTCGAAGGAGATAGCGTGGATGTACGGCATCGGATACGGCGTGGAGAAGTCCGAGACGGAATCCTTCAGATGGACCCTCTAGGCAGCCGAGCAGGGTGATGCAGAAGCTCAGGCGGGCGTCGGATACATGTACTACGTTGGAGAAGGGACGGAGCAATCTGACGAAAAGGCTGCGGAATGGTACAGGAAAGGGGCGGAACAGGGGCTGGACGTGGCGCAGTTCGACCTGGGCACCATGTGTCTCATGGGCCGGGGGACGGAGAGGTCGGACGTGGAAGCCCTCGCATGGTACCTCAAGGCGGCCGAGCAGGGCTATGCAGATGCCCAAAACAACGTCGGTTTCATGTTCGAGCATGGGAGAGGGACCGAGCAGTCCTACGAGAAGGCCGCGGAATGGTATGCGAAAGCGTCTGAACAGAGGGACACGCTCGCGACGTACCATCTTGGGCGCCTGTATGAGGAGGGAAAGGGAGTCCCGCGGGCCATCGACAAGGCGAAGGAGCTGTACGCCGATTCCGCCGAATGGGGGATTGAGGACGCCAGGAAGGCCATCCTGAGGCTGGATCCCGACTGGAAGGAGGAGGACCCGGATCCCGAGCGACGACCGCAGACTACAGTCCATCATTCGCGACAGCTCATGTCATCCTGCAGGGCAGGCCGACCCTCATATCATAACAGCAGTCTTCCATCACGATGTCATCCCACATCGTCGTCGGACTTCGAGGAAAGTCTCAAGATAGCTGCGAGGGGGACCTGTGGTGATACGCCTCTGTAGATCCGGGAGCAGTCCGGATCTGGACGATCAGCATCGGTCCGTGCCGTCACAAGTGTAATAATCCTTTCATGCGATTATATCATCAGGAGTGGTTCTGATGAACAAAGAAGAGATTCTACTGAAAAACTATGCTATTTTGTCGAAGAACATCATGAAGAACAAAGGGCCTTTGCAATCTGCCATCACGCAGCTGATGGAGGTCAATCCCGAAACGGGGCTGGACGTCTGGGAGAGGAGCATTAGGGACAACATGTCCGAGCTTTCGCAGGAGATGGACGGCGACGAGTTCCCCTTCGACGGAATGGGATACTTCCTAGTCACCACGTTGGAGAACGACCTGCTCAAGAACGAGGGCTTCGGACAGGTTGCCGAGAAGTTCGCCGACAACGACTTCCTCGTGGACGTCCTCTTCAGGAAATCCCCTGTAACCGAGTACTCCGGCGCGGAATATGTCATCAGCTATCTTATCAGGACCGGCAAGTTGGACGGAGCCGGGAAGATCCTCTCGGCGCTGTACGGCAACGAGAAGTTCACCAGCTATTCCTCTCTGTGGGAGCAGATAATCAGCGGTTTCCAGTATGGGGACTCGTACAGTCCGGGATTCTTCTTCGGCGAGGAGAAGGAGCAGCCGGACGAGGTGAAGGACTTCTGCGTGTCCTGGATAGAGAAGATCGAGGACGAGGAGCAGCAGGCCGCCGCTATGACGTACGCTATGACGCTGTTCTGATCCTATCCAACAGGGGTCGGGAGGGTCCCCCTTTGGACATCCTCCTCCCCTTCCTACCGACTCGCGCGTGCCCCTACCGCCATCGTTATCTGCCACAGCGTCCATGACATGCTATGGCCACGAGTTTGCTAAGCACGCCGGTCAGGCAGGGACGCATGCTCCTGAAGAGCCTTCTATCGATCAACTTCCATCTCATTCTGCTGATGTATCTCGTCGTCTATGTAGTGTTTTCCCTGGTCATTTGGATGTTCGATCCCGACATAAATGACCTGTCCGACGCTCTATGGTTCACCTTCGAGACGGCGACGACGATAGGATACGGCGACATCCTGGTGGACTCGGACATAGGGAGGATCCTGACGGTCATCCTGTCGATCTATTCCATAGCCGTCGTCGCCATATTCACCGGTGTGATCGCAGGGTTCTACGTGGAGATCATGAAGCTGAGGGCCCACGAGAGCGCCACGGAGTTCCTGGACGAGCTGGAGCGCCTGCCGGAGCTGTCCCATGAGGAGCTCGTCAGCCTATCGGAGAGGGCCAAGAGGTTCAGGATGAGGCGAGCGGGCGATCCTGCCTAAGGACTCCGGGAACGTTTAATTCGTGCACAGATATCGAGTTAGGGAGGAGGATGCCATGCAGCAAGGTTTCGAACTGAGCCCCACCGAGGAGTCTGAGGCTCTTGGGCGGGCTGTGGAGAAGCTCGACATCTACATCCGCCTCTGCATGGACGAAGGCAAGGGCGACAGCGCCGAAAGGTTCCTGTCGGACGGGAGATACGTCCGCTCCGCTCTGAAGCAGTTCGCGGACCTCTTGCTTAGCGAATGCCCATGGTCGTACAGCAATAGCCCCAGAATAGACATGGAGAAGGTCTACAGGGTTCTGATGGAGAGCCTTTCGGGAAGCATGAAGGTTCTGATCGATCCAGGATGCTTTGACGACATCTTGATAGAAGTGGACGACGCGCTGTCGATGCATCTCGCCCTCTACTGCCTTCCCGGGCACATCGAGGTCACGCTCAGGGGGCCGGACGACGACGGAGAATGGAAGTATCCTGTGGCCCTGCATCTCTCCGACGACTTCGCCCTCAGCCTTTTGGAGCAGGACCTGGACGATCCGTTCGCGCTCACCGAGGAGCATCTCGAAGATTTCTGCGGCCTGGTCCTGTATCTGCACGGGGCCTGCGGACGGATAAAGGGGTTGGCGCAGATCAGGGCAGAAGCGCTGGCCAGAAGATACGGTCTCCGCATGTGAGCTGCTCGATCATTCTCCGGAAGCACCGCGTTCGTCAGCGACGCCCGCATTTCTACGGAGAATCTGCAGGTGATCAGGACCTCTCACATCGGCGCCGACACGTCCCATGAGAACTCAGATCCGATCTTCATCATCAGGTCCATCGGGAACGGGGAGGCGACGGTCGACGGGGGAGATAACGTCGATTTGAGCGGAAACATAGGCACGTACGATGAGAGGTACAAGGGAATCGACTGGAACAGCTGACGCGGCATCGGCGATGCCATAAACGCTTTGTCTATAAGGCAGGCGGCTGCTTGAAATCCCATGAGGGGGGCGCCGCCTGCCGCATATACGCATCGAAGTCGGGAGCGAGTTTGCGTCCTGGCCGGAAGCACCACGCAGGTCTCATGACCCTTCCCGCCCGGCTTACCAGCGCTCGAGGGTCCGGACCGAGGTCTTTCTCTCTGACGACGTGGCAACCAGGTGCCGGATCCGGGCAGAGGGTATCCGTGCAGACGCCTTCCGGGCTGATATTCGTCATCGATCCGTACATGGAGGCCGGCGGGCGCGTGGCCGCATCCGTCTCAGAGACTGTATACGACGGCTATCGCGCATATGACATCACGGCGGACGCGGGACCCAGGTTATGTTCCCGGTGAAGAGCGAGGACACGATGCTGTTCCATGTGGTCGACGGCATCCCAGTGAAAGTGGCAGGCCATTACGTCATCGAAGACGATGACAGGATGTACATCGAAGCGTACCTGCCGTCCTATTCCACCTACTATGTGTCGGAGAAGGCGCCGGAGAAGGGTTCCGAGTCGAATCTGATCCCCATCTGTCTGGCGGCGGCAATCGTGGTCCTTTCGGCCATAGCGGTAGCCTACATGGTCAGGAGGAGCCGCGGAGCCAGGGGCTCCTGACGTCTCGGCCCGCCGTCAGCGTCTCCTCGCCGGAGAAGGGCTCGCATCAGAGTGGCATCGGCAGACGACATGGAATGCTATGCCGATCCGAGTATGGGTTCATATCTCCAGAACGCCATACTTGTCCTTATGGCGGAGATAAGATGCCCCAACTGCAACACATGCTTCCAGATCGACGAATCGGATTACGGGAAGATAGTCAGCCAGGTCCGCGATGCCGAGTTCTCCAAGGAGATGGCCTTTCGCGTTCAGCACTTCGAGAAGGAGAAGAAGGACGCCATCGCCCTCGTCAAGGCGGACAGTGACAAGGCCTATACTGAGAGCCTTACAAAGCTTCGGGAGAGGCTGACCGGCGAGATTAGCTCCAAGGATGCCGAGATTATTGAGCTAAGGGGGCGCATCGGCATGTTCGAGCTGGAGAAGAGCGCTGCTGTCAGAACCGCCGAGGAGGCCAAGGACGGCACGATCTCTCAGAAGGACGCTGAGATCGCCGAACTGAAGGCGCGGATAGGGAAGTTCGACCTGGAGAAGAGCATGGCTGTGAAGGCGGCCGAGGAAGCCAAGGACGCTGAGATCGCCGAGCTGAGGTCCGCCCAATCCAGATGGGACGTCGAGAAGAGTCTAGCGCTCACCGAGGCCGAGAACAGGAAGATAGAGGAGATCAGCTCCAAAGACAGGGAGATCTCCGACCTGAAGTCCAAGATGGAGCAGGCTGAGGCCGCCAAGAAGATGGAGCAGGAGAGCCTGAAGGCCTCGTACGCCGCCCAGCTCAAGGCGAAGGATGAGGAGGTCCAGTTCTACAAGGACTTCAAAGCCAGGCAGAGCACCAAGATGATCGGTGAGTCCCTCGAGCGCTTCTGCGAGAACGAGTTCAACAAGCTCCGCCCCACCGGGTTCCAGGGCGCCTACTTCGAGAAGGACAACGAGGTCTCTGGATCCGGCTCCAAGGGAGACTACATATACAGGGAGGCCGCGGAAGGCGTGGAGTTCGTCAGCATAATGTTCGAGATGAAGAACGAGGCCGACCAGACCGCCACCAAGCACCGCAACGAGGACTTCTTCAAGGAGCTCGACAAGGACCGCAACGAGAAGGGTTGCGAGTACGCCGTCCTCGTGAGCATGCTGGAGCCGGACAGCGAGCTGTACAACACAGGGATCGTGGACGTCTCGCACAGGTATCCAAAGATGTACGTGATCAGGCCCCAGTTCTTCATCCCGATGATAACTCTCCTGAGGAACGCGTCCAGAAGCTCCCTGGAGTACAAGCGGGAGCTGATCGAGGCGAGGAACCAGAACCTGGACGTCACCAACTTCGAGGAGAGGATGAACAGCTTCAAGGACGCCTTCTCGAACAACTACCGCATCGCGAGCGAGAAGTTCTCCACTGCTATCGACGAGATAGACAAGACCATCGACCATCTGCAGAAGGTTAAGGACAATCTCTTGAAGTCCGAGAGGCAGCTCAGGCTGGCCAACGACAAGGCCCAGGACCTGACGATAAAAAAGCTGACCAGGAACAACCCCACGATGGCGAGGAAGTTTAAGGAGCTCGAGGACGGCCAGGAATGAGCGGCCCCGTTTCGATAGATGTGCCGTCCAAGACAGGAAATATCCGGAGAGCCTCTGGAGAGGGGTCCTTAGGAATAGTGTTATCTCCTATACGAGCGGCAGTGTTCCTGGCATGCCTCGCGCTGGCGGCTAGGGACATTCTGAAGTGAATCAAGGGATGTCTGGCGCATCATCCGCGGGCCTGCATCGAGGCTCGACCGCATCGGATTTATGGCCGTCCGGAGATATCGGCGGCATGGAGCTTCAGACGCTGGGCGCGGATCAGCTGGAGAGGGTATCGAGGTTCATCGAGCCTCTGTTCATGGAGACCTACGGCGACAAGGTCACCAACGGGCCGGAGGCCGCGAGGGCGATATTCGACAGATGGAACACCGTGGAGCCACTGAAGCGCAAGCATGCGTCCGGTGTAAGATACTTCATGCATGCCGAAGGCGGCAAGGACCTCGGCCTGATTGCGTTGAAGAAGGAGGAGAACGGGGTGCTCTATCTCGACAAGCTCTACATCGCGAGGGAGGTCCAGGGGAAAGGGCTCGGAGGCAGGCTCATGGAGTTCGCTTTCCGGTACGGAAGGGAGCAGGGATGCGACATCATAGCCACCCACTCCAATGCCGACAACCTCCGCGCGGTCCGCTTCTACGAGAAGCACGGCATGAGTGTAGCAGCGGTCGTCCATCGCATCCACGACGGCGGGGAGTACGACTACGCATACCTCGTCGGGAAGATCCCACCGGTCCAGCGAACGGGTAGGAGAGTGACCCTCGCGGCGGGGGCTATGGCATCGTCCAGGTGTCCTTGAGAAGACCGTTCTTGATGTCTAAAAGTTAAGTGTGGGGCTTTCGCCCCTTGGCTGAGCCGGAGACCCGGTCAGCTCTTGTTGCGGTTCTCGTATTTGATCAGGGCCTTGGAGACCTCGTCCACGTCGTACACGTTGACAGTCGGCATCACTTGGGGATTCACGCCGGCCTCCACTCCGAAGAACTCTCCGGTCGCCTCGTCGTATGTTCCGACATGGTGGGACGACGAGTGTCCGATGGTCTGGCCGAAAGGGAAGGTGAGGTAGTCGACCGTGCATTCTCCTCCGCCCGTTCTGGTTCCTATCGTCTCGGCGATCCCGCTCGTCACTGCATAGTACGGCAGCGCGTTTCCGCATGAGAACGAGTAGGGGCTGGTGACTATGTAGAACTTGAAGTGCTGTCCGAAACAGTCCTCGGTGTCGTACACGCCGTCGCCGTTGATGTCGACGCGGTAGGAATACTTGGTCACGACTCCGCTGTTCTCGTTCTTCAGGTATATCGACGATCTGTTGTCCTTGGACATGAGTGCCAGGATCTTTCCCATGACTAGAACGTATCCGCCGCCGTTCAGGGTGTCGTCGATGACGACCCTCTCGACGCCGCCCTTGTTCTTGATCTCCTTCAGGTTCTTCACCAGGATGTGGAACGTGTCATGGTAGTAGTCGGACTCGGCGGGAGTTTCGTTGTAGTAGTAGCTGATCATGAACTCGTCGAACGAGAAGTATGCGGTCTTCCCGTCGGAGCTGTACCTGACGTCCGTCTGCTCCGCCTTCTCTCCGTTCTTCAGTATCTCCTTCTCTCTTATCGGGCTCATCAGTTGGTTGAACGCCAAGCGGTCCTGGATAAGGGTCTGGGGGTAGCCGGTGACCGAGAACGTGCCGCTCTCATTCAGGAACCGTGACCCGCTGAACGATGTGTGCCCGTCGTTCAGGAGGGACAGGATGGTGCTGTACGCCTTGGTGCGTTCGGAGCCGCTGGCGGAGAGGAACAGGCTCTCGTAGGAGGTGTTGTCCACGTAGTCGCTCATGTCCTTGTATCCCAGGACCCCTCTGAGGCCGTAGTAGTTGTCGATGGTCCAGATGAACAGCCTCTTCGTGTGCTCCCTCATGTAGACCGGGAGCACGTTATCGGCTTGTGTGTCGCCTTCCTGCTGGTGTTGCCTGTACTGTTCCATGGAGTCGTTGATGATCTTCGATATGGTCGCGTTCTCGCCGTACGTCCCGTAGTTGAAGGCCGACTCCAACTGCTCCGATTTAGCGTATTCGAACAGCATTCCTTCCTTGGAGGAGTAGACGAACGAGCGCTCGATGTCGTGCTGGACGTGCATGGACATGAGGCCGATGGGCAGGTAGGCCTTTCCTTCGTGCATGAAGGGTCCCAGTCCGTAGCACTTGAACGAGTAAACGTACTCCTTGCCTGCGTTCTGCACCTCGACGATACTCAGGCTGACATTCTCCATGAGGGTGTTCTTGCCTTCGGGGTGCTTGAGGGCGGAGTAAGGGTCGCCGTGGCCTCTGAACTCCTGTTTGTCGATGTCCGCGGTGACGTGGTACACCTCCTTCCCGTCCTTGTCCTTGATGGTCCAGGTGACGGTGTTGCCGGAGCTGGCCACGGCACCGGAATATCCTTCCACGTAGTCGTTCTTGAACAGGTCGGCGAAGGTGTCGAAGGTGGCGTAGAGCACCTCCGGCTCCCCCTTGACCGTTAGGAACCTGAAGTCGCCTGTCTTGTAGTAGGAGGCGGGCTTCGAATCGTCATAGTAGTGGGGGTCGTTCAGGTCGTAGGAGATGCTCGACATGTTGTACGCCCCTACGGTCACGGGCACGAACTCGAGCTTCTCGCTCTGTCCGTCGCCTTTGTCCTGCCTGTCGCCTTGCGTTATGAACAGGCAGGCCAGTATGGCCAGTATCGCCACTGCGCAGGCGACAAGGATCGCTATGTTCTCTCTTTTCATCGTAAAACCTCGGCAGATCGTCCGATGGCAACGGCGTACGCCGCACGGATCGGGTCGTCTGTTCCGTACAATATTAGCATCAGTTGAAAGATAAAGCTTCGCCGGCTCATGGCGACCGGCGTTATTGGAAGGACGCTCGTCCGGAGAGCTCGGACCGCAGTCTCTCGACGTCCTCTTCGGCCTCCTCGTTCCCGCTCTCGAGGGACCTCTTGTACCATTCCAGAGCCTTCTCCGGGGATTTCTCCACGCCCTTCCCCTCCTCGTACAGGCGTCCGAGGCTGTGCTGGGCGAGCATGTGGCCCTGGTTGGCTGCCTTGGAGTACCACTCGAAGGCCTTCCCGATGTCCTGGCCGACGCCCTGGCCGTGCTCGTACATGTACCCGACGTTGTTCTGCGCCCTGTCGCATCCGTCCTCCGCGGATTCAAGGAACAGTTTGAAGGCCTCCTCGTCGGACGCCGGGACGCCCAGGCCGTCCAGATGCAGCAGGCCAAGATGGAACATCGCCTCCGGGTCCCCGTTCTCCGCGCTCTTCCTGTACCATCCGGTGGCCTTCTCATAGGACTGCTCGACCCCTTCCCCGGTCTCGTACAGGATTCCCAGGCTGCACTGGGCGCTGGCGTCCCCTTGCTCCGCGGCCTTGAGGAACCATCCGAATGCCTTCTCGTACGAGACGGGGACTCCGATCCCGTTCTCGCACACGACGCCCATGTTGTACTGCGCAGTCGCGAGCCCCTGCTCCGCCGCCTTCCTGTACCATTCGACGGCCTTCTTCTCGGACCGCTCCGTGCCCCTCCCGTTCTCGAACATGATGCCGACGTTGTTCTGGGCGTCGGCGTCCCCCTGCTCCGCGGCCTTGAGATACCATATGAACGCGTCCTCGTCGGACAACTGCACCCCGCGGCCGGTCTCGTACAGCCTCCCGAGGTTGTATGCCGCGTCCGAGCTGCCGTTCTCCGCCGCCTTCCGGTACCATTTCGCCGCTGCCTCGTACGACTTGGGGACGCCATGGCCGTTCTGGTAGAGGGTCCCTACGGAGTTCTGGGCGTCCTCGTCGCCGTGCTCGGCGGCCCTCATGTACCATTCTATCGCCTTCCTGTAGTCCTGTTCCACGCCGTCCCCGCTCTCGTACATCTCTCCGAGGTAGTACTCAGCCACGACGTGCCCCTGGGCGGCCGACTCCGAGTACAGCTCGAAGGCCTTCCTGTAGTCCTTTTCCACGCCCCGGCCATTCCGGTACATCGACGCGAGGTTGCATTGGGCGTGCATCTCCCCGAGGTCGGCGGCCATGGAGTACCACATGAGTGCCTTGTTGTAGTCGCGCTCCACGCCCAGGGCGTGCTCGTACGCGTATCCCAAGTTGTTCGCTGCGTCCACGTCGCCCATCTTCGCCGCTTCGGAGAAGCACTCGAAGGCGCGCGTCTTGTCCTCGTCCACCCCGTTCCCTGTCGCATACAGGAGGCCGAGGTTGTTGATGGCCCGGGCGCAGCCCTGGTCAGCGGACATCCTGTACAGCCTTGCCGCCTTTCCGCGGTCCTGCTCGATGCCGAGGCCCTTGTCGTAGAGGTATCCCAGGTCGCATTGCGCCTCAGAATAACCCATGTCGGCGGACCTTCCGTACCATTCGGCGGCCTTCTCGTAGGATTGAGGGAGGCCCAGGCCTCTCTCGTAGAGGTTCCCGATGCATCTGACAGACTTGCTGTCCCCCATGGAGACGCCCCTCATGTACAGCTTCACGGCCTCGGCGAGGCTCTTCTCGGTGCCTTCGGACTCGCACAGCCATCCCAGGCCGCGGACGCAGTCGGCGTTCCCGTAGCTGGAGCCGGTCTTCCAGAAGGCTTTCTTCTTCTCGGTGCCTAGTGAGAGACCGAGCTCGAAGCAGACCTCGCCGGCCCTCTCGGCGGAGAGAGGGTCTCCGGCGTCTGCCGCTCTTTGGTACCAGCCGAGGGCGTCCTGCAACGACTCCGGGGCGCCGACCCCGTTCTCCAGCATCAGCCCCAGTAGGAGGCAGGCGTCCGCGTCGCCTCCCAGGGCGAGCTCCTCGAGATATCCTCTGGCTTCGTCGTCTGATCCCGGGATGCCCCATCCCTTGTCGATGCGGGCGCGGAGGCGATCGTACGCCTCGTCGTCCTTGACGGGGCCGTCGAGTAGCCATCCGACGATCGAAGGGGTTCTTTCGTTGCTGACCATAGGTAGAGGATTGCGAAGGAGGTATAGAACGATAATTATAGGACCTAGACAAACGTCAAATGGACGGAATCGTTTGTTTTTCTCAAGATATTTTTGGCTTCGGAACGATGTATCATCAGATTCAAAAAGGTAAAGTGGGATGATTGCGCTACCGCTATACGATTCGAAGAATGCTCCAGAATCTAGATGTAGAGTGAATCTTGCGAAGGAGGTTCTGTTCAGTGATTAGATGGGCATATATGGATGATGACGTCACAAAGAAGATTGGCTCGATAAGGTTCTCTTGTCTATCTCCTGATGAAATCAGGAAGATGTCCATGGTCGAGGTCATAACTCCGGATACATATGATGACGATAATCACCTCATACCCAAGGGCCTCATGGATCCCCATATGGGCGTTATCGAGCCCGGTTTCCGCTGTAAGACCTGTGGATTCAAATCGGGCGAATGCCCCGGTCATTTCGGCCACATAGAACTTGCTGCGCCTGTAATACATGTGGGGTACATCAAGGAAATCAAGATGTTGCTCGATTCAACTTGCCATCGGTGTGGCAGGTTGATGCTTTCTGAAAAGCATATAGAACGTCATAGGGATACGATATCGCACCTTGGTATGGATGTGATATCCGTTAATAACCTTCGCAAAGAGGTTGTGGCAGAAGCCATTGATCACTCGGTATGTCCATGGTGCGGTGCAAAGCAGGTTAAGATAAAACTGGATAAACCTACTACATTCAGGCTGGATAACGGCAGAAGCTCTGTAACTGGCTACAGGGCTGTTAATACGAAGGCTCTGGAAGGCATTAAGTTGACGCCAAGAGAGGTCCGTCGGAGGCTCGAGATGATTACCGATGAGGATCTCAGGACATTGGGTATCGATCCTGAGTGTTGCAGACCTGAATGGATGGTCATCACAGTACTTCCCGTTCCTCCTGTGACAGCGAGGCCAACTGCATCCAATGATTATGGGGGTAGATCCGAGGACGATCTGACCCACAAGCTTGTCGATGTCCTCAAGATCAACCAGAGGCTCGGAGAGAACCGCGACGCGGGAGCTCCCCAGCTGATCGTTGAGGACCTCTGGGAGCTGCTCCAGTATCACGTCACCACCTACTTCGACAACCAGGCCTCTGGGATCCCTCCGGCGAGGCACAGGTCCGGCCGTCCTCTGAAGACCCTCGTCCAGAGGCTCAAGGGAAAGGAGGGACGTTTCAGATCCAACCTGTCCGGTAAGCGTGTGAACTTCTCCGCGCGTACCGTCATCTCGCCCGACCCCCTCCTGTCGATCAACGACGTCGGAGTGCCCATATTTGCGGCTAGGGAGCTCACGATCCCCATTCATGTGAATACATGGAACATCGATCAGGTCAGGAAGATTATCAGGAGGGGTGTTATCAACGATTCGCTCTCTTTCCCTTACAGACCTTCAGCCAGATATATCATCCGTACTGACGGAAGGAGGATCAGGGTCACCGAGAGGAACGCATTCGAGGTCGCCGAAAGGGTAGACATAGGATATGTTGTCGAGAGGCAGCTGATGGAGGGCGACGTCGTCCTGTTCAACAGAGCACCCTCGTTGCATAGAATGTCTTTGATGGCCCATCGGGTAAGAGTCGTTAATGGAAGCACATTCAGGCTCAATCCTGCCGTATGTCCGCCTTATGGTGCGGACTTCGACGGGGACGAGATGGTAATCCACGTCCTTCAGTCCTATGAGGCTCGCGTCGAGGCTCGTATTCTCATGCAGGTCCAGGAGAACATCCTGTCCCCCAGGTACGGAGGGCCAATAATTGGGGGCATACATGACTACATCTCCGGAATCTATTTCCTCACTCATAACAACCCTCGTTTCGATTTCTTCCAGACATCGGATATACTATTCCGGCTTCCGGAGAGAAGCTACACGAAGATGAAGACATCTCCAGACGATAGGCATCATGGCTCCATGACGGATTGTGGAGACATATCGATAGAGATTCCTGGACCCGCTGGCATCGACGAGCGCGGGCTTCCGTTCTGGACTGGGCGGCAGCTGTTCTCTACCATCCTGCCTGAGGACTTCAACGCCACATTCAGAGCTAGGATTTGCCGTCGTTGCGAAGAAGGATGCAGCAGGGAGGGCTGTCCATTCGATGCCTATGTCAGAATCCAAAACGGGGTTCTGGAGTGCGGGACCATCGATTCAATGGGTATTGGGAACGACGAAGGCGAAATTCTTGGACGCATAGCCCATGGCTACGGTATGTCCCGTGCATCGAGGTTCATTGATCAGGTCACTAGGCTATCTCTAGGCGCTCTCATGACCTTCGGGTTCAGTGTTGGCATCAGCGACATGGATTTGGACGAGGAAACCAGCAATCAGATTTCAGCCAGTGTGCAGGATTCCATTGAATCGGTGGACTGGATACTTGAATCGCATTATGGAGGAAGCTTAAGGGCCATTTCAGAGAGTTTCATGAGAAGGACCACCGAGTCTGCCGTCAGGAAAATTCTTGGAGATGCTTGTGATAATGCAGGGAAGATTGCTGAAGAGGCTCTTGGGGAGGACAACCCAGTCGTGATAATGGCGAAATCCGGGGCTCGCGGGTCTATTAAGAACATGTCACAGATGGCATGTTGTCTCGGCCAACAACTGGTCCGTGCGCAGAGGCCTTCCAGAGGGTATTACGGAAGGGTACTCCCTCATTTCGAAAGATACGATCTAGGGGCTTGTGCCAGAGGCTTCTGTACCAGTTCCTTCAAATCCGGGCTGTCTCCGACAGAGTTCTTCTTCCATGCCATGGGGGAGAGGGCGGACGGAGTCGACAAGATGATCAGATTTTCTAGGTCTGGCTACATGCAGAGGAAACTGGTCTCTGCTATGGGGGACCTC
The DNA here is from genome assembly GCA_015063165.1 of Thermoplasmata archaeon. Lineage (GTDB taxonomy): Archaea > Thermoplasmatota > Thermoplasmata > Methanomassiliicoccales > Methanomethylophilaceae > Methanoprimaticola. Next base: position 20,011 of record SUSZ01000028.1, read on the forward strand.
CGGCTTTCCGAAGATGGAACCGTTAGAAACTCCATCGGAGAGGTGATCCAGTTCACGTACGGCGAGGATGGCGTCGATCCTTCCAGAGCCGTAAGCGGCAAGGCAGTAGATATAGACGAGCTCTTTTTCACAGTCCTCCCCGAGGAAGAGTTCGATTTGCTGGTGGATCCCAAAGAGAGGAAAGAAGAGTCTGGTTATGGTTCTGTCAATCTGGACGAGATGGAGTTCACAGAGGACGAGGAAGATTTGGGATATACGGAAGACAACGAGGACGAGGACGAATTCGAAACGGATGGCGGCCTTACAGATTGAATATTGGATGTTTGACCTAAGTTAGTCAAATTCAGGATATGCGGTCTTTTCATTCTGATGGCGAATTATAGTATATATAAGTCAGGGGTGTTGAACCTCAGGAACATAGTTTCTCGCTTCACTATTATTATCAACTCATTCATCGCTACTGCACCCTATGGAATTCGAAAAGCTGGTCAGGGAACGCTATTCGGTAAGGAAGTTCACGGACGAACAGGTATCGGATGAGGACATCAGGAAGATCCTGGATTCGATATACATATCCCCCACCGGACAGAATAAGCAGCCTCTGAGGATATGGACCATAAGAAGCAGGGAACGTCTGGAAGACGTGAAGAGAATCACTAAGTTCCATTACGATGCGCCCCTCACGATAGCCGTATGCGCCGTCCCGGGAGAGGGATTCGTGAGGAAGAGCGACGGCTGCGACCATTGCGTCATCGACGCCGCGGCGGCCACCATGCAGGCATGGTTGATGACGGAGGACATCGGCCTAGGGGCGGTGTGGGTGAGCGATTTCGACAGCAGTCTTCAGGATGCCCTGTTTCCTGAGATGAAGGGAACGGAATTGGTGGCGTTGCTACAAATAGGCCATATCTCCCCCGAATCCAAGCCGCTAGGATGGCATTCGAAGAAGAGGGACAGGTCCGAGATGTTCTTCGAGCTTTAAGATTTGAATTCCCAGTCCTGGTTTCAGCGACCGGGATGCCATAGTTGAACGGTGGCGCATTTCTGAATCGAATGATCGGACGATGGAACGCGCCGCTAGGTTCACATCTTGAACAATCCCGTTCCTGCAACCGTGTTCGGTAAATCTCATTCTGCATCATTAGGGGTTCGTCTCTCGGTCACCTTGTTCTCACCCTTTAGGACCTAGCTGAGGTTGTTCTTGCCTCGCCGTTGAAGACTCTCCGGTATCTGTCGCCGCATTGTTGTTGTAGGTAGACAGAATCCCTTCATTCGGATGCAGGATAGGGTCCATCCAGGCCCCAGCGCCATTCAGTTCATCGGTTGGCAGGGTTCTTGCGGATCTTCTCGGAGGGACTCTTCGAAGGAGGGTCGAGCTCCAGAGCGTTCCCGCAGAACTGGCATATCGAGAACGGGTTCAGGCCGGAGTCCCGGCCGCATACTGGACACTTCATGTTCAGAACCAGAGCCCGCGGTTATTTGACTGGTTCGGACACCTGACCGAAAGTGTGATTCTTCTGGTATATTAACGTTACACGACTTTCTGTAAAAATCAGGCTTGTTATAGTTTAGTTAACAATTAAACTTACTTTTGTATAAAACTTATGTAAAAAATGGAAAAACAAGGTATATGCTTTAACTACCCAATAGGATACGATTACGATAACCATGGGAAAGTTCGTTATCAAGAAATCGAAGGACGAGCAGTTCTACTTCAACCTGCTCGCGGGGAACGGACAGGTGATTTGCAAGTCGGAGATGTACAAGGCTCTGGCTAGCGCCAAGAACGGAATCGAATCCGTCAGGAAGAACGTCGATTCCAAGATCGAGGACCAGACCGTGGAAGGATACGAGAAGGTCAAATATCCCAAGTGGGAGGTCTACGTCGACAAGGCCGGCGAGTACAGGTTCAGGCTGTGCGCCTCGAACGGGGAGAACATCGCTGCCAGCGAGGGATATGTCAGGAAGGACAGCGCCCTCAACGGAATCGATTCCATTCGCAGGAACGCACCCGAGGCCGAGGTCGTAGAAGATCTCGAATGAAATAATCCGACGGGGATTTCCCCGTCTTTTTATCACCGTAGTCTTATTCTAGAATCGAATCCTCGATCTCGAAGGTCGCGAACATCACCGCCTTCCCTGAAAGCTTCACTCTGTCCCCTTCTATCTGTATCACTATAGTGCCACCACGCTCTGAGACCTGACGAGCTACCATCCTGTCCTTCCCCAGCCTCTTCCTCCAGAAGTCGGCCAGGCTGCAGTGCATGGAGCCGCAGACCGGATCCTCGTCTATCCTGATCTTGGGCCAGAACGCTCTGGATACGAAGTCGAATTCGTCGTAACCGGGCGCGGTGACGAACAATCCTTCGCCGTCGGGAATCCGCTTCACCTTCCCCATGTCCGGTTTCAGACCGATGACGTCCTCGGCTCTCTCGAGTAAGACTATAGGGTCTCTGTATCCGATAGCGACTTCCATGGGTTCGCATCCTATCGCTTCGCCTATCGCTTCAGGAGCGTCGTAGGGCTTTGTCTCGATTAGCGGGAAGTCCATGGTGTACATGTCTCCATCCCTCTCCACGGTCAGCCTCCCGCTGAGGGTCTGGAACTCCGCCATGTCCTCCTAGGGCTTCACGAGGTTCAGGATCACGAATCCAGCGGCGAGGGTGGCGTGCCCGCAGAGGTCCACCTCTCCTCCGGGCGTGAACCATCTCAGGTCGTACCTTCCGCCGGATCCGACGGCGAAGGCGGTCTCGGAGAGGTTGTTCTCAATGGCCAGCTTCAGCATGATTTCGTCCGGGAGCCAGCGTTCCAGGATGCAGACGGCTGCGGGATTACCAGAGAAAGGCCGGTCGGTGAAGGCGTCGACCTGGTACATCTTCATGACAGGCCATGCCCTTCGATAGATAAAAGGTGGGCGGGGGTTCCGCCCTTGGAAGGTCTCAAAGCACTCCGAAATCCTTGAAGAAGTTCTCGATCTTGAAGTACTTGTTGTAGTTCTCGGTCTGGTCGGTGAAGTTCTGGATGAAGTAGTCCATCATCTCCCTGTAATCGACTCCGTTGTTGATGCCAGGATAGAGGACGTCCTGGTAGAACGCCATCTCGACGATATAGAACGGGCTGTTTCCGCCTTCGCGGGCCATTCCGAGGTAGTGGATGGTCTCGGGGCGGTTCTTCAGGACCTCCGCCCAGCCGGGGACTCCGACGTCCAGGTCCTTGGAGTTCCTGAGCCCGTCGTGCTCGTTCACGATGAAGTACACTGTGTTGTTCGAGGGGTTGGCGCTATTCATGAGCACGGTCTCGATCTGCTCCATCGTTAGGCTGTTGTACAGGTTGGGGGTGAGGTCCATGGTGCGGGTGGGACAGTTGACGCCGGCCCAGGTCGCGTGGTAGAGGTTGGTGTTGTCGCCTCCGGTGATGCTGTAGGTGGACGTTCCGGTGGCGATGAAGTTCCTGGTCATGACGAGGTTCTGCTTCTCCGTCAGGGTGGCCGCGGCGCTCTTCATCTTGGAGAGGCAGTCGTCATGCCAGGCCAGATACCTGTAGGTCTGGTCCATGTCCCCTTGGAGGAGGTATCCGTACATCAGGATGGACCTGTCGATGTTGATGTTGGCGATGCCGTCCCCGTCGCAGGTGTGCTTGAACATGACATCTATGCCCTGGAGCTGCTCGCGGGCGATCTTGTCGGCTTCCGAGGCGAAGTATCCGGGGACGTACACATCGACCTTCGCCTTGATTATGGCTTCCCAGTCGGGGGAGCTGACGGAACCTGAGGAGGGAACTGTCTGGAACCTGGAGTTCAGGTAGAGCCAGTTGTTGTTCTTGATCTCGTCGTTGACCATGGCGACCTTGTCCATGAGTCCGGTGGCTTCGGTTGTGTAGACCCCGCTGCAGTAGCTGATGGCGATGGTCCTGACGGGCCAGGAGACCTTCTGAATGGTCGTGTAGTCGTCGATGTAGTACACGTCGAGCTTGGTATCCTTTCCAGCATCGATGATGCTCCTGAGGTAGTCTACGTCCGCGGAATCGATCTTTCCGTCGGCGTTGGTGTCGCAGAGCACGGTGGTCTTGTTCTTGCCGGAGATGACGCCCTGGATGTAGGTCACATCGGCGGAGTCAATGCGGTCGTCTTCGTTCGCGTTCCCGAAGACCCAGAGCCTGGAGGAGGACGAGGGGAGCTTCTTGGTCATGTCCTCTCCGATGCGCTTTCCAGGGTCGGATGTCGGCGTGTCTTCCTTCTTGTCGTCGTTGCCGCCGTTGCTCATCAGCGCGTACGCCGCGACTCCGGCTATGACGACGATGGCGACCAGAAGTATTGCGATGATCTTGTTGTCCATTGTGATCACTCATCGTATTGGGGTATCAGGATGATGTGCGGGGCGCCCATCACGTCTATGACCCTCGCTTTGACTTTGTAAACGGTTTCGATGTTGTCCTCGGTGAGCACTTGCTTCGGGTCGCCGTCTGCGAAGACGTTGCCTTCGTACATCAGGACGACGCGGTCGGCGTATGCCGCGGTGATGTTCAGGTCGTGGCAGACCATCAGGACCAGGATTCCAGCAGTCTTGGCGTAGGTCTTCAGGAATTTCATCACGTCCATCTGGTACTTCACGTCCAGATTGGATGTGGGCTCGTCCAGGATCAGGATCTCCGGCTCCTGGACCAGGCCCCTGGCGATCTTCACCCTCTGTGCCTGTCCCGCGCTGAGCTTGCGGAAGTCGCGGTCCATGAACTCCTCAAGTCCGAGGAGCTTGATGGATTCCGAGACCTTCCTCAGGTCCTCGTCGGTGGTGGTCCAGCCGGAGCGCGGATGCCTTCCCATGAGGATGGCTTCGGTCACGGTCATCGAGAAGGTGGCTGTCGAAGTGGCCGAGACGAAGGCCATCTTCCTGGCCAGCTCGTGGAGGCCGTACTCGGACACGTTCCTGCCGTCGAGCAGGGCTTCTCCGCTGGAAGGCTTCAGGAGCTTGTTCCCGCACTTGACCAGGGTGGTCTTTCCCACTCCGTTGGGGCCGAGGATGCAGACCAGGCCCGGCTCGTCGAACTTCAGGTTCACCCCATTAAGGATGATCTTCTCCTCGTACCCGAACACGAGGTCCTTGAACTCCAGCGAGGTCAAGCCCATTCCTCCTTCGAATTGTACAGGATCAGTATCAGGAACAGCGGCCCTCCGATGAAGGAGGTGACCACCCCCACAGGCAGCATCGTCGGGGCGACGACCACGCGCGCCACGATGTCCGAGCAGATCAGGAGAAGGGCACCGAAGGCTCCTGCGGCAGGCACGAGGTACTTCACATCGGATCCGATGAGTATCCTGACGATGTGAGGCGCGACGAGCCCGACGAATCCTATGACTCCGGTGAAGCTGACGATCCCTGCGGCCACCAGGGTGACCAGGAGGATGCAGATCAGCCTCTTCCTCTCGACGTCGACCCCCATGGTCTTGGCAGTCTCGTCTCCCAGGCCCATGATGTTGAGCTGGTTGGAGACGTACTGGAAGTAGAACATCCCGATCACGCAGAACAGCATGATGATAAGGGAATGCTCGTACGTGACGCCATCCAGATTCCCCACGCTCCAGCGGAACAGGTCGCTGAGGCCGTCGGGATCGGCGAGGAGCCTCACCATCTGGACGATGGCCGAGAACAGGTAGTTCAGCGCCACTCCCACGAGGATCATGACCAGTGGGGTGGCTCCTTTGAACCTGCTGAGGAAGAGGATCACCAGGGCGGGGATGCATGCGAACAGGAACGCGTTGGCGACCAGGCCGGCGTTCAGGAGCTCTATGCCGAATATGATGGCGAGAGAGGCTCCCAGGCTGGCTCCGGTCGAGATGCCCATGGTGTAAGGGTCCGCGAGGGGGTTCTTCAGCATGCTCTGCATGGCGACTCCGCTAATCGCGAGCCCGAATCCGCATAGGAATCCGGCCACTATCCTGGGCAGGCGGAGGTCGATGACGATGTGCCTTATGGTGGGATCGACGGAATCTCCGTTTCCCGTGAGAACGCTCCAGACGGTTCCGTACACGTCCTCGGCCGTGATAGGGTACGAGCCGAGTGTCGCCGAGTAGATCGAGGCTATCAGCGACGCCACGAGACAGACCACGATGAAGGCGATCTTCCTCTTGGTGTGCCTGCGGTAGGTCACTGCGACCGTGTCCGCGATGTTGTTCTCGGATTCTGTCATCGTTCCCGGTAATCTTGTCTGCGTATTTAGTATTACGTATTTCAAAATAATATTACTGACGACATATTAATTTTTAATAATTATTAATTGGATTATATTTGGATATAATGATTAAGATTATTGAATTTATAATAGTTTATGGTTTATTTTATAAAGAAAACAATTAGAATTAAATTTTAACAGATTATTTAATGAATAGTTGATATTCTATTCAACTATTGATTTTCAAATCAATCATAGATACATAAATATGATGAAGATTGGATGAATAACTTGAGGAGAAATTTGTTCGATTTCTTACCTCCGGACCCACTCTCGGATCCGGAGGCTTTTAATATCATTCCCACTCGATGGTGGCGCAGGGCTTGGGCGAGAGGTCGTACAGCACGCGGTTGACTCCCTTCACCTCGGCCAGGATCCTGTCGGTGATGACCTTCAGCAGCGAGTAGGGGATCTCCTCTATCGTCGCGGTCATGGCGTCCTTGGTGTTCACTGCGCGTATGATGACGGGCCAGTCCCAGCTGCGGATGCCCTCGCGGACTCCGGTGGACCTGTAGTCCGGCACGACGGTGAAGTACTGCCATACCTTCCCTTCCAGTCCGGCTTTGGCGAACTCCTCGCGGAGTATGGCGTCGGATTCCCTGACGGCCTCCAGCCTGTCCCTGGTGATGGCTCCGGTGCATCTCACGCCGAGACCGGGTCCGGGGAAGGGCTGGCGGTAGACCATGCTGTCGGGCAGCCCCAGAGCCTTTCCTACGACGCGGATCTCGTCTTTGTACAGGAACTTCACGGGCTCGCACAGCTCGAATCCGAGGTCCTCGGGAAGCCCTCCGACGTTGTGATGGGCCTTCACGCCTTTGCTCTCGATGATGTCGGGGTAGATGGTCCCCTGGGCGAGGAACTTGACCCCCTCGAGCTTCCTGGCCTCCTCCTCGAAGACGCGGATGAACTCTGCGCCGATGATCTTCCTCTTCTGCTCGGGGTCTGATACGTCTACGAGCTTGTCCAGGAAGCGGTCCACGGCGTCCACGTACACCAGATTGGCGTTCATCTGGTCGCGGAACACGGCCACGACCTGCTCGGGCTCTCCCTTCCTCAAGAGGCCGTGGTTGACGTGGATGCAGGTGAGCTGCTTCCCTACGGCCTTGATGAGCAGAGCGGCGACGACGGAGGAGTCCACCCCTCCGGAGAGGGCTAGGATGACCTTTCCGTCCCCTATCTGCTTCTTGAGTTCTGCCACGGTGTCTTCGATGAACCTCTCGGCCATCGGCTGGCTCGTGATGCGGGCCATGGATTCGGGACGTTTGTTGCTGTCCATCTCTATTCTCCTTGGATGCCCATGGGGGCTATGCACGGTGCATCGTGCTTTCTGTTTTTAAAATATCGAGAGGGGAAGGGTCCCCTCCCATGGTTTCATCTCTTCTCGATCTCGGTCTCCTGGGGGAAAGCCGACATCGGGATGTCCAGACCCTTGGGCACGGAGGCTTTCCTGAGCGATTTGCACTCTCCGAAAGCCCAGGTTCCCAGCGATTTCACGCTGTCGGGCAGTACGACTGAATCGAGCTCCAGGCATCCCATGAAGGCGTACTTGCCGATGCTCCCGACGTTCTTCCCGAAGGTGACGGATGTCAGGGAGATGCATCCCTTGAACGCCTCGTTCATCACGTCCTTGACGGAATCGCCCATCCTGACCGTGGAGATCCTCTCGCACTCTTGGAACGCGCCGCTGGCGATGGTCTCGACGGAAGCGGGTATGTCCAGGTCCCCTTCGAAGCTTCCGGGGGCCCTGACCAGGGCCTTCATGTCCTTCTTGTAGAGTATCCCGCCTAGGGAGGCGAACACATGGTTGTCCGCATCCACGCAGATCGAGCGCAGCGAGGAGCATCCTCTGAAAGCGTACTCGGCGACCTCCGTCACGGAAGCGGGCAGATCGATGCCCTCGAGGGAGGAGCATCCGCTGAACGCCGACTTCCCGATCCTCTTGACATTCGGGCCGATCGCCACCTTCGTAATCTTGGAGCATCCGTGGAACGCCGAGTCGCGGATGAATACCAGCTCCTCTGGGAGCTCCACCTCGCCCTCCAGAGCTCCGGGGGCGTGTATGAGGGACCTCCTGTCCTTCGTGTACAGGATGCCGAATTCGTCCGTCCAGAAGCTCTCGCTGCCCTCCGCCACGTCGAACCTGCGCAGGGAGCCGCATTTCCTGAACGCTCCGTCGCCTATCGTCTCCAGCGAGGCGGGGATAGAGACGCTCTCCAGCTTGGAGCATCCTTCGAAGGCTCCAGCATCCACGGAGACGTATCCCTCGGGTATCACTATAGTCTTCACATCCGTGTTCCTGAACGTGTTCTCCTCGATCTCCTTGACATTGTAGACTATGTCGGTGAAGCGGATCCTTCTGGGGACGATCACGTCACCTCCTTCGCCCGTGTATCTCACGAGTTCGAAGAGATTGGCCTGCTCTTTGGAGGGCTTGAACAGAAGGCCTCCGATGCCGAGGTAGGTGTTGTTCCCGATGTTGTTGACGTTGATGATGGAGCCGTCGGAGCAGTCCAGCTTCAGCTCGGCTCTTATCTCGTTCACGAATCCTGCAACCTTGTCCTTGCCGATGGACAGCTCCTCGGATATCTTCGTCACGGCCTTGTTCGATTCGGACAGGCTGTCGGCAGTTATCGCTCTCTTGAGCTCATCCAGGGCGGCGCTGGCGATATAGCGCACCATTCCGACGTCCTTGCTGCCCAGTCCGGCGGCGGCAGCCACGTCCGGAAGCTGGGAGAAGTCCGAGCCGGACGTTATGTAACCAGCTACAAGTTTCGCATCCATGATGACCCTATCGGGGTCGCTATTAAGGATTTTTCCTTTATTCCATCACGATGTCGCTGTTGACCGGGAACGCCTGCTCCCCTATCCTGGCGCTGATCGGCAGAGACACCGAGTTCAGGCGCGAGCATCCGTAGAAGGCCTTGTCGCCTATGGTCTCGACGCTGTCTGGGATGGTGACGGAAATGATCCCGCTGCAGTTCATGAAGGCGCAGTTCCCGATGCGGGTGACGCCTCCGCTGAAGTTTATCGACCTCACCTTGGAGCATCCTTCGAAGGCGGAGTCGCCTATTACGTTGGTGCTCACAGGGATTGAGATGGAAACGAGCCCGCTGCACCCTTCGAACGCGTTGGAGCGGATGGTCCTGACGGTGTTGGGGACGTCCAGGACGCCTGCTATGCTGTTGGGGGCCCTGATGACCTCCGTGACCTTGGAATCGTACAGGATCCCCTGCAGGTCGGAGCGGTAGCGCTTGTTGCGGGGATCCACGTACAGGAGGGCCAGCTTCCTGCAACCGGAGAACACCTTGTCGCCGATCATCCTGACGCTGGCAGGTATCCTCACCGACGTGAGCTCCGTGCATCCTGAAAAGGCGCCGTCGGAGATCTCCTCCACTCCCGGAGGTATGTCGGCGGTCCCCTCGATGCCGTACGGCACCCTTATCAGCGTCTTCATCTCGCCGTCGTACATCGAGCCGTAGGTATCGGAAGTGAAGTTCCCTTTCCCTTTTTCTATGACGAACGTCCTCAGCGAGCTGCACCCTTCGAATGAGCTCTTCCCGATGGTCTCGGGGCTGTCCTTCATGACGATCCTCGTGATCCCTTTGCAGCCTGCGAACGCCCTTCCGCGGATGTTCTTGATGCCTCTGGGAACGTAAATCTCGGTGAGCCCGACGCATCCTGAGAAAGCGGATTCGCCGATCGATTCGATGGAATCCGGCAGGGTTATGGAGGTCATCTCGGAGAGCCCGGCGAACGCGTTCTCCCCGATCTCCGTGACAGAGTAAGGGACTTTGGATACTGTGACGGCCTCGGGGATGGTGACGGAAGGCTTCGTGCCGAAGTGCTTCACCACCCTTACGGTCTCCGTGCCCTCGATGCGCTGGAAGACGGTCTTACCTATCTCCGCGGCATCGCTGACAGGGTCGTCGAACCCATCGACCTTGATCTCCTCGAACTTCTTCGCCGACGGCCTGTCGAAAAGCATCACGGACCGCCTCCTGCCTGATTTTCCACGAGGAGTGTATTGCAGATGTATTTTATAGTTTGATGGGAGACGGGAGGGCCCCGTCCCCCTGTATCATTCTGAAATGTCGGCGAGCTCTGCGCCCTTGGTCTCCTTCCCGATGAACGCCACCGTGAGCGCCACGACGACGAAGACGGCGGTGAGGATCGCGAACACTATGGCGAATCCCTCGTCCTTGTCGAACATGCCGTAGATGATCGGCACGACCCAGGGCGCTATGACGGCTCCGACGCGTCCGAAGGCGGAAGCCCATCCGGAGCCGGAGGCGCGGATGTCGGTGGGGTACACTTCGGGGGTGTAGGAGTAGACGCATCCCCAGGCTCCGAGGGCGAAGAAGTACAGCAGGCATCCGGTGGCCAGAACCTCCGTCTCCGAGGAGGCGTGCCCGAACAGCCAGGAGGCCAGAGCGGTCCCGAGGAAGTAGACGATCATGGTGGGCTTGCGTCCGATCCTCTCGATCAGATACGCCGCGCTGAAGTATCCGGGGAGCTGAGCCAGGCACATGATGAGCGTGAACTCGAAGCTCTTGACCATGTCGAATCCTCTGTCCATGAGCAGCGAGGGGGTCCAGAGGACGAAACCGTAGTATCCGAAGTTGATCCCGAACCAGATGACCCAGAGGACGACGGTGCTCCTGACGTTCCTGCGGGACCAGAGCTTCTTGAAGGAATCGACCCAGCCGGCCTTCACGACGTTGTCCTCCTCGGGTCCGTCGTCTATAGATTCTACTCCGGCTTGCCTCTCCATCTCGGAGACGATGGCGTTGGCCTGGTCGTGCTTCCCTGCGATCTCCAGGTATCTGGGGGACTCGGGGACCATCTGTCTGAGCACAGCGGCGAACAGCGCGGGGACGGCTCCCACGAAGAACGCCGCGCGCCATCCGAATTCGGGGATGACAAGGTATGCCACCAGCGATGCGGCGATCCATCCCCATGCCCAGAAGCTCTCCAGCAGGACGACGTTCCTTCCGCGGTAGCGTGCGGGGGACATCTCGGTGACCATGGCGGAAGCGACGGGGAGCTCCCCTCCGAGCCCGAACCCGGTGATGAAGCGGAACACGATGAGCATCCAGTACTCGGTGCTGAGCCCGCTCAGGAAGCTTCCGAGGGAGTACAGGAGAAGGGTGACCACTATGACCTTGCGCCTCCCCCATCTGTCCGCGATGTTCCCGGAGAGGGCGGCCCCTATGATCATCCCGATGATTCCGGAGCTGGTCAGCCAGCTCTTGTCGTAAAGGGAGAGTTGCCAGTCCGTACCTATGGCCGCGATGACTCCGCTGACCATGCCCTGGTCCATCGCATCGAACATCCATCCGATCCCGATGATCAGCAGCACGGTCCAGGTCATCTTCGTCATAGGCAACGATTCAATGCGCTGCGAAATGCTTGCCATGAGACCGGAAAGGGGACTGCAGATTCTAGTTTATAAGTTAATCTAAAGAGAATAAGATGGCATTTAAAAAGAAGCGGGGACGGCCGGAGCCGAACCCCTTTGTAGAATCACTCGAGCTCTTCGACGATCTCGGAATCGGGCGCGTTCCTGCGGATGGAGTCGATTCCGTTCTTCGCGTTCTCTTTGGTGGTGTATCCCTGTCCGGAGAGGATGGGCTCGCCGTTGGAAGCGCAGAGCCTGAACCTGTACTCGTCTCCCTTGTCCTTGTAGAGCTCCCACTTGGGGTTCTTCTTGGACTCGGGCTCGGCGAGGGTCTGGTCCTCGATCTCTGCATTGACGTTCTTCCTGACGGACTCGATTCCGTTCTTGGCGCTCGCCTTGGATGCATAGACCTGCGAAGTGCAGATTACCTGCCCGTTAGTGGCGAGGAGGTTGAACATAAATCCGTCATTCTTCGTTTTCTTGAGAATAAATTTTCCCATGGTATGTAAATCACTTTGTTCAATATAAAAGCAACCTCAAAAAAAGCTAATATTTGGACTTAAAAGCGCATGAGCCGGCTATCGGACGGATTCAGTCCCTGTGCTCTCCAGTCCATCTTCTGTATATATCGTGGACGATTCCGGCTTGGTCCATGCATCTCCCGACGACTATGTCGACAATCTCCTCAACAGTCTTGGGACGGGGGTAGAACCCGGGGTTGGCGTCCATGATCACGACCCCAAGCCTGGCCAGCTTCAGCTCGTTCTCGAGCATTATGGCGCTCTTCGGGGATTCGCGGACTAGCAGGATGAGCCTGCGTCCTTCCTTGATGCATACCGATGCCGCCCTGGTGATCAGCGTGTCGGCGATCCCGTTGGCTATCTTCGCGACAGTGGACTCGCTGCAGGGGGCTATGAACATGGCATCGAACCTGAAGCTCCCGGAAGCTATGGGCGAGAACAGGTCTTCGTCCTCGTACGAGGCGTCGGCCATCGCGCGGAGGTCGTCCACGGTCCTGTCGGTCTCCGCAGGGAGTATCGCCTTCGCTGTCTCGGAAACGACCAGATGCTTCTCCCCCGGGAGAACCTCCATGAGACGGACCGCGTAGGCTGCTCCGGATGCTCCGCTGACGGCTACGATGCTCTTCACATTGATGGGAATACGGCATCGGTATAATGCTATTGCGAAAAAAGAAAGGAGTTTGGAGGGCCCGGAAGCCCTCAGGAGAACAGGGCCTGGCCCTGCTTGATCCTGTACGCCATGTACAGGCCGACCACGAAGGTGACTATCCCGAACAGCAGTCCGAAGGCGAACGACGTGGCGGCCGCGGCGATGCACAGCACGAGGGCGGCGGTGTAGTTCGTCCTCTTTTTGACGAGGAAGCTGCTGACCAGGGCGCACGCGGCGCTGACGATTATCACGGCGCATTCTATCATCGCGGAAGTGACGTAGTCGTCGGTGATCACCACGCCCATGTCTTTCAACGCCTGCTGCATGGCAGGGTCGTTGAGCATGCTCACTCCGACGAGTCCGAGGACGCCGAAGGCCAGCGCGGCGATGCCGTACAGCATGATCAGCAGGCGCGTGGTGTCCAGGCTGCTGGATTCAGGGGAGCTGTATCCGCTTGATCTTCCGGCGTACGGATTCGGAGTCCCATCCACGTTGGCTCCGCAGCTGGGGCAGAACTTCTCGTCCCTCCCCATCTCGGTTCCGCATTGAGTGCAGAACACTTTGTCTCCATCCATGTTCCTTTTCATTCTTTTTCCGTATTTATGGATTGCTTGATTCCGTGACTGTGTGTAACAACTTCGGCCGAGTCGATAGTTCGTAATGCGGTCGCGGACGGATGTCTACCGACCGGCGTCTTTTCTGATCGTCCGTTCGTCTAGTCGTCTCGCCATGGGCGCATCCAGGTCT
>SUSZ01000029.1 GCA_015063165.1 Thermoplasmata archaeon
AATCGGGGTAGATCTTGGCCTTCAGCGTCAGCACCGTCCTCTCGCCGTCCCCGCCCATCCGTCGTCACCATGAGCGGAGCCGCGCTCTGGGTATTTGTTGATTTCCCGCGGCTGTCGGCGGCCTGGGCAGGCCGCCCATCGGTTATACCACAATGGCGGTATAGCTGTCCCGACGTTGATCGGGACATGGCCAGACATACGGGCGCCTGGAGAAAGAGCATCAATCGAGGGATGTATACCATCAAAATCGGGAGTTAGAGTGAAATAATCGTACTTTGATTACTTTTCATTCCGGAAATGGAATCTAGTAGTATCTTAATTAGTATAGGTGATTACTTAATTGTCATTATTAATTTAATTGCTGGAAAAATATGATGAATTTTGTTGAAAGCACGATGCAGATCCGAAGTTTCAGACTCGATGTAGCTGTGTTTTTCTTGAGATTCTATAGTAGTTAAATTAGTAAAGGTGAATACTAAATTACATTTATTAATTTAGATACTTTGAAATTAAGGAGGATCTTGATGAAAAACACGTGCAATGCGGCGGAATCTGCTGAAAATTGCGCGAAAAATAGAATAGCTATATTAGTAAAGGTGATTTCGTTATTTAAATTATTAATTAATGTAAATCTAAATTCATGCAATTTCGTTTCAAGAATGAGCGCAAAATGCACCTTTTTTAAAAATGCAAAATATTGCTCAAAAATTAATAAAATTGGATATACGTAATAAAATTAAGTTAATAACTTAACTACCTTGATAAAATACTCACTAATAAAAATCGATGAAAAAATGTCAAAAATCGAGCGCAAAGCACTAAAAATTGAGGGAATTTAGAAAAATGTCAAAAGTTGACTTAATGGCCATGAAATATGCCAAAAATGAGTGCAAAAAAATCAGCGACGGTCTCCCGAATGTACCCCTAACTTCTCATAAAATGCACTGTTTACCCAGTACCATTCGTGTTAATTTTGGGTTCGGAAAGAGTTGCCTTCCGGATAGGCTAGAATTAATCAAATTCTTGGACTCCATGTCTCCGCTCAGGGTGCCGTTGCCTTTGGTGCCCATGCTGAACTTTGTTCTCACGTACCTTCCGTTGGAAGGATTAGTGATGACATAATACTCATGGTCGTGGCTGCGGCTCCTGTCGAGCACGAACCCCTTTTTCAAGAGGGCTTTCTTGATGTCGCGCCCTTTCATGGACATCGGCGTCCCTCCACATGGTAGACTATGCGGTCAGACTCGGGATTCCCTTCGCGGCCGTACCTCCTGGCTATGTCCAGGCCGCACAGGAAGTCGGAGCTGAAGTCCCTCAGGGCAGAGTCCAACGAGCGCCCCTCCCCTAGGCACAGGACCTCCTCGCAGCTGACGACGTACCCTTCGCCGCTGTACTTCACCTCCACTTCGAGAGGAACGGCCAGGAGGACCCTGTCCCCCTTGTACGCGACCTTGCCGAGGGTCATGGAGCGAATCCCCTGCATCCTCGAGTCCTTTGAAGAGTTAAGGCGAGGTCTTGCCCAATCGGTCTTTCCGCGGGAGAATCCGAACATGCGATCAATACCTCGCCTGATGTTGATAAAAACTTCCCTGCTCTCGCAGGAACCCCTGCCCCTCCAGCATCGCCACCACGTCCCTGCCCCTCATTCAGGCCCACTGGCGGTACATTCTTCAATTTTTTTCGAAAATGAGAGATTTTTTGAGTAGTAATATAATTAATTCAAATAACGTTTTTAACTTAACTAATATTGCTTCTGAAAATAAACGCTCGAAAATCAGTGATCCCGGGGCATTTTCCTCCAAAAATCATCAATATCTATCCGAAAATACAGTGCAATCAGTTTTGGATTAATTTATTAATTAAATTACGATATCACCTTTATTAATTATACCCATACTCAAAAATCGATTTCTTGCTGGCTGTGGCAAAGTTCCTCTGCAGAATTTCGGTCTTACTACGTACCATGTAATTTGGTTAATTTTATTATTAGTACATCGATAAGAAAAGCATGGATCAGTCCCTGATGGAATTGGTGTTCATACTTGACAGAAGCGGAAGTATGAGCGGTAAGGAAAGCGATACCATTGGCGGCTTCAACTCCCTGATCGAGAAGCAGAAGGGAGAGGAAGGAGATGCTCTGGTCACTGTAGTACTCTTCGATGACCAGTACGAGGTCCTGTATGACAGGGTGTCCCTCAAGACGATACCTAAGATGACGACCAAAGAGTACTATGTGAGGGGATCCACAGCTCTCCTCGATGCCGTCGGTAAGACGATCAATAAGACGAAGGCTATCCAAGATGGAACCGAAGAGGCAGCCAGACCTGGTAAGACGCTGTTCGTCATAATCACCGACGGGCTTGAGAACGCCAGCCGTGAATACAGAGCGGATGTCGTCAAGAACTTGGTCGAGACCAGGAAGAAGGATGATGACTGGGAGTTCCTCTTCATCGGAGCCAACATCGACTCTGTGGCTGAGGCTTCCAAGATCGGAATCGACGCGAATCGTGCAGCAGGTTTTGCGACTACGGGAGAAAGCATGAGAAGCGTATATGACACCGTTGAAAGTGTCGTAAGAACTGCTAGAAAGAGCAAAGGAAGGATGTCAGACTCCATCGCCGATAATTGGAGCGACGACATAAAATCCTGATCTTAAAAAGGGTGTCCGTTTTTTCGGCACCCGCCATTCATTCTCTCATTTCATCCACTAGGGCAATGATAGAGGTTGCCTATCTTTCCGCGATTCGGACATCTGCCTTCGCGATTTCAGAAAGAAATGGGGATGAGGCCGGGCCGCTCGGCCCGTAACAAGTTTGCAATGAGCCATCGGTTCAGCTGTATGCGTCCTCGTGGTGCTCCAGAAGGTCCTGGCCTTCCTCGATCTCCCTTTCGCTGAGCCTTCCGGGAACGATCTTGTCGGCTACGAATATTATCGCATAGGTCGCCACGAAGGCGAATATCGCGCAGACCGCAACTGCGACGCAGTTACCGATGAGCACGTCGGCGCTCCCTCCGAAGAGCAGGCCGTTGACAGGCGATCCGTACGCCTCCTGCACGAAGAGCGCGGTGAGGGCCGTCCCAAAAATACCGCCGACCCCATGCACCGCGAACACGTCTAGCGCGTCGTCGATGCGGTCCTTGAGGGTAACGTGTATGAGATGGGAGAAAGCGTAGCAGATCGCTCCTCCGGCGATCCCGACTACGAACGAGGTGCTGACGCTGACGTAGGCAGCCATGGGTGTTATGAACACCAGACCTGCAAGTATTCACGTGCCGACGCCGATGACGGTGATCTGCTTCTTGAAGCAGTACTCAGCGACCATCCAGACGAATGTCGCCGCGACTGCGGATCCAGTGGTGGTCACGATGGACCTGACTATGGTCCCCCCGGTACCTAATCCGGACCCTCCGTTGAATCCGTACCACCCGACCCAAAGAAGGAACACGCCGAGATACACAAGCGGTACGTTGTGGGGATGGGACTCCCTGATCTTCTTCGCTCTGAGCCCTGCGAATACGGCGAGGGCTAGCCCGGACATGCCTGCGAGCGTGTGCACAACCGTGCCTCCTGCGTAATCGACTATCGTGAAGTTGTCCGAGAGGAATCCTCCTCCCCAGACCCAGTGGCAGGCGGGAGCATAGACAAGCAGGGGCCACAGGACGGCAAGTATGGCGATGGTCTTGAACCTGATGCGTTCGGCGCAGGCTCCGATGATAATGGCCGCCGTGATCAGCACGAACTTCATTTGGAACACGGCGAATAGCAGGGAGTCTACTCCGCCACCTGCGGCCATGTCGTCGATCAGCTCGTCGAGGAACAGGTAGTCCAGGTTCCCGATTATGCCTCCTTCTCCTCCGCTGAATGCCAGCGAGTATCCGCAGACGATCCATACGACTGCCGACATTATGACCACTATGGTAGTCTGGATGAGGATCGAGACCATGCTTTCCTTTCTCAGAAGGCCTCCGTAGAAGAGGGCGAGGCCGGGGATCATTAGGAACACAAGCACCGAGGCGACAACGACCCACACGTCTCCGGAACCGATCGTGTCGTACGGACCGGTCGCTGCGGCGATGGACGTGGCGCCTATTACTACTATGAGCGATGCGACCAATGCGGGCAACAAGAGCATCGCTTTTCTGATATAGCTCATCATTCTCACCTTCTGCTTCTCGGTCCATAGCCAAAGCTAACGCTGATGCATGTCGAGAAGCCAATCTGCGAGAGCAGGTCCAGCTTCGGCTTTATGGCCGTGCCAGAACGGGTCAAAATCATCGAGTCATTATTTAAATCTAATTATATTAGACCATTTATTTGTCTATTATTTTATAAAATTTTGTTAACAAAATATGTTTATTAATCAATAATTAGATAATCATCATTTATTAAGTATTTTATTAGATATTTGTCTATCACTCATATTTTGACATGTGTCCGGTAAAGATGTTGTTTTCAAGATAGTCTGGATAAATCCTGAGGCCACTTTGATTCTTTGAAGCAATCCTTAGAATAGCTTCCGTGAACAGGATTGCATCAGATCACATCTGTTAAGCCCGGGTTGAAAACTCTATTTTTCAGTCAATTATTCGTCGACTTAATGTCGGCAAAATGAAGACACACGATGGATGACTCGTTAAATAATTTCGTTTAAAAATTTAACCGATGTAAATAGAACATATTGACGGATTTTGGAATTATTGTTAATTTTAGAACTTCTATAATGCTTGATTGTCCACTGAAAACAAATCTCCCGAATGTTTTCGAGACTTATTTACAATTAAAATTTTAAAAGTAAGTTTTAGGACAGTTTTTTCGATGCAGATTTTCAATGCGTCCTGGTTTAGATATCATTAAACAGAAAATTATACACCATTATTGCTAATATATAATTTGATAATATTATTTAATAACACTAAACGTAATTTATTTATTACCTATTATGCATGGCGATGCGTTCACGGTCTCTGGAATTTTAGCAGAGCACCTTTAACGCGAGTGATTCTCAATGAAAGACGGAATACTTTTGATAGGATATGGTACCAGAAAAGGAAATCTCGAGAAGGTCCTTGAGACACAGGCAGCGAGAATCAGAGCTTCCACCAACTTCGAAGTCGGGATCTCCTACTTCCGCATAAGCTCCCCTACGATTCCTGAAGCTGTCGAGCAGATGGTAGAGAAAGGGGTCGAGAGGATCATAGCCGTTCCTTATTATGTGGCCGAAGGCACACTTACCCGTGAGCTCATTCCTGAGAAGCTAGGGTTTCCCAAGCAGCTCAACACTGGCAAGGTGAATGTTAACGGTAAGACGGTCATCATACACGTCACTCGCGCTTTCAACTTCTCTACCGAGGTCACTGACGTCGTATGCGACAGGATCATGACCGCCGGAGGCACCAAGGATTCCGGGATCCTCGTTCTCGGACATGGGACCCGCGACCCCAGCATGATGAACAAAGCGGTCATCGAGAGGAATGCCCAGCGCCTCGAAGAGCGCGGGTACAAGCATGTGGAGTTCGCCTTCAACGAGTTCTGCGAGCCCTCTATCAAGGATTCCTTGTCCAAGCTAGTCTCTGAGGGGGTGTCCGACATCGTCTGTGTTCCCCTGTTCATAGCAATGGGCCTGCATCTTGGCGAGGAGATCCCAGAGCAGATTGGAATCCCGTCTTACAGCGACGGCAGCGAGATTGAAATCGATGGCAAGAGGCTAAAGGTGTCATACACCAGGCCTCTGGAGGACGACCCCCGTCTCGCCATAATCGTGAAGTCCAGGGTGATAGACTACCTTTCACACTGAATGCCTGTCAAACCATTTTCCGCCTTACGGTGCCTTATATAATTAAGAGGGAACCTTCGGGGCAGGGAGACGAACTCCCATGAAGCCCCAAGGGCCCGTGTTTGAGATGGGTTTTGCTACGTTATCGGCGTAATACGACCGTATGACGCGATCAGCCTTTCAGAGCGCCGATCTTGCTGGAGATAGCGGAGATTATCTCTTTGATCTCGTTGGCTTTGCTCAGGAGGTCTTTGATGCTGGACAGGTCGAATGATCCTTTGCTGGTGTCGCTGGCCAGGACTTTCTTTCCGATATCGGCTGCGACGGAGTCCAGGTCGGACTCTTTTCCTTTCAGCAGGTTCTGGAGGCCATCCATGTCGAGGTTGTCGAGGTCCAAGGCTTTGATAGCTTCGGAAATCTTCTCTTTTCCATCTTCGACAGCGTCTTCGACCTTGTCTGCCGCCTTCTCGGCTTCGTCCTTGCCGGTGATGATGTCGTCCATCTTGTCTCCGACTTTTTCGCCGACGTCTTTCAGTTTATCGAATACTCCCATATCGTTCACTCCCTTGATTCGCTCATCTCCCTGCGGATACAGGGTCTCGCATATCAAGCGATTAGGAATCGTCTAATGGGTTTTTGAAACCTTTGCTCAATTTTGGTTGTCCGAGCACATATTCGGACATAACAAGACGAGTTGCAGTCACTCTATAGTGTAACTTGGATGTCGGACTGACAATTCAGCATGAAAATACGTTTTAAACAGATTCTTATTTATACTACTTAGGGAACTGTTTTGTAGGACAGGTTATTTTTAGGTATTTTACGGTGAGAGCCAGATTTTTCGCTTGAACGACCAGAAAGATCATCATGCATATGCATTACGTAATGACCTGGTCTGATAGAGGCCGTCCGACGATAAAAGAACAGAGCAGAACAGGGTATTTGTTTGCCCTGATTCCTGCACTGTTTTGAAGAATTATAAATGGACGTCGAGGGTCCATTCAGACCGATCGCTTCAACGCCTTCCCGGCTTGTCCGGCCTTGCCTGCGACCTCGCCTATGGTATTGTAGCTCCAGGAGAACTGGTCGAACAGCAGAAGATCAGCCTTGCCTATGTCGATCTTGCCGTTCTCTCCGACGATCTCCTCGTCTGCTAGGACGTTGACTATCCGTCCGACGATGGCGTACATCGTCTCGGTCTTCACGACCTCGGCGAGCTCGCATTCCATGGTTATGGGGAATTCCTCTACGACCGGCGCGTTCACGTGCTTGCTCCTGGAAGCATGGAGTCCCGAGCGGGCGAACTTGTCCGGTACCTTGTTCCCCGAGACTATCCCCACGTAGTCCGCCGGGACGATGTTCTTTCTGTTGGCAAGGCTTACGGTGAACGCTTTCGTGCCGAGTATGCTCTGCGTCGTCTTGTGGTCCTCGTCGATCATCAGGACTATCTTGTCCATCTGGCTGATGGTCCCCCAGGCCGCGTTCATGATGCTCACTGTCCCGTCCTTGTCGTATGCGGATACGATAAGCACCGGCATTGGGCACACGGCTGGCAGCGATCCGAGCTCCGTCTTCATCTCATTCCCTCCTTATCGTGTTAGAATTCTGGTTGTACGCCTTGGCGACGCATCTCCATTGGCCGTCCATCTTCAATAGGAGTAGGTAGTCCGTGAAATCTATCCTTCCGCCCCATCCCTCTTCGAGGACGCGGACGACGGCTAGGTTCTCCTCGATGTCCACCACGTCTATCCTCGACCTGAAGGAGTCCCCTCCCGGGACGGTGTCCACGTTGTGGTAGAACTGCTCTATCGAGCCGTGCTCCAGCTTCCCATCTAGGAACCCGAACAGCACCGCGTCGTCGGAGAAAAGCTCTCTGGCATGCTTGCTGTTCCCTTCGGCTACGCTTCTGGTGAATTTCATGGCTGCTTCTTCTACTGCCTTGTATTCTTCGATGGAAGACCTCATATACCCAGTAACATTCTACTAATAGTTAATAATGGTACTAACACTTAATCTAGATACTAACCTTGAAGAAAGCGCTCATATGCGGTGTATCTCTGACGAGAGCCTGTGCAGCACGGGGTTCAGCTACACCCTCTCCCTCATCAGCGGGAAGTACAAGATGACTATACTGTACACCCTTATGGAGTTCGGATCGGTCAGGTTCAACGAGATGAAACGGTACATCTCAGGGGTGTCCGACAAGACGCTCAGCATAGCGCTGAAGGAGCTGGAGAAGGACGGCCTAGTCCACAGGGAGATGTATCCGCAGGTCCCTCCGAAGGTTGAGTACTCCCTGACTGAGACCGGCAGGTCGCTCATCCCGATCCTGGATGGAATGTGCGAATGGGGCGACCGCCACCGCCCTCCAGCTCGATCCTGATTGTTTGCGTTGTCAGAAAGGGTCGCGAGGGCCGGATGTTTCATGCATTAGCCCCTTTCCTGCTGGTATGAGGTTTCATGATTGCATTAGCTAATAAGACTGTGATTTCGTCCATATTGTTAGTCCATATGAATATTATAGGATCCTGGTTGACCTGGTCGATATATCGGTAGATCCTGTCGATGAGCTCTTACTTCGAGCTGACGCGAATGCCTCTGAGAAGTGTTCTGGCTTCGTTCTGATCTTGCCGTCCGGTACAACCATTCCTTTGGTACAACTGGGCTATTTCTTTATCGATTAATATAGCTAAGAAGCGTTATACCAGACATGATTTACACGCCGCTTACCTACCTCGCGATGCGCATCGCATACAATGCCCACCATGGCGTCCTGGATAAGAGCGGAGCCCCGTACATCTTCCATCCGTACGAGGTGGCTTCCAGGATGGACGACGAGGTCTCGACGGCTGTGGCGCTGCTCCACGACGTCGTGGAAGACACGGAGATGACGTTCGACGACCTGAAGGCTCAAGGTATCCCCGACGAGGTCATCGAGCCCCTGAGATACCTCACGCACGATCCTGCTGTTCCTTACATGGACTACATCTACAAGATCGCCGAGAATCCGGTCGCGATCAAGGTGAAACTTTCGGATCTGAAGCATAACATGGACGAGACCAGGTACTGCCGTCCGATGAACGACTACGAGCAGGCCAGGCAGAAGAAGTACGAGATGGCGAAGCAGTTCTTGCTTGATTGTTCCTGCAGTCACGAATAAGTGAATATTCAGATAGCATTTCGTTGCCCTATTACGAGTCCAAGAAAACTATTTTGCAGAACCCGACGATTCGTACATCGATGGCAAGAAGATCCCCACCAGATCCCGAATCCGAAGCCGATAGGAAGGCGAAGATCGTCATCGTTCTGGGAAACGGGAGCGACGATCCCAACGCGATACGTTTCAGGAGGCTCGTTAAATCCGGCTGGACCGTCCCTGAGAGCGACGAGCAGGCCGTCGAGTAGTACACGAGATGCGGAGAGTTGGGTTTCGCGGATGCGGACGCCCTGCTGGCCTACATGTATCTCGTCGGCGCCGGCGTCGAGGTCGACGAGTCGATGGCTGCTCATTACTTCCAGAGTGCAGCCCTCAAGGGAGACGTGTATTCACAGTAGTCCATCGGAAACCTGTACAACTGGGGCGTCGGAGTCGAGAGGTCCTACACGAGCGCGCTCAGATGGTACAGGCTCGGCGCCGAATCCGGAGAACCTATCTGCCTGAGGAACATCGGCTACTTCTACGAGAAGGGACAGGCGGTCCCCCAGTCTTACGAAGAGGCCATCGAATGGTACAAGAGAGCCAGCGACAACGGCGACGGATGGTCCGCCAGCCAGATCGGCCTCCTGTACGAGAAGGGGCTGGGCGTAGAGAAGTCCTGCGAGACGGCTGCCAAATGGTTCGAGCGCGGCGCAGAGATGGGATACGTGTGGGCCCAGTCGAAGATGGGATTCGCTTATGAGCACGGCACCGGCGTCCCGAAATCCCCGGAACAGGCTGCCAAATGGTATCACATGGCCGCTTCGCAGGGCCATGCCATATCGGAATACAAGATCGGACAGTGCTACGAGAGGGGCATCGGAGTGCCTCGCATCCTGGTAGAGGCTCTGAGATGGTACAGGAGCTCCGCCGAGCATGGGAACGCCACAGGCCAGAGGCTTCTGGCCGAGATGTACGAGTTCGGGAAAGGGGTCGAGAAATCCTACGAGACCGCCGCAGAATGGCATGCCAAAGCTGCGGAACAAGGCGACCAATGGTCGCAGATGCATCTGGCCGAGCTCTACTACCGCGGAAGAGGCGTGGAGAGGTCTTATGAGGAGGCGGCGAGGCTGTACGCTCTGTCTGCCGAGCAGGGCAACGCGTTCTCCCAGTTCAGCCTAGGCTACATGTACGAGAAGGGCATCGGCGTCGTGGCCTCCATGGAGAGGGCGATGGAGCTCTACCGCTCTGCCGCGAAGCAGGGGGACAAGAACGCCATCGCCGCTCTGGAGAGGCTGGAAGGACCCGTCACTTGATCGTGATCCTGTAATTGATGCTGTTCTGGTTGGTGACCGTCATCCCGCGGTTCCCGGCGCCCTTCTTGGCGATGCGGGTGACCTCGGAAGGGTTCACCCCGTATTCCACCATGAACTCGAACATCGTGCCGCTCCCCTTTGCAGCCTGGGTCTCGATGTACTTGCTTGCCTCATGGGCCATCTTGAACATGCTGCCGTTGAGCTTGTAGAAGTTCATGTCGTCCGAGTTGCATCCAAGCTTGGGCATCCCCGTGTGGGTCTTAGCCAGGATGGCGTCGCTGCAGTTGAAGCAGCCGTGGAGCCCGCCCAGGTCGGACGTCACGTCGAGGTTGTACCTCTTGTTGTCCAGCTCGATGATGTTCCAGCGGTGGCTGCCGCCCTTGAGCTTGCCGGAGGTCATCGCCACCTTGAGTCCGCATGCGTTTGCCAGGAAGGTGAACGCCTCGGAGATCCCCTCGCACACTCCCTTGTGCCAGAGGAGCGGTCCCAGGGGGTTGTAAGCGATCTCCGGGTCCGACTTGTCGTACGTCACGCTCTCGGTGATGAAGTCATGGATGGCCATCTCGGCGTCGTACCGGGTCCTGCAGTCCTTCACCCTCAATTCGAACACGTTCTTGGCCACATCCTTCATGGCCTTCATCCAGTTCTCCCTGTCCTCCTTGAAGCGGTTGTAATGGAAGCAGACGTACACGCCTTCCGGATCCTTCACGACGGTAGCTCCCGTATCGATGTAGAACAGCGACCAGTTGTCGTTCACCAGGGCCTTCACGATTGCAGTGATGCGGTCGGTATCGGGAGGAAGGTCCACCTTGATGCTGGGGAATCCTCTGCGTATGCCTTCCTCCAGCGCCTCGTAGGCCTTCCTGTCCTCCGCCGAGAGCAGGGAGTAGTTCAGGCGCCAGTACCTGTTGAAATCGAGCGTAGGAACGAAATCCCCGTCCGTGCTGGGGTCCCAAGGCTCGGGCGATTCGAAAAGTTCCGGCAATCCGGGCGTCGGCTCCTTGTCGGATGTCTTGACGGGCTCTGCCGGTGAAGGAGCGGGCGCAGGCGGGGCCGCTGGCTTCGCCTTGATGTTGAACAGCTTCGCGGCTATCTCCTTCTGCCTGTCTGACGACGGTTCTGGCTGGGGCACGGCTGCCGGAGCGGGTTCCTGCGCCTTCGGAGAATCCTCCTCGTCGATCCTCTCGATCTTGAATATCACAGGCCTTGTTCCGTCGGAACAGCAGGCGATCATAACGTTCTCGTCCTTCATCCAGCCCTTCATTATGGATCCTCCCTGCAGGCCGGCGTAGATGTATCTGGAGATGGCGTCCCAGGCTTCCGAGCAGTGGGGCATCTTAGGTCCTCCAGCGATGTTGTCAGGGTTTCCGGAGGTCTTCACGAGGGTATTAAGGCCGCCGTGCCAGAAGTGGTCGCTGTTTTCGTCCCTCTCGAAGACGAACTCGTCTCCGACGTTGTAGCACGGGCAAGGGCCCGACTGTGGATCGGAGCAGTACTCTTTCTGCAGCTCCGGGAAGAGCTTCTTGTCGATTACGGTGACCTTCACCTTGTGATTCATGAAAAAGTATCGTGTTATGGTAATAATCAGTTACCCTGTCTTAGAAAAGAAAGCCGGGTCCCGGCGAGAGCCGAGGCCCGGAGGATTCAAGCGTTTACTGAAACGATCTCGATCAGGTAGTACAGAGGCTGGCCATAGGCCTCTTTTCCGAACTTGTAGCTCATCTGGTCGTCCTCGAGCGCGGTTATGTACACGCTCCTCGAGCCCATGTCAAGCTTGAGCATCTGGATCGAATTGCCGTCCAGGTATACGGGATCGTGTATCTCTATGTCGTACATGATGGTGCTCTCGCCCACGTCCGTGACCTTGTAATACACCGTGGTCCTGGTGTTGTCGTAGGCCTCGTAGCTCTGTCCTTTGATCGGAAGGTATTCCATCATGACTTCGGTTTCGTCCTCGGAAAGGGTTGCTTTTCCCGGCCATCCGCAAGATGCGGTGAAATCGACAGGGGTTTTAGCTTCCAATTTGACTTCAGGATGCATGTTCTTGAACTGGCTGGCAACAACGGGGAACACGTTGGACATGATGTTCCCTTTCAGCGGCAGGGTTCCGGTCTCAAAGGTGGTGGAATCGCCTTCCTCGGCTGCCTGACGCACTTTTACGATGTCTCCAGCGTAATGTCCTTCCACCGCTTCTTTGAAAATTTTCAGGGAGGTCCTGCTGTCCACCATGAAGTCGAGGGTGGAGTATGAGGGCTTTACGCTGAAATCGTTGGACTTCAGAACGGTGGGATCCTTGGCGATGGTTTCGTAGCTGGTATCGAACACAGCCGCGTTCTCCTCGCCGTAGTATGCGTATAAAGTCCCGGTATAGTTCACTGACACCCGGTCTCCAGAGACTATCTTGTGTTTGTCCTCGTTGCTACCACCGTGATCCTGAAGAAGCAGGCCCACGGCAACGACGACCGCTATGAGGGCCGCCGCGACAACGACGATTGTGACAATCTTCTTGTCCATGGCCTTGAATATGCCGGTTCGTATTTATTTGGATGCAGTGACTGGAGATTAAGGACGACCAATCAATCAGGGCAAATCGATACCCTGATCGTTGCCCTAATCGATTGTCGCGTGCACGCACACGTTCCTGTTAACTATCGGGCGAGACGAATCCCATCTCGGCGATAAAATGGACGTCGAGAACGGATGCGAAGGGTTTGTTGAGGAATTCAAAGAGCTTATGCGCGGAAGGTATGCGCTGGCATATGTGCTGTCCCAGAATCTCCGCCAGTTCAGGGGATGCTCCCCCGAAGAGGTGCTGGACAGGATAACCAGCGACGATGGGCCGATGATCCATAGGGCCAGGATCCAGACGAATGACGGGGAGCTGGACATAAAGGTCACAGTCGGAACAGGGGACGACTTCATGAGCGACAGATGCTCCTCGAAGCAGAAAGCCGCATGGTGCGGGGCATATGTTCTTTCCAAAGCGGCCTCGGAGGATTCCAAGGTCTGCTCGGTATGGTTCCAGGATAAGCCGGAGCCTAGCAAGGCGGGGAAAGCCGAAAGGCACCAAGTGAGGGCTGTGACTCTGGACGCCGTTACAGGAAAGACCGAAGAGGTCCCTGTGGAGGTGGTCGTCGTCTATCGCGGCGACGAGCCGAAGATGTGACCTGCAGTCAATCGCGGGCGGATTCGCCCTTCCTAGGCATCCGGCATACCTCGTTCATTAGGCCGTGATAGCCGGAAGGGTAGCTCTCGGATCCGTCCGCTATATGATGCGGCCGTTTACGGAGGCCTACATGTAGCCTGCTGTAACCTCACGGATAACGCTCTGATTTGGTTTCTCCGGGGATAACTCTATCGTCCAAATGGATGGGACCGGAAGACCTTTCCGAGAACGGCCTCAGAGCCCTCAGGAAGCGTCATGTCTTCTGGATGTATCCGACATCTCATGTCTTCTGGATGTATCCGACATCGTCTTCGACGAGCTCGTGCTTCTAGAAGCTGTCTGAGTCGTCGGAAATCGGAATACGGGGCTCTTGACAGGAGAGCTCATCTTTTCCATTTCTCTGGTACCGATGGGACATAGGTTCCTTGGTCCATGCGCTCCAGCATTATCACGAGCCTTCTGTTGACCGAATCGTAGTCTATGAACTCGTCTTCGAGATTGAACTCGTCGACAGCCCTGCACACCTGTTCGTCGTACTCGGGGGTCGGGTACTCTTTCTCGCTCTCCCTCTGGCCGATCTCTATGTTCAGGCTTTCGAGGTATTCGAAGATGGCGTCCTCCTCGTCCTTTTTCAGAGGCAGAGAGAGCCCCATCTTCTCTAATCCTTCCGCGATGAGCTCGAGTGTGCCGTCGCATACTACCATCTCGGCGCGTCCGCCCTCGTGTCTGACCCTCTGGAGATCGCGTATGCTGTACACGCAGCAGGTTAATGGTTCCTCGCTTTTTGTATTCTAGCGTAATACGTCGCCCTTGTATCCTGTTGTCATAAAAGCCATGGAATCGTAACGTTCTGGTAAAGAGGAATGGAAAAGGGTAAGCAGACGGGTTTCCCCGCCTTTGTTTTATTCGGGCATATGGCCGATAGAAGCGTTCAGCTGGCGTCCTCCGGAGGAACGGCCCCTACGATCTCGTGGGGACGATAGGGCTCCTCCAGGTACCTGACATCGTCCGCGGACAGCTCCAGCTCCACAGCGCTGACGGCATCGTCCAGATGGGATGTCTTGGAGCCTCCGACTATCGGCGCCGTGACCCCTTTGGAATAATGCCAGGCGAGGGCCACCTCCGCCATCTTCACGCCCATCCTCTCCGCGACCTCGTGGACGCGGGCGACGATCTCCATATCGTTTTCCTTGGCGCGGTCGTACTTGTCCCTGCGGACCTTGTCGGACGTGCTCCTGGCGCTGCCGGTCTCCCACACAGGGTGGGCCAGATGGCCGCTGGCCAGGGGGCTGTACGGTATCATGGCTACGCCGTACTGCCTGCATATGGGCATCAGCTCCCTCTCGTCCTCCCGGTAAAGGAGGTTGTAATGGTTCTGCATGGTGGAGAACATCGCCCATCCGTTCCTCTCCGCGGCTATCTGCATGTTGTGGAACTGGTATCCGTACATGGCGGATGCCCCGATGGCCCTGACCTTGCCGGATTCCACGAGGCCGTTCAGCGCCTCCATTGTCTCCTCGATCGGCGTCCCGTAGTCGAAGCGGTGTATCTGATAGAGGTCGAGGTAGTCCGTTCCCAAACGCTTCAGGGTTCCTTCGATCTCCCTTTCGATTGCTTCCTTCTTCAGCTTCCCCTCGTTGAAATACACTTTGGAGGCTATGACGACGTCCTCCCTCGCGATTCCGAGCTCCTTCAGAGACCTTCCGATGAACTCCTCGCTGGTTCCGTGGGAGTACCCGTTGGCGGTATCGATGAAGTTGACCCCTGCGTCGTAAGCGTGGGATATCATCCTCTTCGAGCTCTCGTAGTCCAGCGTCCACTGGTGGAAGTCTTCCGAAGGCACCCCGAAGGACATGCCCCCGAGGCATATGCGCGATACCTTCATCCCTGTTCTTCCTAGATCGACGTATCTCATGTCCTATCTCCTCTTGATCCGATCGTGCGATTTTGGTCTCTTCATCCATTCTGGGTTCGTCAAAGGCTCCTGCCGAGATCGTATGCCTTCTGCGGATAGGCGCTGGACCTCGTCATGCTCGGGGTCCCGCATCCGGCTCCCAGCACCGTTCCCATGTCCCTGAGGTTCAGGTATCTCACAAGGGTGCGATAATGGGATTCCAGCGCCTCGAAGGTCCAGCCGTCGGAGTTCCAGGCGACCGACAGAAGAGCCGACCTCAGGTTCCTGCGGTTGAGGCTTCCGTTGTAGGAGCAGAACCTGTCCACCGCAGCCTTCAGCTGGGCCGTCATGCCGAAGTAGTATAGCGGCGTGGCGAAAACCACCATGTCCGACGCCAGAAGGGCGGAACGGACGCGATCGTTATCGTCCTTTAAGACGCATGGCCCCTCGTATCCGCAGCGGACGCACCCGGTGCAGGGGGAAACATCCATGTCGCAGACGTTCAGCACCTTGCACTCATGCCCTTTCTCCCCTGCTCCTTTGACGAAGCTCTCTACCAGCATCGACGTGGAGCCGCCCCTGTTCGGGCTTCCCATCAGAATGGTTATCCTCGTGCCCTTCGCCCCCCTCGCCTCATCTCCTTCTCCCACATGCGGACGGCGTTGATCCCGAGGCCCTCGGCCAAGGATTCCATGGAAGCGATCTCTTCCTGGGTCAGCCTCACGTTCATCGCCTTGACCGCATCCTCCACCTGCTTCCGGCTCGTGACGCCGATGATGGGGAGGGTCTCCTTGGATATGGCCCACGATATGGGGATCTGGGCTGTGGACACGCCATGGCTCGACGCGATCTCCGAAAGCTTCGCGTTGAGGACTTCGAGCTTGTCCATGAGCGGATTGTACGTCTTGGCGCGGGCGGAGCCTTCAGGCATCGGATTCTTGGAGTCGTACTTTCCGGAAAGGGCCCCCTGCTCCAGAACCATGTACGAGAAGAACGCGATGCCGTTGTTCTTGCAGTACTGGAGGATGCCTGAGCTCTCGGACGAGCGGTTGATGAGGCTGTAGTGGTTCTGCACGGCCGACAGTTCGAGCCCGTGCTCGCGCAGTATCCTGTCGGCTTCCTTTATCTCTGCCAGGTTGTGGTTCGATACGCCGATGAGGGGGGCGTCCTTCCTCCCGTCGTAGTGCTCGGCGACCTTCCGGGTCCACCCAGGGGCGCCGGAAGTGTTGTGTATCCAGTAGATGTCGAAGCGGTCCAGGTCCATCAGGGACAGCTGCATGCCGGTCATCTCCTTTACAGGGTCCTTCCAGGAGGCGTCAACGCACTGCGGGGTGAACTTGTCCGATACGATGTACGAATCGCGGGGAAGCCCTTTCAGGAAGCCAGCCAGGACCTTCTCGGATTCGCCCATGCCGTACGCGTAGGCCGTGTCCCAGAGGTTCAGGCCGTTGTCCATGGCGGTGTCGAAGACCTCCTTCAGGACGACAGGGTCCAGCCTGCTTCCGAACGTGCCGTCGTTGCCCCAGGCCCAAGCTCCAAGAGCGATCTTAGGGAACTCCATGCGATCATCTCTCCGAAAGGAGCCTGCCGCCGACTGCTATCGAGTCTCTCGGGTGCTCGTTCACGAACACGTAGAACAGGCTGGCATCGATGCCGGTGACCTTGGCCGCGGTCTCGGTGAATTCTTTCGCTATCTGCGCCTTCTGCTCCTTCGTAAGAGGGGCCATGTCCAGAGTTATCGTCGGCATTGTCTATCCTTCTGCCTTGGCACTCTGTCAGAAGACCGATGATCAGCCTGTACGACAGGTCGTATGCCGAGCTGTACTCGAAATCGATCCCGGCGGCGGACATCGCCTCGCGCTGCTTCTCCGTGACCTCGGTGTAAGGGCATAGCCCGTAGAGGAACGGGAAGAACGAGTAGACGAAGCGTCTGGCTTCCTTCTCGGAGCATCCGCTGAACTTCCTGACGAACTTCGCTACGGAAGAGAGGGTCCTGCCGTAGGAGCGCTTGAACTCGGTGAGGTTCTCGAGACGGCTCCCGCTCTCCATGTCGTAATGGTTCATGGAAAGGATCCTCAGCATACGCTTCCTGCTGCCCAATGTTCCGGCCAGGAAGCCTGCCATCTCCTCGGAGGTCATGGAATCGTTCCCGGCACTCGCAGCGTCGATCTCGTCCGACCACATGTCGTATTCCCGCTGGAGCAACGCCAGGAAGATCTCCTCCTTGGTACGGAAGTAGTTGTAGATCGACGTGCGGGTGAAGGTGGTCTCCTCGGCTATGTCGGCCATGGTTATCTCCTTGAAGCCTTTGGTCTCATAGAGGCGCTCGCATGCATCGATTATCTCATTCCGTCTGAAGTTCAGGAACTCAGGGGTTCTTTTAGGCATCTTTCCACCGGATAGGCGAACATCTGTACTGACACAGTGTCACTGACATTATGTCAGAATAGATGTCGGGTATTTATCGAATGCGTTCGGTCGACAGCTCCTGCATCTGCTTACATCGTTGAAGAACCGATTGATTGGGTCTGTATCGGCCCGATGTTTCCAGACACCGAACCCGTTTCGTTCCGATCGGGCACGCTTTAATAAGGCTAACTTATGATTCCGGTCTATGGTCGACTACCTGAACCAGTACAAGAAGGGCCAGAAGGCGCGCCACAACCGGTCGCCTCGCAATCCCAATCCTGGTGAGGTCTGGTGGATCGAGAACCTCGACGGGGTGAAGGACCGTCCCATCCTCGTGACCGGCGTCCAGGGAGGGAGCGTCATGTTCCGCAGATGCACATCTCAGAACGGCGGAGCGCAATCCAGGGACGTCATCGAGGATTACATGGAGGCTGGCCTGGAGAAGGAGACCTTCGTCGACAGGGAGGTCCGCACCATCCAGAGCACCCACCTGGTCAGAAAGCTCGGTACGCTGTCCAAGTACGACAGGGAGAAGTTCAGGCTGTAAGGTCGACGTCTTCTCCTGTGAGTCCTCATATGCTCGGCGATCGAACGTATGGTGTCCCTGTCCACGGATTCTCTGTTCAGCGTGTCCAGATCATACCTCTTGCGTATCGATTCCAGCTTCTCCTCGACAGCGCTGCCGTTCTCCGCGATGCCCATCAGGGAGTCCAGCGTCCTCTGCTTGGGATCCTGCCTGACCAGGTTGTACACGTACACCCCGATGCGTCTTACGGGGCGGAAAGGAATCTCGTCCAAGATGGACATGGCGGATTCGTGCAGCTCGACCGGATCGCGGCACATCTTCATCATCTTGTTCGAACCGAACGGCTCCCTGCCGCTGTACGCTCCCGCGACCCCTATCCCGTTGCCGAACTTGCCGTATCCTTCCAGGACGTTCGCTATGTCCACGCATACAAGGAAGACGACGTCCGACAGCAGCCAGTAGTCGTCGATGTCCTTGAGGAATGTCAGGCTTCTGCTTATCGATTTGGCGTCCTCCGGGATGCGCGGGGTCACCGGCCTCATATCGATGCCGTCGGCAAGATCGATGATCCTCTTGGCTTGCGACCCCAATATGCTGGCGACTTCGGCTCTGTTCTCGCGGACGTCCCTCACGGTCCTGATCCCGTGGCAGCCGAGCTTCTCCGAAGTCCTTGGGCCGATGGAGTTGACCTCGCCTATGTCGCGATCCTTCATAAGGTCCACGAAATCATCAGGCGACAGTATCTCGAAGTATCCGTTAGGCTTCAACTCCTCGCTGCCGGTCTTGGCGGACACCATGTTGTATCCGAGGCCGACCGAGCATCCCATCCCCATCTCCTCGAGGACGCGACGCTGTATCTCGTGGGCGAAGCGTCTGGCTTCATCCAAGTCGCGGGCCGTGTTGGTGACGTCAAGGTAAGCCTCGTCCAGCATGACCGGCTCCATGATATCGGTGTACTCGGACCAGAGCCGGTGCAGCTCCTCGGAGACGGCGCGGTACTTCCTCAGGTCGCCGTTAATGAACACAGCGGATGGGCAAAGGCGTCTGGCCTCGGACACGGACATGCCCGAATGAAGGCCCATCTCCCTGGCTGGATAGTTGCAAGTTCCAACTACCTGGACCTGATCCGCCGGCGAGAGAATCGCAACCGGCCTGTTCTTGAGCGAGGGGTCCTCCCTCATCTCCACCGAGGCGTAGTAGCAGTCCATGTCCACGTGGATTATGATCCGGTCCAGATTATCGCCTCGACAAGTGATGCTGTTCTGATTGATGTCTCGTATATAAATCGGGTACGAAGGGGGACTGGAGCGAAAGTGGCATTATGCAGGTTTCGTCTTTTCATACCTCGCCTCCTTCTCCTTTCGTTACAGATAATAAGCTTCAAACCATATCGGGAGGCATGTCGGACCCCTCTCTGAAAGTGCTTCTAGATAAGTTCGCCGCCGGCGAGAAGATATCATACGACGACCCCATTTTCAAGCTGCTGGATACTTATGCTGCGGAAGCTCAGAAGGTCACCGCCGAGATCAATTCGGGATATCACGACCAGGAGGAGCTGAAGGCCCTCATGGGCCGTCTGATCGGCAAAGAGATGCCCGAGAGGTTCATGCTGTTCCCTCCTATCTATGTAGATTTCGGCAAGAACATAACACTTGGGGAAGGGATCTTCATCAATTCCGGATGCTGCTTCCAGGACCAGGGCGGAGTACGCATAGGTGACGGGTGCCAAATCGGCCACCAGGTCGTGTTCGCCACCATAGACCATGATATGGATCCGGACCATCGCCACGACGTCATGGCTTCTGAGATTGTCCTGGAAAGCAACGTCTGGGTGGGCTCCCATGCCACGATTCTGAGGGGAGTCACCGTCGGACATGACTCCATCGTAGCTGCAGGTGCGGTGGTCACACACGACGTTCCGCCCCGCACCGTCGTCGCCGGAGTGCCGGCCAGAGTGGTCAAGAGGATAGACGATTGATGGGGCTCATGCTGCCGCTTTCTTGTCAGCGTTCCTTAGCCGGTCGAATGACGAACACCGGGAAGCGGATGAAGGCGGCGATGAAGGACGCGTGCCCGAATACAGGCGCCAGGTCCAGCTCCGGCCGCAGCACTATCGACGACATGGATGACGTGTAGAGGATAGCAAAGTATGGATCCATACTCCGTCGTGTCGAAGCTTTCAGGTATGGACTAGATCGAATCAATCGCTCGGAGCGGTGCTAGATCGCCCCGGAGCAGAACAAGTTTCAGAATTCTCCGATCTGGCGGTCCTTGACGCATCCGAATCCGCACTTGGGGCAGACTCCGGCATACATCTGGGAATCGGTCCAGCAGTATCCGCAACAGATGTTGCTGCAGCAATGCTCGTATCTGTACATGGTTGAGAATCGGATTATTCTGTACTTTTATCTTCTGGACGGGTGCAATACATGCATTTTACATGAACAAGGGATGCTGTCCGACGAAGCGATCGCTTGCGTCTGGGCAGCTCCTTGACCATGGCATCAACGACGTTCCTCAGAAGCTCACCGTCGTACGGTTCTGGGAAGAGTATCATCTCTCCTCCGCCCTCGTAAGGAAAGTCCGAGGGGAAATCGGCCAGCATCGTGGCGGAAGACTTGGTGATCTTCAGAAGCAGCCTGTTGTCGTAGATCCCGCCGAACAGCACCCTGTCCTTGTAGAGAAGATATTCCCCCATCATTTTGCGCGAAGTAATCTCCGGCAGAATCTCCTTGACGGACTCCAGGGTCGAGGCGTCGGACGGCAAATCTCATCCCTTCACGCCGATATAGATGTGGATCTCGCAATTGTCGGGGTCAGCGTTCTGGTACTCCTCGAAATCGAAGACGAATGTGCGATCGAGGCCCATCTTCCACAGCTCTTTCCAGAATTCGCCTACCGCCGTCATCATGTTGCCGATGACGACGAACTTCGCATACTTTCCAGCGGGAAGCGTGCGCACATCGAAGCCGTCAGGAACATCTCCATCCACGGCGCATCCAGCCATGAACGTGTATTCTCCGTGCTCGTCGCCTTCATAATCGGTGTAGATCCCCATCGTTTTGCCGGTGGTCTTGTTAGGTATCGAAGAGTATCCTCCTTCCGAGAACAGCCTTTTCCAGGTTCCTCCGATGACGGCTCCCATGTCAGGTGAGGAATTGCTGGTACGGGCTACGAATCCAGCAATCATGGTTTCCTTCAGTTCTACCAGCTCGTATTTCATCAGGAAGGCATCAAGGTCAGAATCTTTAATTGTTGAGGGTCTTTGTTTATCGGTAATTGATTAGGGCAGATTAGAGCAAAATTATTTGCCCTAATCAATTCAATGATTTATATCGGGATTTTGGCTGTCCCTCATCATCTGATACAGGGCTTTTTCTAGCTCACGGTACCCTTTGGGAAAATTTTCCGAACCGCTTGCGCGTATTCTCCTTCCTCCGTTGACCACTGCTGACATGGAGAACATGACCCCGTCCTTGACTCCGTAAGGGTGTTTGCCTTGAAAATCGTCCCAATCCATCAAGTTGCATTCATTCAGAAGGTCTATGAACGATCCAGTTTCCTGCTTGAACTTGGCTATCGAGTATCCTTCTTCATCTTCCGAAACATAAGGGTTGCTCACTGTAATGGAAACCTCTTGACCTTCGCAGACGGCCTCGTAAAGAAATGCGGAGCGCATGGCAGAAATCGTCAGGCTGAAGCATTCGAAAGAATCGACCTTTTCCCTCTCGAAGAACATGGTTAACCTGTGAAACAGTGCTGTCTGGGGTATTAAAGCCTCTGTGCTGGGGATTGTCGGTCAACCGCTTCAGTCCCACTCCCACATCTCCCTGAGACTTCCTTCGAACGGCTCGTTCAGACTGTTCTTCGGGACGTAGGATCTCATTTTGAAGAGCGACCCGGCCGCGAGAACCGCCCCGAGCACGCACATCACCATCAGCGGGATAGTGCCTGCCCCGTCGAAGAATACATCGAAGCACGAGATGAGATCGAAGGACGAATGCATCACTATGGTCGCATGGACGCCGTACTGGATATACACGTAGCCGAATAGCATCCCGGAGATGAAAGTGTCCGGAAACTTCATGATGCTCCATCCGTCCAAATGCATCAGTCCGAACACCACTGAGGACAATATAAGGAATGCCAGAGCCGTTCTGCTCATCCCGAATCCGCCCAGCATGTTCTTGGCGCATCTAGGATGTCCTTTCAGCAGACAGACCAGCGCGACAGGAAGACCTATGAGCAGCATGCGGCAGAGGAACTCCTATTCGGGTCCGGCGCACATCATGCAGACCATCAACTCGTAATCTGTCATCCCGGAGAGAAAGTCCTCCGTGTTGCTTTCCCCTATCAGATCAGACAGCAATATGACAGCAACACTGGTGAATGCGGTGATAGAGAACAGCATCCCCGCCTTGCTTACAGGTGCCATCATGAAGCGGGCGTCTTTCTCGTCGTCTGGACAACCGCTCATCCTCTTCGACAAGTCCTTGATGAGCAGTGCGAGGCATATGACGAAGACCGCTGCACAGATGAGCGGATACGTAACACCCAAGGAGTCGTCGCCGCTCGTGAGTATATAAGCCTCTCTGGGCGCTGCCGCGACTAGGTAGACCAAGGAAATCACGGAAGCCGCCATCATTATTGCAACGGATATCCGCGTGCAGACGACGTACAGCTTATTGTTAGGGTCTCTGAGATCAATACTCATTCGCATCGACACTTCTATCGAAACCGAACAGGCTCATATCTGTTGCTGACAGAACATTCGGATTTGTCGTCAGGTCGAGACTTCGTCTTCGTATGCGACAGGAGCGGGACCGCTTCTCCCGTCCACCAATCTGGCAATCCAGCCTCCGATTACTGCGGCTACGAAGATCCAGAAAACCATGCGGAACGGGAAGCAGAGAAGCAGCAGCATCGTGACAGCCAGTGGCTTCTTCATCTGGGCTCCGAGCGTGGCTGCTGTCAGCACACCAGCAGCGAACGCCACATGGCTGAACGAATCCGGGAACAACAGCATGGACATTCCCATCCCGAGGCAAGAACATGCGAAGATCAGCGGGAAGAAGTGTCCCCCTTTCAGGCCGAAGCGAAGGCAGAACGCCGTCATGAGGACTTTCAGCACGCATAGTCCCATCAAAGCCCACGCTCCAAGCCCTCCGAATCCGCCTATGAGCTCCGCCATCTGATCTTCGCCCGAGAACATCGCCATCGGCACCATCATGCACATGATTCCCACGATGATTCCGCAGAGAGTCTCCTTCAGCACCGAAGGAACCTTCTCTGCGCCTCTCTGGGCCATATCGCATGATACCTTGTACAGAAGATACACCAGCACCCCGGCGGGAATGTACATCAGAACAGCCGCATAGTCGATGACAGCGATATCGACCTCCGAGAAGCTTGGGAATCCTTCCAGCGAGGAGTTGAACGCCTGATTTAGACACCATATGACGAGGATGCTGGAACCCGCGGACAGACAGTAGAGGACAAGCTTCTCCATTCTGGGGAGCCTCGTCCCCTCACCGTCCATCGGAGCCTCCTCGACGGCCAGGATACCGAAGAGAGGCATGTGGAACAGCTGTCCTAGCGTGGCGGCCTCCCCCAGCTCGGTGAACGTAGATGCGTTCTTCCTTGCGAAGGAGACGTTGTCGCCTATCCAGTAGCACAAGGCCGCGATTATCCCGGTAAGGCCTGCCTCAGGTCCGACGCTCGCTCCAAGAATCAAAGGGAGCAGGGCGCATGCTAGCATTGGCAGGAAAGGGCGGTAATCGTAATGCTTCTCCTGCTTGACCTTTCCCAGAACCACGTCCAGTTCATCTGGATAGTCCCCGTAGCGCCTGTGAAGGAGGCCTATGGCGCATCCTCCGATGGCGCATATTGGAACAGCGATCCATTGTCCTCCAGCGAACGAAGGCGCGAAGTCCCAGATCAGAGAGGTTCCTAGCGATATCGCCTGCAGGAATAGCCAGAGGACCGTGCCCGCGACCCCTCCGAGCATCACAGCCAGCGCTAGCACAGAGGCCATGTTGCGAGCCCTCGTGCCGCCAGCACCTCCCTTCCCTGGGAACGGAGTCTTGGAACCATCGTGCGTTCTTTCCTCAGACACTGGATAGGACATTCGTTTCTGCGGTAATAATCGTTCTTCTTTGGAATACCGGAACCTCTCATCTTATTATTGATGGCTGTCCTTATGTACGGAATAGGCATCCAAGAATCAACATTTCAAATAATTATAATCGATTCATACCATTTTAATAACAACCAATGGTTGTTTTGAATCCAGTTTAGTTGCTATTATATATTACACATCGGATTGAGCATCCAAGTGGTTCTATGAATCGGAATACGCTTATTGCGATCACCGCGGTCGCAATCGTTGCCGTCGTCGCCATTGCTGCGGCGGTCATGTTGACTGGCAACGGTGAGAAAAAATCTGAAGACATCCAGATCACCATATCTGACGTGTCTGTAGAGGCGGGAGCATCCATCGGCTTCGATGTCAAGGTGACCCCGTCCGAGTATGCGAAAAAATACACCGTGACGCCTGCTAACACGGACGTCTATTCCTACAGTGACGGAAAGGTCTTCGGTCTGAAGAAGGGAACTTCGACGATCGAGGTCAAAGCCGGCGACGTGACCAAGACGGCCAAGGTTACCGTGACTGGAATCCAGGTCACCGACCACAACGGAAAGGTCGTCGAGCTCGACAAGCCCGCAGAGAAGGTCGTCGTCTACACCAAGTACATGGCAGAGGCCATGATCCTCATGGGAGCCACCGACAAGGTCGTAGCGACCTCCGACACCGTCCTCAACGATTCCAACTACGCCCCCTATTATAAGCACGCCGTAAGCGCCGGAGCCGGCAGCACGCCCAAGAGCGCGGATCCCGCCATTCAGGCCGGAGCTGACCTCGTCATCATCTACAGCGCCGACGCCTCTTCCCTGTTCAACGCGAGCGGCATCCCCGTGCTGGAGATCGGAGCCTCGAAGCTCGACGAGATCCATGACGACATCACCGCTCTCGGAAAGGCCCTCAACATGAAGGACCAGGCCGACAAGATCCTCAAGTGGTTCGACAAGTACTACAAGATAATCGCTGACAAGGCCAGCACCAGCGACGCCTCCATCATGAACGCGCTCGAGAGCTGGTCCGCAACCAAGCTGAGCATGTGCGGAGACACGTCCACCCCCGGAACCCTCCTGAAGGCCGCGGGAGGAAGCAACGTCTTCACCGGCGGCTACAACTATCCCGAGGCTTCGACTCTCATCGAGCTCAACCCCGACTACTACTTCACCGTCATGTACAACGCCCAGTGGACCGAGGCTGACATCAACGCCCAGTTCGAGACCGTCAAGAACCGTCTCGGATGGAACCAGATCGACGCTGTGAAGAACGGCAACGTGTACAACGTGTCCAACGACATCATCGGAGGAATCCGCGGCGTCATCGGCGGAATGTTCTTCCTCTCCATCATCAACAAGGACTGCGCCAGCTACGACGTCGAGACGATAATGAACGAGTACAACGCCCTGTCCGGCACCAGCTTCAACACCCACCTCGTCTACAAGATGGGAGGCACCGCGCCCACCCTGAAGGAGAAGGAGGACAAGTCCAGCCTCGGCGGATGGTATTCCTGGAACCCCTACGTCCTCGAGGCGAAGTACGCGTTCATCACCTACACCCCGTCCATCGCCACTCTCCTGGTCGACCTCTACGAGGGAGTCTACGGAGACCTCCCCGCGGCCACAATCAGCGCCAGCGAGATTCCCGAGGAGTACCAGACCAACTTCGAGTCCAGGGTCAGCGGATCCTATGCGACCGGCGGTGTCAGCTTCTACAGCGGATACGACCTGATGAATTCCTCCAGCGAGGACGTCCTCGAGACCCTCACGAGCAAGCCTGGAACCATCATCTCGTTCTCCGGATCGACCAACGACACCATCTACAACCTGCTCTGCCAGAAGTACGGCGAGGCCCCCTATTCGGGCAACTCGCCCAAGTCTGAGGCGGCCCTCTGGGATATGATCTACGCTGGTTCGAAGTCCGCTACCGAGAACTTCGAGAAGAGGTTCGGACTGACCGTCCCCGATTCCGTCATAAGGCTCGGAGAGGACGCGTCCAAGATGGACACCAGCCTCCTGATGAGCACTTGCTACGACGCCTGCCAGAAGTACGGCTCATGCGTCGTGTTCATGTCCAACTCCATCCCTGCCAGCCTGTCAGCCGACAAGCAGGCGGACCTCAAGGAGATAGCCACGAAATCCAACACCACCTTCTACTTCATCAAGTCGAAGTCCATCAACGATACCCTCGGCTGCACCGAGATCACCGGTGCCATCGTCGACATGCAGGACGAGGCCAAGGCTGTCATCGAGAAGGCTCAGCTCGACATCTACAGGGTCAAGAAGGCGGTCGACGAGTACAAGCAGAACGGCGGAGAGGAGCTCACAGTCTACCTCGAGGCCAACTCCGGAAAGGGCGCTCCCAGAGGCTCCATCGCCGGATCCCTGTTCAAGATCCTCGGATGGGAGAACATCGTCGACAGCGACGGGTCCTCGTTCGTCCAGCTCTCTGAGGAGACCATAATCGAGGAGAAACCGGACATAATCATCTTCTACGACAAGTCCCTGGATTCCAGGACCATCGAAGAGAAGATGAGGCTCAACAAGTGATAAAATGGACGGTCGTCGCCCCTCCAGCGGAGAGGATCTGAGAAGAATCGGAGCCAAGTCCCGTGCCAGAGGGGTGGCGATCATCCTCCTTACCGCTATAGCCCTGGCAGCCATATTCGTAATATGCCTGTTCCTAGGGTCAGGCGGGCTTTCCTTCGAACGCTGCATACAGGGCCTCATGGGCGATGGGTCCTGGTCGGACAACTACATTATCCAGAGGATACGCATCCCCAGGATGCTGTGTGTCATACTGGTCGGCGCGGCCTTGTCGGTCGGCGGTATGACCATGCAGTCCCTTTTCAAGAACCCCATGGCATCCCCGTCCGTCCTCGGACTCTCGTCTGGAGCGTCGTTCGGAGCATCCATGGCCATATCGTACGGGATATTCGGATTCGCATCCGGATACGGCACCACCATCGCCGCGTTCATATTCTGCATCGGGACCATGGGCCTGGTCTACGCCGTGGCCTATTCGAAGTACGGGACCTCCACCATGATGCTGCTCCTCTCCGGAATGGCCATAAGCGCGATGTTCTCCGGCCTGACCTCCCTCATAGAGTATCTGGCCGAGGACGCCACTCTGGCCGACATCGTCTTCTGGATGATGGGGAGCTTCAACAGGTGCGGTTGGAACTCGTTCTACATCGCGGTCGTCCCGATAGTGCTGGGACTGATCATGATAGGCATCAACACCCGGGAGATGAACATCATCTCGATGGGCGAGCAGCAGGCCAAGACTCTGGGGGTGAACGTCGGGAGATGCAGGATCATGCTGATCCTGGGCACCTCGCTGCTCGTGGCCGGCTCCGTGTCCATCTGCGGTGTGATAGGCTTCGTCGGGCTGATAGTGCCGCACATCTTCAGGATGATAGCCGGCCCGGACCACGTCATGCTGATGCCCCTCTGCATGCTCGGAGGCGCCGTCTTCATGCTGATAATGGACACAATCG
Organism: Thermoplasmata archaeon; assembly: GCA_015063165.1. Taxonomy (GTDB): domain Archaea; phylum Thermoplasmatota; class Thermoplasmata; order Methanomassiliicoccales; family Methanomethylophilaceae; genus Methanoprimaticola. The sequence goes on from SUSZ01000029.1 coordinate 27,854, forward strand.
CGAAGACCATAACCGTGGGGGAGCTGCCGGTCGGCATCCTGACCTCCCTGCTGGGAGCGCCGTTCTTCATGTACATCCTCCGCACTCGCAGAAGAGAGATCTGGAGCTGATAGTATGGATATAGAGATCAAAGGCGTGAAGTTCAGCTACGGGTCCAAGAGCGTGCTCAAATCCCTTTCGTTCAAGATGGAGAGCGGGAACATCGTAGGGATCCTCGGCCAGAACGGCTGCGGAAAGACCACCCTCCTCAACTGCATCAACACAATCCTGAAGCCCACCGGCGGATGCGTGATGATAGACGATCCCGGAGGATTGGGCGAGATGGACGTCCAGAGGATGTCGAGCAAGGACCTGGCCCAGCACATGGCGACCGTCGCACAGACCAACAGCACCTCCTTCCCGTTCACTGTGATGGAGGCTGTGAAGATGGGACGCTACGCCCAGACCAGAGCCAGGGACGCGTCCGATCAGGACATGGACGTCATCTACAACGCCCTGGAACGGGTCGGGATGCTCGACTTCATCGACAGGAACATCAACGAGCTCAGCGGCGGAGAGCTCAGAAGGGTGATGATCGCCAGAGCCCTCGTTCAGGAGCCCGACGTCATGTTGCTGGACGAGCCTACCCTGCATCTAGACATCAACAACCAGTTCGATCTGATGGACCTCATGAGGGAGCTCGTGGACGAGAAGAAGATCCTCGTCGTCATAGTTACCCACGACCTCGTGCTCGCCGCTAGATACTGCGACCAGATCGTCCTGATGCAGAAGGGCGAGGTCGTCAGCATAGGCTGCTGCGCCGATGTCATAACTCCTGAGAACATGCGCGACGTCTTCTTCGTGGATGCGGAGGTCAGCTACTCGGAGGCCATCCACGGGCTGAACGTGTTCATCCGCGGCAAGTTCAAGGGCCGAGGGCGTCGCGATATCTCGAGGAGACCTTGCTGGCCTCCTTCATGCGCTCCTCCCATTCCGGCAGGCTGTCGTACCTGTAGATGTCGATGTTGCCTCCCTGGTGCTCCCCCTCCCCGGACAGGGATTCCAGGTCCGACTCCAGCTCCAGGTAGCGGTCCTGCAGGAGAGCCAGGTCCTCCTCGCTAGCATTCCAGAGGCCTCTTGTGTTCGCTTCCAGGAGACGTCTGACCATCTCCTCTGCCGCGTAGACGTTGTTGTCCCTGAGGAAGGAGTAGTTGTCCTCGTTCCTCACGTATTCGTCCGTTATCCTGTCGAAGGTCCTCCCTTCGATCTCCTTCGTGGAGCATTGCCAGCCGTAGACTCTTGTCACCCTCTTGGTTATCTCGCTGGCTCCGGCGTATCCCGATCTCTTCATGGCATCGATCCATTGCGGGTTCAGCAGCTTGGTGGAGATCACCCTGTCGAGCTCCTCCGACAGGGAGCGCACGGGTATCGACAGCGGGTCGCTGGTGTCCCCGTAATACGTCTTCGACTCCTTCCCAGACAGGAACTTGGTGGCTGCGGACATCCCTCCTACGCTGCTGTAGCGTCCGCTGGACAGGATGTCCACAGAATCCGAATGGATCTTGTCGAAGGTGAAATCGTCAAGGGCCAGCATCCTTGCGAACTGGGAGATCATCGGCTTCCCTTTCCTGTCGCCGCCATATCCGTACCCTTTGCAGTTGAGGTAGAAATCCACGAGGTCCTTGTCCCCCTCCCATGCGCTGGCCAGGATCGCCAGGTACGGACCTCCGCTTCCGCAGCCGGGGCCGCTGCCGAACATGCGCGTTTTCGACTCCTCGGCGTCGGCTCCGTCCTCGATGGACTCCAGCATATGCTTCCTGGGGAAATTGAACTCCAGAGGCTCGTCGAGATCCATTATCGATTCTATGACGGAATGCAGATAGTCCATAGGTCCGGGCATGTTCTCGATGAGCATGGTGGAGATGCCTATCGTGGTGTCTATGCGAGGCCTTCCGAGCTCCTCCATCGGGATTATGCGGAATCCCTTGACGGAACCGTCCTGCCCCCATGTCGGCTCGGCTCCCAGCAGGTGCATCATCTGGGACATGGTCTCGCCTCCGCACACCAGGATGTCGCTGAAGTTCCAGTTGTATCCGATGGTCTCGGGCATCCTCCCCTCGTCCTCCATGAATCTCTTCACAGCCGATTCCGCGAGCTTGACGCCGGTCTCCCAAGCGGATCTGGTCGGGACGGATTTCGGGTCCATGGAATATAAGTTCCTGCCTGTGGGAAGGACTTCGTATCTCCCTCTGGTGATGAATCCGGACGGGCTGGGTTCGATGTAGCACCCGGACATGCATCTCATCAGCGAGCCCATCTCGTCGGACCTGTCTATCCTGTTGGAGATGTCCAGTATCAGCTCGTCCTTGTCGGGGAATTCGGACGTGTCCCCGCTGGAAATCACATGAGCTATGTGCTCGCGCGTCCTCTCGCGTATGGACCCGCGGATGTCGTCGACGCTCTTGTCACCCAGCCTCTCCCATGGTTCCATGGAGCTGAGGGCGTCGAGATCGTATCCCATGGAATCCGAGACCAGATGCATCAGGGAGCCTCTGTCGTCGTTGAATCTCATGATGGAATAGACCATGTCGATCCTCCCCTCGCCCTCTGGCTTCTCGCCGAAGACGTGGAGGCCTTGGATGGTCTGCGATCCGCGTATGCTGGAAAGATAGGAACGATAATGCCTTATGCAGGCGTCCAGATCGATGTCGTCGGGCAGTTGGCGAGCCGTGTTGACCGAATTGTGCTTCTTCACCATGCGCACCCTGAGGGCTTCCGATCTCGAGGGATCGTCCTTCGAAGTCTCGAGCTCCCTCATCATTGAATCCATCTCAGCGAGATCGCCATACAGCTGGACGTCCTTCATCGGGGCCTGCATATGGCTGACGATCGTGGCGTAGGACCTGCGCTTTGCCACCATACCCTCGGTCGGGTTGTCCGTGGTGTAAAGGTAGATGTGGGGCGTGTCTCCCACGCATAGGTCCGGATAGCATCTCTCGGACAGACCGGTGGATTTTCCCGGGAGGAACTCGAGGCATCCGTGAGACCCGATATGGACCATCACATCGGCCTTCCAGATGTCGTTGAAATAGTGCATCTCGGCCATGAACTGGTGCGTAGGGGCGCATACCGGGTCCTGGAGTATCTTGCATACCTTGCCGTCGCATCTGGGCCCGTAGCAGCCCCTCTTCGGCTCCAGAGCTACGATGACGTTCCCCAGCCTGATTCCGGAGATCAGGATCTTCCCGTCCAGGACCATGCTCTGGCCTGGCGGCTCTCCCCAGGTCTTCACGATGTCCTCCGGAATTCCATCGGGAAGCGTTCTCAGATACGTCTCGTACTCGTCGGTCCCCATCTCGTACAGCACGCCGCCATGGCCTTTTATCTCCTGGACGGTGGTCCACCTGAACTCGTTCAGAGCCTTCTTCTCCAGGATCAGGTCCTTGAGCTCCTTGCCGTCTTTTACGGGCGCAGTGTCGTATCCTTCGGCCGCCATCCTCTGCAGGATGCGTGCGACGCTCTCCAGCGCGTCCATTCCGCCCGCGTTCCCTATGTTGGCCTCGGCTCCGTGGCACGGGAAGTTGTTCAGGAAGAGCAGGACCCTCTTCTCGGAGTTCGGCTTGGTCTGCAGCGCGACGCTCCTGGCTATCCTGCGCATGGCCTTCCTGCATCTCTCCTCGATCAGGACCCTCTTCTTGTCCATCCTCGGAAGGAAGTCCATCTCGGAGCCTATGGGGATGGGCTCGATGCCTCCCTCCAGCTCGGGGAGCATTATCTTCCATGTCACATCGGAGGTGAGGCCGCTGCATTCTTCCCATTCCTTCACCGACATCCTGGACATCAGGACTGGAGCGAACAGCGGGACGTCCGTGTCCTTCAGAACGCTGCCGCTGTCGTCCTCCGAGCCGAAATAGGCTATGGACAGCTTCGCGATAGCGGACACCAGCGGCTTACCGTCGGACCACATGAACCTCCTCACGCATTCGGAAGGGGTGAGGACCGGCTGGCCTGGCTCGGGCCTGTACATGGTGTAGACCAGAATGGGATTTATCCCGTATTCGATGGCGATCTCGCACATCCTCTTCTCGAGAGACAGCCCGTCCATGGTGTAATGGGCTCTTGACGCCATTATCCCCACGAAAGGCTTCGTTCTATCGAGGCCGTAGGATTCGATGTAGGCGAGAGGGTCATCGAAGAGCTCTCCATTCTTGTATCCTACGATCGACTGCCACGGGACGTCCACAGGGGGCTTCACTTCCTCTTTCCCGCCGAGGACAGAGGCGCTGATGTAGTCGAACATCCTCACGAAGTTCTCGTCGCCGCCCTTGCTCATGTACTCGTAGCATCTGGACACTATGCTCATGTCGACGGTCGAGCGCGACCATACGGACGGATCGCTGCCTATCACGATTATCTTGGACTCGGCCAGATCCGGGTCGGACAGCACGTCCCCGATGAATCCGATGCTCTGCCAGCAGATCAGCGTGACCTCGTTGGAGAGGATGAGCTCCTTTATCATGTCGGGGGTCAGGGCCTTGTTGTGAAGGATGGTCGGACAGATGGCGGTAATCTGGTGCTTGACATCGATCCTTTCCATGACGGCCATGTGGTTGTTCCAGACGTATGCGAATATCCTGGCGGGCATCGCGGTTGGATTACCCTACCAATTATATTAGAGATATGAACCGAAAGAACGCCTTTGATGATTGATGATTCAACTTTATTGATCAAAATGCTATGTGTAGAAATAGGGCAGATTAGAGCAATATGTTGCCCTGATAATTTGCCCTGATCGATGTGGAAGTTTCGCGGACTGAAACGCACCAATCCGTTTGGATGCATTTCACATCTTCTTGAATCCTCTGAGCATCCATTTCCTAGTAATCTGGAGAATGAAACCATCGTAACAGGCGCTTTGAAGCAACTTATTTAACAATCGAACGATACAATTTGATTTTTATAATGACATACTGTAAAGTTATAAATTCTAAAATGTAAAAAAAAGCGTGGATGGCAGTACAGGAAAACTATTTGCTAATTGGCCCCATCCCTTGACATGGACCCTGACCTCGCCACATGATGCCCGAAGGGGTATCTGATCTTCTGTTAGCAGCGAGGTTAAAAGCGCCCCGCCTCAATGCGCAGTTGTGAACCAAACGACATTCAGGGCAGGGGCATCCGTCCCTA
>SUSZ01000004.1 GCA_015063165.1 Thermoplasmata archaeon
CGGACAGGCGGCGTTCCTCTTTCTGAAGGGACTCTAGAGGAACGTGCCTCACGATCTGCAGCTCAACCGGTCTTGCCATGAATGAGCATGACAGTAGTTATTGAAATATGTTAGGTAACTAACTATAATCTATCGCAAACATTTTCGCTCAGTCTGAGGGCGCTTCCAAGGCCGAATACGGAAACCATGGGTTTTTACAGAGGCCCTCTATACATCGGAGCAGGATAGCCATATGACCTACAACAGCTCGACCAATCCGGATCTCGGAACGCATGGTTCCAATCGGATCGACGCATCGATGGACGGGTTTAGGACCATTTCAGAGTAGGCTATGAAAGGCGATGTGAGGGCGATGGTCCTTCTCGGCAGAGCCTATCGTGATGGAGATGGGGTCGAACAGAATCTGACAAAAGCTGCAGAATGGTTCAGAAAGGCTGTCAAGATTAATGGTGATGGGGCGACTAACGAGCTTGTGAGCGTCCTGTGGAAGATCAAGACGATCGAATCATATGCGGAGGCGATGCAATTGATCCAGGAAGCTGCTGGAACCGGCGACGCTGCAGCCTTGGGACGTCTCGGCAAAGCCTATCTCGATGGGAAGGGCGTCGATCAGGACTTGGAGGTAGCGGCGGACCTATGCAGAGAATCGCTGATGCGGGGAAATGCTAGGATCAAGCGCGATCTCGTCACTGCATTGTTGCTGTTGTCAACGAAAGAATCCCTGGCAGAATGCGCCGATATATGCGAGGAAACCGACGAGCAATGGGCCAAGATGATATTGGCCGAGATGTATATGAGCGGGTTCGGCACCGAAAAAGACATATTTCGTAGCCGGAAGCTGCTGAACCAATGCGATGCCAAATGCTGTGGCTTCAAAATGGCATTCATCGTCAATCCGCAGGTCTTCGAATCCGAGGGGGTCGTATTGTGCGGCAGTCAGAGCCAGATACGCGTTCTGAAAACGATCGCGATCCAATATGCTGTTCCAACAGAAGGGTACGTTTCGGACCGCGAATTCTCGTCCTTCTACGGACGCAGGATAGCCGCCGATGACAGGAAGCGCTATTCGGTGATGTGCATGGGCAGCCTTCCTGAGGGATTGCCTATGGGGGATTGCCGCATATTCGATTGCGATCTGGAGAACGAATCGGGTCTCGAGCCGTTCCTTCTGCTGCGCGACGGCATCGATACGATAACGTCAAGCAGTGCCGACTCCCCTCTAATGGAACGGCTGCAAGTTCCAGACAATTGCAAGATGGATGTCGTCGAGAACTTGGAGGATATCAGCCTGACATCCTACAACATCGTGACGAATGCTTTCAATTCGGCTGGGAAGATCCTTTACAGAGGCGGGATCAACGTCAGGTCCATCAGCTTAGACAGCTTGGAAACGAACTACCTGTCAGGAAAATGCATTTACAACCATCTCCATGATGAAAGGAAGCGGCTGCTCATATGCACCGAGGCGCCGATGGGCGATCAGTTCCGCACCCTGATACCGCGCCAGGGCTACGATCCGGATTCCAACGTCATCATGGTAAACAAGAAAGCCAGGGACCTTCCGTACATATTCGGAGTTCCAGGAATCGTCCTGGATGACCCGTTCTACAAATTATTCCTGACATTCAGCTTGATGGACAGGCCGGAAGGCATGACGATGACCTCGGACCGCTACTACCCTGGCCTGAACTACGACAAATTCTATTTCGGGTTTGACGGATACGCTGGAGATTGCCTGAGGCTGTCCTACAACACCAAAAGCAAGAAGAAGTGCATGAAGTGCTCGCTGCCAGAATGCGGCAAAGGGGTCCCTCCGAGATCAGTCCTTCTGAATCCGTATGGAAACTGGATAAGATCCAAGGTAGACGACGGTCTATGGAAGATGATCTCCGTATTCACCGATACGGCGGTCGAATTGAAAAGGCGCGGATACAACGTGTACACCAATGTCATGCCGGGCCAGATGGAGATAGACGGCACATCGCGCTATGATGCGACGATAAGGGAGTTCATCGGCGATTCCAGGAATTTCGATTACGTGATATCCACGGTCACGGGATTCGTCGAGGTCTCCCTGCTGACGGATTCAGGGATCATAGTGATCAATCCCACTTCTTTCGATTTCTCCAGATTCGTGGACGACAACGACCATGAGAGGTACTGGGAGGTGAAGTGCGACAACAGCTTTAACGGGATCAACGACAAGATTGTCGAGATCCTGGACTCAGACGACGGCCCTGTCAGGGTACCTCGTCCGAAAAAGACTATGGAGCCGCAGAGGCCGGACTTCCTTCCGATGCTTCTCGACGATATGGATTGCTATGATCCCCATATCGTCAAGTCCTTCTGCGGACTGTTCCAGGCGGACCGTCTCATGCCCTGTTGCGACGAATGCAGCTCGGTTTTCTCGAAACTTATAAAATATCACTTGATCGTGGATAGGAAATTCAACCATAGCATAGACGAGGACGTCTATCTGTTGAAGGGCCGTGTCGAGGACGAATGGACAAGAGGCCTGTATCTCAACGCTTTATACAAGGCTTCCACGCCCGAATCGTTGGAGGAGTACGTTCGCGTCTCTTCCGAGTACAGCAGAAGGTCTGATCCGTCGGCATACTTGCTCTTGGGAAGAGCATATCGCGACGGCAAGGGCGTCGAAACGAATCTGGACAAGGCTTCGGAGCTGATGAGGGAATCGTTATCCGCAGGGAACGAGCGGGCGATAGGGGACTTCCTGGGGGTCCTTTGGAGGATCAGGACTCCTGAAGCATATGAGGAGCTGTTCCAGACGGCCTTAAGATATGCCGAAAAAGGGAACAGCACCGCCATGCTCTGGTGCGGAAGGGCGTACCGCGACGGAAAAGGCACCGTCCAGGATCTGGTTAAAGCATCGGATTGCTTGAGAGAGGCTTCGAAAAAGATGGGATGGGCGAAGAACGAGCTCTTCGATGTGCTATGGAAGATCGGGACACCGGAAGCGTACGAGGAGATGATTGGAGTCGCTGAAAGCCATGCCGCAACCGGCGACGGCAACGCCATCGGACGTCTGGGAAAGGCCTATCGCGAAGGAAGGGGCGTCGATGCTGACCTGTCCAAGGCGGTGGAATACCTTCGGGAAGCATCTGGAAAGGGCGTCGGCTGGGCGAAGAACGAGCTGTTCGATACCTTATGGATGGTAGGCACTCACGAAGCGTACGAGGAGATGATCCAGGTGGCAGAGGATTTCGCAGCCGCTGGGGATGCGAATGCGATGATCCGCCTGGGAAGGGCCTACCGTGACGGAAAGGGTGTAGATGTAGACCTGGACAAGGCGGAGGCTCTCTTTAAGCAGGCATCGGAGAAGAGTCCTGCTGCGAAGAGGGAGCTGAAGACTATAGTTCGGTCTTGATCACTCGTAACTATTCAGAATCCCATCTTCACTATAGTCTTACTTTATTCATGTCGTTTCGAGTCGAATTCTGGAAACGGCTCTGTCGGACCAGCGGAACTCATCATGATAAGATTCAATACAGTGCTATTCAAAGGGTTCTGAATAGTAACATCCGTAGGAAAATTACGGACAATTAAATAATACGTCGTATTATCTTTGTACAGGGAGCAGATGCTAAGAAGATTCAGTGTCCAGAACTATAAGAACTTCCGGAACAGGGCCACCCTGGATTTCACGAAATCCCGTGACTATCGTTACAACATCTCGTGTGTCAAGGAAGGGCTTCTGAACAAAGTGCTGGTGATGGGACGCAACGCATCCGGCAAGACCAACTTAGGCTATGCGCTGTTCGACATCGTCTACACCTTGACGGAGAAACTCAGCGAGGAACATCAAAAGGACAAAATCAGCTTTATAAACGGAATGAGCAACTCCCCGGAAGCAGCGTTCAGCTACGAGTTCCAAAATGGCGACGACATCGTTCTTTATGAATACCGCAAGACCGAACCCTTCATAATAACTTATGAATCCTTGAGAGTGAACGACGAGAGGGTCTTCGAGTTCGACTATCACACCGGCACCAGGGATACGGAGGGGCTTTCTCGCTACGGAGCGGAGAAGCTGAGCTTCGATTCCATCGACGGTACCCTATCGGTGCTGAAATACATCGCCAGGAGTACTCCGCAGTCCGATTCGTCCCCAATGCATTTCATCATGGATTTCGTGAGCCGCATGCTGTATTTCAGGTGCACTTACGACGGCAACAGGTTCATCGGATTCTTCGGCAACTCGGAGTTTATGAACGACTTCATTATTAACAACGGCTTGGTCAAGGATTTCCAGGATTTCCTGCTCAAAACGGGTGGGATAGACATGATGCTGGAAGTGGAACAGAGCAGCTACCAGAAGGTGCTCGTTCAAAAATTCAGATACAAGAAGATACCTTTTGAGTACAACATATCCAGCGGCACCCATTCGTTGGAACTGTACTATTACTGGAGCAAAAGGTTCGACACCGTTTCGTTCCTGTTCATTGATGAGTTCGACGCGTATTACCATTTCGAACTGGCCGAGAGGATTGTCCGCCATGCCATCGACGTCGTGGACGTGCAGACGGTCTTCACATCCCACAATACCGGACTGGTCGATAACAACATAATGAGGCCCGACTGCTATCTCATATTGGATAACGGCAAGCTCAGATCCTTGGCTGATTCCACCAGCAGGGAGCTCCGGGAGGCGCACAATCTGGAGAAGATGTTGCATAACGGGGAGTTCGATGAGTAAGGTTAAGCGCATCCTTATAATAGTGGAGGGGCCGAATGACGAGAAGGTGATGGTAGAGAAGCTATGGGACAGGTTCGACAAGAATGCCGATCATCTCGTCATGGCATACGAGACCAATATCTATGTGCTGATGAGGTCTCTTTTCATCGGTGGCGTCATGGACGACGACCTGGATTTGCTGAGGTTCCTGAAATCAAAAGATGTGCCTGAGGAAAAGCGCCTGGGATTGAACGAAAGGTTCACCGATGTCTATCTGATATTCGATTTCGATCCTCATGATCCCAGAGCCGATTTTGACATGCTGAGGAAGATGCTGAGATTCTTCAACGATTCGACATCCAGGGGCAAGCTGTTCATAAACTATCCCATGATGCAATCATACAGGCACATCAGGTCCAAGAGGGACTGCGACTTCAAGGATCGCTTATCCTCTGTGGACCTTGGCAAGAAGTACAAGTCCCTGGTGGACCAGGAAGCCTGCAAAGAGCTTAAACAGATCAACCGGTCTAATCGTGGAATACTTGGATGGATAATAAGGATGCACCTGTAGAAGATGAACTACATGATCAACGGAGTGTTCAAGATTCCTTCCTACGATGCATATTGTAGCATGACTGGCGAGACGGTGTTGGACAAACAATTGGACACCATGAATCGGTGTGGTTCGGTTTATGTTCTGAACACATCCATGTTTCTCATAGTCGACTACTGTCCGTCATGGTTCTTCTCCGACGTGGACAAGAAGGAACGACATTCTCATACGGGAGCGGACGAATGATATGGTCAATGCGGATAAAATGACGCGCTCGGGATGTGTGTCGTCACGAATGTGAATGCTATCCGGATAGCCAAGGCTTCGAGTCTGATCTGTTAGCCTGGTGGGCTCGATTGTATGAATCAATAAGAATCGGAACAGAGTATGTGGCATCTTCGATGTTCCGATCTTTCGATTAAACGCTAATAAACCAACGAGTTGACGGCTATCTATCACTACAGTTCCGCTATCGTCCTCCATCAATCATACAAGCGCGAGAGAAGACTAGAAAAGGCCTGGCCATCCGCCCGGTGCCGCGGATCCGGAGGCCGCGGGGGATGCAGAAGGCGTCAGCGCGGATGTCGATGCTAGAGAATGAGGTGGGGGGGATAGGGCCCTGTGCAGGTTGTCCGTCGACACAGGAGGCAGGCTCCCGCTGATCCGTCGGCTGGGGCAGGTCTCAGAGGTCAGACCTTGGTGGGGTCAGATCACGGTCCCTGAACGGGAGTAGGATGTTGCACAGCTTTTTATGGATATGGCTGTAGTCCCCGGTGTTGAACTGCCTCTTGGTTACATCGATCCCAAGGTCGTCCGTTCCCCTGAATACGCGGAGTCACTAGGTGGAGGCCTCTCTGAACGTATGCAGGAACGCCCTGAGCGCGGAGTGTATATCGTTGATCCTCTTCAGGCGGTCGTGGTTGGCGGAGGACGCAGCATCGTGGAACGCGACCTTGAGCCCCTTCATGACCCGGGGGTAGGTGCGGTGGTTGTCCGTGCAGACTATGGCCCTTTTGCACATTCTTTCCTCCAGCAGGGAGTCAGCTATGTCTACGGTCATCGCCCTACGGCAAGCCAGGTCGTATAAGAAGTCGTCCATCTCGTTGACGCCTGTGAGGACGTACACCTTGTCGTCGCTTAAGTCGTTCCTGACGCTGTCGCCCGAGTTGTGCTGCGGCGGCTGCGGCATGGCGTTGCCGTAGTTCTTCAGGGCGACGCTCTTGAAAATCTCCGATACCGAAATTCTGCGGTGTGTTGTAATCACATTATGAGGCCCGGACAGCGTTTTCCGAGCCTCATCAACCTTCGATGGTGTCGCCCTTAGCCACTGGATGGAGCAACCCGGACAGATCGAACATGTCCGCGTGGTAGGGTGGAACGCTAGGAACATCGATATTGAAGACCTCCAGGATTTTGCGGACGTTCTTGGTGACTTCCGATAGCCCTTTCCGTCTCCCGTATTCGAGGACGTTCAAGGTGCTGAGGGTCGCTAGGAGGTTCTGTACAGGATACCTGTCCGTGAGATTCTTTTCGCGGACCGCTACGCGGATCTCTGCTAGCATGATCTGCGATACGAACTGGATCAGGTAGTGTCCTTCCACGGTCACGCTGTCGCCAGACCTCAGGCGATCGTCCCGTTCTTTTTTGGAGTCGAAGACCTGCTCCGTGAGCCTCCTGGCGTCGTAAGCGGTCCTCATAAGCTCCCAGGTGACGTCTTGCGAGCGCAGCATCACGAACATGTCGGCGCGGTTGTCGCCGAAGGAGCGGGCTTTCTTCTTCACGGTCAAGGCGACCCTGCGGCCGTCCATTCCCTGGTCATCGACTGTTTCCATAATCGTTTGTAGCGTGGTATGAAATGCGATTCTGAAGCTTCATGATGAACGAGCTCTTGTAAGGATGTGATGGCCAAGAAATGCTCGTACGCCAAGATTGTCAGCCGCAGGACCGGAAAGGCCCTCAGAGCTCGAATCGTCTCTTCCTGCATACAAGCATCATCTCGTCGTTGATGAGCGAATACAGCTCGATATCGGACGTGTCGAACATGTCCATGGACGAGAGCAGACTGACGTCGTATCCTGCTGATTCCATGTCAGAGATGACTTCAGGGAGTATCTTTCCGGTAGAAGCCAGATGCCTTGTGCCCTCCTTGTCCTTCTTGGCGTCTATCGTTATAAGGAAGAGCGAGGCGGTTCTCTTGGACATCCCTCTCATCACCATGTCCAGGTTCTCGCTCTTCGATATACTGTGGGACATCAGCACCACGTCCGAATCGGACCATCTGTCCACATTGGACAGGCCCGTGAAATCGAACTTGGGGCCGACGAACGATTTGAACCCTCCAGGGAAGTTGATGAGGCTCATGCTGGAGTTCCCTGCGGAGGCGTTCCTGAGATATGCGAATACGGTGCGATGCCTCTCCAGGGATCCGCATTCAGAACAGACGGCATCATCGCGAAGGTTCTTGCCGAAAACCTGGAATCTGGGCGATATGTTGCAGCAGACCGGGCAGTACTTCATCCTGCTGGCCAGCGGCCCGCTGCGGAAGACCGACAGCTGGTCCAGGTCGTAGACATCGCTTTCTTCGTCCGGTATCTCCGAATTCAGGAAACGGGATATCTCGACTGCCAGGCTGTCGCTCTCGCATGCTTCAGACCGACATCCGTTCTCGGCCATCACCGAACGGATCCTCTCCAGGGACCGGGGATTATAGAGGCCTGATCTGATGTTGTCGACATTAAGCGCGACTTTCCCTGAGCCGGAGCACAGCATCAGAATCTCTTGCGAGAGCGAATCGTCCAGGTGCTGGAGCCCCGAGCGGTGCAGAAGGTCCCATGGGATCACCGAGGCGTACCTGTCGAAGCCCTCCTTCGCTACCGATGGCCGGGGCGACGATCTGATAAGGACGGCGTCGTCATAATGAGGCGCCCCGTCGCACAGTTTCATCGTGCGGGAGTAGAAATCCGTTCCGTAGCTCATGCCACCATCGATGAATATGAACGATCTGGAGTTGGCGCATTTTTTGATCTCGGTCAAGGAGGTGCGGAAGAATTCCTGTCTCCTGATCAGGGTCACTTGAGGATCCAGATAGAAATAGGAGAAAAGGGCCTCGCCGACCTCGTCGGAAGCAATCTCGTAGCAGACTAGTTCCGAGTTCTCGGGCATCTGCTTCCTGAACTCCTCGACGCTCTCCGCGGAGCGCAGGTCCGTGCAGTCCATGAGGTAGGAGATCGCTTTGACCGAGTGCATGAACCCATCTTCCATCGAGCACCAGGGGCCGCCGTCTTCGAACAGGCTCGATATGCCGGCGATCTGAGAATCGTTGCGGCCGCCCTCCTTGTTGTCTATCCACAGGGCTTCGCTCTGGGTTCCTTCGACGTATGCCAGCTCCCTGGACGGGGCAGCCAGGACCACGGGTATCCCTGCCAGGAGCTCGTTGGTCTTCAGCCAGAGGTCGTCGCCGAAAAGGCACGTGTCCATGATGGCTTCCTCGTCGAACAGGCTTTCAGGCATGATCCCGGGGGGATACAGGACCCCTCCCGCTCCAGTGGCCATGGCCAGCCTAGACGGGTTGCGGAAGAACGAAGGGTCGTTGAGCTTCCATTCGGAGTACGGCTTCACCTTCCCTTCCGAGAAGAGGATCCTATGCACTCTCATGGCGGAAACGGCGTTTGGGAATAGCCTGTACGATTCCATGAGCTTCTCAATGGTGTCCGGCTCGTACAGGATGTCGTCGTCCACGGTTATGACGATCTTGTCCGGGAATTCCTGCAGGGCGTAGAAGTACTTCTTGTGCGGCTTCAGGTCTCCTTTGCGGAACTGGATGTCAAGCCCGCGGCCCAACAGTGACAGGACGCTGGCCGGAACGTCCTTTTTGCCGCCAGGGAACTGCTCCTCGGACAGCCAGAGGACTATGGCTTCCGGCTTCACGGTCTGCTTCATCAGAGTCCTGATCGTCTGGTCTATCGTGCCCATCCTGCCCGGGTACGATGTCATAGACACTATGACGTCATCGTGTACAGCGGAAGCCGCATCGGATGATCTGGCCGGCTTTTCCCTCATCCGACGGCCGAGCCTCTTGCGCAGCTCGTACAGAGGGTACCTGTACCTGAAATTCTTTATGTAGAAGATGTCCCAGGACCAGGGATATCCGGTGTGGATGCGGTCCCCGAAGAAACTCATATCTGTCTTGTTGAGGAACTCGTTGATCTGGAAGTATATCTTCAGACGATAGAACTGGTTCGCGTCGTTGAAGAACTTCATGAAGTCCACGATGGCTTCGTTGGCCACCATGGCCTTCATCCTGTCGCTGCTCCCCTCGTAGGCTGCCATCGTCGACCTGTAGGCCTTGAAATGGGCGTCGAAATTCACCAAGCGAGTCGTCCCTACGAGGGACTTCTTGTTGTTCATCCTGTAATACAGTAGAATGTCCTTGGTGACCATTATGCTGTCGGCCACCTGTAGCAGGGAGAAGTAGAACGATCTGTCGTTGGCACATACGATCTCGTCGTAGCGAAGGTCGTTATCTATGATCACCCTCCGTTTGGTTATCTTGTTCCAGGGAACCACGGGGCTGTGGATGAAGAACGAGGGATTGGAATTGAAGTTGGTGACGTAGTCGTTGGTATCGAAAGACCTGATGGATACGGTGGCTATGCCTGTGTTGTTGTCGTAGCTGTACTTCTGGAAGACGCATACGTCGACGCCGGACATTTCCATCTTCCTGATTATTATGCTGTAGGCGTCCGGGACTATCCAGTCGTCGGAATCGAGGAAATGGACGAATCTGCCGGCAGCTTTCCTCACACCTAGGTTCCTGGCAGCGCCTGCCCCTCTGGACTCCCCCCGAATGTAATTGAAGCGCGGATCCTGGCTGCAGTATTCCTTTATGATCTCGTCGGAGCCGTCGTCGGAGCCGTCGTCCACACATATGGCTTCCCAGTCCTGGAACGATTGAGTGCGAACGCTGTCGAGGCACTGGCGAAGGTAAGGGGCCGAGTTGTAGACAGGTATGACTATCGACAGGACTGGCATCTGAATCAGCTGCGTTTCATCAGGACTATCTTCTCGTAGTCCGGTATTGCACATAGCACCGACATGGGTTTTCCCACCAACTTTATGGCATCCACGACCTCCACGTCGAACCCGCATCCAGCCACGCGTTCGGGATAGTCTGAGCCGTACCTTCTGGGAGTCGATGTAAGATCGCTGGAGCCTTCGCGCATGTGCACGGAGACCATGGCTCTGCCGGTGTCCTTCAGGACTCTTCCGATCTCCTTCAGCACTTCTACGTCGTCTTGGACGCGGTGGATGATGTAGTTGGCCATGACCAGGTCGAAAGAATCGTCCGGATAGGTCAGAGGAGATATGTCGTTGAGATCGGAGATGTGGTAGTCTATGTTCTCGGCATGGTTTATCTTGTACCTGATGCTCTGCTCGGGCATCACATGCAGAACTTTGGCCGGGGTCTCGCCAAGCCTCATGTCCATCAGATAGAGGTAGTACAGCCGAACTCTTCCGTTGGAGCCGCATTTGGGACATTTGGAATTAGGGCTGGCGTTGTCCGGGCCGGAAGCATCGAATTTTCCCAGGTAGCTGCATATTGGGCAGAAGTGGGTCGTCTCCGAGAAGTCCGGAACGTTCTTGCGTATGCAGTTCACCAGCTGGTCGCATATCCTCTCCATGCGCTCTCACCTCAGTTGTTTCCGAAGACATCTCTTGTGAAAACACGATCCTCCACATCTTTCAGAAGCGGATCGCGGCGGTTGGTGACGATGACGGTAGACATCCTCTTGAATTCGTCCAGATCGCGGACGATCCTATATCCCATGAACTCGTCCTCAGCGACCGTGGGCTCGTAGACGACGACCTCGCCGCCCTTCTTCTTCATGACTTCCATGATCTTCAGCGTGCTGGATTCGCGGAAGTTGTCCGAATCCTTCTTCATGGCCAGACGGAACACTCCGATCACAGGCTCTTCCACGCCATCCGCCTTTTCCATGACCTTCTCTGCGATGTACCTTATCCTGATGGCGTTCGACTCCACGACAGCATCGATGATCTTATTAGGGACTCCTGCAAAGCTCGCCCTCAGCTGCTTGGTGTCTTTGGGGAGACAGTATCCTCCGTATCCGAAGGACGGGTTGTTGTAGTAGTCGCCGATACGGGGATCGAGGCACACCCCCTTGATTATCTCGCCGGAGTCGAGCCCATTCTCCTCCGCGAAGGTATCCAGCTCGTTGAAATAAGCCACTCTGACGGCCAGATATGTGTTGGCGAACAGCTTTATCGCCTCTGCTTCCGTCGGTTTTGTGATGAGGATAGGTATTTCTTCTTTGAGTGCGCATTCTTTCAGTAGACCTGCGAACATCTCCGCGTCCTTTTTCAGCTCTGGGGATGAGCCTACCACTATCCTTGAAGGATAGAGGTTGTCGTAGAGCGCCTTTCCTTCTCTGAGGAATTCCGGCGAAAAGACTATCCTGAGCTTTGGATGTTTTTTCGACATCGACTCTGTGAATCCCATGGGTATGGTGGACTTGATGATGACCAGGGGGTCGCTGCCGACAGTCTCTACCTGATTCAGAACCGATTCCACAGAACGCGTGTCGAAGCTGTTGGTGTCCACATCGTAGTTCGTAGGAGTCGCGACTATCACTATGTCCGCTTTCTTATATGCTGAATCCCCGTCAGTCGTGGCATGCAGGTCCAGCTTTCCACTGGAAAGGAACTCGGATATCTCCTTGTCCACGATAGGCGATCTGCCGGAATTGACCAGCTCCACTTTCGAAGGCACCACGTCAACTGACGTCACCTGGTTTTTCTGCGCTAAAAGAGTGGCCAGCGAAAGGCCCACATACCCCATTCCGGCAACAGCTATTCTCATCGGTCTGTCATTCAATCAACAATATAAATCTAAATCGATTGCCGTCGCACTCATGTCTTCGTGAATCGTTGCTAACAGGTAGCTGACTGGTATCGACTCATGCAGCAGATGGTTCCGTGTGGCTCGGGCTATAATCATTGTATCGGCTTCATATTAGAATCTCAATGAATCATGCTTGCACTTGTGATGTAAGGATTCAATCTGGAGGATTATAGAGAATCATCGGCTTGCGGAAGCTTGAATCTTTGAGCATTTTTCGCTTCTGATGCTAACATTGGGGGTATACTATCAAGCAACCATCGTCGCGAGTCTTTTCAGGTTCTCGGAAGCTACCTTCGAGCCCATGCGCTCTGCCTTCTCGAAGAGGGTCCTGGCTTTTTCATAGTCCTTTTCGACTCCCTTGCCGTACATATAGGCCCTTCCCATGCGTATTATGGCGTTGACGTTGTCCTCTTCGAAGAGCTGCTTGATCGTCTTTATCCCTTCGGCATAAGATTCTTCTGTGCCGATTGCCCACAGGGTGTCGAAGAGCTCGTTCATGGACGACCTGTTGCCTTTGGATATGGACTCCTTAAGGAGCTTCTCCGATCTGGAGAGGTCCTTCTCCACGAACTTTCCTACACGATACGCCTTGCCCAGATGCATAAGGGCTGCGGGATCGCCCTTGTCCGCCCATTCCTCGATCTCTTCCAACAGCCTGGAGCGCTCTTCAGGATCATCGGTGCTCCAGATCGCGGCAAAAGACCGCTGCCTCTCTTTCGTTTCTTTTTCGAGAGCCTTGGCTTCCTTACGGGAATCCTTCTCCTTCTTCAGCAATGCCGTTCTTTCTGCGTTCGGAATGCCGATTGTCTTCCGTTCTCCCTTGCGTATCGAATCCAGCACCTTCTCGCATTCGGACAGCATCGTCTTGCATCTCTCTTTGGCGAGAGCACGGTCAGGGTGGCATTCCACTATGCATTGGATGGCGTTCAGCGCGTATTTGTAATATTCAGAAACATAGTGTACCGACGATTTCCCCCATCTGTGGTTCTCGTCTCCCAGGTTTCCCTTAGGATAGTTCACGCAGTAGCAGCCGGTCATCTCCTTGAACCTGTTCGTCATTTCGATCTCGTACTTGACAGTCCTGGTCTTCGGCTTCCCGAGGATGACCTCGGAATCCTTGTTGATGTAATCGCATTCCTCCCTGCCGTCGATGAGGATTATCCTGTCTCCGTATCTGCTCTTGAGGAATTCGACCAGCTTCTCCAAGACTGGCCCATTATCGACGTCGAAGTACGAGATGTGCCTGTACGTGAGGTCCGGATTCCTCTTCTTCAGGACCCCAGCTTTGGTGGCATCTCCCAGGGGGCCTCCGGAGGTCATATACTCGGTGCCTTCCTTCGTCCTGACTTCGATTAGACCGTACACCATGGTCCTGACGTCGAGAACGATCCATTCGGCCTCGCTCTCAGCAAGTGTCTTCAGAACAGTCTTGTTCGTGTCGGCGGTTATGCATCTCCTGTAGAAGCCGCGATCCTCGACATTGGTTCCAGCCAGATCGTCCTCTTCCATGTCCTCGATGACATGCTCGGAGTAGGCCGCTGCGAACGAGCACTCCTGGAAGAAATGGTCGACGACGAAGCGGCTTTTGGGAACGTCTTGGATCGTGCATCCCTCGAAACCGCCGGTGACGGTGCCTATGCCGAAGATATCCCTCGAGAGGCAGCATCCCCAGATGTCAACATGGGTGGTTTTGTCTGAAGACATAGCGACCGCACGTACATGGTGACGTATAATAGGTTTGTCCGATTAGCTGTCAGGAAGATTCAGGTTAGGGTTATATACGCTGGTCCGTTGATGTGGTCCGCATGGATAATCCGCCGGCCCCTTCGTCGTCCATGTTCTCCGTGAAGGACAAGCTGAAGGAGCTCTACGAGTACAGGAACGTCATGAGGTCCCTTGTCGAGAAGAGCCTTTTCGGCAAGTACAAGAACTCGGCCCTGGGATTCCTGTGGCACTTCGCTATGCCGATGGTGTATATCGTCCTCTGTTTCTTCATCAACACCGAGGTGAGGGACAGGTCGGAGTACTACTGGATCCTCGTGGCCAGCGGAATCATGATCTTCCATATGCTCTCCGGCTCCGTCGCGGGCGGAACGACCTGCTTCACAGGCAACTCGGGGATCATCAAGAAGATGTACATCCCCAAGGAGATCCTGGTGTTCTCCAGCGCCACCGTGAAGCTCATAATCACCGTGATAGGATACGTCATAATCATCGCGCTGGTGGCCATTTCCGGATACGGGGTCAACCTTCTGGGTCTGCTCCTCATCCCGTTCCTGCTGATAGCGGTCTACTTCTTCAGCGTGGGAAGCATGCTCATTCTTTCTTCGATAAACGTCTATTTCCGCGACCTCCAGTACTTCCTGGGCTCCCTGGGAATAGCGTTCTTCGTGTTCAGCCCTATACGCAACATAGCGGCCGAGGTTGAAGGAATAAGGGCGACGATATTCTGGCTCAATCCGTTCACATATTACCTGGAAGCGTTCCATTCCATCATCTATTTAAAAGAGATTCCCGATTTGTTCGTGCTTTGCATGTGCTTCCTCCTGCCTGTAATGTTCATGCTCGCAGGAATAATCGTGTTCAATTACCTAAAGCGCGGATTCGTGGAGAGATTGTGATGAAGAAGGGAAACGCGATCGAGCTCAAGAACGTCAGCAAATCGTTCAGGCTCGAGGTGATGTCCGACAAGAAGGGCAAGCTCGGAAAGAACAAGACCGTCACGACCTCCAACGTGGTGTTCGAGAACCTCAGCCTCGAGGTCAAGAAGGGGGAGGTCCTGGGAGTCCTCGGAAGGAACGGAAGCGGGAAGAGCACCCTTCTGAGCATCATGGCCAAGATTCTCGAGCCCGATTCCGGAACCGTCGAGGTCGAAGGAAAGGTAGCCAGCATCCTTGCGCTAGGGATGGGATTCCATGGAGAGATGTCCGGAAGGGAGAACATCTACCTCAAGGGGGAGCTCTACGGGTTCAGCAGGAAGGAGATGGACGAGAAGGTCGAGGAGATCATCGACTTCACTGGCATCAGGAAGTACATCGACAACCCGCTCAAGACCTATTCGTCGGGAATGTCCGGAAGGCTCGCCTTCGCCATCATGCTCCACGTCAACGCCGACGTCATGCTCGTGGACGAGGTCCTGAGCACCGGAGACGCCAGCTACTCCGCCAAGGCCAGCACCGCCTTCAAGAAGATAATGAAGCAGGGCAAGACCGTCGTCTTCGTCTCGCACAACATGAGCGCGGTCACCGAGATGTGCTCGCGCGTCATCTGGATTGAGAAGGGGAAGATCGTCGCGGAAGGAAAGCCGAAGGTCGTCTGCGCCAAGTACACCAAGGCCCTGTCCGAATCCTACGACGTCGTCTACGACCAGGCCCTGTCCGGCGTCGCCAGCGCGCAGTACCGTCTCGCCATGATGTACAGGGACGGAAAGGACGTCGAGAAGGACGACGAGCAGTACAAGGAATGGATGAAGAAGGCCGCCGACCAGGGCCACGTGGACGCACAGGTGGCCTACGCCGACATCCTCTACGATTCAGGCACAGAGGAGGACCTCTCCGAGGCTCTCATCCTATACCAGTCCGCCGCGGACAAGGGCAACAGCTCCGCCCGCATGAAGGTCTCGTCCTTCGCGGGAAGCAACGAATCCGACCCTGACAGGGCGGAGATATTGGAGATATGCAGGGCCATGGCCGAGTCCGGGAATCCATCGGACGTCACCCGCTACGCCGCCGTGCTTCTGAAGACGGCATGGAACGAGGAGGACCGCAAGAAGGCCTACGAGAAGTACATGGAGGCCTCCGAGGACGGCAACCCCGATGTGTACTACCAGCTGGCCATCATGCGCAGGGACGGCATAGGCACCAAGAAGAGCACCGACGGATACCTGGAGATGCTCCATAAGGCGGCAGAAGCCGGCCATCTCAAATCCATGTCCGACCTCGCCACGATGTACCAGGAGGGGAAGCTCCTGGAGCCCGACGAGAAGAAGGCGTTCCGGTGGCACATGAAGGCCGCCAGGAACGGAAGCGTGTCGAGCCAGTATCGCGTCGCCTGCATGTACAGGGACGGCGAAGGCGTCGAGATGGACAAGGAGAAGTCGGAGAAATGGTTCCACATCTATTCCCATGCGGTCATCGCCCAGTACCAGATGGTCGCGGCAGATGTGATCAAATTCCGTCCCGGCACGGACGCCGACCCGGACGAGCTGATCACGAAGGCCGCCATGGCCTACAACCCGAGGGCGATCACGGCTCTGGCTTCGATCTACGCGTCCGGAAGCAACAGGATCGCCGACAAGGAGAGGGCAAAGCAATGCTACCTCAAAGCAGCCGAGCAGCCCGGGACCCCTCGCATGATACTGGGCGATATGTACTACGAGGGCAGGATCTTCGACCAGGACTTCGCCAAGGCGGCGGAGATGTACCTCAGCTGCTCCTACGTCCTCGATCTGGACAGGTGCTACAGGATGTACCTGATGTTCAAGGACGGCATAGGGGTGGAGAAGGACATGGCCGAGGCCAAGAAGTATCTCAAGCGCGCGGCCGCGAAAGGCCACAGGGAAGCCCGCAGGATACTGGGACTGAGCTACTGACGGCTAGTCAATGTTGTAGGCCATGGACATAAAAGCCCACACTTTAGCAAGCAATGCAGATTATTTTACATTGGTCCGATTTCGGGCAAATACTATTATAACGTTTCAACCGTTAGGGAACGACATGGGTGCGCTCGAATATGTGATCGTCCAGGCGGGCGGGATGGGAACCCGTCTCAAAGGGTATACCAGAAACAAGCCCAAGGCGATCGTCCCTATCCACAACAAACCGATGGTATTCCATCTGTTCGACAAGTTCCACGGCTGCAAGTTCGAGATAATCGGAGACTACAAGGTGGACGTCCTGAGGAAATACCTGGATGTGTTCTCCAAGGAGGACTGTATCCTGGTGGATACCGGAGGCAAGAAGGGCACATGTTCGGGAATCAAGAGCGCGCTTTCTCACGTTCCGGAAGGGAAGAGGTTCATGCTCATCTGGTGCGACCTCGTCCTCGACCCCCATCTGGAAATCCCTGACGGCGACGGCAACCTCATCGGCCTCTCCGAGAAGTTCGAGTGCCGCTGGTCCATGAAGGACGGCAAGCTGGTGGAGGAGCCCAGCTCCGAGAGCGGAGTCGCGGGAGTCTTCGTGTTCAACGACAAGAAGGCTCTCGAGAACATCCCAGAGGAGGGCGAGTTCGTCCGCTGGCTCTCCAACTCCGGCATAGAGCTGGATTCGTTCTACATCGGAGACAGCAAGGAGTACGGACTCGAGAAGCTCATCCCCAGGATCGAAGGCGGCAAGTGCAGGCCTTTCAACGAGGTCAAGATAAAGGGGGACAGGCTCGTCAAGAGGGGAATCGACGAGCAGGGCATCAAGCTCGCCAAGCGCGAGAGGGCCTGGTACAAGTACGTCAGCCAGTTCGACGGCATCGCCACGCCCCGGATATACAACTTCGAGCCGCTCGAGATGGAGCTGGTGAACGGCAAGAACATCTTCGTCTACGACTTCGACGCCGAGACCAAGAGAGAGGTCCTCGGGAAGATGGTAGGCGCTCTGAAGCATCTCCATGCCCAGGCCAGCGCGCCTGTCGATCAGACGAGTCTGGACATGGCCTACTACGACAAGACCTTGGACCGCATCAACGTGGTGAAGGACCTCATCCCCCACGCCGACGAGGAGCGCATCGTCATCAACGGCAGGAGCTGCCGCAACGTGTTCTTCCACCTCGACGAGCTGAAGGAGAGGATCGGGAGCCTCACCTGCGACGAGTTCAAGCTCATCCACGGGGACTGCACGTTCTCGAACATGATGCTCCGCGAAGGTAAGGAGCCCGTGTTCATCGACCCCCGCGGCTACTTCGGCAGGACCGAGATATTCGGCGACCCCGCCTACGACTGGGCGAAGATGTACTATTCCCTCAAGGGGAACTACGACAAGTTCAACATCCGCAAGTTCGACCTCGACATAAAGGACGAGGTCACCCTTACGATAGAGTCGAACGGCTGGGAGGACATGGAGGAGGAATACCTCGACCTGATAAGGGACGAGGTCTCCCCAGAGGAGATCAAGCTCCTCCATGCCCTCATCTGGCTCTCTCTTACTACGTACGCATGGGAGGACTACGACTCCATATGCGGCGCATTCTACAATGGATTATGGTATCTGGAGGAAGTGCTATGAACGATTATTTCAAGGGAATCATGGACGTCGTGAACAAGTCTATCGAAGAGCTCGACATCGAGACCTTCAACAGGCTGGAAGACGACGTCGTGGCGACCCTCAACGGAAAAGGCAAGGTCGTCATCACCGGTCTCGGAAAGAACGCTCCTATATGCGAGAAGTTCGTCGGGACCATGCTCTCGTTCGGACTGGAATCCACGTTCCTCCACACCAACACGGCTGTGCACGGGGACCTGGGAACCGTCCGCGACGACGACATCGTCATCATCCTTTCCAAGAGCGGGGAGACCGACGAGTCGATCCGTCTCCTCGAATATCTCAAAAAGCGTAATTGCAAGATCTGGGCCATCACATTCGATGCCGAGAGCACCCTTGCAGTCAAATCTCCCAACACGCTCGTCATTACGATGGACCATGAGGGGGACAAATGGAACAAGGTCCCCAACAACTCCACCACCTTGTACCTCATAGTCCTGCAGGCCCTCGCCATGCAGGTCTCGGACAGGATGGGCGTGACCAAGAAAGATTTCTTGAGGAACCACCCCGGAGGAGCCATCGGGAAAGATGAAGAAAATGAACAATAAGCTCGTTCTGTCGCCCCTGGGAAAGACTTGGCTGTTCGACATCGACGGTACCATCGTCAAGCACAACGGGTACAAGATCGACGGCCACGACACCTTCCTTGAGGGCGCTCGCGAGTTCCTCCTGTCCATCCCTGACACGGACAGGATAATCTTCCTAACTTCCCGCGAGGAGCGTTACATCCCGGACACCGAGAGGTTCCTCAGGGACGCAGGCATCCGCTGGGACGAGATGATCTGCGGCCTCCCTTACGGCGAGAGGATCGTCGTCAACGACATGAAGCCGTCCGGGCTGAAGATGTCAGTAGCCGTCGATCTCGTCAGGGACGCCCCGTTCGATTTCGAATACGAGATAGACGAGGACCTCTGAATCATTCGGATTCCATGCTGTGGTATTTCTCCCACTCGCGGACCTGCTTGATTATCTTGTCCTTCAGCTTGAGGAACTCCACGCCTTCGTACTCCATCTCGATGGCGTCGTCGCTCAGACCCATTCCGTTCAGGCTGAAGTAGTCGATGTTGCGGCCCTCTCCCCAGAACTGGTAGGGCTGGTACACCACGATCTTGCACATGTTGAACGAGCTCGTGACGTCGCACAAGCCGCTGCGGGATGCGATGAGGTATCCTCCGTACTCGCAGAAGTCCCTGAGGTCCTTGTACGTGGGGCACACCTCGAGGGTCCCCACGACGGGGCGCTCGTTCTCGTTGCCGCAGTTGGTGCAGACGGTGAATCCCAGGAGCTTGAGGTCGTGCACGAGCTCGATCCAGAACCATTGCGGGAGCATGCTGAGGGTGTTGACGTAAGGAGCCAGGAGCACGTTCCTTCCAGGCTTCAATCCGTTGTCTTCGAAGAACTTGGACACGCTTTCTTTGGCGTCGCTGAACTTGGGCTGCGCCATCCTTAGATAGGGGTCGTTGAAGACTCCAGCCTTGTACATGTCCATGAAGTTGAACCCGTTGTAGTTCCTCATGTTGTCCATCATGATCCCGGTGGTGCCGTAGGCGGCCTGGTGGGTGATGACGATGTCCAGGTTCTCCGGTCCGAGCATGTCGCACATGCGCATGAGGTTGTTCATCTCGGCCTGGTCCAGCGCTCTGACGTCCTCGAACCCGAAGAGGGATGCCACATTCTTCGCCGCGCCTCCTACGACGCACACGGTGGCCTCCTTGACGCGGTCGGGACCGATCTTGGCAGCTAGCAGCCCGGTGGCGAGGTAGACGTCTCCTGTACCGTTGTAGGAGCACACGTAGGTCTTCCCGCCCTCCCTGTCGTTGGCCACCTTCCTGTAGAGCTTCCACCAGTTGTACGTCTGGTACTTGAAGAAGATGTGCTGGAACAGGTTGGTGTTGTCCCTGAGCATGATCCGCTTGAACTTCCTGATCAAACGGTACTTGAGGTTTCCGCCCATCACGGCGCCTCCTTCATGATCTCCATCGTGGCAGGATCGCTGCTGGAGTAGTCGAATCTGCGGATGATCTGCCTGTAAGGGATGATGAAATAGATCCCGATGGCGACGATCTGCTCCACAGTCAGATCCTTCACTCCGACCAGATGCTTCGCGTTGCGGGTGACAGGGTGCCTCAGCGAGACTATGACGAACTTGGAGTCGTCCTCGGTGAGCTTGAGATAGGTGATGAGGTCGTCCATCTCCTTGTCCGAGACTATGACGATGTCCCTTATCTTGGGAGTGAACTGGTCAGCCACCTTCATGACCCCGGGGCTGCTGGTGACGATGAGGGCCTCCTTCAGAAGGTTCCTGACGAGGTACTCGTCGAGATACAGCAGGCCGTAGTAGTTCACCTTGCCGTCGCTCTCAGGGAATATGACGAGCTTCGCATCCTTGTCGAGCTTGGAGCTGAATCTTTCGTAGATCTTCCTCCCCTCGCGACATTTGATGTTCGCATCCCATATGTTTCCGTTGAAAGTCTTCCTGTCGATTATGGTATCCGCCCCGTCACTCGCCTATCCTGACGAATCTCACCATCTTGTAGTTCCTGATGTTGCTGTTCTTGGGCAGCCATCCGAGCCTGTGTATCCTGATCTCCTTGTCGTCGGGGCATCCCTCGAACAGGCCCATGCCGAACTCGGGGGGCTCCACGGACAGGAAGTACAGGCTCCTGAGCGAGGCGCAGAACGTGAACGCGTAGTCTCCCACCTCGCGCACGTTCATCTGGAATGTGATGTTGGGGAGGCTCCTGCAGTTGTGGAACGCCTGGAACCCTATGGTCTCCACGGAGAGGGGGAGGTCCACCCAGGTCAGGTTCACGCAGTCGTAGAACGCTCCGGCTCCGATGTTCTTGATGCCCTGTTCCACCACGGCTTCGAAGATGCCCACGACGTATTTGTGCCAGGGCGCCGAGCAGACGTTGTTGTCGACCATCTGCTCCATGATCCCGTCCCCGCCGGTGATGGGCCTGATGGTAAGGACCCCGTTCCTGAGGATCCAATCGAGGTCCTCGGTGCTGCCGCTGACGTCGAAGGTGACCCTGGCGTTCTCTCCGATGTTAGTGTCGTTGAGGGTCGTGGCATCCTTCCATCCAGGTCCCTTGAGGGTGATGATCTTCGCGCCGGGAACGGTGTCAAACATATGGAACCCGAGTTCGGGGGTGACCAGGCTGGCCAGATGGATGAGCTCCATAGAGGTGCAGTATGTGAACGCGAAATCGCCGATCTTCCTGACGGAGGACGGCAGGATGAGGGACTCCAAGCTTCTGCAGTTATGGAACGCCTGCTTCCCTACGATCTCGACCTCGGGGATCTCGACCTTCTTGAGATAGGTGCAGTCGAAGAAGAGGCCGTCGTTGAGCTGTTTGAATCCGGAGTTGACCGTGGCCGAATGGATCCCTGTGCGGTACTTGTGCCAGGGCGCTGAGCAGACATTGTCCTTCACGAAGGGCTTGTACTCGGAGTTCTTGTCCCTGCTCATGGAGAGCTTTAGAAGCCCTTCCGCGATGGACCAGGTGATGTTGTCGCTCCTTCCGCCGATCTCGAAGGTGATCTTCCCGTTGTTTCCGATGCTCTCGTCTCCGAACACATCGGAATCTATCCCCTGTCCGTACAGGGTGACTATGCTCTCGGACTCGTTGAAGGTCTCGAATAGGCGCTTCCCCACTGTCGGAGGCTCCCTGGAGGTGAAAGTGATGGATTTGAGAGAAGCGCAGAACGTGAAGGCGAAGTCGTCGATGGACTCCAGGCCGCTGGGCAGGACCAGGCTCTTCAGCTTCTCGCAGTTGTGGAACGCCTGGAGCTTGATGGACCTGACCGATTCGGGGATTGTGATGCGCTCCATCTTGTAGCAGTCGTAGAACGCCCCAGCTCCGATCGAGGTGATTCCCTCCGACATGATGACCTCGGAGATCTTGCTCCTCTCGGCGTACCAAGGGCTGGAACAGATGTTGTCCTTGACGTAGTCAGCCATGTCTCCTTTTTCGGCGGCTTCGATGTAAAGGGTGTTGTCCTCTATTCTCCACCGGAGGTTATCCGTTGTTATGAAGTCGGTCATGATAAGGTCCGTGCTCCTTTAGTCAAGTAATCCGTTCATCCTATTTTATTCTGTCATGGAAAAAGTCTCGTCTGGATGCTAGCATGGACGGAACGCGATGCCGATGGTATTGTTTTTATCATATGGACCAGTTGAGGATGCATCGGTCGCCGTTACATGGGCGGGGGTGCAAAGGATGAAGTTTCTGTCGCTGTTCGAATCTCCGGGTCTCGCGCCCTTCGCTGGCGGTGCATCCTTATGACGTACATCCCGGCAACGTTCGAGGGCCTGGACCTGGACGATCTTCCGGAGTACGTCTCGTTCGACGCCTTCGACACCCTGGTCCTGAGGCCGTTCCTGAGGCCCACCGACCTGTTCAAGCACATGGAGGCCGCCGGAATGGCGCCCAAAGGATTCGCGGAGGCCCGTGTGAAGGCGGAAGCGGATGCAAGGAAGCTCCATCGCAGGGAGATAACCCTGGACGAGATCTACGCCTTGTTGGGTGACGACATGCAGGTTGCGGACGTCGAGGTCCAGCAGGAGCTGGCGGTATGCCAGGGGAACCCCGAGACCATAGCCCTCGCCGACGAGATAGTCCGCCGTGGCGGCAAGGTGATCGTGACCTCCGACATGTACCTCCCGAAATCCGTGGTGGTGTCGATCCTGGACAGGTGCGGGGTGAGGAACCTCAGCGGGGTGTTCATCTCCAACGACATGGGGGCCAGCAAGTACTGTGGCGATATCTTCCCGAAGGTGCTGTCTGCGCTCGGGATAACCCCGGACAGGATGGTCCACGTGGGCGACAACCGCCGCGCCGACGTGGACATGGCCGCCCGCCACGGCATCAAAGGCGTGTTCTACCCACGTCAGACAGACAGGTACTTCAAGTCCAACCCGATGGCGAAGGAGTTCATCGGACGCGGGCGCGATCTGGACCGTTCGATAATAATCGGCATGGACGTCCTCCGCTGGTGCGGCGTCCTCGGAGAGAAGGGCGACGACGTCCACGAGCTGGGATACCGCTACGGCGGGCCCATGATGGCCGCTTACGCCACGTATCTTCTCGGCAGGATACCTGCATCCTCCCGCGCCCTGTTCGTCTCCAGGGACGGCTACAACCTCATGAGGGTGTACTCCGAGCTGGACCCGGATAGGAAGGATCTGGCGTACATCCACGCCCAGAGGCTCCTGGCGTACATCTTCACCGACATCCACATCCCGTTCGGGCCGCTGGAGCTGAAGGGCAAGGCTCTCAACAGGTTCGAGCACCAGAAGGTGGACAGGTGGATGAGCTACCAGCTGAGCTACTTCAAGGACGATCTTGGGCTGGAGAAGATCCCCGAGGACCCCTACGAGAAGGCGAGGATCTACAACGGGAGGATCGACGAGATCGACGCGCTCCGCAGGAAGGCTGCCGAAGCCTATTCCGCTTACGTAAAGTCCTACGTGGACGACGGTGACGTCCATCTGGTGGACTGCACTACGATGAAGTTCACCTCCCAGAAGCTCATCGAGAGGATGTCGGGAAGAAGGGTGAAAGGCCATTACTTCGTGAGCCTGGCCGACGCCGACCTGGACTACGACTCGTACCATTACCGCGACAGGTTCGTGTTCGGATGGTCCCGCATCAACGTCCCGGAGTTCTTCATGAGCTCTCCGGAGCCTCCGATCGAGGGATGGAAGAACGGCTCTCCTGTGTACATGGAGGATGTACCGGCATGGGAGAGGAGCCGCTGCGAGATGTACGAAGGCATAACCCGGGGCGAATGCGGCTATGCCAAGGCGTTGAGGTCCATCTTCGGGGACCATCTGCCGGAGATGGGCTACGACTCCGTGACGAGCTGGTCCATGCTCTCCGCGGATTCCAGATGCGAGTACCGCCCCATCCTGGACGGCATGAAGTGGGCTTCCGGCCCGGACCACTCCGACTGGTCGCCTCTGATCCCGGGGCTGAAGGACCTGAAGTTCCTCGCGAAGAAGCTCATAACGGACATCATAGCCAAGATGAACTCGGCCTGATCGTCTCTTGCCCTCGAGCTAGACCGGAACGTAGGACCTTCCGGACCTGTAGAACACCAGCGCGAACCACGTCCTCATCATGAGGTAGTACACAGGCGGGAACATGCGCTGGAACAGCCCCTCCATGACGGCCATCCTGCTCGGGGTCCTCTTGAGCATCTCCCTCTGCTCCTCTCCGCAGGCGTACCTCCCGAAGGTCCTGAACGTGAGATGGCCGGACGACCTTATCCTCAGGAGGCTGAACCTGGTGCGGAAGAACTCCTCCTCGGGGAACCCTTCGATGTATTTCTCGAGGTTGTCGTACCTGACCAGCTCGGTGAGCCCTCTGCGGTCCTTGTCCTTCTTGTCGTTGCAGACGGAGCCGGGGGTTATCATGTACTTGTACAGCGGCTTGTAGTCGAAGCACACCTTCTCGGCGTGGAGCAGGGACTTGTAGGTGAACGAGATGTCCTCGCAGATCCCCTCCTCGAACCTTATGCCGTTCTTCAGGACCATCTCCCTGCGGTAGAGCATCGACCAGGACGCCACAGGGTACCTCTCCGTGGCTCTGAGCTTCGCCGCGGCTATGCCGTCCATGGCGCATACCTTGTACCTTCTGTCGTCCTCCTCGATCGGGGAGCGGTCGGTGGAGTACCTGAAGTTGCATCCGACCACGTCGGCGTTCTCGGAATCGGCGATCCCCATGAGCTCCTCGAGATAATGGAGCGAGGGCTTGTCGTCGACGTCCAGGAACCACATGTAGTCCCCCTTCGCACGCTCCAGGCCGTGGTTCTTGGAGCCTCCCAGCTCTCCCACGTCGCGGTACTCGTACACCGTGGCGCGGGGCATCTTGGCGGCCATCTCCCGGGAGATCTCCAGGGTCTTGTCCTCGCTCCTGTCGGATACGATCAGAAGCACCTCGATGTCCTTGTAGGTCTGCTCCATGGTGTACTCGCAGATGGACCTGACGAACTCCTCTCCGTTCAGCACGCAGATTATGACGCTGACCCTCGGATGGAATTCTGGCGGCTCCCCCGCGACGTTTGACATGGGACTGCTGACTTGATTGGATGTCGCCGTATATCATCTGTTCGCAATCTCGGACAGCCCGAGGGACTCCGACAGGTCCTTGTCCGAGCTCTCCAGGATCCAGAGGAACGGATATGCGGCGGTGGCCGAGTTCCTGCCGATGGAGCACACCGAGAAGAAGCGGACGTTCTCGAACACGGTCTCGGCGGTGTTCACGAAGGTCTCTCCGCCTTTGGAGATGATGTATCCCCTCACGTCGTCGTCCTCGAGGTTGGTGGCGTCCCTTCTGGAGGCCACTATCGCGAGCCTGGACTTGAACACTGTCCCGGGCCTGGCCCCCTTGATGAGCGCGTACATCCCGTAGAACGTGTTGAACGCCTCGATCACATCGGGGCCGTCCGTCGACCCGAGGCGGGTGGGGTCCAGCACGAATATCACCCCGTCGACGTACTTGTAGTACTCCTCGAACAGGGTCTTCTCCAGGCTGGGTCTGAACTCGCTCCCGGCGATGTCGTTTATCACCAGCTCGGTCTCGTGCGTCCCGATCGGCTTGAAGAACATGCACTGGGACAGCTTCTCCTTGGACTCGGTGGAGTTGACCACGTCCTTGGAGGCCCTGGCTTCGGCCGAGATGTCCTCGGTGGCGGTCTGGGCGGGTATCCCGGCCTTCTTCGCCCTGGTCAGAAGGCTGTCCACCCCTGCGAGCATGAGCGTCGTCTTCCCGGAGCCCACCGCTCCCGCCATGGCTATGCACACGGGACGGGCCTCCTGGGTCTCGATGGGCTCCATGCAGTACGGGCACCTGGTCTTCAGGTCGGTCCTGCTTCCGGCCGTGCAGGGCACCTCGTCCCCGTTGTTGCAGGTCTGGGTCTTTATCCCGTATATCCCGGGAACAGGGTAGTCCAGGATGAGCCCGCATGCGCAGACGACCTGGGGGCGGGCGAAGTCCCTCTTGCAGTGGGGGCAGATCCCGAACCCGGTGCTCTCCCTGTAGGCGAGCCTCTCCTTCTTGACGGCCGAAGAGATCTTCGCGGAGACTATGAGCCTGGCTGCTATGAACGGTACTATCAGGGTCACGGTCAGCATGATGGACCAGACGGCGTAGAACGGAAGCAGGACGACAGGGATGACGACGAGGGCCTTGCTCTTCTTCCAGGCGGAGGTGATGAGCCCCCACGGAGCGAATATCCCGCGCAGGAACGCGTTGGGCCTGTGGGTCCAGAGGTACTGGACAGGATTCGTCCTGCCCATCACGTCCAGAGGCTCGCTGGTGAACATCCCCCACACGGAGAGCGCGATGCCGCCCAGGGCGACAGCGAAATTGACAGGCAGAGGGGCCACGAAGCCGCTGTAGGGCCCGTGGATGGTGGCGATCCCAGGGATGACCGTGCCCGCGTCGCCTTCGAAGCTGAGCACCGTCAGCACGAACGCTAAGGCGGTGTACGCCATGGCGACGCCGTAGACCGCTCCGACGATCGTCTTGTTCGTTCCGTTCATGGGAGGGGAGTATGTCGATTCATGTTAAAACAGATGCTAAGGACCAGGGCTTCCGGCGGTGTTCTGAGGACACCTAGACAACAGATTTAAGACCAGATTGCGATAGTTCCCACGGTGTTCTGTTTGAACCGTTCCGCCTTAGTCCTGTTGATAGCCGTAGTGGCGGCCTTTTGCCTGTTGCCCGTGATGTTGGACGACGATTCCGATGCCGTAGGGTCAGCCGTCATAGGCGGCACTTCGTATCCGTCAGTTGAAGATGCTCTGAATGCAAGTAAATCGGGAGACGTGGTCTATGTCGTCCCGGAAGCGGTCACCGATGGGTCGACGACAACGTTGAACGCCTCGCTGTCCTCCGACGCCACGGTCAAGAAAGGGGTCACGCTGGTCGTCCCGTATTCCGAGGTCAGGAACCCCACCGGAACGGCGGACGGAGACGGCAACGCCACCGCCAAGATAGCCGGCAACGACCATCGCTACATGGTCTTCACCATCGACAGCAAAGCCACCCTCACAGTGCAGGGAGACTTCATAGTGGGCGGAATTCTCTCGAAATCCTTCACATTCGACTACCAGGGTCACACCTCCGGCGACTTCGCCCGCCTGTGGCTGGACGGAAGAATCGTGGTGGCGGACGGGGGTGTCCTCCACTGCTACGGTTCCATCATGGGAGGAGGAACGATCAGCCTCCAGGACGGAGCCGAGCTGTACGAGCCCTTCGTGGTCACCGACTACGTCGGAGGGGACCTGGTCTACGTGTCCTGGGAGAAGGGGCAGTCCTTCTTCAACAGGTACGCCTTCCCGAACATCCAGACCAAGCTCACCATGACTTCGGGAGCCACCGTGTACGGGATGATCAACCTCTTCGCCAACAAGACCTACAACAAGGCCGTCGAGCCGATAGTCTCCGACAGCGAGGGGTTCATCATCCTCGACAAGGGCTCCACCCTGACCGCCACATACAACAGGGGTGCCAACCTGACGGCCTATGTCGGCGACCAGACCGAGGCCGAGAAGGAGGACGCCTGGGCCAGCAACATCTATCCCGACATCGGGAAGAAGATCATCAGGATAACCGGCGGAGCATCGTTCGGGTCCATCTGCCCGGAGGTCCAGGGAAGGTTTGCGAATTCGGCCGACACCATCTTCTCCGTGCCCTACAACTTCGACATAACCCTCCAGGACGGGACCTACGCCATCGGCAACGACCTCAGATTCCTTCCCGGATCCAGGCTGGTCGTGGACAAGACCGCCACCCTCGACGTCGACGCAAAGCTCCTGATGTACGACGGACTGGTGAGCAAGGAGTTCAGGGACAAGTACTATCCCACCACCGCCATCCTCGACTACAGGAGCGAATACTACAGCAACATCGCCGTCCTCGTGGTCAACGGGACCATGAACATCAACGGGACGTTCACCGGGCTCATCCAGTGCACCAGCGCGGGCGGAACCGTGAACGTCGGAAGCAAGGCGGTCCTCTCGCTGGACGACCAGCCCTTCGGAGCGAAGGGATCTTTCAATGGTGGCGCCATTCTAGACAACGTGTCGTACATGGATCTCCGCGCCTTCGCGATGGACGCCTACGGCAAGAAGGTAGATCTCGTGGCAGGGAAGACCTACACGTCCACCAACGCCTCGAAGCACACGTTGGATTCATTCTCCTGCACCGATCCCGCGACGGGGAAGACCATCACCGTGGATCTCGACCAGGCCGTCACCGGCTCCTGGTATTCCGGGACCCTTTCCGTCAAGTACAGCCTCAACGGGGGAACCGGAACCGTCCCCACGGATCTCAACAGGTACGAGCCCGGAGCGACCGTCGTGGTCCTCGGGCAGAACGGCATAACCAAGAGCGGAGCCCAGTTCTCCGGATGGTGCACCAACGCAGCCGGAACCGGGACCACCTATTCCCCGAACCAGACGTTCAAGATCGCCTCCAACACGACCCTCTACGCCAAGTGGACCGTCCCTGTCAGCGGAATCAACCTCGACAAGAGCGAAGCGTCCCTGGAGAAGGGCGAGACCCTCACCCTGAAGGCCACCGTCACCCCGGCAGGCGCCGACACCACCGTCAAGTGGTCCACCAGCAACGCCAAGGTGGCTACCGTCAATAACGGAAAGGTCGCCGCCGTCTCGGCAGGAAAGGCAATCATCACCGCGACCACCACCGACGGCGGATACAAGGCCACATGCGAGGTGACCGTTACTGGATCCATAGAGGTCACCGGCGTCGCTCTCGACAAGACCTCTGCCGCCATGGAGGTCGGAGACAGCCTCACGCTCAAGGCCACCGTGTCCCCCAGCAACGCCACCGACAAGACCGTGGTATGGACCACCAGCAGCTCCAAGGTAGCCACGGTGGACGGAGGCGTCGTCAAGGCGGTCTCCGTCGGAACCGCCACGATAACCGCGACCACCGCCGACGGCGGCCACAAGGCCTCATGCAAGGTCACCGTCAGCGTTCCGACCATCAAGGTCACCGGAGTGGACCTCGCCTCCTCCAAGGAGACGATCGGGGAAGGAAACACCATCGTCCTGGCCTACGAGATAAGCCCCGGCAACGCCACGGACCAGAGCGTCACCTGGACCTCCAGCAACACCAAGGTGGCCACCGTCTCCAACGGAGTCGTCAAGGGTATCTCCGCAGGAACCGCCACGATAACCATCACCACCACCGACGGATCCTACAAGGACACCTGCGAGATCACCGTCAGGAGCGCCGTTATCGAGGTCACGGGCATCAGCCTGAACGTGCATGACGTCACCATCGAGGAAGGAGCTTACGCCGCTCTCGTCGCGACCGTCACGCCTTCCAACGCCACCACCAAATCGGTCGTGTGGTACAGCATGGACACGTCTGTGGCCACCGTGGGCAACGACGGAAACGTCTACGGAGTCGCTCCCGGAACGACATCCGTCAAGGTCTCCACCGCCGACGGGAAATTCGTCGACGAATGCAAGGTGACCGTCACCGAGATCGATACGCCTGTCGATTCCGTCGCTGTGACCCCCAGCAGCGCCAGCATCAACATCGGCTATACGAAGGAGTTCACGTTCAAGGTGTCGCCTTCTGGAGCCGAGTGGAGCACCGTAGCATGGACGTCCTCGGACCCATCCATAGCCAGCGTCGTCGACGGGAAGGTCACCGGCCTGTCCGAGGGAGAGGTCACGATAACCGTCTCCGTGGACGGGGTGAAGGGCACCAGCACCCTGTCCGTCATAGACCCGGACGTCCCTGTAACGGGAGTGTCCCTGGACACCTCCGAGGCCTCCGTCAGGGTAGGCGAATCCGTTGTGCTGAAAGCCACCATCACGCCGTCCGACGCTACCGACAAGGTTGTCTACTGGACTACAAACGATTCGAACATCGCTACAGTTTCCGACGGAAAGGTCACAGGGGTGTCCGAAGGCATCGCTACCATAACCGTTCTGACATCCGACGGAGGATACAGTGCGATTTGTACTGTGAACGTCTTCGATGATGAGGTGAAAGTCACCGGAGTCACTCTTGACAAGGAATCCGCATCCTTCGCCATAGGCGAAACGCTCATTCTGACGGCCACTGTGGAGCCTTCCGACGCTACCGACAAGGATGTCTTCTGGACGACAAGCAACTCCAGCATCGCCCTCGTCGAGGACGGGGTCGTGACCGGGGTCATCACAGGAAGCGCTGTGATCACCGTCACCACCGAGGACGGAAGCTTCAGCGCCCAGTGCAAGGTCGACGTCCTTCCCGCCGTGGTCCACGTCACCAGCATCGCCCTCGACAAGACCAAGCTGGTCATGGACAGCGGGGATTCCGCCAGCCTCAAGGCCACCGTGCTGCCCGCCGAAGCCTCCAACAGGGCCGTCGTCTGGGCGACCAGCGACAAGACCGTGGCGACCGTCTCCGACGGCGTAGTGAAGGCCATAAACGCCGGAACGGCCACCATCACGGCCACCACCGAGGACGGCGGACTCGCGGCAACCTGCGCGGTAACTGTCGAGACGCCCTCCTCCGGCGGAGACAACAGCGCTCTGATATACGCGGTCATAGGCATAGCCGCCATCATGGGCGTGCTGGCCGTCGCGCTGATCTTCAAGAGGAAAACCGCTTGAGCCATCCGGAGGGGAGGAAACGCATCCTCCCCTCCGTTCCAAGGCCTTTTGAAAACCGTCTTTCCCTCTGCTCCTTTTATTATAAAAATATACGAACCCATACCTTTTATTATGTGACGGCATACTGTGAGCATCAGAGCCCCGGGGACCGTATGGTTTTCGAGCCTGGTTCAGTGATTCAAATGAAATACAGCAACGTGTTCGTCATCGCCGTGCTGGTATCCGTCTTCGCTGCAGGCTTCGTCTGCATAGCGGATGACGCCGAAGCAACCCCGTCCAACTCGGGCGAGGCCTTCGTCGAGGATATCAACACGCTACTGAAAGGATCTATCGGTGACGACATCGCTCAGGCAACTTATTCTGAGGGTGTCGTCGAGATCCTTGTCGATCCGTCTTACGCTTCGCTTGTCCCTCTCGTCGATACGGCAGAGCTGAAAGCGAAGGCCCTCCAGACCTTCCTCACTTACGATTCCTTCTACCTGGACGGAGTCTATTACGTCCAGGACGGAACTCCCTATGTGGATGAAGGCGTCGAAGCCGGACTCCGCATCGCCGGACAGATCCAGCAGACTCTCTGCGTTTCCGAGCCCGGACTCATCACCGTTTACGAGAGCGAATCCTTCCAGATAGCCAAGGAAGGCTACGGCACCTTCAGTGGACAGATCGTCCTCAAGGTCCTCGCCGATCAGGACGACCTTGATTTCGCAAGGACTGTCAGCGACTACGCATACATCGATCCCGCCACTGGCCACGCATACCTCGAAGTGGTCCTCTACGGAATCGACAGGGACCTCACCATCGCCGAGACCCTCAAAGTCTACAGCCAGTACACCGCCGACAGGTTCTTTGGAGCGGAGCACGCAGGCAAGGTCAACATGATCTGCCAGAAGCTCCTCGAGTACCCTGGAGTCGTCAACTCCGCATCCATCTTCTGGAACACCGACGGCACCGACTACGGGATCGCCATCGCGGACTTCCAGCCTGGAGAGGGTGTCGACGCCTTCCAGAAGCTCGCCAGCGGACTTTACAACAGCATGGCCTACGTTGAAGGATTCGTCGACGGATGGGACATGCCCGTCAAGACCTTCCAGGACGCTGTTACCGGAAACTACGTCGTCGATGACGGTGTCGCAGCCGCCGGATACCACGCCGATGATTCCCATGTTATCACCATCACCGCAGACTTCGATGCCACCATCGTTCCCGGATACTACAACTCCGGAATGGCTTTCGTCGACGACATGAACAGGTTCTTCGAGAGGCTCTTCCAGAGCGACATTGTGGCATTCGGTACATACAGCGACGAGAACCTTGCGTTCCACTTCGACTACAGCTCCGTCTACGACAGGAGCCTCGACATCGAAATCGATGACACTCTCGAGGAGATGGCTGCGACCATCCTCAACTCCTACAGCCTCTTCTCCATCGACGGCACCGATTTCGTCGTTGACGGAAAGCCTCAAACCTCCTCCGTCCACAAGCTCCTGTACATCATGGCAGACATGGCTAACGCCGTTCGCAACGCCTCCCCTGGAGTAGTCAAGATCTACGAGTCCAACGACCTCTCCGTCAAGCATATGCTCTGGCCTCAGTACAACGGCGGAGTCTATCTCACGACCGATCTCGATCAGTTCACCATCGATGCGGTTAACTACATCGCCAAGTTCATCAGTGTCGACCCCGAGACCCTCACTATCTCGGTCAAGGCCTACGTATACGGACTGGACGATACCTACACCGCAGAGGACCTGGCGTTCATCTACAGCCATGTCACCGCCAAGCAGGTCTTCGATGACAGGTTCGTCGATTACATCAACTGGGGCTGCGAGAACCTCATGGACGAGGGTGCTCCCTATGCGACGTACTTCTCCATCGTTTGGGAAGACAACGCTAACAACATGTACAAGCTCGCTCTGAACGAGTTCACTCCCGGAGAGGGAAAGGATGCCTTCCAGAAGCTCCTCGCCGGAATCTACAACAGCATGAACCAGAGCCCCGCCGGTTTCGAGAACGGATGGGACGTCCCTGTCTCGGCTTTCGAAATCGCCGAGAACCGCTACGTCGCCGAGGGATACGGAGTCATGTCCCTTCCGGGATACAGCTCGTTCAGCGTCCCTGTGATCGCTGACCTCACCACGCTCGACCGTCCCTACGACATCAACATCGTGGATCCCGAGCACGCCACCATCATCATCGTCCCCAACATCAACCCTATCAAGGTCCCTGTTGTTGTGATCCCCGATGACGGATACGAGGTCGAGAAGGTCATCGTCGTCATCGACGGAAAGGAGTACGACATCACCGAGACCGGATACTTCGAGCTCACCGGCGATGCCACCATCTCCGCCGAAGTCAAGCCTACCGGATACGTTCCTGTCGCCGGAGTCAACATCTACGTTGACACGATCACCATGACCGTCGGAGAGAGCAAGACTGTGCCCTACGCCGTCCTGCCCTCTGACGCCTCCAATAAGGCCGTCACCTGGTCTACCAGCAACAGCAACGTCGCCACCGTCAGCAACGGAATCGTCACCGGAGTCGCCCCCGGAACCGCGACCATCACCGTCACCACCGTCGACGGAGGATACACCGACACCTGCACTGTCACGGTCAATCCGTACGTGCCTCCCGTCGTCCACGTCACCGGAGTCACCCTCAACGTAGACTCCCTGACCCTCACTGTTGGAGACGAGGCCACCCTGACCGCTACCGTCGCTCCTTCCAACGCGACCAACAAGACCGTCTACTGGTCCACCAGCGATGCTTCCATCGCTACCGTCAGCAACGGAGTCGTCAAGGCCCTCAAGGCTGGAACCGCGACCATCACCGTCAGGACCGCCGATGGAAACTTCACCGACACCTGTACCGTCACCGTCAAGGCAGCCGTCATCCCCGTCACCGGAGTCACCCTCGACGTAGACTCCCTGACCCTCACTGTTGGAGACGAGGCCACCCTGACCGCTACCGTCGCTCCTTCCAACGCGACCAACAAGACCGTCTACTGGTCCACCAGCGATGCTTCCATCGCTACCGTCAGCAACGGAGTCGTCAAGGCCCTCAAGGCTGGAACCGCGACCATCACCGTCAGGACCGCCGATGGAAACTTCACCGACACCTGTACCGTCACCGTCAAGGCAGCTGCCATCCCCGTCACCGGAGTCACCCTCGACCAGACCTCCAAGACCATCGAGCTCGGAGAGGAGCTCACCCTGACCGCCACCGTTCTGCCTTACAACGCGACCAACAAGACCGTCTACTGGTCCACCAGCGATGCTTCCATCGCGACCGTCGACAACGGAATCGTCAGAGGAGTCGGAGCCGGAACCGCGACCATCACCGTCAGGACCGCTGACGGAGGATTCACCGCGACCTGCGAGGTCACCGTCAGCGGAGACATCAAGGTCACCGGAGTCACTGTCGGACCCTCCACCGCTACCGTCGCCATCGGCAACACCGTCACTCTTGTCGCGTCCATCATTCCTTACAACGCGACCAACCAGAACGTCTCATGGTCCTCCAGCGATTCCTCGATCGCCTCCGTCGACAAGAACGGAGTCGTCACCGGAATCAAGGAGGGAACCGCTGTCATCACCGTCACCACCGAGGACGGAGGATACACTGCGACCAGCACCGTTACCGTTGAGAAGAGTTCTGTCGTCCCCGTCACCGGAGTCAAGCTCGACAAGACCACCGCCAGCATCGCCGTAGGAGAGACTGTCACCCTGACCGCCACCGTCCTGCCCAGCGACGCTACCAACAAGAACATCACTTGGTCCACCAGCAACAGCAAGGTCGCCACCGTCTCCAACGGAGTCGTCAAGGCTGTCGCCGCAGGAAACGCTACCATCACCGTAACCACCGAGGATGGAAGCCACACCGCGACCTGTGAGCTCACCGTTACCGAGAAGTCTCCTTCTGGAGGAGACAACACTCTCCTCTACGTCGGAATCGCTGCAGCGATCATCCTTGTGATCCTTGCTGCCTTCCTCCTGATGAGGAGAAGATCCTGAACGGATAAACCTTAAAGGGGGCTCCGGCCCCCATCAAACATAGGCCCTGAAAAACGGGCCACCTTACTTTTCTTCTATAATCATCCGAATATGTTCCTAGCGATAGGACGACCTAGTATCAGAACTATGGAACAGAAATAATCAGCAAAAAAAGGGATTTGGGAAGGGGTTTCTGCGATCAGGCGCATTCGTTCTTGTACGTCTGGCATCTCTCGAGGAACTCCTCAGGCAGAGCCTTGTTGGAATAGTAGTACAGATGGGGGAAGCCCGCAATCATGTGACCGTCGTCGTGGATGCAGGCGTAGGAGGCTCCTGATGGCTTGGTTGCCGTCCAGTCTTCTCCGCAGTTGTCGCTTTCCCAGTAGTGGAACTCGTGGCCCTTGCACCAGAGGCCGGTCCTGTTGGACTTGAACGTGGCGTAGCCGAACCTGACGAGCTTGTTGGAGTTGTCGCTGCCGCCGTTGACCACGTCGCACATGCGGTACACCATGCCGTTCCTGTCGGTCATCAGGGTGTGGAGGTACATGAACCCGCCGCACTCTGCCATGCAGGGCATTCCGCCGTCCAGCTTCGCCTTTATGTCGTTCCTCATGGACTCGTTCCTCTCGAGCTTGAGGGCGTGGAGCTCGGGATATCCTCCGGGAAGGATTATCCCGTCGACTTCGGGGAGCCTCTCGTCTTCGATCGGGGAGAAGCTGATCACCTCGGCCCCCATCCTTCTCAGCAGCTCGAGGTTGTCCTCGTAGATGAAGCAGAACGCTTCGTCGTCGGCTATGCCTACCCTGACACCCTCGTAGGCGCGAGGCACATCAGGGATGGAATACGCGAGCTCGGGAGCGCTCTTGGCGAGATCTATGAGAGCGTCCATGTCCAAGGTCTTCTCCAGCACGTCGGCGAGCCTGTTGAGCTTCTCCTTGAGGTTCTCGACCTCTCCGGGAAGGACCAGTCCGAGGTGTCTGCTCTCGAGGACGAGGTCGTTGACCTTCGGAACGTATCCGATGGCTTTCACGCCCATCTTCTCTGCCTGGGGAGCGATCGTCTTGAACACGCGCTCCGACATCCTGTTGAAGATGACCCCTTTGATGTTGTTCTCCTTGAACCTGAGGAATCCCTGGAGGACCGGGAGCACGGAAAGGCTGGCTCCGCGGCAGTCGATCAGAAGTACGACAGGGGTGTCGGTCTTCATCGAGACGTCGTAGGAGCTGGCCTCCGAGCTGTCTATCTTGAACCCGTCGTAGAATCCCATGACTCCTTCGATGACGGAGATGTCGCAGCCCTCGGATCCTTTCGAGAACAGGTATCTGAGCGTGGGTTCGTCCGTGAAGAACGCGTCCAGGTTCTTGGATCTGGTCCCGATGATGCGGCTGTGGAACATCGGATCGATGTAATCGGGTCCGCACTTGAACGAAGCGGTCTTCAGCTTCCTGTTCACCAAGGCCTGGAGCACTCCGCATGTCACGAGCGTCTTTCCGCTTCCGCTGGCTGGCGCGGCGATCATGAATCTGGGGCAGCTTATTTTCTCACCACCGATATATAGACTGGATTCTGAGCGGTCATGAGGTGGTACCTGCCCGCGCGTCTGGCCTTGGACACGTTGACGCAGACGGTCTCCTCCTCCACGAGGCCGGCTCCGCGGATGACCTCCATGGTCTCCGAGAGTGTCTCGATGGTGACCGAGTTGATCACGATGCGAACCCGGGGGTTCTTCTCTATGAGGCAGTCCACGATCTCCTTGAGGTTGCCCGAGGACCCTCCGATGAACGCATGGGTGGGCGCAGGGAGGTCCCTCATCGCTTCAGGCGCGAGTCCCCTTATGACCTCGACGTTGGGCGTGCAGAGCTTCCTCTTGTTGACCTCTATGAGGTCCGCGGCGACGTCCTCCTTCTCGATGGCGTACACCTTCCCTTCTGGGCAGCACAGCGCCATCGCGATAGAAACAGAGCCTGTTCCGGCTCCGACGTCATATGCGACGGAATCCGGAGAGAGACGGAGCTTGGCGACGGAAAGCGACCTCACGTCGCTCTTGGTCATGGGGGCGTCCCCTCTGGTGAAGTCCTCGTCGGGTATCCAGACGGGACATGCGGTATCGGGGGAAGGATTCTCCACGACCGCGGCGCAGAGCTCTCCGAACTCAACGTCCAGAAGCTCCTTCGGGGAGCCGGAGACAATCTTCTCGTCGGGGTATCCGAGGTTCTGGCCTATGGTGACCGTCACATTAGGAAGATACTCGTTAAGCTCCTGGCACAGGGCGCGGGCCCCGGTGCTGCCGGTCAGAAGAGCGAAGGTGCGGCGGCTGGTGCGAACGCTTCCGGTGACGTTGAACTCGCGTCCGTGGGCGCTGGTGAGGCGGACGTCCTGCCAGGGGACCCCCATCTTGGAGCAGAGGTATGCGACGGTGGAGATTCCGCACTCCACGTTGACGTCGTACCCTTTCAGGGCTTCCAGGAGCTTCTTGGCTCCGCTGTAGAACCCGATGTCCCCGGATAGCAGGATGGCGACATCGTTGTAATTGGGATTCTTGTCGAGGTACTCGGCTATCTCGGCCGCGCGGTACTCCACCAGGGTGTCCTTCCCGCTCACGCCGGCCGTGCGGAGCATCCTCTCTGCTCCGATGACCAGGTCCGCCCTATCGACTATCTTGGACGACCTGACGGTCATCCCGTCCTCTCCCATGCCTATTCCGATAAGGCTGACCCTTCTCCTGCAGATGTCCTTGATATCCAGTTCCAACACCTCTTCCAGCTTGTGTACCGCGTCCGCGTAACTCAGTCCGTTGTCCGGGGGCCTCGCTATGAGAACGATCCTCGCCCCGGTCTTCTCCGCGGCGGAGACCTTCTCGGGGAATCCTCCCGAAGGTCCGGAATCCTTGGTGACTATCCATTTCGCTCCGATCTGGTTGATCAGGGCTACGTTGGATTCCTCGGAGAACGGCCCCTGGGCGCAGACGAGGTTCTTACCCTCGAATCCCAGCGAGGCGCATTTCTCCATCGATGCCAGGGTCGACAGAACGCGTATGACGACCCTCTCCTTGTAATCGGGAATGTGAATGTATTCCTCGGCCTCTTTCGAGCCGGTTGTGACCAGGACGATGCCTTCGGTCCCGGAAAGGAACTCGGCGGCCTCCTTCACGCTTCCGACGACGACCATCCCGTCCTGAGCCGAGGCGTCCCTGAGGATCCTCACCAGCTGGGTGCCGGTGGCCTCGCACGCCTGTCTGATGTGCTCGGAGATGACGGAAGCGTAAGGATGGGTGGCGTCAACCACGACGGAGCATCCCTTGTTGCGGATCTCCCTCGCGATGCCTTCAGCACCGCCGCAGCTTCCCACCTGGATGTCGTCGATGCCGTCCCCGTCCATCACTTCCGCGCCGAACCCGGTCGCGACGCGCACGTGGACGTCCGCTCCGGCCTCGTCGAGCATCTTCGCGATGGACCTCCCTTCTGTGGTCCCGGAGAAAACGAGAACGTCCTTCATGTCAGAACCTCAGCTGAAGGTCCGTCTGGCACAGGGCGACGGTCATCCCATCGGAGGCGGTCTTGTGGCGGACTATGGTGCCACCGCGGGCTTTCACGGCGGACCTCTCGCATACGCAGTCCACCGCTGTCACGGATTTGACGAAGTTGGACGAAGAGAACTTCCCTTCGAGGCTCATGAGCTCCTCGGCGGAGAAGAACATGACGGGGCATTTGAATTCGGGCGCGAGCTCCAGCACCGCCCTCTCGTCGGATTTCAGGTCGACGCTCGAGATGGAGCCCACCCTTTCGGGGGCTATCCCGTCCTCCTCGAGGATCTTCTTCACGAACGCCAGCATCTTTGCGGGGTCGGTCCCCCTCTTGCATCCCACTCCGACGGAGATGTCCATCGGAACGAGGTTGAACGTGTTGTCGAACGGGTGCTCTGTAGGGTCGCGGGAGATGCGTATCCCGAAGTCCCCGGATTCGGCCAGGGTCAAGCCTCTGGGCAGGTCTCCTTCGACGGGCAGCTCCGACGAGAATCCCACGAACTTGTCCTCGAGGACCTTGGACGAGGCGATCTGCACCTTGTGCAGGTTGGTTATCCTGAGGCTGTTCTCGGTGGCGAACACATCGACGGAGAACTTCCCGTTGAGGTCGGTGGCGGTCGTCACGACAGGGGTGGATCCGATCCCGGCGGCTATCCTGTTGGCGAGCTTGTTGCATCCGCCTATGTGTCCCGAGAGCAGCGCGATGGTGAACTTCCCATGCTCGTCCACGCAGACCACGGCGGGGTCGACGTCCTTGGACTTCACATAGGGCGCGATGAGCCTGGCCGCGATCCCGGTGGCTCCGACGAACACGAGGGCGTCGCTGTCCTCGAACCTCTGGCGGGTCCACTCGTCCGAAGTGGTCTTTATCCTCTCTACTCCTTCCACCTCGTGGGCGGTCTTGCATTGGACGGAGACGTCGTCGCCTTCGAGGGCCTCTCTGATCCTTAGGGCGGTCCTGCATCCGTTCGCCGTGAAAGCTATGATTGATATCCTCATCTGCTGGTCGCCTCCTCTATGAGCTGGTCGGCGAGCTCGGTCTTGCCGAGCAGGCCGTACACCGAAGAGAACATCACCGCG
Organism: Thermoplasmata archaeon; assembly: GCA_015063165.1. GTDB lineage: Archaea > Thermoplasmatota > Thermoplasmata > Methanomassiliicoccales > Methanomethylophilaceae > Methanoprimaticola. The sequence goes on from SUSZ01000004.1 coordinate 39,664, forward strand.
CCGGTCCTGATCTTTCTGCCGGTGCGATGGTTCATGTAGAACTGGATCTTCTCCATCAGGAGCGCGCAGGTCCTCTCCATGAGTCCCGGCTCCGTCAGGAAGCTGAGGGCGTCGTCGGTGGAGATGCAACCGAGGACCTTCTTCACGGTCTCGATGTCCGCTCCGGAGAGGGCGGCGTTCGCCGCGATGACCTCCATCCTGCAGTCCGCGTTGCGGGAATGGGTGTTCATGATCCCGCCCGCCACCTTGACGATCTTCCCTATGTTGGAGATCAGAACGACGTCGGTTCCGAGAGCGACCGCGTGGTCGAGCATCTCGCCGACGAAGTTGCTGCATTTGACGCACATGCCGTCGTCTATCCCGGGGATGGAGTCGCTGAACTCCTTTCCGTAGTTCCCGGGGACTACGATGAGGACCTTCTCGCCAGCAGCCGCGTGCACATCCATCTCCTTGTGGATGGATGCGATGAGGGCCCTCTCGCTCATGGGCTCGACGATTCCGCTGGTGCCGAGAATGGATATCCCATCCACGATCCCGAGACGGGGGTTGAACGTCTTGGATGCGATCTCCTCCCCTTCCGGAACGGAGACTATGACAGAGAATCCGCCCTTGTAGCCGAACGACAGGGCTATGTCCTCCAGAGATTCGCGCATCATGCTCCTGGGCACCTTGTTGATGGCGGCGTTCCCTGGAGGCTGGTCCAGGCCCTTCCTGGTGACCCTTCCGACCCCTTTGCCGCCGTCGATGGCGATGCCGCTGTCGGTCAGGGTGACCTCGGAGAACACCAGGGTCCCATGTGTGGCGTCCTGGTCGTCCCCTCCGTCCTTCCTGACGGCGCAAGAAGCCTTGCCGTCGCCCATCGAAGGCGATTCGACGGGAAGATGGAGGAGTATGCCCTTAGGGGTGAGAATCTCGACGGTCTCGGGGAACTCCCCGGATAGAACGGCGATGGCGGATGCCTTCGTCGCCGCGGCGGCACAGGTCCCTGTGGTGTGTCCGCACCTCATGCGACGGGTTCCGACTTGGATGTAATTGCCATCGGCCTCCTCGGTTCCTCTATCCATGTGGAATGGATACTTAATCCATATATTAATTAAACGTTCCTAATCAGAATCGAGGATTCGGGCGTTAACATATGACGCCAGAATATTGCAGAATATGGTTCTCGGCAGCAGCGTCGACGATCGCTCAGGCATCGTTCTCGGAGCGCCTTTCCGATGCGGACAACGCCTTCTCCCATTTCTCCATGGTCAGGAACGACGAACCGGTGTTGGCCTCCATCCTCTTCCACATGGAGTACGGGGCGGAGAACGACATCTCCTCCGGGCGGACGAACTTCCTGGCGTACAGGTCCGTCATGCCGAGGATGGCATGGGGGTCGTCCGATTCCCCCTCTCCCTTGGGGATGACGTAGATCTCCTGGCAGGCGTGCGCGTGGAGGATCTTCACAGCCGATCCCGGGGTCTTCTTGTCGTATCCGGCGAGGATGATCAGAGCGGACAGACGGGTCGGATCCACAAGAAGCGAGACGACCTCGATAGGCGCTCCCTTGGCCTCAGCGACAGAAAGGGGCTCGAAGACGATGGCGTCCTTCAGGTCGGGGAAGTCCTTTATCTCGGACATCTGGGCGAGGGCGGCGTCGCTGTCGACGTACTCCCTCTGTCCTCCGCTTCCGGCGTGGTGCATGTCCTTGCGCGCCTCTTCGGGGACGACGGAGCATGACCATGCGCTGCGCTGCCTGCTCGGTATGGGGCCGAATCCCAGGCCGCTGACGCCTCCGTGGCAGAAGACGTGCTCCCTGTCGGCGGCGCAGGTCTTCCCGTTCCTGAAGGCCATCAGGAACAGCGGAGGGATGCTGCAGTGCCCGCTGGGTATGTGGGCGCCTTCGGGTATGCTCGGGGCCCTGTATATGGCTACAGGCTCGCATTTCATCCTGAGTAGTTCCGCTATGGTCATGTCCGTTCCTCTCTCTAAACTGTTTATGATTCGGATATCGCGACCAGCATGTCCTTGAACGTGGTCTTCTCCGGCACGATGGCAGGGGGATGTCCGAGCTCGGCGAGCCTCAGAGCGGTCGGCTTCCCTATGGCAGCGAGCTTTATGCTGTCCAGAAGGGCGTCAGCACGGTCTCCGAACCTCTCCTTCATGCTGTTCACGAACATCGACGCGGACATCGGGCTGGTGAAGGCCATCACGTCCAGGTCGCCGGATTCGATGGCGTCCAGTATCCGGGCCAGCTCGTCGGTCATCCCGGCCTCCTCGAGGCGGTAGGCGGCGAACTCTAGCACCCAGGCTCCCGCTTTGAAGAGCCCTTCGCGGAGCACGTCCGTTCCGGAATCCGACCTGACGAGGATGATCGTCTTCCCCTTCGCCTTCTTCGAGAGCATGTCGACGACGCCGTAGGAGCTGTAGTCGTCTTGCGGCATCATCCCGGCTTTCAGGCCGTGCGCCCTGAGGACGTCGGAGGTATGGGGCCCGATGGATACGATCGAGCATCCGCTGAAGATGGTGACGAACTTCTCGTCCCCCCATCTGGCGCAGCAGGCCTCCACCGCGGTTCCCGACCCGAACACGGCGTAGTCCACCATTCCCGAGGTGAGGGACGCCTCGGCGGAGCTGTAAGCGGCGTCCGTCCCCTCCAGTATCCTGAGGGAAGGGGCGGCGAGGACCGACATACCGAGGGACTCGGCCAGCTCCACCGATTCGGCGATCTTGTCCGCAGGACGGGTGAAAGCCATCCTTATGGTCATCTGAGGTCCCCGAGCACGTCGTGAAGGGTGGCGACGGTGCCTATGACCATGATCCCGGGGGCGCTGAGGCCCTTGGTGTCGATGGTCTCCTTCAGCTTGGAGACGACGGTGCGCTCGATCCTCTGCTGGGGGGTGGATCCGTTGGTGATGATGGCCGCAGGGGTCTGGGGGTCCATTCCGCCGGCGATGAGCTCGTTGGAGATGTGGTCCGCGTTGCCCATCCCCATGAGGATGACGAGGGTCCCATGCCCTCCGACGAGCGCCCTCCAGTTGATGCGGTCCTCGTCCCTGTCAGCCTTCTCGTGGCCGGTCAGGAAGGTGACCAGAGGGGTGTGGTCCCTGTGGGTCACGGGGATTCCGCACAGCTCGGGCACGGAGATGGTAGAGGAGATCCCAGGAACGACGTGGACCTCGAGCCCGGCTTTCCTGAGCTCCTCGGCCTCCTCCGCTCCGCGTCCGAACATGAACGGGTCTCCTCCCTTGAGACGGACGACCATCTTCCCGGCCTCGGCCAGCTCCACGAGCTTGGCGTTGGTCTGGTCCTGGGTCATGGTGTGGTTCCCGCCCCTCTTTCCTGCGTCTATGAGCACGACGCCCTCTTTGCAGCTGTCGAGGATCTCGTGGTTGGCCAGAGCGTCGTAGACGACGACATCGGCTTTCCTGATGAGGTCCGCGGCTTTCACAGTGAGCAGGCCGGGGTCCCCGGGTCCTGCGCCTACAAGATACACTTTTCCAGTCATTCTCAGTTGCCTCCTTTCAGCTTGTCGGCGATGTTCTCTATGTCGCTCTGGCTGTATTCGTATGGAATCCTCTCGTGGATCCTAACTGGTTTGTCGGTGAACGCGTAGGAGACGGCGTTCACGTCGAATCCGGAGACCATCTTCCTCACGTTTATCCCGACGGGGGAGGAGCATCCGGCTTTCAGCGCCCTCATGATGGAGCGCTCGATTGTGACGCATTCCCTGGTGACCTTGTCGTCTATCTTCGACAGGAGCTCCAGCGTTTCCTTGTCATCGGACCTGCACTCGATCGCGACCGCTCCCTGGGCGGGGGCGGGGATGAAGAATGTGGGGTCCAGCGAATGGGCCTCCCTGTCTATCCCCATGCGGTACAGTCCGGCCTTGGCGAGGACCAGCGCGTCGCAGTCCCCGCGGTCCAGCTTCTCCATCCTGGTGTGGATGTTGCCTCTCATGGGGACGCATTCGACGTCCGGCCTGGCCTCTTTGATGAGGGAGATGCGGCGTATGGACGAGGTCCCCACCTTGGCTCCCTGGGGAAGGGTGTCTATGGAATACGGGAGCATGACGTCCTCGACGGGGTCCCTCCTCATCACCGCTCCTATGGTCAGACCGTCCTCCATGTCTATGGGGACGTCCTTGAGCGAGTTGACGGAGATGTCGATGGCCTTGCTCTTGATGGCGGCGTCCAGCTCTCTGACGAAGGCTCCGACGACGCTCATCTTGTCCAGGGAAGAGGTGAGATCGATGTCACCCAGGGATTTTATCCCGATGACGTCCAGGTCTCCCTCGTATCCTGCTTTGCGCATGGCGTCGACGAACATCTCGGTCTGCCTCATGGCCAGAGCGCTCTCTCTGGATCCCACCTTCATGCCTTGCACCCCCTCATGAACGAGTCGAACGCTTCTGCGACGATCCTGGCGTCGTCGGCGGTGTGCGCGGTGGACATGAACTCGACTTCGAGCGCGGAAGGCGGCAGGTAGACCTTGTTGTCCAGCATGTGGGCGAAGAGCTTCGCGAACAGCGTCCTGTCGACTCCGTTAGCCTCGGTTCCGTTGCTGATGGATTCGGCTCCGACTCCGATGGAGAACATGGATCCGACGCTGTTGATGCATCCTTTTACGCCGCTGTCGGCGAGGGAGTCCCTCATGGAGGCCACGAGGTCCGCGGTGGCCTTGTTCAGGGCGTCGTATCTGCCGTGCATGTACTTCAGGAGGGCGAGTCCCGCGGCGGCGCTGACAGGGTTGCCTGCGAAGGTACCGGCGGCGTACACCTTTCCTGCGGGGGCGACGTTCTCCATGATGTCCTTCCTTCCGCCGAAGGCTCCGGCGGGGAATCCTCCTCCGATGATCTTTCCCATCGTGGTGAGGTCGGGGGTGACTCTGAGCATCTTCTGGGCGCCTCCCTCGGAGAGCCTGAACCCGGTGATGACCTCGTCGAAGATCAGGAGCACGTCGTGCGCCTTGGTGATCTTCCTGACCTCTTCGAGATATCCTTTCTTAGGAGGGACGACTCCGACGTTTCCGAGAACGGGCTCCATGATGATGGCGGCGATGTCCTCGTTGCCGTCCAGGAGGTTCTCCAGCATGGCCGCGTCGTTGTATTCGACAGCGTAGGTGTTCTTCACGGCGTCCGCGGGGACCCCTGCCGAGCCGGGAAGGCCCTGGGCCGAGCCCGAGCCGGCGGCTATCAGGACGGCGTCGTGGGCTCCGTGGAACCCTCCGTTGATCTTGACGATGCCGTTCCTTCCGGTGTATCCCCTTGCGAGCCTGATGGCGTGCATGGTCGCTTCGGTCCCGGAGCAGGCCAGGCGGACCATGTCGCAGCAGGGCATCTGCTTGGCTATCGTCTCTATGAGGGCCAGCTCGGGCTCGGAAGGGGCTCCGTAGACGGTTCCCTTGGAGAGCCTCTCCCTGGCGGCGTCGATGACCTCGGGGCAGGCGTGTCCTGCGATGAGGGGGCCGTAGGCCATGCAGAGGTCGACGTAGTCGTTCCCGTCGACGTCCTTGATGTGCGAGCCGCATCCTCCGTCGATGAACAGGGGGTTGGGGGAGAACGCCCTTACAGGGCTGGAGACTCCTCCGGGCGTGAGGGCTTTGGAACGGGAGTAGAGCTCCTCGGACCTGGGGTCCCTCATCTCCTATCCCTCAGCAGCCTGGCAGCCTCTTTCGCGTAGTAGGTGATGATGATGTCCGCGCCCGCTCTCTTGATCCCGAGCAGGGACTCCATCATGATCCTCTCCTCGTCGATCCATCCGTTCTTGGCGGCTGCCTTCATCATCGCGTACTCTCCGGAGACCTGGTAGGCGGCTATGGGGAGGTCGTAGGTGTTGGCGGCGTCGCGGATGATGTCGAGGTAGGGTCCAGCAGGCTTCACCATGATGATGTCGCATCCCTCTGCGACGTCCAGGTCGATCTCGCGCATTGCCTCCTTTCTGTTCCCGCAGGGCATCTGGTATCCTGCGCGGTTGCCCTTTCCGGGCGCGGAGCAGGCCACATCCCTGAAGGGTCCGTAGTATGCGCTGTAGAACTTCGCGCTGTACGCCATGATGGGGACCTCGTCGAAGCCGGCCTCGTCGAGAGCCTGGCGGATGGCGGCGATCTGGCCGTCCATCATTCCGCTGGGAGCGATCATGTCGGCCCCTGCCGCCGCCTGGGAGACGGCGATCTTCTTGTAGTACTCCAGGGTCTTGTCGTTGTCGACGGCTCCGTCCACTCCGAGGATCCCGCAGTGCCCGTGGTCGGTGTATTCGCACATGCACAGGTCGGCGATGACCAGCAGGTCCGAGGCAGCCTTCAGGCCTCTGATGGCTTTCTGGACGACTCCGTCGTCGGCGTAGGCGTCGCATCCTTTGGCGTCTTTCTTGGCGGGGACTCCGAATACGAGCACGGAGCTGACTCCGGCGTCCTCGATCTCCTTTGCGATGATGTCGTATCCGGATAGGGGGTATGTGACGACTCCGGGCATCGAGTCCGTTGTCTTGGGCTCGGTTATGTTGGCGTCGAAGAACAGGGGGAGCACGAGCTCTGCCGGGTCCAGCCTAGTCTCCGCGACAAGGTCTCTCATCTTCTGGCTCGTTCTGAGCCTTCTCATGCGCATCTGAGGAAACATCATTTCATTCACCTTCCAGGCCGAACAGGACTCTGACAGCTCTGCACGTATCCCAGTCTCCGTTCCTTGAAGCCTTTCTCATGTTAATGTATAATTCTGAAGTAAGGTTGTTTAGCAGCGCTCTCGAGAAGTCCTCCAGCACCCGGTCCGGGTCGGCGGTCTTCATGCGGGTCTTGGCCTCGGCCAGCTCGCGCTCCTTGATCTGTCCCAGCTTTATGCTGAGCGAGCGGATGAGCTCGTTGGCGGTGGACTCCGCGCGCTCCTTCTCGATCTTGGCCAGCTCCTGCCTGATAATGTGCTCGGCCTCCTGGATCTCCGCGGTCCTCTTGGCCACGTTGTCCATGGCTATGTTCTGGAGGGAGTCCATGGTCTCGAGGGAGACCCCGGGTATGTCGCCGACCTCCTTCTCCACGTTGCGGGGGACGGAGACGTCGATGAACAGGAGGGGTCTGTCGCGCCTGTTCGTCATCGCTTCCAGGACGTTGCCGTAGTGGACGACGCAGTGGGGGGCTGATGTGGCCACAAGGACGAGATCGCTGTCCGCGACGACGTCGTGCATGCGGTCCCAGGTCATAGCGGTCCCGTTCAGCTGCTCGGCCAGGATGGTGGCGTTGTGGAACGTGCGGTTGGAGACGAAGACCGTCTTGGGGCTCTTTCCGACCAGGTTCTTGGCGATGACGGTGGCCATGTCGCCCGCTCCGAGGATGGCGACGGTCTTCCCGTCCAGGGTCCCGAACCTCTGCTCGGCCAGCTCGACTGCTGCCGATCCTACCGATACCGCCCCTTTGTTGAGGGCGGTCTCGGACCTCACGCGCTTCCCGACGACCAGCGCATGGTCGAAGAGATAGGAGAGCATGCTGCCGATGTGCCCCTCGGCACGGGCGTTGATGTAGCTGTCCCTCATCTGGTGCTGGATCTGGTCCTCTCCGACAATGAGGGACTCCAGTCCGCAGATGACGCGGAACAGGTGCTTGATGCTGCTGTAGTCCTCGAGGACGAAGGAGACGTTCCCGGCCTCCTCGGGGATGTAGTCCTTGGAAAGCTGGGCGAAGACGTCCTTCACGGTGGGGTTGTCCTCGGTGGCGGTGTAGACCTCGAAGCGGTTGCAGGTCCTCACGATGAGGTACTCGTTGATCGCGTCGCATCCTTTCATCATCCCGTCTGCTGTCTTCTCCAGCTTCGAGATGATGCCGTTCAGGCCTTCCACGCCTCCTGCCGAGGTGTGGGTCACATGGAAACTGACTATCATTCTTTCACCTTCTTCTCTGCTATGGCATACGCCGATTCCGAATCGCCCGAGCGCAGGGCATCCCAGACGCTGTCGTCGTGGAGGATGTCGTAGAGGACCTTGGCGCGGTCCTTCTGCTGGGCTATCGATTCCATCACCACGGGCCTTATGCGGACCATGAGCTCCATCATCCTGTCCAGGCTCTCGTCCAGGACAGGCTCGATCAGGTCCACCACATAGGGCGGGAAGGCCGGGACCTTGCCCTCGGACGAGACGCACACGGAGTAGTCCCTCCTCCTGATCGTGGAAGGGATGAGGACGTCCCCTCCTCCGTGGGCGGAGTTCACGAGGATCCCCATCTCCATGGCGGTGTCCCGGATCATGGCGTTGAGCTGCTTGCTGTCCGTGGATGCCATGGCTATGAAGGAGCCGGCGGCCTGCTGCCTGACGGTCTCCGGAGTTATCTCGCACAGGATGACCTCGTTCGCGAGGCTCTCGATCTCGGGGAGCACCTCCCTGGCCACGACGCGTATGCGGAAGCCGTCGAAGTGCCTTATCTTCCTGAGGGCGACGTTGCCCCCGCCGAAGACGGTGACGAGCCTGTCGCCAGGAGCGATGTATATCGGCGCCATGCGGGCCATTTCATTCGCCCTTTCCGATGCTCTTCTTGATGATCAGGGTGGTGAAGTACCCGTACTGTCTGCCTTCGTCGACGGGACCGACGTACTCGTCAGGCATGCCGACGTTGCTGATGATTGTCATGCACTCGGCTCCGATGCCGCGCTCCTCCATCATGCCGAGGATCTTCTCGACGCTCTTCCCGGCCTTCATGACGACGACGTTGTCGAACCTGTCCAGGGCCTCTCCGACCATGGGGTTGTCCTTGGCGGAGGGAACGACCGCCAGGCATTCGTCTCCGAGGGTGAGGGGAACGCGCGCCTTGGCTGCTCCTCCGCAGAACGCAGGGATTCCGGGGACGATCTCGGTCTCGTACCCCTTGTTGCGGACGTACTCCTCGAGATACATGAACGTGCTGTAGATGGAGACGTCTCCGAGGGTGATCAGAGAGACGTCCTTCCCCTGGTCGAGATAGGTTATGATCTCGTCTCCGGCGACCCTTCCGAACTCCCAGTAGTCGCTGTTGTTCCCGGTCATCCCGAACAGGAGGTCGACGATCTCCACGTTGCTCAGGTCCACTACGGGCTTGACGATGCTGAAGGCGGTGCTGGTCTCCCCTTTCTTCTTGACAGGGTTGGCGAGGATCGCGTTCGTCTCGATGAGCCTCTTGGCCTTCAGGGTGAGGAGCTCGGGGTCTCCAGGGCCCACTCCGATTCCGTACAGCTTCCCTTTGCTCAAAGCACACCCTCCATGCGTCCTTTCTCGCGGTATCCGCGGGGAGTGATCATGAGGCCGTCGCGGACGTAGGTGTTGCTGTTCCCGATGATGACGATGGAGAACATGTCGACGTCGGCGTCCTTGAGCTTTCCGAGGGTGGTGAGCTGCTTTTTCTCGCCCTCCCTTCCGGCGTTCCTTACGACTCCGACAGGGGTGTCGGCGGAGCGGTATTTCATGAGGATGTCGGCCGCCTGCTCGAGGTAGTCTGTCCTCTTCTTGCTCTTGGGGTTGTAGAGGGCTACGATGAAGTCCCCTTGGCCTGCGCAGTCGACCCTCTTCATGATGAGGTCGATGGGGGTCATGAGGTCGGACAGGCTGATGATGGCGAGGTCGTGCATCAGAGGGGCTCCGAGGACGGAAGCCGCGGTGGACGCTGCGGTCATCCCGGGGACGACGTCGATGTCGATATCGGCGTTCATCTCGGCGGCGACCTCGTAGACGATCCCGGCCATGCCGTATATCCCGGAGTCTCCGCTGCTGACCATGGCGACCTTCTGGCCTTTCATGGCCTCCTCCACGGCCATCTTGCATCTCTCGACCTCCCTCATCATTCCGGTGGAGATGTACTGCGTGTCTTTGGGGAAGTATCCCTTGATCATGTCGATGTAGGCGGTGTATCCGATGACCTTGTCGGCTTCGCGGATGGTCTTCTCCGCGCGGATGGTCATGTTCTCGAGGGCTCCGGGCCCGAAACCGACCACAGAAAGCTTTCCTTTCATGTTCAGAGCCTCCCGGAAACGGCTGGCTCGAGTCTGCTCACGCTTGTGTAACTGTCCGAAAAACCTGTCATGGGGGGTGGAGAAAACATCCGTGTTTATTATCATTACTTAATAAAAGGAAAACGAACGAGACGCTCGTCTGCGGACCCTGTTCCCGCACTTGGGGCAGATTTCCGCTTTTCTGTTGATCACCGCATCGCAGAATATGCAGAACTTGACGTCCTGAGGCTTCTCTGCGATGGTTCCGTCCTCGTTCTCGATAGGCGGCTTCATCATGTTTATGGTGTATCCGCAGTCTGGACACTTGTCCCCCGCCAAAGTCTTCGTCAGAATGTACACTATGCCTGGAACGATTCCTAGCACGAGCAGAGCGATCATGGTCACCAGGGATTTGGAATCCCAGACTTCCTTGACGAGCACGTTCTTCCCGCATCTTGGACAGTACATGGTGTACGACATTACGGATATGTAATCGGATGCGACATTAATAAGCGTTATACAGGAAGGCCCGTTCGCGCGCATCGTTTCACTTCTAAGAATCTGTTGGGTATCAAGGCATGTTGAAATATGATTTCCGCAGATTGTCCAGCGACACTGCAAAAGGTGAGAACATGACATGCGGTAGATTCGAGAGTTCATCGTCGAAGATCGCGGTCGCGCTGGCCCTGGTCTTCGTACTTTCCGCGGCCGTGGTCGGGTTCGACTCGGCGGAAACGGATGCAGATCCTACGGCGGATCAGGTCGTCGAGCAGGGATTCGAGCAGATCCTGTCCATCGTTTCGGCCAGCCTCTATGCCGAGCCTTCGCACTATGCCACCGTCATCGACGGGGATTACCCGGTGAACAGGGTCCTCAGCTACCTGGATGACGTCGTCCTCAAGGACGGGGCGGCCCTCGAGTTCTCCGGATCCTCTTCCCTGATAGTGAAGAACCTGTTCATCGACGGAACGGTCAAATTCGTTAACAAGGACGGCTCTGACAGCAGCCTGTACGTGAATAACCTCTACGTCGGAGGGGTCCGCTTCAACACCGGGGCCGTCAAGATAACAACCGACGGCACGGTCACCGTGACCGGAAGCACCGATGGAACCGGTTTCTACGACCCATCCACAGGCAAGCTGGACGCTTCCAGGGGCATCAAGGGATCAGTCGACGCCAAGGTGTACATCGAAGGCGACTCGATCGTCGCAGAGGGCATCATGAGATCCATCACCATCTATTCAGGCGGCAGTTCGCCAGCCGTCTCCGTATCGGGCTCCATGGACCTCACCGGCTTCTACAACAGCCTTATCAACAGCATGAAAGGCGTACCCGCGGACGAGATGACCGCCAAGCTTGTCGACTTCATGTACAATAAGCTCGTCTACCCGTCCCTGGACCTGGACGTGGCGATAGCCAAGATGGAATCGTCCGGATCCACCATCGAGGACGTGAGCGCGAGCATCGTCTCCAGCCCTTCGTCCAAGCTCGTCACCGTCAAGGCCAGCGTCGGCTCCCTCAGCGGAGCCGCAGAAATCAAGGATGCGGAGTCCGTGGTGAAGCTCTCCGTCCTGAAGGCCGAGATCTCCGGAAGCGTCGGGTCCCTTCACATCGCGGACCAGTATAACGACACGGATCTGACCTACAAGGGAATGGAGTTCGACGTCTCCATGAGAGGAGACAGGTTCGTCGAGATGGCCTCCAGGTATCCCCAATACGGCAACGTGCGCGCATTCCTCGACGCTGTTGCATCATCGGACATGTCCGTTGCCGGAACGGTCCATCTCGAGGCCGATTCCATGACAGGGAAGGCCCATGCCACCATCGACGGCGCAGCTGCGACGGTGGAGTACTCCATCGATTCGATATCCTATGATTCGGAAGTCGATTCCGACAGAGGATCCGAGATAAAGGGGACAGTGGGAAGTCTGTCTTTCCGGAGCACCAGCGGATTCGAAAGCAACAGCGTATCCTTGGACAACTATCATGTGGACGTCTCCACCACCGGAAAGAACGTCCTGTCCTTCCTGAGGTATGTTCCTGTTCCTGACAGCAGAGGCCAGCAGAAGGAGATCGACTACGAGGCCATCGCGATAGACGTCCTAGACGGCCAGAGCGTCAAGGGAGAGGTCTGGTTCAAGGCGCTGGAAGTGGAGAGCCGGGCCTCGTCCAATGGAAAGAACATCAGGAGCGAGGAGATAACCAGGATCGCCGGAGACGATTCGAAGAACGTCTCTCTGAAGATGGACACCTCCATAGTTGCCGATGCAGCATCTAGGATGATCAAGGCTACCGGAACCTACGACCTGGACTTCAGCAAGTCCGCCACGCTCTATTACAAGTCCTACAGCGGCACCAGCGCTGGATTCGAGGGAACCGAGGTCATCATAGAAGGGCCCACCGCCGACATCCAGGACCTCGTCATCGAGGGCAAGGCATCCGACTTCAAGGATAGGATGAAGGCTGCGAGCACAGCTTCGCTCAAGGTCTCGGTCACCTCCGACATAGTCCTCAACAGCTGGGCCAGCCAGGGAACGTCCGCTTACGGCGAGACCCTCGACATGGACGATGTCAGCTTCACCACCACCGTGATCGACCTCGATTCCGTCAGGAAGGGCGACATACCCGCCACCGCCGGCGGAACCATCGTCGTGACCTCTTACAAGATGGCGGATCGCGGAACCGGGAGCTACAGCGAGTTCTCCGATTTCGCAGCCAAGGCCGAGAGCACCAGCTCCATCGGAGGGGTGTCCTTCGACTATCAGCCTGGCCAGTCCGTTAACGCCCTTTACATCGGCGATGCGACCTCCACCATCGGAGGCACCGAGAAGAAGTACACGGAAGTCTCGAAGGAGGCCCCTGTGGCGTACCTCTCCAAGAACGCGGCCGGGTTCTACGAGGTCTATGACAGGAGCCAGGCCGTCGCCGACGAGATCCCGGTGTACAACGTCGAGGGCAAGGCCGTATCCGACAGCGACAACACCATGCTCTACGTGGCGATAGCCATCATCGTGCTCGTGGTGGCGGTACTGGCCGCTTACTTCATATTGAAGAGGCGCGGAAGCGGAGCTTGAAGAAAACTTTTAAATAAAAGCCAGGGACCGGAGGTCGCGAGGGCCTCGGCCCCTGCATTTTTCCTGCGTTTCCCGATATGCCAGACCCAGTGGTTTTGTTATCGGAATACATAATGATTTAGTCATAGGACATTAAAAGGAGCATAGGTTTTGTCAATAATTGGATGTATTCTCATCATTAGGACACTTTAAAATAATATCTAACCGATAATTCACTGTCACTATTTCGGTGAGAACATGAATAGCACAAAAACCCTCAGGTATTCCAAGTGGATCGCGGCGGCTATCGCCCTGATCTTCATGTGTACCGCTGTGGCTGTCGTCTCCGATTCCGCAACCGCGGCCGAGGACGATCCGGCCAGCACCCTGGACGTCGATGATCTCTTCACCCTGGGTGCCTCCCTGCTTTATTCGAAGACCTACGCAGAACCCGCATCCGATGCCACCGTCATCTCCGGCAACTACGATGTGAGCAGCTCCAAGAGCATCAGCTGCATCAGCCTTGTGGACGGCGCGGTTCTCAACTTCTCCAACTCTGCGGTCCTGACCACCGATGCTCTGTTCATCGATGGAAACGTCAAGCTCGTCAACACCGACGGCTCCGACGTTTCGATCGCGGCCTCCAAGATCTACCTCTCCAACTTCAGCGCCATGTCTGGCGAATCCATCCTCGGATTCGACAAGACCGTCACCATCGATTCCGCTGCCAGCCAGTCCGGATTCTACGACCCCGCCACCTCGGCTTTCGACCCTTCCAAGGGAATCAAGCTGTCCGGCGAGGCATCCATCTTCACCGATGGAACCTTGACCATCACCCAAGGAAACAACGTCGTCAACCTGTACTCCGAGAGCGGTGCCGCAGCTGTTTCCATGACCTTCTCCATCGATCTCACCGACATGTACAAGAGCATGAAGGAGAAGCTCGATGGCGCTTCTCTCGACGACATCTACGTCGTCCTCGTCGATTACATGTACAACAGCCTGGTGTACCCCGAGATAGCCATGGATATGGACATCGCCAACATCAGCGGCGCCTTCGGAAAGATGAAGGGCGTCGTCGTCTCCCTGAAGTCCGGTCAGACCAGCAAGATGATCGAGATCGAGGCGGCCATCGCCAGCAGCGAAGGCCAGCTCCAGTGCACCAACCTCAAGGCCGGCGCCTCCCTGTCCCTCATAAAGGCGAAGGTCTACGCCACCGCCGACGAGCTCACAGTCAAGAACGACAAGGGATACGAAAAGCCTCTCGTCGTCAAGCTCGACACCATGAACCTCGAGCTCTCCACCAGGGGAGACAAGATCATCCAGGTCATCGCCGAGAACTACAACCCCGATGACCTCCAGGCCATGTTCGACTCCCTCGCCGCTTCCGACATGGACCTCGACAGCAACTTCAAGCTCATCGCAAACTCCATATCCGTTACTGGAAACACGAACGCTGACACCAGCGTCGATTGCACCGCCAAGGGCGTCAGCCTGACCAGCGACAACAACACCAAGACCGGATCAAAGGTCGACATATCCGTCGAAGATCTCTTCTGCAAGACCGTATCCGAGAAGGATACCACCGTCAAGATGAACGATTTCAACGGAGATCTCAGCGTCAAGTATGGAAAGAACCTCCTCGAGGTCTTCAAGTTCGTCAAGGTCATTCCCCCTAACAACAACGGTGACAATCCCAAGGTCGATTTCGACAAGATCGGAGCGGCCACTTACCTCCTCAACGGTGCCACCGCTAAGGGAAACATCGGCATCGGAACCTTCGAAGCCGTCATGAACGATGCCGTCGCCGTGAAGGAGTTCTCTCTCACCGGCACCAGCGGAAACAACTTCTCCACGCCCATCGACGCGAAGATCACCACCGATTCCGCCACCAACGCCTTCAACATGACCGCTGACCTCACACCTCAGTTCTCAGAAAAGGCCAAGCTTTACGCGAGGAGCTACCAGACGTACGGCGGAGCCTTCGAAGGCAACGAAGTGACCCTCAGCAACATAACCCTCAACACCGAGACTCTGACCGTGAACGGAACCATCGCCCAGCCTGCGGTCGTCACGCAGTCCTCCATGCCTTTCACCTTGACTGCTGACGTCGACACCAAGAGCTGGAAGTCCGCCGAAACGGGAACCGCCGCCTACGGACAGGCCATCGACATGTCCTCCGCTGTCATGAAGAGCAACATCAACGCCCCATATGTGTTGACACCCCTGTTCCAGTCTGGACGCGACATCTCCATCAGCCACTACGCCATCAACGATCGCGGAACCGAAGCCATCAGCAGCTTCGACGACTTCGTCGCCAAGGCGGACGTCACCGACACCCTCAAGGGTTCCGAGTTCAAGAGTGCCCACAACGACGACGGCTCTCTCAAGTCCCTGTCCACCGCCAACACCGTCACAGTCCTCAACGGAACCGAGACGAAGTACACCGAGATCTCCGACACCAAGCCTGTGACATACCTCGTATCCGGCGAAGACGGTTACTACGACATCACCGCCGATGCCAGCGCGGCCGGCGCGACTCCCGTCTACAACACTGAAGCCACTCCCGCGCCCTCCAGCGGCGGCGACAACACGATGATGTACATCGCTATCGCCATCATAGCGATAATCCTCATCGCGCTGATCGCTTACTTCCTGATGAAGAAGCGCAACGCCTGAACCAGACCTTAAACGAAACCGCAGGCTCCCGGTCGCAAAGTCCGGGGCCTGCATCTTTCCTGTTCTTGCTGCCCGTGTGTTGTGCTATGACGCATGTGGATCTTCGCGCCACTTTTAACAACCGCCTCTTGTCTTCACAGCACCCATGTTCAGAGGACAGGTTGAGGTCATCCGCACCAAGCTCAGACTTTGTGAGAGAAACGGTCTGAAACACTATTATTTCAATGATTGGGATCGTTTCTTCAATCCGGATTAGGACATGATGTGCCATTATCGCTGGGCGGGGTATGTGACATATCGTTTCAGGACGAAAGGACACGTCGCTGAAACGGGAAATCCGCGTTTCGACGAGATCCTGGTGGCCATAGCCATCGATGAGAGGGCCGGTTTCCCAGGAAGCGACATCCACAGCTGTCTGGGATGATGATGGGCAGGGCTCGGGCGGAAAAGCGTCCGGACCCTGCTTCGATCGTTTCAATTGCGGCTGCTGTCGTAGGCCGCCATGTGCTCCATGAACTCCTTCTGATAGAGCGACGGCTTCACTATATGGCCGGTGTTGGGCAGCCTGAGGACCTTGCAGTCGGGGATCCTGTCGGAGATGTAGTCTCCGAGCTTGGGCTCGACCATGATGTCGCTCAGACCATGGATGGATAGGGTGGGCACCTTGATGGAGGTCAGCTTCTCCCTGGTGTCGAACTCGTCGAGGGCGCCCATCTGGTCCTTCAGGCCCTTCGGATCGAGCCCCTTCAGAGACCTGAGCACCTTTCCTTTCGCTTCCAGCTCGGAGAAGAAGTCCTCGGTGAAGCAGAAGGCGTTGGTCATCATGTTGATGTACTCGGGATCTCCGCCGCGGAGGGCGCAGTCCACGATGCCGTTCATGAAGTAGCTGGACCTGGCAGGCCTGTAGGGGTAGGCGGACACCAGGGTGAGCGTTATGAGCCTCTCGGGGTGCTGTATCGCGAACTCCTGCGCGATGTGGCCTCCCATGGACCATCCGAGCATATGGGTCCTGAACACGCGGAGGTGGTCCATCAGAGCGAGGAGGTCGTCCACGAACTCCTGCGCCTTTATGCCTTCCTTGGGGTACTCGGTGGTCCCTGCGCCCCTGTTGTCGAAGACGATGACCCTGTACTTCTGCGAGAGTTCGGGGATCAGCTGCTTGAAGAAGGTCGTGTCTCCGGAGAATCCGGTCACCAGAACGACCGGGGTCCCCTCTCCCTCTTCTTCATAATGCATCCTAATTCCGTTCAACTCTGCGTATGGCATGGTGTCCACCCGATTCTTTCTATATAGAAAAAATCATGCGTTACGGATTTTCTTCCCGTCGCTGAAAGCGTTACCGACGATTTCTCCGAACGAGTAGTACTTCTTGTTCACGGTGTCGTAGGTGATCGGCTTTAACTTCTTAGGATCTATCTTTCCGTCGGTCAGGACGCTCTCGTCGGCGCAGACGTTCACGATCTCTCCGATGAGGAGGCAGGTGGCGTCGTCGTAGCTGATCAGCTTGCACTCCACGGACAGGGGCAGCTCCTTTATGAGGGGCGCATCCACGTTCTCGCTCTTCTCCGCATGGAATCCAGCCTTGGCGAACTTGTCGGGGACGTCGTTCCCTGAGACTATCCCGACGTAGTCGCACTCGGCTACGCGGTCCTCGGTCGCCATGCTGACGACGAAGGCCTTCTTCTTGACGATGTTGGCGGTGGTCTTGTGGGTCTGGTCGAGGCAGATGGAGATCCTGTTCTCCTCCGCGATCCCTCCCCAGGCGGCGTTCATGGCGTTCGGGACGCCGTTCTCGTCGTAGGTCGATATGATGAAGACTGGCATCGGGTAGACGCAAGGCTTCGCTCCGAAGTTTTTCCTCATGTGTTGTCTCTCCTGGGAGCTGGCACAGGGTGCAACCTTATTTATTATTCTGCAATATGGACGGAATGATGTCCCTAGTCATCCATAACACGCTGACCAATTCCAAAGAAGAGTTCGTGACCGTAGAGCCCGGCAAGGTCCGGATGTACGTCTGCGGGGTCACCGTATATGACGACATCCACATGGGACATGCCAGGAGCATGATCGTCTTCGACATGGTCGCCCGCTACCTCAGGTACCTGGGGTACGATGTCACCCACGTAACCAACTTCACCGACGTGGACGACAAGATAATCAAGAGGGCGGCCGAGAGAGGAGTCGAGCCGCTCCAGCTCTCCGCTGAGTACATCGAGAAGTACTTCGAGGACGCGGCGAAGCTGGGAATCAACAGGGCAGACATCTACCCCAAGGCGAGCGAGTGCATCGGCGACATCATCGAGATGGTCCAGAAGATCATCGACAGCGGATTCG
Organism: Thermoplasmata archaeon; assembly: GCA_015063165.1. Taxonomy (GTDB): domain Archaea; phylum Thermoplasmatota; class Thermoplasmata; order Methanomassiliicoccales; family Methanomethylophilaceae; genus Methanoprimaticola. The sequence continues at coordinate 57,649 of SUSZ01000004.1, forward strand.
GATACGTCACAGAGGAGGGAAGCGTCTACTTCTCCGTCCGCAAGGTGAAGGACTACGGGAAGCTCAGCAAGAGGAAGCTGGACGACATGCAGCAGTCCGAGCGCGTCCAGTCCGGCGAGAAGAAGCTGGACGAGAACAAGCAGGACCCCATGGACTTCGCTATCTGGAAGGCTGCCAAGCCTGGAGAGTGCACCTGGGACTCCCCCTGGGGACCCGGAAGGCCCGGATGGCATATCGAGTGCTCAGCGATGATCTCCAAATACCTCGGAAAGACCATCGACATCCACGGCGGAGGGAACGATCTCATCTTCCCTCATCACGAGAACGAGATCCTGCAGACCGAAGCGGTCACCGGAGCGCCTCTCTCCAACTACTGGATGCACAACGGGATGCTGATCGTCCGCGGACAGGGGATGAGCGAAGCGGAGAAGATGTCCAAGTCCAAGGGCAACTTCTTCACCGTCAAGGACGTCTCCAAGAAGTTCGACACCCAGACCATCAGGTTCTACTTCCTCAACGCGCACTACATGAGCGAGCTCGAGTACAGCGAGGCCATCCTCCAGGACTCCAAGGTTGCTCTTTCCAGGCTCATCAACAACTACACCGACCTCCTGGCGTACGCCAAGACCGCTCCCGAGGGAGACGCCGAGGCGGACGACTGCTGCGACCTCATCGAGGGCTACAGGCAGGCGTTCAGGGACGCCATGGACGACGACTTCAACACCCGCGCGGCGATCGAGGTCCTCTTCCAGATGGCGAGGGCCACCAACAGGGCGATGGGAGAGAAGACGCTCTCCAAGAAGGCTGCCGAGAGGCATATCAAGCTGATCGACGAGTTCAACGGCATACTGAACATCATCCCCGAGCCCAAGGCTAACGCGGACGACGGCACTCTGGATGCAGTGATGGACATCCTCATCGACCTCCGCGCGGAGATGAGGAAGAACAAGATGTACAACTTCGCGGACATGATACGCGACAGGCTCGCAGACGCGGGTATCCGCCTCGAGGACTCCGGAGACGGAGCGAAATGGAAGAAGGTCTGAATAAGAAGGCTATCCTGGCCCTCGGAGGGGGAGTCCGCCTTCCCGAGGGCTTCGTCCTCCCGTTCAGGATATCCCATTCAACCGCAGGCCCCGGCGCCGGATTCGGCTCGGCGGTCTTCGCCTTCGGGAAGTACAGGGTGAAGAAGGCGGTGTCCTACTCCGCAGGCGAGTTCGAGCTCGTGGTCGACGGCGACAGGCTGTCCATGACCCGCAGGGGAGAGCCCTTCATAGACGAGATCAGGCTGGAGCCGGTGGTGCGCCACAGCCCCGAGCAGGCGTTCTTCAACCTCGATCCGAGGTGCATGTTCCATTGCGCCTACTGCAGCTCCCCTCTGCTGGACCCGTCCGAGGACAAGCATCTGTCCACCGAGAAGATTATGGAGATGCTGGAGGAGTCCGATTCCCAGTACGGGTTCAGGTGCGTCTCGTTCACCAGCGGAGTCGTCGGGAGCATCCAGCAGACCGTAGACAGGATGACGGAAGCGGTGAAGGCTGTTAAAGCCAGATTCCCTGACGTCCCTATCGGAGTGGAGCCCTACGTTGTAACGAGGGAGCAGGTGCAGCAGCTGAAGGACGCCGGCGCGGAGGAGATCAAGATAAACGTCGAGTCTCCGAGCAGGGAGATATTCCAGCGCGTATGTCCCGATCTGGACTACGACGGCATCTGGGAGATGCTGGGCATCGCAGTGGAGATATTCGGAAGGGGAAAGGTCACCTCCAACATCATCTTCGGGATGGGCGAGACCGACGAGCAGATGGAGCAGGTCATGGACCGCTTGTGCTCCATGGGCGTGATCCCCGGGATAAGGGCCCTCAGGACCAACACGATCAACATGGAGTCCATGGGCGAGGTCCTGCAGGGCGTGGAGCGTGCGACGCCCCAGAGAGCCGTTCTCTTGGCCCAGAAGCAGAAGGAATGCATGGTCAGGCATGGGTTCGACCACATGCCTCTGAAGACCATGTGCATGGGCTGCGGATGCTGCGACCTGGTGCCGTTCGTGGATTTCTGAATCCAGGCTCAGCTCTTCTGGCGGATCCTGCTCTGCGCTTCAGCCAGAAGCTCGCAGGACTTGCATCTGTTCCCCACGGTGGGCTCTCCGCACTCGCAGAGCTTCAGATTCGAGGGTGGAAGCTCCCTGTACAGCATCGGACGGAGGGTGTCGTACGACGACAGTATGCTGAACTTCGATCCCGGGGAGCGGTCCTCGAGGTCGTCCACGATGTCGCGGTACTGGTTGCGGAGGGCCTCCTGCCAGTAGGGGCATTCGCCGTCCCAGAACTCCATTCCGGACACCAGCGCGTAAAGAAGGGTCTCCTTCTCGGGGATCGTTCTCAACGGGAGGAACCTAGGTATCAGCCCAGGCTGGATCTTCTCGTGGGGGCCCAGGCGGGCAAGCCTCTCGACGTCGCCTCTGACGAAGTTCATCATGATGGACTGGGCCATGTCATCGAGATTATGGCCGGTGGCCAGATACTTGGCTCCGATCTTCCTGGCCTCGTCGTTCATGAGCCTCCTGCGGAACACCCCGCAATAGGTGCAGGGGCTGCTGCTTCCGGATATGGGGGCAATCTCGTCCATGGTGACGTCCAGCTCTTTGAAACTCCTGAGGTGGAAGAAGATGTCGTTCTCCTCGCAGTACCTCCTGACGATGTCCACGCTGGGTGGACGGTACCCTTCGATGCCCTCGTCTATGGTGATCGCATGCACTTCCACCCCGTTCCTGGGGCCGAAGACGGATGCTATCATTTTCAGGGCCACCATGCTGTCCTTTCCGCCGGAGACAGCCACGGCCAGCTTGTCGCCGTTGTATACGTGGATCTGCTTGCGGATCTCCTTCTTCACCCGCTTGTCGACGTAGCGCATGAAGTGCTCACCGCAGAGGTGGGTGCCGTTGTAGCGGACGAACGTGACCGCATCGTTGCGGCAGAGGTCGCATCTCATCGTTTTGCCTCTTTGGAAGACTTCTCGAGAAGGGCCTCCATCTTCTCCGACAGCACCTTAGAGGGGATGCTGGGCAGCGAGATGAGGGTGGTCCTCCCGTTGGAGTCGTTGAGGACGACGGTGGATATGACGCCGAGCTTCTCGATGTCCTGAACGTAGGTCCAGAACTGGGTGTGCTTCCTCGGGGTCTCGTTGTACTCCTCGCACACGATCGCATACGTCTTTTCGGCGGCTGTGATGTTGATGTAGCGTGACTTCTTGATGGCCCTGGATATGGCCAGGAGTGTCAGCATCCTGCTCTTGTCCAGCGTCTTGAGCTTGGATTCGGACACCGTGCTGTATATCATCGCCTCGGCTCCGCGGACATGCTCCGCATCGATCTCCTCGGCCCCCTCGCTCTCGGCCATGTTGGCCGCCTTGTCCAGGAGCTCGATGGCCATCCTGGCGTCGCCGTACACGGCGGAGCTCTCGGCTATCATGTCGATGGGCTCGTCGCCGATCTTGCCGGGGATGATGCCTACGTTGGACCTCTGTATGACGATCTCCCTGAGCTCGTCGCGGTCGTACTTGTCGAAGAGGACGGAGTTCGCGCGGCGGAACGAGGAGAAGGAAGCCTCGTCCAGCATGTTCAGGAGGGGCTCCTGGGATATCATGATGAGGGAGACGGTGCGCCCGACGCTGGGCCCACCTTCGGTGAAACGGGATATCTGGTAGACGAGGTCCATGGAGTTCTTCTTCAGGAGGACGTCCACCTCGTCCAGGACTATGATCATGTCCTTTCCCTCGTTCGAGATGTGCTGTCTGAGGGCCCTCCATATCTGGTCCGGGGAGAATCCTCTCTCGGGGAATCCCTTGTCGAAGTGCTGGACCATCTGCAGGAGCACCGCAGCCTCGGAGTTCCTGCTGCGGCAGTTGACGAATATGATGTCGATGGGCGAGCCTTTGACTGAGCAGTACTCCGACAGGTCCCTGCAGAAGCATTTCGCAGCCGCCGTCTTCCCGGTACCGACCGGTCCCATGAGCATCGCGGTGCAAGGCCTTCCGTACTCTGCCAGAGGGCGGAAGAGAAGCTCAAGGGTATCGAGCTGCTCGTTCCTGCCGATGAGCTTGTCAGGGACGTAGTCGTAGTCGAACACCCTGGCGTCACGGATTATCTTGGAGCCGCGTTCGTACATCTCAATTCCTGCTGTAACGGGTGAATCCTGAGCACGGGAGGACTTTTATCCCTTCCTTCTCCCAGAGGTCGCAGATCAGGTTGACGCCTATGGAGTCGCAGGACATGTGCCCGGACACCACGAGGTTGATGTTGTATTTCCTGGCCTCGTCGTAGTGGTTGTCGGGGAAGTGCATGCATATGACTGTTCCCACCCCGGCTTCGGCCAGCTTCTCGTAGGATTCCTTGGAGAACGAGGTCCCGCCGGTCATCTTGCACATGATCTTGCCGCAGCGCGACTCCCCGGAGCCGACCATTATCGTCGGAGGGGAGTTGTATCTGGCGGCTTCCCTGACCTCCGGTTGGGTGTACAGGGCGTTGATGACGTCCTTGAGCCTGCAAGGATTGCTGTCCTCCATGAGGCGGGTGAGATGGTCCTGGACCATGTTGTCGGCAGGGCAGTGGATGTTGAACAGGGGTATTCCAAGAAGCTTGGCTGCGTCGACCCCTTGGTTGTAGTTGGATCCCATGACTCCGCGGAGGACCTCCTCCCTGCGGGGGGAGACGACCCCTTCGGCGACGTTTATCGGCATCCCGGCGCTGTGGAATATGTCGGGGATGACGTCCATGACCTCGGGGAAGCGGGTGCGGGCGGTTCCGATAGGGTGGTGGGCCACCACAGCGGAGATGTCCCTGCCCTTCTCCTTGAGCCTGTCCGCCAGAAGGATCTCAGCTGGACCGATGTCTATACCCCACATCATGGTGTCCGCCTCGATGTCCTTGGCCTCCTCGGAGAGGGCGGAGAAGCGGGAATCCGTGTATGGGTTCCAGAGGCGTTCCATGTCGTAGAGGTCCTTCCTGTCTTCGGGAAGATTGTCGTACGCCTCCTTGGCGCGGTCGAGGACTCTGCGGACCTCGGATTGCGGGCGCGGATCCTTCGAAATTCCGGCCTCTATGGCCATTCTGTAGGCGTCGTAGACTTTCATGTACGGGGGTAACGATGAATGCGATAATTAAACATCCTATGAACAGGGGTGTTTCAGGGTTTAACTTCCTGCGATACGATGCTATGGCTTTATATCATTTGGAAGCATCAAAAATTCTGGAACGTGTAGCGATAAGACCTGTTCTCCATGCGCAGAGGAGACCCCGAGCGCCTTCAACTTGATATTAGACGGGCCCGCGTCAGGACGTAGTGCCTGCTCGTTCCACCCTTATTCCACGTCATACATCCACTTCCAGTGCACTATCCAGCCGATGAGCATCCCTGTTCCGGCCCCGGAGACTATCCCTGTTGCGAACCTGGTCTCCATGAGGTTGTCGAAATAGGGGTCGATGAACCATTCCACGACAGTGAACAGCATCATGACGACGGACATGGCGAGCCATCTGTTGTCGAAGTATGCGTTTATGCGCCAAGACAGGCAGAACAGGCATCCTAGCGTGAGGCCGAAGATCAGCCCGATGTCCCTTGAGCACACGGGCATCTGCGATCCGTTGAGGATGAAGCTCCTGTCCTGTTCCTGGTGGCAGAGGATGTCTCCGATCAGGTACGGGAAGTCCGAGACGCTCCAGGAGTGGTCTATGAAGCATGGCGAGCCGTCCAGGCTGTGGTACATGCCGTACGGCGCTACTAGCGGGGCTATGACGAACATCGCCGTCATGAACCCGGCCATGACGGCCAAGGCGAGCATCACATTTCTCATGGCTTCTCCACTATGCCGGCTCTTCTGCAGTATTTCAGGCAGAGCATGGACGAGATCTTCAGCATCTTCTCGTACCAGTCGTACATGTCCTCCCAGGAGTCTATGTCGCGTACGTCCCAGAGGGCTTCGGTCAGGAGCCTCCTCTCCTTGGTGTTCCCCTTGTCGGGCGTGAACAGGCTCTCCGCCCTCCTGGTGAACTCCTCGGCGTGGTCCAGGATGACGGCCGGATCGCGGAAGCCCTCCCTCATGCGGATCTCGAACCATGCTATGTTCTCCGAGACTCCGGCGATGAGGACGATGCCTTTGACCCCCATGTCGAAGCGGAGCCTGTCCTTCTTCGAGGGCTTGTCGGATTTGATGTTGGCCAGGTCCTCCACCCTGTCGCTGAGGCCGCTCCAGAAGCATAGGAGCATGTTCGCTCTCGCCTCGTCCTCGTACCTTTTGTCCATATGCCAACAACTACAGCCATAGATTTAACCGATGCCGTCGATAGGGGAAGCATGCCTACCGTTTCCTTCAGGGACCTCAAGGAGTATCGCAGGTGCCCATACGCCTACAGGCTCTCAGTGGTCTCCGACTATTGGAGGATATCCCTTCAGGACTGTATGGACGCCGCCGTGCACAGGATGCTGTCGCATACAGACGGGAGACGCGTCAGAGGGAACTGGGTCACCAAGGACGAGATGCTCGCCATGTACCGCGAGGAGTGGGACAAGTGCATGGAGGACGTCTGCATCGGCGAAGGCGAGGACATGGTGGACTACTTCAGGATCGGTGAGGACTGCGTCAGGAGGCTCGCGGACTTCATGAGGGTATCCGACGGTGCGGACATAGTCGCCTTCGACGTCCACGGAGTGCAGACACTTCCGTTCGGAGCGTCCGTGAGGATAGGCATAGACGAGGTCTACAGGAGGGGCAACTCCACTGTAGTCTGCAAATATATCACTACATCGGAGGACGGTCCCAGGAAGGATCTGGCCGAGGATGTGGAGGCCAGGGTCTCGGCACTGTGGACGATGTACAGCCTTCCCGGAGCGGACCGCATAGTGCTGCAATGGAGGTTCCTCAGATCCGGTGACGAGACCGAGTGCGTCGTCAGGAAGCCGGCGATGGACGAAGCCGCGAAGAAGCTCTCCGAGGAGATCGTCGAGCTGTCCAAGGACAAGGAGTTCCTTCCTGTTGTGACCGAATCATGCAAGATGTGCCCGTGCAGGAACCGCTGCGAGGCATATCAGGACACCCTGAAGACCACCAGCACCCTCACGAAGAAGGACGTAGACCAGTTGGTCCACGAGTACGCCGAGCTGGACGAGAAGGTGGCCGCTCTGAAGCTCCGCCTGGAGATGGTCCAGAGCAGGCGCGACGCCGTCAAGGCGAAGATAGTCAGCTACGCGGATTCCGCCCATCGCGACTATCTGGTCGGTCCGGACGCGACGCTGGACATCAAGCGCTACAGGAAGGCCAACCTCCCCAGCGACAAGACCGCGCTCATAAAGAGGCTGAAGGAGACCGGCCAGTACGACAAGCTCAGCATGGTGAACTACTCCCGCCTGCGCTCCGACATAACCAAGGGCCTGGCCGATCCCGAGATAATGAAGATGGCGGTCATCACTCAGGACATAAGGGTGAAGGTACGCCGGAAGAACGGATGAGACGTTCGCAACCAAGACCCTGAATTGACGAACGTGCAACGGCATGAGCGAAGAACTCGGATAGCATCGCTCGATGGTCATCGATTCGAGTTGTCCTCCCGCAGTGTGGGGGCATGTATTGCAAGATTCTAGTATAGTCTTCGTTTTTTTGGCGTTCGATCAGGAGATCGTCATTAGCGATGTACGCTCTTAAGAAAATCTTCGATATCAGATCATTTTGATAGCGTCTAAAATGAACCCGATGATTGGAATCTGGGTGCACCCGTCGAAGGAGCACCGTTTGTTCAGATCACTATCCCGCAGCAGACGCAGACACCAGCTGTCCTAAAGGGCACATGATGCAGAATATCCACATTATCCTGTAAAATCATTTAAATAATGTTATGTAAAATTGAAAAATACTTTCAAATAAAAAAAACGAATATTTATAAGTCATGCTCGTAGACCTGTCTATATAGAACTACGGGCCGTTCCGCGACAAGAGGACATTCAGCATGGTTGCGTCGTCCCTCAAGGACGACGATTCGGGAGTCCTGAGGACCGAGGGAGTAGGCTCCGGGCTGCTGAAGGTATCCGCCGTGTTCGGCCCCAACTCCTCCGGGAAGTCGTACATCGTCAAAGCGGTCCAGAGCCTCAAGATCGTGGTCGGCTCCGCCCGTCCGGAGGGGCTGATGCCGGAGTACATCCCATTCAGGCTGTCGAAGGACTGCCTGGACGCCCCTGTCGAGCTATCCATAAGGGTGCTGAGGGACGGCACTGTCTACGAGTACAGCATATCGTATCGCTCGGACGGGATCGTGTCCGAGTCACTCCTAAGGAAGATCGGGAGGAGGTACGAGCCGGTGTTCGTGAGGGGGGTCGGGAAGGAGATGATGGACCCCGTCGTCAAAGAGAGGCTGACAAGTACCACAGCTTACCTCAACATCGCCCCGGGGTTCAACTACCCCGTCTGCAACGCGGTGCTCCAAGAGATTATGGGCATCATGATTGTGTACCAGCCCATGGACCTGTTCGTGCAGGAGTCTTATAGTTACGCTATGCGCGATCCGGAGGTTAAGGAGATGATGAGGTCGGGTCTGGACGCGGCCGACCTGGTAACAGGGTTCGTGGGCGAGGAGCGCACCATCTCCGGACGCAGGGTCAAAGTCAGCGAGGGCATCGAGACCGACATCAGACCGCGCACATACGCCGAGATTCAGCTCATCCACAGCTTCAAGGACGCCGACGTGGACCAGAAGATGCTCTCATTTCCACTGGACATCGAGTCGGCAGGTACAGTAGAGATGTTCTCGCTGATGGGTCCCGTCGCCAAGGCCCTGAAGGAGGGGCGTACATTGATCATCGACGAGTTCGGTGTGAACCTACATCCGCTCCTGAACAGATGGATAGTGGGGCTGTTTAACTACGCTTCCAACGACAACGGGGCGCAGCTTATCGTGAACACCCACGACCTATGCCTAATGGACATCGAGGAGGTATTCAGGAGAGACCAGATCTGGCTCACCAACAAGTGTCGCGATACCGGCGCATGCGACCTGTACTCGTTAGCTGACATCAAAGGGGTCCGGAAGACCACCGATGTCAGGAAGGAGTACCTCATGGGAAGGTATGACGCCCTGCCAAAGATCGTAGGGGTCCGCGTGCTATGAGCCAAAGGGCGCATCTCGGGGGCAGGATGGGGCATCGCCGGCCCGCCGATGTCTACGTGATCATAGGGGAAGGGGCGTCCGAGACACTATACTTCGACATGATGTCCAGGATTTTTCCTGGGGTCTCGGTACAAACTTGCGACGCGAAGGGTGGTGACCTGAGAAGCATGAAGCAAGCAGTATCACGGGAAGCATCGCGGAGCGGGAAGAACGATCGCATCGCGGTTGTGATGGACGTCGATGAGAAGACTCCTGTCCAGATAGGGGAGTTTGACAGATGGTGCCAGGATAGAGGAGTCGACCTCTACGTCTCCAATCCGTCCTTCGAGGTGTACCTTCTCATGCACTATCGTAGCGTCCACTCGAGTCTGACCCAGAAGGATCTGGAGGAGGCCTTGTCGGTCAGCACCGGAAGGAGGTACGACAAGGGAAGGGGGATACGCATCTCTGAGGAGACCGTCATGGAAGCTTTGCGCAGGGCCGAGGATTCTCTGCCAGACTCCGGCACAGCCGTGGACGTTGCGATGAGGCCGGGTACCACCACGGTCCACAAGCTGGTGATGAAGATAGCCGGGCTGACCGGAGAGCGACCGGGTCCTCTCCAGCCAGTCACTATGTTGCCTTCTGGGGCGACCGCGAAGGCCGTCACATAGGCTGTTTTGTCACATCCACTCTGTAATTGTCCCTCGCTCCGATGTCGTTGACGTGATTATTCGATTGTGGGCCATATCATGAGCCAGACTCCAGCCCCGGTTCTGAGAACCGGCTGCCCATCGGAACGAGGTGGGGGCTCTTCTGATAATTCAGGTTCTATTCACTCTTTGGAAACTATAGAACAGCTGATATCGCGAATAATTTGGTCCTATGTCTGATGACCCCTCGATCGAGCAACATTCGTTTATTATTTTTCGATTCTTCTTCTGAATGATTTGAAATCAGGTGCTCCCGACGAAGGAGCACCGTTTGTTCAGATCACGATTCCGCAGCAGATGCAAAACACCAGCTGTCCCAGGGGGAACATGATGCAGAATCTCCACAGTATCCTGCGGAACCCTTCCCCTCTTCCTAGGCTGGCCATCATAATGGCTATGGTGGCGCTCAGCTCGGCCAGATAGATGGACAGGATCGTGGCCGTGCCTTCCATGCTGTGGAAATCCACCACTTTGGAGAGCGGCTCCAGCATGGACACGCTCATCCCCAGCACCATCGGGGCGAAAAGGATGGCCGTGGCCAGCATCATGTCGGTCATGCTCTTGAGGTTCAGCTCCATGCTCCTTCTGGCGTGGTTCTGGTTCTGGAACTGCCTTCCCAAGGCGATGGCCAGCCTTCCCGCATCCGACACGTCCCTGCGGGCGCATCTGCTGATGTCGATGAATGCGATCGACACGTCCTCGGATATCGGCCTGATGGATCTGGACACCGCCCTCTCGATATCCCCTCTGCACATCGAGAACTCTCTGGACAGGGATTCCGCGGCGTAGACGCATTCCTTCCTCACGGCCACGGATTCGGCTGACGCCTTCTCGAAGTTGTCTCCGGACAGCATCCTGTTGCCCATGTCGAACACGGAGTCCCTCAATCCCTCCTCGCATTTGATGCGCTTCTTCTCCTTTCCCATGTCGCGGAACATCAGCACCAGGGCGAGGATGCATGCCGGTCCTAAGGAGAACAGCAGGAGGTACTCTGTTTCCATTCCGATGCTCAGATAGACTATAGTGAGAGGAATGGCCAGCAGCAGGGGGATGGCGTAGCCGAGCTCTCTCTTGTCCATATTGGTGGTAAGGAAGGGGTTTGTCGACCTGAGCCAGAGCGATATCATCAGTATCACCGCCGGGATGAGGCCCAGCGTTATGAAGACTATAGTGCTCTCATCAACAATGTTTACCCCGAACATTCCTCCGATGTTTAGCATGGGCAGGATGGACATCAGGATCATCGGGATTAGTATCCCTATCGCGAACACTGCCATGCAGGGCGTGTTGATCGACGCGCCGTACGATTCTCCCATGTCCTTGACCGCCGCCAGAGAGATGTCCGAAGCATCCTCCAGCATCCTCGTCCTCTCCTCGGAGGAGGCTGATTCGGATGCCGCCACGCACATGTGTATCGCCCGGCGGTATCCTGCCGCGGACTCTGGAAGATGGGACATGGCGTCCCTCACGCAGGTTCCGATGTTCGGGGCCGACTTGGTGTCCAGCCTGCGGACGATCCCGGAGAACACCTTCTTGGACAGGGAAGGCCCTTCGGAAGCGATCATTCTCACAGCGGCGTCGATGGAGCCTCCGGATTCAAGCGAGGAGGTCATCATGCCGACGACGGTGGGGCATTCGTTGAGCAGCCTCTTGCTGTCGATTCCGGAGATGCCATCGCTCGCCATCGGCTTCCACCGTCCTTCTCTTGAACTCGTTCAGTATCGATTCGGCGGAGGCCGCGGGAGGCATCCTCGAGAGCAAATCGTTCGAGGCTAGTATCCATTCGGGTCCGAGGAACCTCTCGTCCGTCTTCCCCAGCTCCGCCAGGTACGAGCGCATCGCGGACCTTGCGCGGATGTCCTTGATGACCTCGCGGCGTCCCATCTGGGCAACTTGCATGGCTCTCTTCATGACGGGCGCGTCGAACATGGCGTCCTGGTCGGAGATGTCTATGAAAGTCCCGGGCACCTCCGAGGTGCTCACGACCTCCCTCATTCTCCTGACGAGGTTCCCTGTGCGCCTGTCTTTGATGGTCCCGAGGGTGACGATGACGTCGGTGGCCATGAACGCCTCCGGAGCGATCCCCATGTCGTGGACGACGCGGTTGTACACAGAGGTCGCCGAGTCGCCGTGGATGGTCCCCATGATGGTGCTTCCAGCTTTTCCTGTCCTCATGCTCTGGTATAGGGTGCGTGCCTCCTCGCCCCTGACCTCCCCCATGATTATGGCGGACTCCCCCATCCTCAGCGATACGCGCAGCGCCTCCTTGGCTCCGGCCAGCGGCCCCTCCTCGTTCCTCTCGTCCACCAGGATGGTCTGGACCTTGTAGCCCATGGACCTCATCCTCTCCCCTGGAAGCTCTATGGTGTCCTCTATCCCTAAGATTCCTTAGGTCCGGGGGAACTCGAACGGGAATCCGAAAAGCGGGACGGGCCAGCTTCCTATCGTGCGCGGCGGGAACGGCGGACCGATGCCGGCGACGGGCGATCCACTTCCCGACAGTTGTTATCAAAAAGGGGTTTAAAAAGTTTGCAGGCCGGCCCTACGGGTCAGACCAACGCGCCGAAGGCCCTGTCCACCGCCCCTACGGCCGCGCCCATCTTGCGGGGATCGGCGTAGATGTAGCACCTCAGGGTCGTGTCGATCGACGAGTGGCGCATCATCCTGCGCAGGGTGTCCAGGTCCACCCCGGCGTCCTTCATGGTCGTCGCGAAGAAACGCCGAAGGCAGTGGGGACTGAAGGATACCCCCGACCGCTTCACCAGGCCGTCCAGGACGGTCTCCAGCGCCCTTACGGACATGGGTCTGCCCACGTTCCTCATGCGCTCGTTGATGAAGAGGCGGCCATTGGACCTGTCCCCGTATTCGCTCAGGACCCTCTCACGGTGCTCCAGGTATGGGCCGAGGTCCCTTCTGACCAGCTCGGACATGGCCATGATCTCGACCTTTCCCGTCCCTGCGCCCTTCCCTTTGACGTACAGCTTGTCCCCTTTGATGTCGTCAAGCTCTATGGAAACGATCTCCCTCCTGCGGAGGCCCATGGAGGCGCCGAGGCCGAGGATCAAGCGCTCCGTCACGTCCGCGGCCCTGTAGAGCTCAACCCACTCGTCGTTGAAGATGAACTTCCTCCTGACGGTCTCGCCGTTGAACCTTATCCTCGCGTCCGGGAACGGGTCGTACCCCGTGGCGAACTTGATGAACCATCCGAACGTGTACAGGTAGTTGCGGGCGGTCGCCTCCGTGTATCCCGCGAGGGCGGTGCGGAGCTTCCTGAAGTCCACGGGGTCGACGTCTTCCAGTTCGAAGTCCCCCTTCACGGACCTGAGCGCCTTGTAGCACACGGAGATGGACGACATGCGGCCCTTGATGGTCGCCGGCTTGCACTCCCACTCCTTGAGGTATCCCGCGTACTCCCTCAGCTTCCCGAGGAACCTGCGGTCCTGATCCGTCTCCGGCTCGAACGCGATGTGGTCGTTCCTGCTCTCCCTCAAATCCCTGTAGAGGTCGTTCCCGGCGGCGTACGAGACGAAGTTCGAGAAGCATTGGATGTGGGAGCGGACGTTGGCCTCGCCTGTCATCTCCGACAGGCTAGATTCAAGCGTTTCCATGTCGGAGACGCCGTATCCTCCCAAGGCCTTCGGGCCGACAAGGGAATCGAGTAGGTTGGAGCACACCGTGACGCGGGACGCGACGACGCCGAGGTAGTCTTCCCTCACCCCGCGGGCGGCCATGTTCCTGAGGAAGCCGTCCAGCTCCTTCCGGAACCTGAACCCGTCCTTCAGCCCGACGCTCCATCCAGGCCTGCTCACGCCGTACCCCTCGATGTCTATCACGGGAGGCTTTCCCGTGGCGACGGAGAGGAAGGACGCGAACGCGTTGATGTAACGCGCAGTGTCCGAGATCCCGAAGTCCCTGAGGTACGCCTCCACGTAGTCCAGATCCTCGGCGCCCAGGCTCTGAAGGTCCAGGGCTCCTAGCCTCTTCTCCAGGACGAAGATGCATGCGCGGACGTTCTTCGCGTGGGTGCACCTCGTCGGAGGGGAGAGCCCCGCGTCCTCCTCATGCTCCGAGAAGGCCCTCAGAGGCTCCCTGTAGGATTCCTCGATGCGCCGCCTGTCGGACTCGTCCCCTTCGGACCTCCTCGGGCCGCTCCCGGTCTTGTCGGCCAGAAGCATGGCCCTGTTCCCGCACGCCCTGCCGTAGGATCCAGGGTCTATGAGCATCGGCATGCCCGTCGAGAGCGACACGAACACCGCGAACGTCCTCACTTGGCTGACCGGATTCTTCACCCCGTAGCGACGGAGCTCCGACAGGAGATAGTCCATGTCCTTCCCCGTGATCCTCTCCAGCCTCACCCTCTTCCGCTTGCATAGCAGGAGGTGCAAGCAGTTGTACACCATCCCCCTGTGCTGGCTGACGGTGCCCTTGGCGGCCCCGCCGGCCTTCTCCCCGGAGCAGAATTCATTTATCTCCTTTCCGAAGAGGTTGTCTATGCGTCCCCTGTCGACAAGGTCCTCGAGCCTCGGCAAAGGCGTCCCTCCTTTGAATTCTGGAGCATTGGCTGGCGTTCGAAATGCTGTTCTCCGCTGCGATGTCGCAGTTTATATAATCCTTGATGTATCCATTCGTAACCATAGCTTCACATCTGTGGCCAGGTCCGCTTTTCAGATTGGTAGTCGGTTAGCGGACCGATTTCATTCGGTTTCGTTCTTCTTTCTTCTCGGTTTCTTGGTCGCCGGCGTGTCGTCGCCGTTCGCGGACTGATCCTCGGCACTCCCGTACTCGGGAAGAGTCAGGAGCTCGTCGTTTTCATACTCCTCTGTCTTCGGTATCCTCACGGTCACGTCCAGATACTCCCCAGGGGCGAGAGCCATGCGCTGGATCACCGACGAGGGGATTGTCACGTACTTGTTGCTCCCGCTGATAACTAGGCGACCTGGGAAGTTTGACTCGGTTATCCGCCTTATCGTATCACCGATGGACTCGATGACTTTACTTTATTTAAAACATATCATTAAAAATTGATTTTACTATGTTGATACTGTAGTAAAATCCCTGTAATATACTATCTTTAATTCTGAATTTGAGCAGCATTCCGCACTGCGTACTGGCAACTAGGAATCACTGCGGCGGCTTTTTAGCCTCGATCGCATAGTAATGCCCCCAGGCAGTATAATCCGAGCAGTCCTCGGACGTCATCATTCCAATCAACGCATTCGAATTGAGGTTTGGCTCGGTGCATTTGTTATCAAACACATTTTCTGAATAACTGATATTTATGGCGCATCAGTGCGTGATGATTACGCGAGCCTCGGCTGCAAGCACGTTCACTTGTGCTCCTGAGGAGGGGTAGGAAAGTTGGCGGAAGGATATGCTTCAGCCATCTGGCCCAATTACGGCATTCTGAGGAGGAACCTTAGGTGATTCCCACGGTTGTGTTCTGGAAGCTCTATCAGGTTGTGCGGCTTCAATTCAGATACTTCCTGAATGTATTCTCGCAGGTCGAGCCAGCTGGCTATCAGGTAGCCTTGTTTCGTGGGCTTTATGTTTTTCTGCCTGCTGTCTTCCGGATCCTCCGCCCTCTGCACCAGCCCTTCCTTCTCCAGGATTCCTACGTGGTGCGAGGCGTTCTGCTTGGTCATCTTGAGCTTGAAAGCGATGGCGCTGCACGTCGTAAACCCGCCGTCTGAAGACGCGTCGCATATCTCCCGGAACACCTTCCTGGTCATAGCGCCGAGGGAGTTCAAGTCGGGCGTTCTAGGCGTGGGAATTTCGACGACCTGGTCCTTGACCGGCTTGGAATCGTCCCACTTCACGTAGTATATGGTGGCACCGACGAAAAAGGCGCAGGAGCATGCGGCCGCGGCCATGAGGTTGGTCCCGCCCGTGATGTTGATCGAGATCTTCGTTCCTTTCCCTCTGGACTTTTCGCAGACTGAGAATATGGCGTCCACGACGGACTGGAATTCGAAGGCGTCCACTTCCACGAGCTCCACCTCCACCGAGAACGGCCTCAGGGACTCGCGGACATCCTCCGCCTCCTTCGAGAACCTCCCGCTGTACAGTAGGTACATCCTGTCGAAACCGAGGGCCTGGAATGCCTTCAGGACCGGCTCCTTGGACGACCCGATCGTGGCTATGTGGATGTGCATAGTAAAATGAATAATATAATAGTAAAATAATTTTTTGATATATCTACAAAGACATCATACTATCATGGCTCGTATCCAAAGATATCGCGTCGAGGGCGTCATAGATGAAGCGCATAAAGGGTCCAGATTGCAGGAGGGGTGCCTCCGATGGGGGAGCGCTGCTGGTGCCCTTACTGCATGGACATGGTGGAGACCACGAGAGTCAGGCTCATGTGGCTCCTGGTGTTCCTCTTCCTGACTAGGGGCGGTGTGCTGATATACCTTCTCTACTGTCTTCTGAACCCCAAACGGATATGCTGCCGGTGCAACAGGCGCATCCCCAAGACGAAAGGGGGGAGGGCATGACCTCCTGCAGGATCCCTCTCCAGCGCTCCAGGGGGAGGCCGGAGCCCGGTGACGTCTGGTGGGTAGAGGGTCTCGAGTTCATCAACGCCGACGGCAGGAAGGACAGGCCAGTGGTGGTCATCGGGAACTCCGGCGGGAGCGTGGTATGCTGCAGGTGCACCTCCAAGCGCTCCCAGTACCGCGAGAGGCACAGGATAATGGACGACGTGTCCGCGGGACTGGACAGGACCACGTATGTGGACAGGGAGAGGGTCACTATTCCGCGGGGCCGCCTGGCATTCCGCATGGGGAGGCTATGCGATGAGGACTGGGAGGAGGTGAAAGGGAATGGAAACGGATTCGAAGGATGAGAGAATGGAATGGAGAGACTCGGAGATCGACGTGGAGTTCCTCTACGATCATGAGCAGGACGACGAGTGGGCCGAATATTTGATCGACAACTACGAGGAGGTCGTCGAATCGTTCGGGGATGAGGAGAAGCCCGAGGCATGCAAGATCCTGAGCTCGACCGTGGGCGGATACGGCTTCAAGCTTCCTCCGGGCAAACTGCTGGACAAGTGCAATATCATAGACCTGAGGGTCAGCCGCGCCGGCCTCAACACCCTGCAAACGACGAAGGTCGACGGGAAGCTGATGAAAGACCGGCCCGAATACCTGGAGCTCTTCTCTGACCTGAGGATGTCGCACGGCATATCCCTGATCAACCTGGACAGGCCGATACGTGCGTTGGAATACCTGGACCAATCGGAGAAGGGGTATGAGATCGTGGCAGAGCAACTGGGATGGGTGCCAGTTGTCGGCCCCAAGGTGAAGGAGCGCTGTCAATGTCTTTACGAGTACTGCCGTGCGAAGGAGGCTGAGACCTGGCTCCGCATGCTGGACGGGGTTCCGAAATCGAGCTGGAAGTATTGGATCAACTGCATACAATCCTATCTTACCTATTCTCTGGAGTACTTCGAGCTCATTGACAACGAGGAGTATTTCAATTACTTTTTTGACGTGATGGGGCAGGCATTCGGAGTTCAAACCGACTACATGGATATCGAGCCGGACTTCATAGATAAGACCGACCCGGGAAAGGAGCCGGATGGTTACGAAGGGTGGTGCTTCTACAGCGTCCTGTATCTGAACCTGTTCAACGAGATCCCCAATCCCAACAGAGATTGGATGAACGACAATCTGGACCTCAAGCTTGACGAGAGGCACTCCATAATATTGGAGGACGTGGTCCGCACCTTTGACCATTGCAGGAAGATCCTGTACGAGTTCACCAAGGTTCCGATGGAGGAAAGATTCTCCAAGGTCCGCGACGACAGCGTGGAATCCTTGATAGACTGCTATGTCAGGCTGTACTCCGTTCTGGACAAGGTGGCGAAGATCATCGACTACCTATTCTCCTTAGACCTGTCCGGTGAGACGGCCAGCTTCTGGAACGTTAGCGAGGCCTTGGCTGCCAGTTCCAACAAGTACCTCAGGTCGATCGCCATGATAAAGGACGATCTTTTCCCCAAGCGTGTCGAGAGGATAAACAGCGTGGACCCGCATTACACCTTCGCCGTGGCGTGCTACAGGAGCTCGTTCATCAGGAACAGCATAATCCACGACACGTTCAGGATCGTCGGCCCCGACGAGAAGGACTACATCCAGTGGAACGTGGCTGCCATCACCGTCCAGGACCTGGAGTATCAGACTTGGACATTGATATACACCGTCAGGGAGGTGATCCTCCTGACGCAGATGGCCGTGGAATTGGAAAGGAACAAGCGAGGAAGATAGCAGTCATGAAGATCGCCGGTTTGATGAAGGGGAGGAAGGCCCGAAGGCCGGAAATGGTTTTTGGGTCCGGATCCCGGTGTCGGTACCGCCTGTACCTCCTAACGTTGGCGGAGGCCGCGACGGGCCGGACAGAAGCCGGAACGGATCCGGGCTTCGATCTCGTCTTCCTCGCCGGCTTGGATGCGACCGGCAGGGTGCCGTCGCTCTTGCGCCGTTTGTAATAGCTCTCGGCGTTGGATCCGGGGAAGTAGTACCTCAGGTGCGAGATGGACGTGTCCTCGAACTTGGAGGACACCCTCTTCTCCGCCGCGCGGCCCTTCCTGGGCCTGTCCCCGGCCAGGAGCTCACGGTCGTAGGCGTAGCGCTCTTTCAAGGTATTTCCGTGCGCGGGCGTGTGCTCGTAGTAGCCGGTGGGCCAGCCGCACGGCTCCCTCGTCCTGGTGGCTGCTTCCGCTACCGTCGCGGCCTCCTCCAAGTTCCTGGCGGAGTTGTACTCGGACTCCTGGCCGGCGTAGTAGCTCTTGCGCTCGCCCTTCTCGTTCAGCCTGAACGGGGTCCTCACCACCCCTCCTCTCGTGGAATCCGTCTGACGGAGGTGGTGGGTGAACTCGTGGACCAGGGTGTCCTCGTCCCAGTTGGGGCCCAGGACTATGAGCGGCGTCTTGACGGAGGAGCTCTCGAACCTGCCGGCATAGTACCCTCCGGCGCCTTTCCCGGGGTTGCCCTCCCTGATCACCAGCCCGCCGTCCTTCACGGCCCTCTTGAGTTCCGATGCGGTGAAGTCGTCGCGCAGGATCCTCCAGACGCGTTTAGCCGACTCCTCCGGCATCATCAGTACTATCCTCTTCCCGGACTCCTGCACGCCCCTTCCAGCCTTCTCCAGCATGAGCGCCAGGGAGCCGGCCATGCTGGTGTCGTCGACGCCGTAGATGTCCGACTCGTTGGGGTACTGCCACCACCCGGTCTCGATGAGCTCCTTGGGGGTGAAGCCCTTCTCCGGATAGTCAAACACCCTGCGGGCGTCGGTGGCGAGGTCGACCGCGACACTCCTGGGCCTCCCGGTCTTGGACCCGCTGGACTCGTCCAGGAACCTGGCATAGATGTACTCCTTGGGGACCTTCCCGTTGCCGTCCACGGGCATCTCGTACTTGTCCCCGGACTTGGTGGTCACGGTGACCGTCTTGATCCTCACGGGGCCGTCCCTCCCGCCGATCAGCAGGGGGTCCACAGGGTCGGTGCTGCGGCGGACGTAGGCGACCTGGTTGTAGCCCTTCTTCCTGTTCATCATGGTGAAGATCTCCATGCTCGCACCCCGTACACGGTCCCCCTGCCGCCGCCGAGCCATTCCCTCACGTCGATGGGCTCGGAGACGTCGATCCTGGCGTAACCCTGGACGCAGTCGCGCTCCTTGGCGGAGCCCTTCTTGTGCGCCCTCTTCATCGCCGTGGCCCTCTTCTCCGCCTCTGCCCTGGACCCACAGACCACCGCCTGCCTGTCCCCGCCTGTGCGGGCGTTCATCTCCATCGCCACCCAGCTCTTCGCCGATGCATTCCTCCCGTTGGGTTCGTCCAGCGGAACGATGCCGTACCTGACGTCCTTCCCGTTCTCGTTCAGGACTATCACCGGTCCGGTGTAGCCTATCTCCGTCACCGCCGCCTTCTTAATCTCGGCGCGGTACGCCTTCTTCAGATCCTTCCTAGTGCCGTATCTCCCCGGCTCCACTCTCGATGCCATCGTATCGTCTCCTGTCCTAATCGGTTTCTCGTTGAGGCACAGCGCGACCGCGGCCAGGCCCAGCGACGCGGTCGAGACCACGAGGTTCGCCAGGTCCAGCCTCTCCTTGTGCCTCTCGTACTCGGTCATCCTCATATTGACCACGCCGAGTACGGCTGGAGCTCGTGCTCCATCATCAGAAGCTCCTCCCTGGTCACGGTCACGCGCCCGGCGGCGGAGGTCTTGCGGTAGAGCTCCGCCCGGTCGGGCCCGTCGCACATGCCGACCGGCCAGTACATGTCCGCGCCCGGGTCGTAGCAAACGGTCTCGAAGGCGCGGGGGATGCGGTCGTAGAATATCCTCGCCGGCCCGTCATGCGCGTTGAAGTCGCGGACGGCCTGCAGGAGCCCTGTGGGGTCCTCCTCGGCGCGCTCCACCCTTTTCTGTTTCCCGAAGATCATCTCCGGGGCCTCCTGTTGGCGGAGATTATCGCCCTCGAGATCGAAGACCGAGCATAGTTCTCCTGGGCCGCGCGCACCGCTGCCCTCCCCTTCAGTGCCCTGGACCCGCTTATGATCTCCTGGTCCCTGAGGTAGGCGGCCCTGGGGTCGGCCCCCGGTATGCTGGAGTAATATCCGGACTCCACTGGGTCCGGCCAGGTCCTAGCCACTGTCTCCGCGACGGTCTCCGACTCCTCCCTGCGGAAGATCTCGTCCCGGCTTGCCTTGTCCATCCTGCCGTACCTCCCGTCGAGGACGGCCCCCTTCGTGGGGAACGCCGTGCGCCCGTCCATGGCGCGGAGGTGGTGGACGGCCTCGTGCACTATCCCGTCCGGGGTCGTTCCCTCCTCCAGGACTATCCTGGGCACGGGGATCCCGTCCTGCCTCCTCACGTAGTAGCCGGTGCAGCCCCTGAGCCTCGGTTCGGTCTCGACTATGAGCGACGGGCCTTCGGCCATACGCTCGAGCTCGTCGGCGGTGAAAGAGTCCGCCAGCACCTTCCTGATGCGGTCGGACTCCTCCTTCTCAGCGATGACGGCGATCCTCGACAGGGCCCTGCGCTTCCTCCCGGAGATGGAGAGGGGGACCGAATAGATCGGGGAGTCCTCGGTGTCGATGCCTTCGACGTCGCAGGACGACGGGTTCCTCCACCATCCCGCCATCTGGTCCGGCCCCAGCCTCCTGGGCAGGACCCTCCTATCTGTTGTCGCGGCGTCCCCGGGGCTCCCCTTCTCGTGCAGCCTCTCTACCAACGCCCTCAGAGGTACGAAGCCATCGTGGCCGGTCGGCGCCTTTCCATCTCTGATGCGGAACATCGCCTCGCCCCAGGGACACAAGCTCCTCGGAGTTCGCGGGTTCCCATCCCTTCACGGCGATGGAGTGGAACACGGCGTCCGCGATCTCGCACATCTCCTGGTCGGTGGCCGCCGCCAGGAAGTCGGAGACCTCCAGGCGGACGCTGCCGCCCGACCTTTTCCATCTGACCTTGGCTCCGTCCAAGGGCCTGAACCTGGCCTTCACCTTCCTGTAGCCGTACCTCCTCCCGACGCCGGCGAGAAGCTCGGTGAGCCTCTCGTCCGACATGGAAGCCTCTAGAACCGTCTGCCCGGCGGCTTTCCATCCTCTCATGCCTATCACGATCCGATAAGTCTGCCGTCGTCCCCGCGTCACTGCGATGCCGGGAAGGTAGTTAATTGTAGGGCAGAGGTCGGTCTGATGCATGCCCTTGGGGGCCTCCGGAGTCACAACCCGGTGCGGAAGGCCCCCTCAAAAGGCCAGACCTAAGATAGATATATATGCGCATCGTGAGGGGGTTGTTGTTTGTTTGTGAGTTCTCAGAATCAGGGTTGTGAGTAGGTTTACAGATGCCTTATACCGTTCCGCTCGTGATCCTTATTCCGCTGATGGCATGGTACGGGACGATGTAGTGGTGGGCCTGGGTGTGCCTGTCGTCGTACCACTTGTCGAATTCCAGGCTCAGCCCAGAGACCTTGACCGTCCCTTTCACAGGTTCCGCGGAAATGCTGGACGTAGTTCCGCTCACGAGGAATATGTTGTCATTCACGCATACCCTCGCGGTGATGGAGTCGTCGTTTAGTATCTCGGCATATCTGGTCAGATTCGCGATTATATCCGAGGACGAGGCTGCGTCCGCGTCGTCGTTCGCATGGTTCGAGGATTCGGACATCCAGAGAGCCAGTCCGGCGACGGAGATTATGGCCACGATCCCTATCGCAGCGAGAACGTTCTTTACAGAGTCCATGCACCGGGATGGAACGATCCATATAAGGAACGTATCAATCCCGTGGCACTGGCTAAGAAAGAGATTAACGGCTGTTCTTAACATTCACAAAAGACGACATTCAATTCTAATCTCTCTTCAAGTTGTTTACAAGTATTCAGCCCAATCCTCAGTTTTCTTGCTCCGGACCTCATCCGTGGTCAAACGGAACCTCCCGGATCTATCAATTCTCTATCATTACAGGCTCTGGCAGGATCCGTTTTCCTGGTTACCACGTCGTTATCAGGCATCTGGACAGGTGTATTCCAATAAAATTGAATGTTATTAAATACTAGATATGACATTCAATTTTATGGTAAAAGTACCGGAGTCCGCCAGGACGATAGACCGTCCCAAAGGGACGGTGGTTGTCCATCGCAGCAGCGGGGTCCATGCGGTCAAGGAGAGGAGCTATGCCTATGACGGCAGCGGACGCCGCCATTGCGTGGATGGCCCGGTGATCGGGCACATAATCAACGGCAGATACGTGCCAGATAACGGGATACCGCATTCCGGGGGAAGGGTGGACTCGAAAGAATGGGGGAACGCCAAACTCTGCACCATGGTGTCAGAAGACCTGTTCGACGATCTCCTGAAGTTCTACAACGTCGGCGAATCGTCATGGATCTACGTCCTCGCCGTGCTCCGCTGCATATATCCAGGCATGCGCGACTACCAGGTCCAGCGCAAATACTCCTTCTCGTACATCTCCGAGATGTATCCTGGCCTGGGATTCTCCAAGAACCAGGTTTGCCGGGAGCTCCAGAGCATCGGCACGGAGGGCAACCGCATCAGGGATTTCATGAGGGCGAGGGTCGGCAGCCTCGAAGTGGACGAGATGGTGGTAATAGACGGTTCACTGCAGCAGGACGAGAGCACCGTGAACACCCTGTCCAGACGTTCAAGGAAATACCGGGAGGTGAAGCACCGGCAGTACGTGAAGATGTATGCCTACAGCGCGGACAGGATGGAGCCGGTATGCTCCAAGATCTACCCTGGTAACATGACCGACTCCCGGTCGGTCGGCGACTTCATCCGCACTTTCGAGATCAGCAAGGGCATCATCGTCGCGGACAAGGGATTCCCGGTGAGCAGCGTCGAGGACGCCGTCCGCGGCGCGGACGGGATCCATTACCTGCTCCCACTGAAGGACAACCAGGAGACGATCGCGGAGCACTCCATGCTGGACTTCGACGGCTCCATTCCGGGGACGGCCGTCCAATCCAAAAAGGTGAGGGTGTCGAAAGACGTCTGGCTGTACTCGTTCAGGGACCCGGACATCGCGGCCGAGGAGGAGGACGAATATGTCAGGAAGCATCCGGACGGATACGACCCGGAAGATTTGAAAGCACGCAAACCGGCGTTCGGAACGATAGTGTTCCAGTCCGATCTTGATCTCACGAGCGCACGCGTCAACCAGATGTACGAGGACCGCTGGCTCATATAGCTGTTCTTCAAATTCTACAGCTCCCAGCTGGACTTCGACGACACCCGCGAGCATTCCGATCAAAGCGTGTTGGCCAGCAACTTCGTCGACTTCCTGAGCGCCTTGATGGGAACAAGGATGATGAGGGCGTTCGACGGCGTCGACGAGATGGAGCCGTGGTCGTACGAGTTCGCCCTGGACTTCCTCAGATGTGTGAAGATTTGCCGCGTCGACGGGGACGAATGGGAGAACGAGCGTTACACCGTGCAGGACTCCGAGCTTCTGGTGAAGCTCGGACTCCTGGAGAGGCCCCTCGTCCCAGAGGACCCTCCGAAGAAGAAGGGGAGACCTAAAGGGAGTAAAGACAAGCGTCCTCGCAAGTCCAGAACCACGAGGCGGAAAAACATGGATGGAGTCAACGAATCAACTTTCGACTGATTGCTGAATGTCGTCTTTTGTGAAAGTTAAGGCTGTTAGAACCTCGAGTTTTTAGAATAGCCCTCGCAAGCCCGCGTTGGCCTTCTTCCTCCAGTTGCTGATGGTGTTCGGATGCTTCCCCAGCACCTCCGCCGTCTTGGCCACGGTCATCCCGGCTTCCAGGCACCTCATGGCGATCTCCATCTCCCTCCTCTTGACCGCCGCCTCTATGTCTACCTCCGGCCTCTCCTCTGACTTCTCTCCCAGGGAGGCGTAGAACTCCCTCACTGCGCCGGCCAGCTCGTAGCTCGACCTGCCGGAGATGAACTGCACGAACTCCCTGAACGGGAAGTCCCCGACGTCGAAGTCCGCGCTGGACAGGTTGTCGTAGACGTACTCGCCGGGGGATATCGACTCGGGGTCCCTGGTCCAGGGCGACGTAGGTACCGGCAGCATGCACACGGGCTCCTTCGCCCCCGCCCTGGCGTACACGATGGACCTGGGGTCCATGATCATCCCTTTGGACATCACATATCTTCTGGCCGCGGGGACGTCCTTGCGGAAGGTGCAGTTCACGTTGCCGGGGTCAGAGTCGGCGTCCAGGTAGTTCCTGAAGGCGGGGCCGAGGTTGCGCATGGCGGGGGAGATGAGCCACAGGAGCAGGTTGAACTTGCGGATTATCCCGCAGAACTTCTTCATGGAGCTGGCCATCTCGGTCTTCGAGTTGTCGTCGCCCAGGAGGAAGTTCTGGGCCTCGTCCAGGAGCAGGATGACCAGGGTGTCCTTCCGGCCGTGCCTCTCAAGCGCGTCGACGATTATCGGGAAGATCTCCTCCATCCTCCTGACCATGTGGACCCCCGGAGGGGCTTCGGTGGAGAACCCGCCCTCCTCCGTCTTGCGGACGAAGATGACGTTGGTAATCAGCACCACGTGCCTCGGCGTCCCCCGGAAATAGCCCTCCATCAGCCTCTGGCAGAAGCTCACCGCGCAGTGTGTCTTCCCCCCTCCGCGCATTCCGTAGGAGACCAGCACCGCCCCCGGCTTGAAGACCTCCCTCGCGTAGCTGTCCACGAACTCGCGATTGATGACCATGGTCACCCCCGAAGGCGGCGTCTATCACGCCGTCCGCCTCGCTCGGGGACTCCCTGTTCAGCAGCCCGCTGTCACGCATGACGTAGGCGTAAAGCATCATGTACAGGCGGAACTTCTGGATGCTCGTGTACCCCTTCTCGGGGAGTGGGTACTTCCGGGTGACGCGAAAGTAGCGCGGGTTCTCCAGGAGCGGGGCGTCGCAGTTCAGGTCGAGGGCCTGCTCGAACGCCCAGAGGTACTCGGAGCGGCAGTCCTTAAGCATGTACGCCCGCAGGCACAGGCGGTAGAGCTCGTTCATGTCGTTCACCGTCTCCTTGTACTTGGAGACGTACTTCTCGGTCCTCATCCCCGCACCTCCATCAGGGAGTCGATGATCGCGCGATCGTCTATGTCGAGGGCGTCCCATAGGTCAGCGGCGCACGGGCACTCGCCATCGCTTCCGCGGACGGCCGACAGGGCCTCCTCCACGGGGTCCGGGAACATCGTGCCCATGTCCTCGTGGAACCTGGGCCACGGCCCTCCCGCGGCGTCCTCTCCGTCGCCGTCTTGCCCGCCATCGCCGCCGGCCCCCTCCGGTTCTTCGGCAACCGGTCCGGCACAGACCTGCTCCATCTCGTCCGGAGGCGCGTCGTCTGGACATTCGTCGTTCCCGATCATCCTGTCCAGGAAGGACCCGAGCTCGTCGTCGCCCATGAGGTCGGCCATGGCCTCGTCCCAGTCCACGTCCTCCTCCGGGAGCTCCCCCGGCGACGCCCCGTGGACGGACTCGAACGTGATGGGGCGCATGTTGTAGTCCGACGTGGCGGCCTTCCACTCCTGCTCGGTCACGCCCCTGCCCTCCAGGGACTCCACGTACCTGCGTATCCCCCTCATCCTGGCCCAGGCGCGGTTCTGCTCCCTGAAGCCCTGTATCCTCCTCGCGGCCGCCACGCACTTCAGTAGCGAGCGCAGCGTCAGCAGGTCCTGGAGCTTCCGGGGGTCGTTGTACTGAGGCGACTTGGCGAAGACCGCGTACTTGTTCCTGGTCAGGACCTCGAGGGCGAACCTCCTGTCCAGTATCTGGCTCTCCAGGCCGTCGGCCTTGCGGAGTAGGTAGTCCTCCATCTCGTCCCAGGCCCAGAGGGCGGACTTGATCCACGAGTACGAGTCGCCGTAGACGATCGCCTCCGCGGTCTCCCTGTCCGGGAGCAGCCCGGGGGCCTGCGGCTGCTGGGGCTCCTCCGGGCTCATTCCCCTTCCTCCTCTTCATCCACAGGCTCGGGCCTCCTGCGGAGGAATCTCCTCCTTCTCGGACCAGATGATCCGGACATCGTGCCGGGCTCGCGGATGCGGACCGCTTCGGGCTCGGGCGCCAGGCGGGACGCGACGTCGTTGTAGACCTCGGCGCCCGGGGTCCTGTCGTTGATCATCTCCACGAGGAGGTCGGCGGACCTGGCGTAGAAGTCGGACATCGCGGTGGTCTTTGCCTCCAGGAGCTGCGCCTCCTTGCGCGTCAGCTCGCGGGTGAGGTTCTCCTGGTTGTAAGCGGAGACAAGCCACTGCTGGGTGTTGTCGATGCACGACGGGGCCGGGGTGTATGAGACCGAGCGTACCTTGAGCCTAATGCCCCACCTTATGACCTCTTCCTCGGAGATCTTCTCCTCGACCATGTCGATGGCCTCGACGGAGATGGCAGGGAACAGCACCTTGCGGATGAATATCGGGCGGGTGCGCCTCACCCTCCCGACGTCCAGGCGCAGGGGGGTGCGGACCCCCAGGAACACCGTCTTCAGTATCTCCCTTATCGACTGGTCCTGGTAGCACTGGTTCCCGTCCCTGTCCCAGTAGTAGACAACGGGCTTGACCTCCTGCGCCCCGTTGGGGAACCGGTCGGAGATGATGGTGTGGACGTTGACGTAGGCGACGTTGAACTCCTCCCTGAGGTACGCGAGGGAGTAGCAGCACACGAACGCCAGCAGGAAGGCTCCGTACCAGGCGTCCATGTATCCGGCCATGGCCGGGATCAGGCATGCCAGCACGATGCCCACGGACACGGGGTCCTTGAACGGCATAAGGACGTGTACTCTCCTTCTGACCTCGGCCCCCAGCTGGAAGGCGGCGAGGGACGCGAACGCGATCGCGAAGGGAAGGACCTGCTCGGCGCTCATGCGCGCCCTCCTCGTCTTCCGGATCGGAGTCTTCCCTGGCGCTCCCTGCGATGCCGATGCGCTCCCCTTCCACCGTCATGCGCTCCGCATCGTCAAGGGGCGGAGACGCCTGGAGCTGGCCGACCCCATAATCGTCGGACGTGGAAGGCGATTCTATATCACCCAGTGTTTCAGGGTCGAGCCCTGCGTCTTCGCAGGCATCCCGTTCTCTGTCTTCTTGGCGGGCTCTGATAGGGGACACGGCCCTCGGGCGGCGGACGGGGTGGCCGCCCAAGCCGAGGCGGAACGACGTAACATGGCTGTAGTACGAGGACGCCCTCGCGCGGTCCTCCCTGAGGGACTCCGCGAGGAAGGAGATGCCGTCGAGGAGGCCCTCGTCGCCGCTCCTCTGCGCGGATTCCACCGCCTCCGGGATCGCCTCCTCCAGGGAATCGATGGAGTCCACAGCGTCCAGAGCCAGCCTCAGGGTCTCACCCACCAGGCCGTCCACTCCCCCTGAGTCCCTCAGCCGGCGGCACGCGTCCTCGTACATGCGGTACCTGACGAGGAAATCGAGAAGCCTGGCGGAGAACGCATCGCTCATCCCGTCGCCTCCTCCCCGCCGGTATCCTGATCCAAATCATCCAAGCGCCGCACATTGCAGTGACTATTCTGGCAACAGCCCATCCGATCCCTCCTTTGGGCCAACCGCCGTTCCTATGGGCGAAGGATGAGGATTGGGTAATTAAAATCGGGGGAGAGGTCGGGTCCGGGGTCCGGCAAGACC
Source organism: Thermoplasmata archaeon (assembly GCA_015063165.1). Classification (GTDB taxonomy): domain Archaea; phylum Thermoplasmatota; class Thermoplasmata; order Methanomassiliicoccales; family Methanomethylophilaceae; genus Methanoprimaticola. The sequence goes on from SUSZ01000004.1 coordinate 85,603, forward strand.
GTTCTGACACTCGTGATTGTGGCGATGGCGCTGGCCGGAGGGTTCTCGCCGTACGTCCACAAGCAGACCGGGCTGAACCCGATGCTCATTCTGGCCAGGGTCGGAAGGGTGCTTATCCTCGCCGTCCTTTCTGGGACAGGAAGGGGAGATGGCCCCATCGTCCGTCGTCCCGAAGGCGCTCGCTCTCGGCTTGTCAACCGGATGTCGGTGTCGGTACCTGTCCAGCGACTTCCGATAAATTTGTGCCCAGAAGGCATGCTCAATAGTGAGGGGGCGTCCTCCCTGCGGCCAGGTCCGGATGGGCCTCGGCGAACGCCTCGCGAAACCTCTCCATCTCTTCGGGGTCGAGCCTAATCCGGAACCTGATGTCCGAGATTGCTCTCTTCCTTTCGTCGGCATAGTAGACCTTGGCGCCGCTGCCGTCCGGGTGGTCACAGTACTTGACTATCACGCATCGGTTCTCGTCGAAGACTTGATGGACGCGACACGAACCGGACGGCCGAGGAGGCGGGAGAGGCAGTACGGATATAGCCGGAGCGCATATGCGCCCTCATGGCCGGGGGATGCGCGGAAGGAAGCGTGAGGATCTCGAGGGGAGGGTAGGAGGACGTCCGCGCGATGGTGCCGGACATGCAGAGGGATTCCAGACATCGACGGAGAGGGCGATCGGGCGGTGCCGCGACCCGGTCCTCCCCGAGTCCGACATCTGCTCCACGCTGGAGAAGGAGGGCTGGGAGGCGTACAAGGCGGAGGCGGGCGGCCGCATCGTCGGGGGCGCCCTGGTCTCCGTGGACGCCGAGAGGGGCGAGGGAAGCCTCGACACGATATACGTAGCGGACGGCGCCCAGGGCCGTGGCATAGGTAGGGCGCTGTGGGAGGCGATCGAGTCCTCGCACTCCGAGATAGCCCTATGGAGGACGTGCACCCCCTATTTCGACAAGAGGAACGTCCACTTCTACATCAACGTATGCGGGTTCCACGCGGTCAGGTTCTGCAATGATCATCTGAGGGACCCCGACGGGGACGCCTGGGAGGACGGCGGCCTCGGGGAGTTCTTCGATTTCGAGAAGAGGGTGCCCCCTCGTGCACGATGCGAGGATTGAAGCGCCTGACTCGGTGTCCCGGACTAGTGCCCGTCGCGACGTCCGGCCGCTGGCCATTCCTTCCTGAGTACTGCCCATTCCATCGTGTCCTCGTACACTGGTTCGCCGTCCTCGTCGTTGACGAAGGAGATGAACTCCCTGAACAGGCCCTCCTGCCTCATGCCGAGCCTCCTGCACAGCCCCTGGCTGCTCAGGTTGCCCACCTCCGTGTAGGCGTAGACCCTCCTCGCGCCCTTCTTCAGAAAAAGGTAGTCGAAGAACGCGTGCGCGGCCTCGTGGGCGTAGCCCTTGCCGTGGTACCTCTTGTTCAGCATCCAGCAGGGGCTGAACGTGTCCGGGCCCCGCATCCGCTTCGAGGGCATCGGGCTCCGGACGAGCCTCGATCTTGCCGATGACCTTGCCGCGTCCTTCAGGACAATGGCGAGGCAATACTCCTGGTCCCTGCTCCGCTCCTCGATCAGGGCGCGCGCCGCTTCCGGCGAGTTCAGCCTCATGTCTGCGAAGCAGTTGACCAGCGGTTCTCCCAGGCACTCGTAGACGTCCTCCGCGTCGCCAGGGGCGAACGGCCTCAGTATCAGCCTCTCGGTCTCGATCAGAAGAATTCCCGCGAGAGGAACAAGGCCCGAACCAATATTATCACGGCAAGTCCGGATTGGCTCGAAAGGGAGAAGCGCCGTCGCGAGGACCATGAATCAGCAACGGTCTCGGTTCTTTTGGAACCTGTAACGTAGCAAAGGCCATGGTCCGATGCGACAGCAATACGCAATATATTTTTTTGTATATAAAACCAAGCACGTCCGTCGCTTCTGACGCCGATTATAGAAGAGATGCCGGTTCCCTTCGTCGACGGGATGAATGATTCGGACGGAGTCGCCCATGCAGCCCTTGGCGACCAGGCCGGAAATGAAAGAGGCGCCCCCAGAACCGGGGGCGCCGATGGAGATTCAAGCGGAGGCCTGCCCCTCGGCAAGCCTGGCCCTGACCCTCATCAGGACCTTGCCGAGGTTGTTCTCGCCCTCGCCGTTGAAGACGCCCCAGTAGGTGTCGCCGCACTCGTTGTTGTACGTGAGCTTCGCGTCGCCGGTGGCGACCAGCTTCTCGGCGAGCTCCGGGTGCTGGGTGAACTTGGCCATCTGGACCTCCTCCATGACGCCGATCCTGACGTCCTTCCAGCCCTCGCGGGGGACCATCTAGTCCGCGAAGACCCTGACCCTGGCCGGGTCGAGGCCCGCGAAGCGCCTCCTGTCCTCCACGTCAGCGCACCTCTGCGCCTGGTAGGCCGCCTCGCTGCTCAGGAAGTTGAGCCCGCCGAATTCCACCCCGATGGGGTACCACTTGTTCAGGAAGAAGTACTCCCCGAAGAACCTCTCTACGCTGTCCATCTTATCCGCCTTCTTTGTTGGATTCCACATCCAACTTGAAGACCCGTACAACCGTATTTAAAGATGGCCCCAGATGTAACCAGGTTACGGTCCAGGGGCAGGGCATTCGAGGAAGAACGCCACGGCTCTTTAAAGAATGAAAAAGGCAGGGGGCTCGTCCCGCAGGTCGGGATGCCGGGCCCGGATCAGAGGGCGTCTATGACCTCCGACCATGACTTGATGGTCTCCACGGAGGGGGGCATGCGCTCCGGCACGGTGAAGGCCGCGTCGCAGAACGAGGATATCTCCAGGAGCGTCTCCCCCGTCTCCTCGTCAATGTCCCCGTTCTCCACGCACTTCCTTATCGGGCCGTCCAGGGGCCCGACGATCCTCTGCTCCCCGAGGATCCTCCCGAGCTTCGACTCCAGCCTGATCCTGTACTGGCTTCCCGAGCAGATGGTAAGCGGTCCGTTGAAATACGTCTCGGCCATTGATCCGAATTCGAACTATAAACGATAAAGATGTCGCCCGTGCCCGTCGACAGGCGCCGGAAGGGGGCGGAGGCGTATGGCGGGCCGCTAGACGGCCGCGAATGCCCCCTCCTAGGGGATCGGACCATCTCACGGAGGAGCGCCCCCATTTATAGCGCCAGAGAGATGGCACGCCCATGGCTTCGGTGATAGAGAGCAATATGACCATCTGCGACAAGCGCATCAGGGTGACCGCGGACCTGAGGGAGGACGGCACTGTGGGCATCAGGATCGAATCGGACTGCGACGCACTGAAAGGGTTCGCGGAGAACCTCAAGAGCGTCACCATGGACGACATCACCAGCTTCGAGACCAGCAGGATCAACAGGGAGGACGTCCGCGGGAACATGTCCATGATCTGCACCGCGCCGATAATGGTCTACCAGGCCGCATGGATGGAGTGCGGGATGCTGTCCAGGAGGATATACCCGAAGATGGGCCCGATAACGATCGACATGGGCGGGGAGGAGTGACCGCCATCCGCCAGGACGATTCCGCCATGGGATCCGGCCCTTCGCATGCAAGTGTCGGCTTCAGACGCGTGTGGCCCGGTTCCGAGGACTACGGGTACATGGCCGACCTCTACGGCTTCTCCTTCCCGCCGGCGGAGCGGGAGGGGATGGACGTCATGATGCGGGTGTCCGGGACGGGTTTCGGGCGCCTCTCCGTGGCGCTCGACGGGGACAAGAGGATAGGCCTCCTGTACGTCCTCGAGTGCCGCGACCTCGTCTACATCTACTACCTGGCAGTGGATCCGGGCCTGCAGGGCAGGGGATACGGGTCGGAGATACTCCGGAAGGTCAGGGAAGATCATCCCGGATGCAGGCTCGCGCTCAGCTGCGAGGCTCCTGACGACGCGGCGGAGAACAACGGGCAGCGCCTCGAGCGGATCTCCTTCTACGAGCGGAACGGCTTCAGGGACACGGGCATGAGGGCAGAGTGGAGAGGGGTGACGTACGTCCACCTGGCCTGCGGCGGCCATGTCGGGCGTTCCGAGATCGATTGGATGTTCAAGCGCCACCGCGAGCTGGGCGAAAGCCCGTGATATGGAGCCGCTCCAGCAGAAGAAAGGAATCGTCGGAGAGAACGGGCCATGAAATCTCGTCCCTTTGCGATGCGCTTGGCCCTTTCGGCGACCCTGCGCCCGAGCTCGTAGGCGTTCCTCATGTCGATCTCGAAATGGGAGTCGCGGTACGCCCTCTTCTCCTCCTCGTCGAAGAGGTTGGCGTCGTACCTGGAGTAGTCCCTGAACTGGTACGTGTTGAAAATGCTCAGGGTCTCGCAGCATCCCATCATGTAGCCCATGGACTCGGGGGTGTGCTTGAGGGCCTCCTTGTACCCCCAGCTCTCGTACATTCCCTCCGGCAGGTTCATGGTGTATACCATCCCGCAAGGGACGGGCCTGTCCCTGCACAGCCTCGGCTTCCCGTCCTCGTAATGGTAGGAGTAGACGGGGAACAGCCATTTCTCGACGAAGGATCTCACCTGCTCCAGGGGCTGGCTGAAGTAGACCGGGGAGCCGAGGACGACGGCGTCGGCCTCCCTCAGCCTCTCCAGGACCGGGCGTATGACAACGATAACAGGCGCTCGCCGCGTCGGCACTCGCTCAAGGTTTTTCGGTACAGGTAAGCCCAGAAGGAGTGGTCGACGAGCGAGGGGGCGTCCTCCCCGGCGGCTAGGTCTGGGTGGGTCTCGGCGAACGCCTCGCGGAACTTTTCCCTCTCCTCGGGGTCGAACCTCATCCAGAACCTAATGTCAGAGATGTTTTTCTTGTCCTCGCCGGCATTGGAAAGAAATCGCTGTGAAGATAGCCATCGTCTCCGAGCGAGACATCCGACGCCATAGCATTCTCCACTTGGGAACGGCTGATATCTATTCTACCGAGTCGAATGGACCGTGACGGGGCCCGGCAAAAGGATGCCCCTAGGATCGGGATCGGATTTGTATCCGCGGAGCTGCGATCCTTGATGGAAAGGGATCCTCGGGCATGGGCCCTCGGATGTTTGGTTCTGGGCGCTCAGGCCCCGAATGATCCGGCGGAAACCCCGTTGGTGAATGCCAGAGCGTTCTTCACCTTGACCGTCACGGACTCGGAATCAGACAGGTAGTTGCCGGAGCTCGCGGTCAGGGTGAACGTGCACGTCTTCACCCCTCCGCCCGTCGTTATCTCCCCGCTGGGGGCGGTGCACGTGACCTTCTTGGTGGAGCTGTTCACGCTCGCCTTGAGGCCGTTCGTGGCCCCGCTGCACGAGTACGCCGGGGACGCCCCGGAGGGGTCCGACGAGCACGACGGCGCGAAGGTCACGGTCTTCCCTTGTACCACGTACTTCGTGGCCACGGGGGATAGCGACAGCTCCCCGACCGACACGATGTACAGCACGCGGTTGTCGTAGGCGTATCCGTCCCCGCCGTAGGGGTACGCGACGCTCGGATAGTCTGGCTCTCCCCCGTCGCTGGTTACCACAGGGTCCAGCCCGAGCTCCGGGACGCAGGTGACGCGGCACACGCCCACGGCGGACAGGGTCCCGGAGAGGTCCCCTCCGGACACGGACAGGCCGAACCCCGCGTCGCACTCCCCGACCTGGAACAGCCTGCCGCTGAATGTCAGATGGGTTATCGAGACGGCGGTCCCGCACTTGACGTACATGATCCTCCCGCAGGCCTTCTCCGCGTCCATGGACAGGGAGGCCAGCGGGCTGGTCGGGGTGCCGTTGTTCAGGACCACGATGGCGCAGCTTATCGGGCTGGTGCTGTTGTCGTAGCAGTAGTAGGTCCCGCTCGCGACGGCCGTCCCTTCCTTCGTCGCCGTCCCCGTGATGTTGAAGCTCGAGTAGGAGAGCCCGAATCCGGAGGTCACGGAGTTCATGCCGTAGCTGTCCGACGGGGTCCCGGGGGTGCCGGTGCAGGTGATGGACACAGGGGCGCCCAGGGCCACGTAGAACGTCCTGCCGTCCGCGTCCTCCGCTGAGACCGAGAGGCTCGGGAGCGGGGACGCCGGGCTTCCGTTGTCCAGCACGTGGATGACGCGCGTCGCCGTGGTGCTCCCGTAGCTCACTGTCACGTATATGTCGCCCTCCGAGCTCGTGGTGCCCGTGAGGCTCCCGCTGGTGACGGAGAGGCCGTGCGGGCTCCCCACCGAGGATATCGTCACGGACCCGCTGCCCGAGACGCTCATGCCTGTTATGGTGCACAGGATCGTGTCCGTCTCGTCGGTGTGCAGGAAGCACCTCTCTATCGTCACGGTGGCGGTCCCCGTCCTCGTCATCGTCCCAGTGAGGCCGCTGCTTCCGACGCTCAGTCCGTACCCGGAGGTAACGCCTATGACTGAGCATTGGACGATCCCGTCGTCCGTGTTGTAGATGTGGACGATGCCCCCCGTCCTCACGTTGACGTAGTACAGCCTCCCGCCGGCGTCGTCGGCGTTAAGGTACAGCGAGGACGGGACGCTCCCGGAGGCCACGTCGACATGGGCCCCGAGGAGCACGTAGGAATCCTCGAGCTCCATGGCGGTGGTCTCCAGGATCGGCAGGGGCGCCGCCCTGGACCCGTGCTCCACGTACTTGATGTACGTCCCCTTGCTTTCCTGGGTGTCGAATATGACCGCCGCCGACAGCAGCAGTACGGCGGCCAGGATTGCGACCGCCGACGCTTTGGCGATGTTTCCTGCCATCGCTCCCACCACCAGAAGGTGTTGAAGATCCCGAGCACGTCGACGGCACCCAGCGCCACCGCAGCCATCCCAACCGGGATAAGCAGAGGGAGGCATCTGAGATAGCCCAGCAGAGCGATGACCATGCCAGCGGCCATGGCGACCCACGGGACCCAGTCGAACCCCGTATCCTCCTCCCAGACCGTGTAGACGGTGAGCCCCGTGGAGGGTACCTGCACTGTCTCCCCGGGGGTGTAGTCGGCTGTCTCCGCATCAGGCTCGAGCGACCATCCCCTGAGCCTGTGCCCGGTCTTCGATGGCTCGGCGTCCAGCTTCATGGCGGCCGCGCCGTCGCTTTCGGTGCGGCTGTTCCTCTCTGCGACCTTCTCCTCACCGTCCATGAACGTCAGAATGTGGTCGTGCAGGGGCGCGGGCTCGGCGCGTACCCTGAACGTCGCCGTCGCGCCGACGTAGTCCGGAGCGGACGCGTCCACCGAGACCGTGTAGTCCCCGGCCTTCGACGCGGTCAGCGTGAGCCCCCTTCCGGCCGCCGATACGTCGAGCCCTTCGGCGGACGACGCGTCGATCCTGACCGCGGCCCCCTCGGGATCGGAGGATACGGACAGCGGGACAGTCGAGATGGAGCCCACGGTGATTGTCATGTCTGCGATTTCCGCTATGGACAACGCCTTCTCCTTCCATATCGCCGTGAGCACGATCTCGCCCTCCGGGACCGTGATGGGGTCGCCCTGGCGGTACACAGTGCCGTCCGGCCCCTCCCATCCCTGGAGGGCATGGAGCTCTTTGGAGGCGTTCGGCTGCTCGACGCGGGTGTCGATGCTCCCCTGGACCGTGTTCCTGTCGATCTGCCTGTGGATCTCCTCGGCCCCGTCCTTGTAGACGATTACGTGGTCGTAGGTCGGCTCGGGGCTGACATGTATGCTGACGGATATCGTGGCGCCGCGGTAGTTGTCCGCGCTCGCGCTGACCGGCAGCACGTAGTCCCCCGGGATCAGTCCGGTGAAGAGGACGTTGCGCCCGTCGACGCTCACGGCGGACAGACCTTCCGGGACTTCTCCGACGGAATAGGATATCCCGGATGTCGCAGGGTCGGGCGTCGCGCTCACCGTGATCCTCGACGGCTGGTTGGCGTACGCGTACACGATCCCTACGGGGTCGAACGAGAGCGTGTTCTCCGCCCAGCGGGCATCCAGGACGATCCCCTCCCTAGGGACCAGGAGCGTGTCGCCTCTCCCGTAGACGGTCCCGTTCAGCTCCCATCCGAGGAGCGTGTGGTACTGCTTGGACAGCCCCGACGGGGGGTCGAGGACGATCTCGACGGCCCCCTCGACCTCGCTGGCCATGTTCTGGGTCTTGACGGTCTCGCCCCCGTCCCTGTATGTGACGGCGTGGTCGTATGTCGGCGCGTCCGCCCACTTAGCATGCAGGGTTATGGGCTCCCTGACCTCGGACGCCCAGTCGTACTCCTCGGTGAGGCCCTCGTCCGTGTACCATCCGGCGAACACGTGGCCGCTCCAGACGGGGTCCTCCGGCCTCTCGGCCTGGGCGTAGACGTCGGTGTTCTCGACGGTGATCGCGGCCACCTCCGGCCCTCCACCGGTGTCGAAGGTCACCGTGGGGTAGCCCATGACCGCGAGGACGTACCTCATGATGCTGTAGCTCCCGCGGACCGACTCCTCCTCGGAGCCGGAGGCGAGGCCCCCGTCGTACCCCGTGGAGTCGGTGCTGAAGAAGCCGTCGTAGGCCATGCCGGACGGGGGGACGTACCCCATCGGGTTGTAGGACTCGATGCTCCAGTTGTACGTCCCGGCATCGGAGTAGCGGTGAACCGGGTTGACTATGGATCCGCCGTTGGCTTCCAGCAGTTCGTAGTACGCGTCAACCCCGGCCCTCACGTCCTGTGTGACCTCCTCCCCGGCGTTGACCAGCTGCGCGTAGGCCTCCCAGCGGCCGTCCAGGACCGTCCCGTCGCCGAAGTCCCACCTGAGGTACTGGTAGTCCGTGGAGGTGTTGAAGAACTTGATCGTGTAGCGGTAGTACGTCGCGTCAGGCTCCTGCCCGCCGTCCCCGGCCCCGTCCGCGGAAGCGAGCGGGAGGAGGGCGAGCAGGGCGACAAGAGCGCACGCGGATACCGCCAGAACCGTACTCTTGGCGCCCATTTACTCGCCTCAGGCGGTTATGGCACCGGCGGCGGTGGTGTTGGTGAACGCCAGCGCGTTCTTCACGACGACGTTGAGGGTCGCCGTGGCGGTGTTGGTGCTGTTGTTGGCGTCCACGATCTTTACGGTCACGGTGTAGGTTCCGGGCGTCGACAAGGCGGTGGATCCTGGAGACACCACCCCCGCGGTCGACACGGCGATGTTCTTGTTGGTGATGCCCGTGCCGTAGGAGGCGATCGAGAAGGTCGCGTCGGAGCCCAGGTTGGACGCGATGGTGAGGCTGTCGTAGACCTTGTTGGTGGCCATGTAGAACGTGCTGTCCAGGGTCCCGTTCGTGGCGCCGGTGAAGGAGGCCTGCTCCCTGACGTAGAGGGTCAGGGTCTTGGTGGCGCTGTTGCTGGACGCCTTCGACCCGGTGGCGCCGGACGTGGTGGTCGTTGTCTTCGCGGACGCCAGCTTGACCGCTATCGTGTAGGTTCCGGCGGATGTGTCGGCGGAGCTAGTGACGACCCCGTTGCTTATGGTGATGGAGTTGAAGTCCGTCCCCGAGGTGATGGCGGTCCCGTCCTTCTTGATCGAGGTGATGCTCCATTTGGCGTCGGAGGGGCCCGCGCTCTTGGTGAACGTGTGCGTGTCGGAGTGGCCGACGTAGCTGTACGCGGTGGTTCCCCCGCCGATCGCCACCTTGTCCTCGACGACGACGGTGACGGTCCTGGTCGCGGACGACCCTCCGGTGGCCGCCGTGGCGGTGTACTTCTGGGTGAAGACGTAGGTCGCAGCCGCGGACGGGGTGCCGGTGATCTTCCCGGTGCTAGCCTCGATGGTCATGCCGTTGTAGGCCGTCCCGATGGAGAAGCCGCTGTCGGCCGTGTTGTCCTTCTTGACGGTGGTGGTCATGGACGCGAGCGAGGTGCCGGTGGGCATGGCGACGCCGGGGACGGTGATCGCGGTGTTGCCGGTCATCGCGTACACGGTGTAGTTGGACGCGGTGATGCTGGTGTAGGCCCCGATGGATATGGTCTTGGTGACCGTCTGTACGGGGGAGGTGTTCAGGGTGGCCGTGATGGTGTAGTTCGCCTGGGCCTTGTAGGCGGTCGGGGTTCCGGATACGACTCCGGTGGAGGTGTTGAAGGTCAGCCCGGTCGGCAGGGTCCCCGATATGGAGTAGGACGTCGCCGCAACTCCTCCCCCGATGGTGGGGGTGACGCTCGTGATTGCGGTCCCGACCTTGGCCACGATGCTGTCCGCGCTGTAGCTGAGGGAGAACGTGGCTACGTTGAAGGTGATCTCGTAGTACACCGTCTGGCTGGGCTGCGTTGTAACGGCCTTGACCTTGACGTAGTAGCTGGTCTTGGAGTAGCTGCTGGGCAGCGTCACGACGATCTTTCCGCTCTGAACCTTCGCGTTCCCGGACGTTGCCGAGAAGGTCGCGGTGTCGGCGGGCATCGAGGTGTCGCTCCCCGACACGGTGAGCGTCGGGGTCAGCCCCGTGGGGAAGGTGGGCGTCCAGGACCAGGTCTGGCCCGGCTGTATGTTCACCGTGCCTCCCGCGTTCGCCGCGTCCGACTCGTGGGCCAGGGCGGGGGCCGTGGCGACGCAGAGCATCAGGACGGCCGCGACCGCGGCGAACCATTTCATGCTGTGATTCGAATCCATGTCATCATCTCCGCCGGGTTGAGGGCCCCGGCATGCCGCGAGAAAAGAGTGGCCGCCCAAGCGCACGTATGCGGGCGGCAGGGGCCGTGCGAGGTATCGTCCAGATGAGGCCGGTGCCTTGCGCGCGTCCCATGGCACGGTGCACGCGCTCCGGCCTCTTGAAACTCGGAAAATGTGCATCGAGGCATGCGGATGGTGCCGTGAACGCGTGTCACATCGTTATCGTCCGTCGATGGCGCGACGGGTTCCACGTTTTCGGAGATTCATAACCCCCCTTGGCCTTCCGCATGGCATGGAACGTCCCTGCGGCTATCGCTTCACGGCCTTCAGCGGCAGAGGAGGTTCCATGGTGGCCGCCACGGACCAAACGTCGTTCCTGCATCGGGAGGGATACTCCTGAAGACCCTGACGGCGGCCATCGTCCTTCCGGTCATCTTCCTGGCGGCCTTCGGGGCGTCTCTGGCATCCCTCCTTCCGGTCGACCATTCCAAGGCGGCGTCGCAGGCGGAATCCGTGATCGAGCCGGGATGCGTCTACGCATGGCGCTGCCCCGACGCGGGCGGAATCATCTCTTCATGCGCGTTCGTAGGCCTGGACATCACGGAGGATGAGTTCGAGGGGTCGATGTCGGACCGCATCCTGCGCAAGGGGATCTTGACGTCCCCTGCTCCAGTCTCGTTCGTAGACCCCGCCGACAGGCATGTGGCCCAGGTCGCGGAGCAGATCTGCAGCGAGACGTCGGGATACGGGGATCGCGCGAGGGCGCTGGCCGCGCTGTGGTTCGTGCAGACTGCGATACAGTACGCCTCGGATGCGGACCTGTACGGCGAGGACGAGTTCTGGGCCCGCCCGTTGGAGACCCTCTACTGCCACAAGGGGGACTGCGAGGACACGTCCGTTCTCCTCTGCTCCATACTCCTGGCCATGGGGTTCGACGCCGTCCTCCTGGACTACCCGGGGCACGTGGCCGTCGGGGTGTGCCTGGAGGGGGCGGAGGGGACGTCCTATCCCTACGGCGGGAAGAGCTACTTCCTCTGCGAGACCGCGCGGGACGACACGTGCCCGATAGGCCAGGGGTGCAGGGCCCTCGATACCCCGGACATATACCGCCCGGGAGGGGAGGGGAGCCTCCCGGAGGCGCTCGTGTCCGGGCTCAGGCTCCTCGTCTGGGGGATTTTCGGTTTTCGAGTGTGATATCATGTTCTATGGATCAAGAATCAAGGCGGGCATGCCCGTCCTCATGGCCGTCCTGGTGCTGGCGGCCTCCGCGGTGCCTCTGGCGTCGTCCCAAGGGGCCGATGCCGAGTTCGTGGGAACCTGCACCATCGACTTGCAGCCGGGGCAGACCTGGACCTGGGAGCCGACCTTCAACCTAGACAAGGAGGTGGCGCTGGAGGTCTCCGCGGGCCAGGATTCGATGCCGGGGAGCGGATCGGCGTTCTCGTCCTCGTCGGGGTACGCCCAGGTGGCCGGCGGGAAGGTGTCCGTGGCGCTGCCGTCCGGATACGCCAAGCCCCACTACTATCTCAGCATAAGGGGCACCTCGACGCAGCCCACACAGTTCGCTTACTATCAGGTGACGTTCGACGTGTCGTCGTTCTCCCTGTCCTACCCCTCTGATAGCCTGAACGCGGTGGTCGGAACCCCTGTGGAGTTCGCCCCGGCCCTGTCGTCCACCAACGGCGACGTGTCCGCCAAGTCGTTCTCGATCAGCAGGGCGCTCCCGCCAGGTCTGGCTTTCGACTCCTCTACGGGGAAGATAAGCGGGGCCGCCACGTCGGCCAGGGCGGCCGCATCGTACACCGTCACCGCCACGCTGGACATGTCCCCCGAGCAGACCGTCAGGACCACCATAACCATCGGCGCGGCGGAGCCCCAGGAGGAGACGTGCACCGTGACGTTCAGGGCCTCGCCGCCCGGGTACGGGACGGTGTCGGAATCTTCCATCGTGTTCCCCAAGGGCGCGGCGGTCTCCGTCCTCACCGACGGAAGCCTGTGCATAAACGGCCGCTGCGTCACGGCGACGCCTTCCGCCCCCACCTCCCAGTACACCTACTCCTTCATCGGATGGTCCAAGACCTCCGGAACCATCGAGTCGGACACCGAGATAACAGCAAGCTTCTCCAGGTCGTCCGCGCAGAGCGAGCTGAAGGTGACGGTATCTGACGATCACCAGTACGCCGTTAAGGGAACACCCGCATCCTTCGGATTCATCGTCACGCCCTCCGACCAGCCGGCGACAGTCACCGCTTCGTCGTCGTCCCAGAGCCTGACCGCAACCGTCAACGGGGACAGGGTATCGTTCACGGCCTCCTCGTCCGGGGACTTCACCATAACGATCGTCGCGTCCGCCGACGGGCACACATCAGGTAGCACTATAGTCTATATCCACGTGGACGACGTGCTCAGGTTCGTCAACGAGCCCGTCGCCTCCTGCAGGATATCGGGGGCGAACCGATGAGGGGAGCGCTGGCCGTCATGGTCGCGGCTTCCATCCTCGTCCTCACAGCCCTCGTCCCGCTGTCGTCCGACTCCGACGCGTCCGAGGCGCAGAGCTTCGACACGCTGAGGATCAGGTTCGACAACACGAGCAGCAGCTCCCTCTACGTCATCTGGGACTTCGGGGACGGGACGGTCCTCGACGGGAGATGGGAGCGCTATGCCGGGGACACGTCCCTCCTCACCAGCGACCAGAAGGCGATGCTGGCCGAGTACCAGTCCATACTGTCCGCGCACGGAGGGGACATCGACCATCCCGTACACGAATACGCCGAGGCCGGGACTTACGCCACGTCCGTGACCGCGATCAACCCCATAGGATGGGTGGACGCCGGCGGGCACGAGTACACGGCGGAGAACAGCATAGACTACTCCTCATTCGACGGTGGGCTCTTCTCGACGTCGACGGCGAAGTCGGCCAGGGGCTCCTGGGACGTGAGCCAGAACACGATAACCGTCTCTGGGAGCGCATCCGGCTGGACCGACTGGCTGCCGTTCATCATAATCGCCACAGGGGCGATAGTCGCCGCCGTCGGCATGAGATATCACCCGGCCATCATGGCCGCCGGGATCGCCGTTGCCGTGATGGGGGCGCTCTGCCTCCTTGGCGTCGTCGACCTGAGGGGGATGCTGAAATGAGCAGCAGATCCTTCTCCTTGCTGGCCATATTCATGATCCTGGCGTCGGCCCTGTGCGTCCCTTCAGGCATGCCATGCGCGGATGCCGACATCGACAAGGGGACGGCGTCCAGCCCCCTGAAATCCCTGAGGACCGACACCCCGACGGCCGCCAACGAGACCTTCTGCGTGATGTACGGAGGCGCTGTGGAGGTCTCCGAAGCCGAAGGGCTGGAGGTCACGGGGTGCACCCTGGGATTCGGGCTGGCCGTGAAGGACGGCGGCCTCTCGGGGACCCTCAGAGGGGTCGGGACGGTCAGGGTGGAGCTCTTCAACGCCGACTCGAACGAGAACCTGGCATTCTGGATCCACTCGATCCTCTACACCGGGGCCGCCGACGATCCCCTGGATTCTCTGTCCTGCGAGGCCGAGGAATCCGCGGGGAAGACGTTCTACGTCAGGACGGGCGGCCACGTAGGCATCGGGATGTCCAACGCCGAGAACGTGTCGATCACGCCCTCCGGCTGCGGGCTGTTCCTGTCGGGGACCAAAGTGGAGGGTTCGGTGTCGGGAACGTCAACGATCACGATTTCCGGGAACGGGTACTTCGAGCCCCTCTCTGGAGACGGGTTCAGCATAACCATAGTCCCCGTGGCGAGCGGACAGGGGGCCGGGATCCAGACCGGCAGCCAGGACGAGCCGCTCGACTCGCTCTCGGTCAACGCCGACGACGCCGCAGGCAGGACCTTCTACGTCAGGGTAGGCGGCAGCGTGTCCGTGACAGACATCTCCGACGACAGCGTGTCGTTCACGGTGGAATCCGTGTCCCCCACGGACTGCGGCCTCTCTGTGAGCAGCACCGGCCTCAGCGGGACCCTCTCCAGGGCCTGCACCATCGACGCGAACGGGAACGCCGACATCGGAGGGAACTTCGGGACGCTGCATTTCACCATCATTGCAGTGGGCTCGGAATCCCCCAGCACGTTCGCCCATACGATCGAGTACTACGACCGCGGGGAGCTCGTCGGGACGCAGACCGAGAGCGGCGTCCAGCCCTACATGATGGTCACGATATCCCAGGCGGAGCCGGCGAGGTCCGGATGGACGTTCACTGGCTGGAGCGCGTCGCAGAGCGGGAGCGCTAACGGCTGGAAGAACGGGAGCAGGGTCGACGTCGGCCCCACGCCTCTGAAGGTCTACGCCTCCTGGGGAAGGACGGTCACCTACGACGCCAACGGAGGGTCGCTGGAAGGGGGCGCGAGCGCGGTCATCCTGGAAGGCAAGACCCTGACCCTAAGGGCCGACGCCTACAGGGACGGCTACAGCTTCGACGGATGGTACGACGCGAGAGACGGGGGAAGCCTGGTGCAGAGCCCGCTGTCCCCTCCGGGGGACATTGTGCTGTACGCCCATTGGACGAAGGCGCCCGACACGGCACTGGCCGTCGCCGCTCCTCCGGACGTCTACGCGGTAGTCGGCGAGAGGGCCTGTTTCGACGTGTCCGTGTCGCCGCCGGCGCAGGGCGTTGAGTTCAACGTGGCCGCGCCGGGATCGTGGTCCCCGGCGGTTGACGGGAGCACCGTGTCGTTCACCCCGACGGCTTCCGGGATGCAGGTAATGACCGTGACGGCCTCCGCCGACGGGTATTCATCAGGGATCGCCGTGATTAAGGTCCACGTCGACGACGTCCTCAGGTTCGTGAACGAGCCCGTCGCGTCCTGCAGGATAACGGGGGCGAGCCGATGAGGACGGATCTTCTGCCCATGGCGGCCCTGGGGCTCGTCTGCCTGGCCGCTTCGGTCCTGCTCTCGCCGATAGCCATGCTGGTCCTTGCCGCGCTGGTCTTCGTGATCGGCTACTGCACGGCCAGCCCGCAGCTGGAGCGCATAGGGGTGGTCATGGGCGTGGTGGCCGCCGCGGTCCTCGTCCTGACTGTCGTAGGGGTTCTGGCGTTCCTTGCCGGGACCTCGCTCAGCACCGCGGGGGCGGCCCGAATGGCGATCCCTTCTCCCTTCGGAGCGCAGCGAAGAGCGGGGGCTGATGATTTGAGATATGCAGCCATAGCGCTCCTGGCGCTCGCCATAGCTCTCGCGTCTTCGATGGCGCTGGCCGCCTCCGACCAGTCGGACGCCTACGCGTACGGGTCCGGAAGCGTCGGAGCGAAGGACGTGACCTTCGATCCCGACGGCGGGAGCGGAGGATATACTCAGAAGGTGCTCAGCGGTAACCGCTTCTATTTCCCGACCGAGCATCAGACCGCCGGGCTCACGAGCTCGGAGTACGAGCCTATACGCAAGGAGGGGCACGTCCTCTCAGGGTGGATGGGCGAGGACGGGGGCATACACGCCCCTGGATCCCTGTCGCTTCCGGTCACGTCCGATGTGACCTACATCGCTGTCTGGGAATCGGCGATGTACGGATCAGACGGCCGGTACGAGAATCCCCGCTGCGAGGTCCAGAGGGGCTCCCCGCTGTCTTACAGCACCGAGTCCAGCGACGGAACCGGCCCGGGGGGACACGACTCCGTGTACTGGGCCTTCCTGACGGCCTACGACCAGGGCAGCTCGGAGATCCTCGGCATAAGCGTCACCGGGCCGAACGGCTACAGCGTGTCGAAGTCCCGGGTCTCACTGTACACCGACCGGCCGGACAACCTGATAGGCGAGGGGCTGAGGGTCGGGTACTTCACCGTGAATTTCGCCTGGGACGGATGCGTGGTCGAGGTCTCGGGATCCCCGCCGGACGCGGGCCTGTACAGGCTGAGGTTCACCGCCGGCGACGTCGAGGGGACGCTGTTCGTCTCCGTAGTGGATCCGGAGACCGACCCGTCCAACCTCTACCATGCGAGCTACGGGCAGAACGGATACGACTACGACCGCTTCGGCCCCTACGGCACTGCCGTGGACCTCCCCGGCGGCTCCGACCGCATCGAGAGGCTCAAGGGATGGTCCATAAGGGTGGACGGATCGGACGCGGTGTTCCCGCTAGGGGGCAGCTACACCCTCGTGAAGAAGGTGGTTGTCCTCCAGCCAGCGAGATACGGGTATTCGGAGGTCCAGGGATGCGTCGGGATCGTGGCGTTCAACGCCATGGGCGGGACGTACTCCGGGGCGCTGGCCGTCAAGGTCGACCGGAAGGGCTACGTCCCGCTGATGCCCGACGGCGAGGTGTCCAAGGACGGGCACGTCCTCATAGGGTGGAACCTCACGGGGTCCGCAGCCGACACCGTATACCCGGCCGGATACCTCTTCGACGCCGTCGGGGAGTACACCGAGCTCAAGGCCGTCTGGGTCGGGTCCGCAGATATGGCGGACGTGACGTTCTCCCACCCGTCGCTCAGCCCACAGAGCGCGTTCAGGATGGCGGAGGGATACGAGTACGCCGTCCCCGTCCACGGGTTCGACGTACCGGGATACGCGCTATCCGGATGGTCCGCGGCGAGGCACGAGGTGGGCGACGGGACGGCGGAGATACACGGCAAGGTCGAGGTCTCCGGAGTCGCGACCTACTACTCGGTGTACAGGCCGGAGGAGCGCACCTTTACGATAATCTACGCCCCGAACGGCGCTCCAGGGGCCGATGTAGTCAGGGAATACACCAGCACCACCGGTGTCGCCACTCTGGAGCCGTGCCCGTTCGCGTACGAGGGGCATGCCTTCGCAGGCTGGTCCGAGTCGGCGCACTCCGAGTCGGCACAGTACGCTCCCGGGTACCAGTACGGCTTCGGCAGCGACCCGGAGGTGACGATGTACGCCGTCTGGACGGAGGATCCCGGATCGGAGGACAACGTGTTCACTATAGTCTTCCTGGCCACCGGCGCGGACTACAACCCGATGGTCCCGCTGGCATGGGCCGGGAAGGACGGAGGCCATACATTCGTCGTTCCGTCGGTGCAGCCGGAGCGCAGAGGGTTTGACTTCGTTGGCTGGTCCTCGGACCCGTCCGCGGCGTTCTCGATGCCGGAGTACTCGGCCGGGAAGGCGGTCACGTTGGAGCTGGGAGAGGGGGAGACCTCGGAGACGCTGACACTGTACGCGGTGTGGTCGCAGCCCCATGGCGGAGGCGAGGGGAGCCATACCGTGACGTTCAAGAAGGGGTCCACCACGGTCTACGAGACGTCCGTCGGGGACGGCGGCAGGGTATCCTGGATAGACGTGAGCTCTGACGACGGCGAGGCCCTGGCCGGATGGTTCACCGACTCGGGCAGGAGATGGGACTTCTCCGCCGACGCGGTCACATCCGACCTCGTGCTCAAGGCGAGGTTCGTGAGGCTCTTCCACCTGGAGGTGGGGGAGGACTGGGTGAAGGTCGTCCTGGACCGGGCCTGCAAGGACCTCTCCATAACGTATCCGGACGGGAAGACTGAAAGAGAGGTAGCAAGGCACGACATCCCCGAAGGCTCTGAGGGGATGGTCTCAGTGACCGGGACCCTGGAGAACTACGGGACCGTCACCGCGATACACCGCTACAAGGCCCTGGACGAGGACGATGCGGTCGGCGGGGACGGCGGCGACGCGGCGCTGTACCTCATCGCGGGAGCGGCCGCCTGCGCAGTGGCCCTCCTTGTGGCAGCGAGGCGGTACCTGTGAAGGGGCAAAAGGCGGCGGCCCTAGCCGCTATGACCATAGTGTTACTCGTCCCGTTCGCGGGCGTTTGCGCACTGGACGAGGACGACGAGACCGACGCCGTGGCGCCGATAATCGCCCTTGCTCTCGGAGCGTCCGAGGGGATACCCGCCGCGGTGTCCGTCGTCAAGTGGGGCCTGGCCCTGATGGGCCTGAGCGCGGCGGCGGGGTTCTCGGCCGGGGCGTTCGTCGCATACGAGCTGATGGACTCCCAGGATCCGAGCGTGCACCCGTACCTCCGCCTGATGGCGGCCAGGGCCCTCTCGGAGTCCATGGACACAGCCGTGAAGTTCTCGTCGAACGCCAACGCCAACTACGCCCAGGTGTGGGCCGCCACCAAGGAGCACTGGGTCAGGCAGGCCGAGCTGGAGGCGTACGCCGAATGGGGCCCGGACGCGGACTACGACGCCGACAGGATCCTCGAGCGCTCCCAGCTGTACCGCAACGCGGCCGTGATGAGCGCCAACGCGGTCGCCCAGGTCAACCTCTTCCTCGATGCCCAGGCGGAGAGGACGGAGGGATGGGAGTCCAAGGACGCCTACTCGGGGCTCATGGGCATCTCGTTCCGCGCCGGCGGAAGGGAGATGTCCTCATCAGACGGAGATTGGAGGGCGGAGCTCCTGTCCGTGGCCGACGTCGGGAACGGTCCGGGGCGCGTGTACATCGGCCTGGTCCAGGGGGACGACGTCCTGTCGGCGGACGGATACGAGCCGTCCCGCCTGATCGCGCTCGATGACCGCACGACGATCTCCGGTGAGGGGATGTCCTTCGTCCTGAAGAAGGGGGAGAACATGCTCTCCGAGCTGAGGACGTCGTCGGGGCAGGCGTTCAAGCCGGGGATATACCGCCTGTCAGGAACGGTCGCCGGGGACACGCTCGCCGAGGTGACGGGGCCCAGTGCGCTCGAGCTGCGCCCCGGGATGGCGATAAGGACCGGCGGGAGCCTGTTCCTGGCGCATCTGGACGGCTCGGGCAGCGTGATCCTGAACGGGGCCTCCTACGGATCCCTGTCGTTCAAGGTGACCCCTGGTTCGACCCCGTCCGGGCCGGACACCGAGAAGCCGGAACCCGTGGACCTGAAGGGGATGATGGAGTCCTACGGCGCGCTCCTCAGGACGATGGGGTGGACCGCCGCGTCCGCCGAGAGGTCCGCAAGGGCCGTTTGGGATGTGTACTGCGAGTGCGCCTCCAAGGAGTACTCGGTGACGACCCTCATGGCACCGGACGCCTACGACGGGTACGTCCTGGGAGCGGGGATGAAGGAGGCCATGACGCTCTCCTCCATGCAGCAGCTGGCAGCCTACTACCAGGAACATTCCGGAGACCTCGGAGGGCTCTACATCGGGCTCTACGGGTCGGGGGACGTCCCGAGCTCCTTCTTCGTCAGGGGGTCGGTGACCGACGGCCTGGGCCGCACGCTGTACGAGGACGCCGTCTACACACCCTTCTTCCAGTCGGAGAACGAGACCCTGAAGGACGGGTCGGACCACCGGATAGGCCAGAACGCGCTGGTCATGGTCTGGGGGAGGGCGGACGGGCTGACCCTGCCACAATGGTACGAGAAGGCCTCCTCGGAAGGCGTCGTCCACTACGAGACCGCGTTCGCGGAGAGGGGCTGGACACTGGGGATATCGGAGCTGGCCGAATGCGACGGGGGCGGGATGCATCCGAAGGACGCCGTCTCCCTGAAGGTGACGCAGGTGAGCTTCGTCGACCCTGAGAAGACAAGGACGTACGGGGACCCGGACCCGCAACAGAAGGGGACCAACTGGCTACTCCTCGCCTGCCTTGCCCTGGGGATCGTCCTGGCCGCTTATGGGATCGTCCGCAGGGAGCCGGTCTACATCGTCGCGGGGGCTGCGGTCATGATCGCCGGGCTCTTGCTGGGGGACGCCGCCTGGGGCTGGATCTCCGGATGGAAAGGGTCCTGGGGGCTTCTCCGATGGCGACGGGGCGGTGATGGCCGATGGACATGGCAGAGGCCGAGGGAATGCTGTCAGCTCTGGAGGGCTTCGTCGAGCGGGTCTCCCCGATCGCCGAGGCGGCTGCGAGGAACTGGCTGCCGCTGGCCCTCTCCGGCGAGATAGTCGGGGCCGCGCTGGCCTTCCGGATGAGGCGCTACCGCCTCGGGATAGGCTGGCTGGCCGCGGCCCTCGCGACCGTATGGGCGGAGGCGGTGCGACGATCATCGAATACCGCAACGGGCGGGGTCGGTCCAACATCGACGCCTGGTACACGTACACCTACGACAACGGGATCCGCGCCACCCTCTCGGAGTACCAGGGGGACCTGGACGACCTGGAGGAGCTCGGGAGGAGGCTGTCCCTGGAGAAGGGGAGGGAGATCCGCATGAGGAGGCACCTCGGGAGGTCCGACCGCCTCCACGCGATCTTCCAGTACGGGAGGAAGAGGCGCCGAAACGCTTTACGAGATGCATTTGGAAAAGAGAGGCGATGTGATGGGAATAGGATGGAAGGAGAATTGCGCGAGATGCAGGATGCGCGGTAAGGGGGAGGTGTCAGTGGTCATGGTGTCCCAGGCTCCGATCAGGTCCCCGAACGCCGGGTCGGACCCGGAGGACCTGAGGACGCTGTTCGAGGCGCTGAGAAGCGGGTACACGGCGTCGTCGTTCGTCAGGGAGGTCAGGAGGCTGTACGACCCCAACTACCTGGCGTTCTTCGGGGTCAGGGGCGCCGCGGAGTCGTACCTCACGCACATGAGGGACTGCTAGCGGCTGGACGTCTCCCGCGAGGACCTGCGGAGGATTGCCGACGCGATAGTGGACCGCGGGTGCTTCGGGGGATGCGAATGACGTCCGGCACGGAGTACGTGACCCGCGAGGGGATAACGCTCGGGGAGCTTTGGTGCCCCTTCTGCGGATGCAACGTGGAGACCTACGACGCCGAGGACGTGGAGGTCTTCGACGGATGCGTCGCGGGGACCCTGCGCTGGAGATGCGAAAAATGCGGCGAGGAGAGCTTTCTCGATTTCAGGGCAGAGTACGAGTCGGTCGATCTGTACGCGGACCAGGGCGACGGGTACGCGCTGAGGAGGGAGCTCTCCCCGCCCCCGAAGAAGGCCGGCGGGAGGCAGAAAACCAAGAGCTCGGGAAGGAGGGGCTCAAGATGAGCTACTACACGAGCATGGGGCTGACTGTGTCGCCCGAGCACGGCGAAGCGCTTATGCGCATCCTAGCCCGCGCCGAGGACAGGCCGGACGTGGTGGCCAGGGGGCGTGGCGGGTCCGTGACGGCGGTCTGGAAGGACAGGAACCACTTCGAGGCGGACGGGACGTTCAGGGAGGTCCGCAGGTTCCTGGACGGGATCGGCGAGGACGGCTACGCGCTGGAGATCATCGACGAGGACTGGGACCGCGAGACGCGCGGCGACTACAGCTTCGAGTTCGGGACCAGCATCGAGTACGAGGTCTACGGGGACCCCGTGGACCTGGACCCCGTCTCGATGAACATCATCGCCAAGGGCGGGCGCGGCAGGATGGCGGGCAAGAGGCATCCGGAGGGTGCAGGGGCCGCGAAGACCGCCAAGCCCGTCAAGAAGAAGGAGCAGTCCGGGGGAGCGCCAAGGAAGGCCGCGGCCAGGGGTAAGAAGGTCGCCGCTGCGAAGACGACGACCGCCGGCACTGTAGGCGGCGCTAGGACATCGACCCGCGCCGGCCGCTACCCGATAAGGTTCGCAGACCCCGCGGCCAGGAGGAGGCGATGGGGCTCCGCTGGACGCTCGGGAGGAGGGACCAAGGCATGCGTCGCAGGATCCGCCGCTACATGGCTGACAACCCCGACGTAGCCGTGAGGGCCGGCATGGACTGGCTGGTCCACAGCGGCGCGGGATGGGAGGTCCTGTTCTGGGACGAGCTGTCGGACTTCGTCGGGGACGTGGACGCTTTCCTTGCCGGGGAGGGCAGGAACCTGGACCGCGGCGACGCCTGGGTCGTCCTGGGGCCGGGAGGTTTCTCCACAATGTCGGACCGGGAGCTGGTCTCCAGGATGGCCGCGCTGGGCAGGGACCCCGCGTTCTGCGACGCGGTCATCGATGGGAGCTTCCGCGTCCCCGACGAGATGGCAGCCGCGCTGGGCCTGCCGAGGAGGGGGAGATGAGATTGCCGTTCACAGGTCGCAGGGGCGCGGTGGCGCGCTATGCTAAGTCCGCCGAGGACCCGGGCTACACTGTCTCCGACGCGGTGGCCGATTACATGGAGGAGAACCCGCAGACCGCCGTGGAGGTCGGCCGCCGCTACCTGAGGCGCGTCAGGGGCGAGATGGCCCCCATGAGCTGGGACGAGTTCGAGGGGATCCTCGACTCGATGAGGCCGAGGGACGCGTTCGACGCCGGATCAAGGTCGGAAGGCTTCGACAGGAGGGACCGCTATGTGGCCTCAAACGGGGAGGGCGGCTTCACGACCATGTCCGAGGGGGAGGTGCGCGGGATGTGCGTGGACCTCGGACGGGACGACGACTTCGTGGTCTCGGTGATACACGGCAGGGTGAGGGTCCCCGCCCAAATGGCCGACGTCCTGTCGCTATTCGTGGACAGGAGGGACCTGGCCGTCTCTCGCGACGTCGCCGGGAGGCTGAGGGCCGCCAGGCGCAGGATTATGAACAGGATCGGGGGGCCGCGGCGATGGCGTGCCCATTCTGCGGGTCCAGGAGGATCGCCGGGAGGCGCTCCCAGCGCGTCTTCGAGCTGTCCGGCTAGTCCGTGGCCACCTTCGTCGCCGAGTGCGCCAGGTGCGGGGGCGCGTACGCGGTGACCGCAAGGGTATGTCCCGGCGCCAGGGTCACGGCGTCGGTCAGGGAGGTAGCCGAGGGCAAGAGGCCGCCCGGAAGGCTGTCCAGGCTCCTGCCGCGCAGGGGCGGGGACGCCAGGTGGGCGCACGTGAAGAGGAGGAGGATGAGTTGATTTCGAAGAGGGAGCGGATGGAAATGAGGGCCTGGGACCTGGCCCAGAGGGTTGCCAGCATGGCGGAGGAGACCGATCCCTACGGTTTCCGCGACGTGATGAACACCGGCGAGACCATGCACGAGGCCCTGGAAAGGTTCGCCGGGATGGCCTACGAGATGCTGATGACCGGCCGCAAGGAGGAGATCCTCGAGATGTTCTGGGATGATGACTACGGCGCGGACGACTTCGCGAGCGCGGGCGACTACGAGAGGGCCAGGAGGCTGGCCAGGGACGTCAGGAGGTTCCGACTTGAGGACCGCCGGCGACAGGAGGGCGGAGGGCCTCAGGGAGATCGCCTACGAGATAGCCAGGCTGGAGGAGAGGAGGCGCCCCAGGGAGTTCAGGGAGAGGCTCGCGCCGGGGATGTCCGTGGAGGATGGCATCCGCGGGAGGGCCGAGGCCATGTTCAGGGAGCTGGCCGTGGGCGACGCGGACCTGGTCGTAGGCCGCCTGCTCGAAGTCAGCGAGGGGTGCGACGTGTGCATGCGGAGGGCAGAGAGGATCGCGAGGAGGATAAGGTCCCTCCGCCGAAGGGGGATGGGGGCCGGCAATCGAAGAATTCAGGGTCGCGGCGACGCGGTCGCCGAGCAGGAACGACGCCTCAGGCGGAGGGATCCGCGAAACCGGTTAGACACAGAGGCGAGACTTTGAAGCTTATTACGAGAGATATAGAAGCCGCGTTCAATAGGTACGGCCTGTACTCCCAGGACGGGAGGGGCGGCGACTCGAAGGTGGTCGTCAAATACTTCGGCGGGCCGGCGGCGACCTGGCTGATAACCGAGGGGCAGAGGGAGCCGGGCGGCGACTGGACGCTCTACGGGCTGGTGACGCTAGGGCTCCCGGACCAGTTCCGCCCGGGGGAGCTCCTCTGGGAATGGGGGTACGTGATGCTGAGCGAGCTGGAATCCGTAAGGTTCCCCCCGTTCGGGCTCCCCGTGGAGAGGGACGAGTGGGTCAAGCCGGGGAAGCAGAGGGTGAGGGACCTGGCGTTCTCCACGAGCATGTTCGGGAGGGACTGACATGAGGGCGGTCGGAGGCGGCCGGATCGGCGGCGCGGCCCCTAAGGGCGTCTCGTTCTCCCTCTCCCCCGCGGACACCGACGCGATGCTGGCGGCGGCAGACGGGGCCAACGTGGCGGCGGGGGTGGAGATCCTCAGGGAGGTCTACCTGGAGGACACCAGAGGGGGCGATCCGGTGGGCCTCAGGATAGCAAACGATAACGATGCCGTGCGCTTCTTCATCGACTACTGGTCGTACGTCCGCTGGAACGAGCGCGGCAACGAGTGCCTTCTGAGCGAGGTCCTGTTCGACGGGTTCGTCGACATGGTGCTGCATCCGGACTACGAGT
The DNA here is from genome assembly GCA_015063165.1 of Thermoplasmata archaeon. Taxonomy (GTDB): domain Archaea; phylum Thermoplasmatota; class Thermoplasmata; order Methanomassiliicoccales; family Methanomethylophilaceae; genus Methanoprimaticola. The sequence goes on from SUSZ01000004.1 coordinate 110,129, forward strand.
AGGAGTACCTGATACCCGACGGGCCTGAGTACGCAGACCCGCGGGCGGTGAGTCTGTGCAAGAGGCTCATGAAGCTCAGCAGGAAGTACGGGGGGAGGCGCCGATGGCCGACTACGAGGTCAGGAAGGGCGGAAATCTGGCCGGCGTGTTCTCTTCCAGATCCAAGGCGGAACGCTTTGCAAGGAAGCTGGGGAAGCCGGAGGCCAAGTCTAAGACCAAGAAGGCGCGCGGCAAGGCCGTGAGCCGCAACTCCGTAGGCCCGTCGGAATGGCTCCTCAGGGGCCTGGAATACCAGTGCTGGCCGCCGATGCTGTTCGACGACGGATCGGTCGGGATGGTCACGGAGGTCCTCTACGACCCCGACTACTGGGCCGAGAACTACACGAGAGAGGAGCTGCTCCTCGACGGCGTGGAGCCGTACGGTGAGATCTACATCGACCGCTACTCCCTGGACACTGGGGAGCTCAGCGAGGGGGCTTGCTACCTGTACTGGCAAGACGACACCCTCGGCTCCTGGTGCAGGCGCAACGGGGAGCCGATGCCTGTGAGGAAGCTGCCAGAGGAAGTCTGGGACATGCTCGAGAACGCTGACGAAGACATGCGCAGGGAGCTGGAGAGATCCGTTCCGGAGCTGAGGAGGCTGAGGTTCGCATGACGGGCGCTGGCCGCTTCGCCGGAGAAGGGGAGACCCTGTGCGCACCGGTTCCCACGTCTTCTTCCAGGACGGCGCATGCCGAGAGGCCGTCGAGGAGGGAGGAGGGCTACACGCTCTACCATTCGGACCGCTTCGGCCGCGGGAGGTTCGAGGAGACCGAATCCGGAAAATGGCGCGTGACGCTCCCTGCGTCTACAGACGCCGAAACGATCGAGAGATGCCTCCGGAGCCTCGGGCGCGACAGGGCCTCGTCCGTCGATTTCGGGGCGAGGGCGGACTGCCTGGCAGACCTGGCCCTAAGCCGCGGGTGCGGGTTCTTCGAGACGGTCGACAGGGACAAGGCGTCAATCGGGGGCAGGGGATTCCTCGCCACCTACGGCAGATGCGAGGGCAGGAAGGTAACGATAGTCTGGAGGTCCGACTGCGGGCTACACTGCGTCCAGGTCGCCTCCACGGGGGCCCCCGATCACAGGGGGGCCATGAGCCCAAACATCGGGAGGAAACCGCGCGACTGGGCCATGAGCAGCATCGAGTGCGAGACCTGGCCGCCGATCCTTTTCGCGGACGGCTCTGTCGGCATGGTCGCCGGCTTCCACTTCGACCCGGCCTGCTGGGGCGGGAGCGAAGAGCTGGAGGAGACCGCGCATGGAGGCGAAGAGCCCTACGGGGCGGCGTTCGTCGACTCCTTCCATCCGGAGACCGGACGCTTCAGGGAAGGGGAGAGTCATCCGTACTGGCTGGGGGAGGCGCTGGGGCCCTGGTGCGAGAGGAACGGCATCCCCGAGCCGCTGAGGGAGCTCCCCGACGGGATATGGGAGGCCCTGGAGTCAGGGGACTGGGAAGCCGTCGCGAGGCTGGCGAAGAGCATCCCGGAGCTCAAGGGGGCCGCATTCCGATGGCGAGGGAATACCGCGTCGTGGACGACGGCGGCCTGCTGGGAGCGTTCACCTCGAAGGCCAAGGCGGCGTCATTCGTGAAGGAGATGAGGGACGCCGGCAAGAGGCCGAGGATATCGATATCCGAGAAGAAGGCGCCCAGGAAGGCGTTGAAGCCGAAATCTGGAAGGAAGAGGAAGACCGGGTCCCCGCCCAGGCCCTCCCGGGGCCCCTCGAAGCCGGCGGAGGACGTCCGGATAAACGCCTGGCTGACAGACCAGGGGCTGGAGCCGGTGGAACGCGACATGACCTTCCGCCAGCTCTACTCCGAGCTCCTCTACTACAAGACGATGGAGGAGGCCCTCGGAGACTGTAAAGGAAGGAAGTCCATGCTGGTCTCAGCCGTCGCGGAAGCCATGGGCGTACCGGAGAGGACCATCAGGGGATGGCTGGAGACGGCGGAGAGGAAGAGGAAGCCCAAGCCAGGACCGCCGGACGCGGGGCCATCGCGCGTCAAAGGGAAGGATCTGAAGGCGCTGGCTGCCATAGCCGGGCTAGTGGGCGAGGGCATGCACTGCACCTCCCCGACCTACGTCGTCAACCGGACGCACACGGCCCTGGTCATGATGGACTATCCCGGGGGCAGCCTGCTGGGCCTCGGATGGGGCAGGGACGACTGCATCGACGTCTCGTCCCTTAAGGGGGTCAGTCCGTCGGCGGAGTACCGGGCGAGCCTGGACGGGGGCGACATGGTCCTCGCCGGGAGGTCCGGGTCCGTCCGCGTGCCGGTCTCGCAACGGCGCAACCCCGGGGAGTTCAGGTTCGCACAGCCTTCCATGGGCTTCAACGTCGACCCGGACGCCTTCTCGCGGGAGCTCCGGAGGGCGTCTATAGTCGTGGGCGGCGGGAAGAGGTGGTCCGGGCAGGTCGCCCTGTACGAGGACGAGGGCGACCTCATGATGAGAGCCGCCGAGCCGGGAAGGAACTCGATGGACGCTGATGTCGGCGACTCCCGGGAGGTCAACTACGGCGACAGGGGCTCGGGGACACTCTACGATTCGGCGGACCTGTCCCTCATGGCCAGGATGTTCTCGCTGTCGGGCGGGCCGTGCACGTTGCATCTCCAGAGGAACGGCATGGCCGTTGGGTCGTGCTCCGTCGGAGACGCGACGGTGAGGATGGCCATTGTACCGTCGGAGGCGATGCGATGGCTACGAGGAAGTTGTCAGGAAGGAGGATAGGGGCGGCGCTCAGAGGCCCCAGGGCTATAGGGTCCGACGCCGTCAAGATGGGTAGGAGGGCTGTCTACGCGGACGAGGAGAGGGTCAGGATGGCTGTTGCTACGTCCCCGGACCCGCCGTTCATGGCCGAGGCCGAGGGCAGGATGCTTCCCCGTGCGTTCATCGACGGCGCGTTCGGCGACGCGGAGGAGTTCGACGCGTCCATGGAGGGCGACATGCTGGTCCTCCGGAAGGGCAGGGACTCGTACCGCCTGAGGACATACGAGGATCCGGACAGGTTCAAAGCGCCCGTCCTCGAGGGGGGATTCGCAGGGTTCCCCCTGGACGCCTCCGCCCTGGGCAGGGAGCTGAAGGGGTTCAGGAGGGACAAGGGCGCGAGGGCCAGGATCGTCGCCGCCCACGACCGTGACGGCAGGAGGGTGGCCTACGTCATCGTGCACTTGGGCGACGGGATCGCCGGGGGAGCCAGGATAGGGGAGTGGGCCCCGCTGGACTGGGACGACGAGGGCGGCGGTTATTCGTCGTGGTTCTCGCCGGGGTACCTGTCCAGCGCCGCCATGATGGGCGACGGGGCGCATGCGAGGGTCAGGCAGGACTCCCCGCTCCAGGTGGTGAGGTCAGAGGAGGGCATCGAGACGAGCCTGCTGGAGGCCCCGATGATCCTCACCGACCCCGCCGACGTCGAGGAGGCGGACCGCAGGGAGAGGGAATGGATCTCCAGCCACAACCGTTCCGCGCCGGCATATATGCTCTCCGGCAGTATCAATGGCAGGGCGGCCCGTGCCTCGAAGGGCCGTATAGCGGTCCGGGGATTGCATAGAAAGGTTCTCGGAATCAGGAGGCGAATTCGCGGGACGTCATGTTGACATCGAACCAAAGTCCGCCATGTGTTTGATAGTGGTTTATCTCCGCGCCAACATCTGGCTTATCATGACAATCGTCATAGAGAAAGACAAGGAATGGCTCAGAGAAGAGATAGAGTGCGGCATCCAGGGGTTCATAGAGATGAACATGGAGAGCATATGCAGCCGCATCATGGAGGAGATCTACAAGCAGATCTACCTATCCGCCTGCGAGATGAACATGGAGAGCGAGAGAGACTCCCCGGCGAAGCTAGTCATCGAGATCGACGTCCCGAGACCGGAAGAATGTGCAAGGGCAATCTGCGGCCTCGAAGAATAAACGACTTGAAAACCTGGTAGACGGGCTGCTGTTCGTCTATCAGGCCAGGAACTCGATAGTCTTCTGGCTCTGAAGAAAACCGAAATGATTGAGAGTTTTACTTCATAGACCAAAAAGATGAGGCTGCTGTCATCCGATGTTCCCTGAAACCACCAGGCTCCTGTTTGTATTGACAAGTATCTTTGCATCTTAGGAGTTCACATTTTTATAAGCGACCGTCGTAATGTGCATTGTTCATGACCGAGGAGATGTACACACAATCCATTCACCCGCTGGACCGCCTTCTTCGCGAGAAAAGGATGCCGATACTCTTTGTAGGGTCCGGGTTGAGCCGTAGATATTGCTCCTTGGACACATGGGACGAACTCCTGGCTAAAGTCTCGGCCCGCATAGGTCTTTCTAAGTTCCAGCTCAATGGAATAAGGAATCAGCTGATCTCTGAGAATCCCGGATTGGAAATTAACCCGATGCTAGCATCGAAACTGTCCAGCATCATGATGTCGAAGATATCAAACGGGGATCTCACTCGCGGTGATTTCGTTGATATGTCCGAAGACGAATGGGCCATGATGGAAACGATGGATCCGTTCAAGGTTCTTGTGTGCCACATGGTATCTGACATAACGATCCTTGGCGGACAAGATGTAGTTACTGAACTGGAATCGTTGAAGCGCCTCTCCCGTAAGATTCCAGCAGTGATTACGACTAATTACGATGAGTTTCTGGAGCGCGCCGTGTTCGATGAATTCAAGACACTCGTCTATCCAGATGACTACTACTTCAACCAGTCTTCCGGATATGGGGAGATTCTCAAGATCCACGGAACTGTCAGCCGTCCCGAATCCATCGTAATCACCGAGGAGGACTATCGCAGACTGAAATTGGAGTCCAAAGTCGTAACAGCAAGGCTAACCTCTTTGATGTGCCAGAACCCGGTCATTTTCCTTGGGTATTCCATATCAGACAAGGAGATCCATGACACAATACTGGACCTCATCTCCTCCCTGAAACAGACGGATCTGGAGAAGATACGCGGCCATCTCCTCCGCGTGAGCGTGCGCCCTGGCATGAACAAATCGGAATGGGGCCCAAAGACTGAGACCTTTAGTGGCAAAAAGGTAGAGATCACCCAAATTGAAATGCCGAACCTGAACGTGCTTTACCGGTATTTGGATAAATTTACCCCGGTGGCCACCCCGATGGAAATCCGCAGGTACCAGGAGATGATCAGGGAGATCGTCCTCTCCGCGGATCCCAATTGCAGGAAGGTGGAGCTGATAGACGTGGAGAACATAGATCGGACCAAGCCTGGCGATCTCGCAGTCATATTCGGAAAATCTTCTTCTATAGGCTCCATGATGAAGGGGATAACGGGATATGAGGTCAAGGACGCCCTCCTCGACGTGCTGTTGAAGCGTGCGGGAGGCCTGGACGTATCTAGCACACATTTCACGTACTGGCTCTCGCAAAATCGCATATGCAAGGGCAAAGGCTCCGCTCCTGTATTCTTCTATCTTGTGAAGTACGGCATCGGCCCTGATGATCTGGGACCGGGGCCTGCCGGCTATGTCAAGAATCTACATGATAAGCTCTCCCAGAAGATTCAGATTCTAAATGAACGGTGCTCCGCTGTAGAGAGCAAGGACGACATTCCGGGGTTCCTCGATTGCCAAATCAAATCCTTCCCGAGATTTGAAGCAATAGCGTTCTTCCATTACTCCGGTCTATTATCGAGGGAGGAATGCCGTTGCATATTGGAGAGGCTGTACAACGCTGACATAGACAAGTACAAGGACGAGGCTAGAATGACTTCGGGACTTCGCGCAGCCATATCGATGCTGGATCTGAGGGAATACGAGGAGAAGATTGCACAGAGACCTGTACTCTCTCCCACTGAGTGCGAGGTTGCAGACTCTGTGCCGACAATCAAGTAACGGCACCCGTTATTATAACTGTTGTCATCAACGGTTTTATAGGTAGGTGTCCTTATCGATTTCTTTGAAAAAGCATCCGGAATCGCCGAAAAACGATCCGTGCCATTTACTCGATTACAATGGCATCCGTTTACAACTGATGAGTAAGGTCACTGTTGATCAATAACTTTATTTAAGAAGGGCCATCACTTTCGGGCATCAATGGACAAGATCGAGGCTCACGACTGCACACTCTACTACCTGCTTTTCAACAAGAAGTACGTAATCCACTATTACCAGAGGGAATACCGCTGGGGGACCAAGCAGGTGAAGGAGCTGCTGGAGGACATCACTGAGGAGTTCCTCCCTAACTACAGCCCCGGTGACAGCCGTAAGCAGGTCAAGGATTATAGCAACTACTACATGGGCAGCGTCATCACCACACAGGAGTCCGACAGGGCGATAATAGACGGGCAGCAGAGGCTGACCACGCTCACCCTCCTACTCATACACCTCAATCGTCTCCGCAAGAAGATCTGCCCCGAATACGAGGACTTCTCGCAGATGATCTACTCCACGCAGTACGGGGAGCGCACGTTCAACATAAACGACGAGGGCCGCAAAGAGTGTATGGAGGCTCTCTTCAAAGGAACAGAATACAAGGGCCCGACGGACGGGACAACGGTGTCGAACCTCCTCGGCAGGTTCGAGGACATCGAGAGCCTCCTCGATCCGGCTCTGCAGACGGAGGAGGTGCTGCCGTTCTTCCTGGACTGGATAATGTACCATCTCGTGTTCATCGAGATCAGTGTCTCTTCGGAGCAGGACGCCCATAAGGTCTTCGTGACGATGAACGACAGGGGGCTCTCGCTCTCCCCCACCGAGATGCTGAAAGGGTACATACTTTCCGAGATCAAGGACGACGGGGACCGGGCCAGAGCCGACGACGTCTGGAAGTCGGTGTTCGACGGCCTGCTCGCCCGCAACAGGGAGGAGGGGGACGCAGACGACGACTTCATGAAGACATGGCTCCGCTCCAGATACGCGGAGACTATCCGCGAGAACAAGAAGGGCGCCGAGCCCCGCGACTTCGACCTCATAGGGTCGGAGTTCCACAAATGGGTGAGGAGCAACGCCGACAGCATGGGCCTCGACTGCCCGAAGTCTTTCTCCGATCTCGTGGGCATCGATCTGAAGTTCTACTCGGAGCTCTACATGCGCATCAAGGACCTCTCGGAGAGGTTCGACAAGGGGTTCGAGGACCTGTACTACAACGCCAGGCTGAAGTTCACGTTCCAGTTCCAGCTCATACTGTCCGCCGTCTCCCCCTCCGACGGCAGGGAGGCGGTCGACCGCAAGATCAGGATGGTGTCCCGCTTCGCCAACCAGTACGTGATGCTGTTCGGGGTCAACTACAGGGACTTCTCGTATTCCAATGTGAAGAGATCGATGTTCATGCTCACCAAGGACATCAGGGGCATGGACGCGCACCGCCTCGGCTGCTATCTCGCGGACTACCTCGACGGCCTCGGCCTTTCCATGGACGGGATAGACTCCCTTCGCCTGAGCACATTCACCAAGCGCTTCATACCGTTCATGCTCGCCCGCATAGCGTTCTATCTGGAGGAGGGATGCATGGACCCGAGCAGGGGGATAGCGAAGTACATGGCCCGCGGGCGCGGCAATAACTACGACGTGGAGCACATCATCGCCGACAGCTACGAGTCGTACAGGGACGCTTTCGACGACGAAGAGGAGTTCAAGGACTACCGCTCCAGGCTCGGCAACCTGATACTGCTCCCGGCAGACAAGAACAGGAGCATCCAGGACCAGACATATGAGGAGAAGCTGGACACCTACGCCGGCGAGAACATCCTAGCCAAGACCCTCTGCTCCGGGTTCTACAAGAACAACCCACGCCTCAGGGCGTTCGTGGAGGAGAGCGGGTTGGACTGGCATCCGCTGGACTCCTTCGGGAAAGAGGAGATCCAGTACAGGCAGGGCCTGTACAAGGAAACTGCCAAAGCCATCTGGGATGTCAGCAGCCTGCGGACGATGTGACTATCTGCAATAATACTGCATGCTTCGTCTAGAAGGGTAGATTTAAAGGATGTACAAACTTGCTGTTTCGAATTCGAAGTCAGTATTGCGCCCATTTAGATATTCGGTATCATCACTGAGGTCTAACGTCACTACTGAAGAATGATACATTAATCGCATGTAACGTCGATTCATTTGTTGCGTCTTTCCTTCAGCATCTTAACAGGGACAGCTAGAAGAAATGGCAAGAAAGACTGGATAGCCACGAAGGGCAGTGCCATCGCTATGAGTGCAAAGACTATGAAGTAGCCGAATAAAAACAACCACGAGGCTTTTATCAATCCGAAAAAGTCGGTATATACGAATACCAATGTCAAGGCCAACACGATTGCGATAGCACACGATTTTGATCCCTCGGGTGCTATATTGATGGCTGCTGGTGACAAGGCACCCCAGACCAGAGCTCCAATGAGGGCTGCCAAAGCGGAGTTCATTCCATCGTCAAGTTTTCCCATGACATCACCGTTCCAGCGTCAAATAGTTCGGATGTATTTACTTGGCCTCGACGAGAATCGAACCTGCTCTTCAACAGCACCCTGGCTATATTGCCGGAGGATGTGATCGAATACAATCCTGACTTCTTGTTGAACGAGATCCAGTCTTTCCTACGGAGGTTTCCTAGGACTTTGTACGCATTGTGGTGGGTTTCAAAAAATTGCTTAACATCTTCCTCATCCATTCCAACTGTCTGATCTGCATACAGTCCCCTTTCTATCGAATCGAAATCCATCTTTTCCTCTGCATACAAAAGACTCAGGGCCCTGTATGGGAGATAGCCGATTCTTGATACGTCGGGAAAAGGTTCATACGGAATCTTTTTCAGCTCACCTCCATCCATGTAGACCACGGAAGAAGAGTTACTGAACGCCGCTGTGAATACAGTTCCAGCCATCACGTGTTCAAGTCCCCCGGCTTCGATATAACATTCTTTTTTGATCTCGCTGCGACCGCATCTTATCGAGTGCTCAATGCATTTGACTGATATCAGGTTGACCAGGTCATGGAAATCCATAGAATCTACAGGCTCAACACGTACTGAGTATCCCTGCTCCTCCAGGCTACTCTTTAGCCTCAGGCTGCCGTCATCGAATACGGTGTCTAACAGGATTACTTCAGGATCCTTTCCCAATACACGCAAAGTATCCTTAATAACGGGACCGGATTTTTCGCCGTTGTAGTATGCAATATATAGAGTCATTTATCCACCTGATGGATAATTATCTTATATTACAACAATAACATCATATTTATTAATTCATGATGGATGCCCTCGTAAGGAAGAATCCGAAGATGTCAATCGAACATCGGGGGCGAACGAATTGACTTATATCGACGACAGGGAGAAACTGGCTAACATCGAAAACAAAGCGGGGATGATATGGAGCATCGCCGATAAACTTACGGGGGCGTATAAACCTCATGAATACGGGCTGGTCATCCTACCGTTCACTGTGCTCAGACGTCTCGATTGTGCACTAGACCCTGTACGCGATGCAGTGCTCGCCCGGTACGAAGAGATCAAGATGCTGCCGGAGGACATGATCGAGAGCCTGCTCAAGGAGACTTCCGGCCTTGACTACTACAGCCTCAATAGAAAAGGGCTCAGATCCGTGCTGGAGAACCCCAAGGACATCGCCGGGTCCCTCAGAAGGTTTATTGCGAACTTCTCGAAGAACGTCCGTGAGGTCCTGGACGAGTTCAAGATTCAGGAGCAGATCGCCAGGATGGAGTCCACGTCGTCCAAGGACTCCGATCTCCTGTATGCGGTCATCGAGGAGATAACCCTGGACAAGAACGACCTTTCGCCGTCGAAGGTCTCCGACATCGATATGGGTTACATCTTCGAAGAGATTATCAGGAGGTTCTCCGAGTCTTACAACGAGGACGCGGGGCAGCACTACACTCCCAGGGACGCCATCGACTTGATGGTGGAGATACTGGTCTGCCAGGAGGACCGCGACGCCACCAAGGAGACCGCCAGGACCGTCCTCGACTGCGCGTGCGGCACGGGGGGCATGCTGTCTGAGATGACGGAGTACATGTCCACAATCAACACTAAGGTGCACCTGCATTGCAGCGGGCAGGAGTACAACCCGGAGACGTACGCCATATGCAAGGCTAACACACTGATGAAAGGCAATTCCGGGATGGAATTTTGGGACATCAGGAAGGGGGACACGCTGTCCGACTACCAGTTCAAGGGAAAGAAGTTCAACTACGTCATCATGAATCCTCCGTTCGGAAGGGAGTGGAAAGTCGAGGAGGACGCCGTTAGGAGGGAGGCCGCCGATCCGGAGGGGAGGTTCAGGTACGGACTTCCCGCGATAGGAGACAGTCAGATGCTGTTCCTGTCCTCTGCCATTTCATCCCTCGAATCCCCGAAAGAAGGGGACTGTGTAGGCGGCAGGATTGCCATAATTCACAACAGCTCCCCGCTGTTCGTGGGGGATGCCGGGTCAGGCCCATCGGAGATAAGGCGCTACATACTCGAGAACGACCTTCTGGATGCGATCATTGCCCTTCCCGAGAATCTGTTCTACAATACCGGTATAGGAACCTACATCTGGGTCCTAGATAACAACAAGGAGGAGAGGCGCAGAGGGAAGGTCCAGCTCATCGACGCTTCAAAGATGTATGAAATCCGCAGAAGATCAGTCGGAAAGAAGAGATTCGACATAGAGCGGCACCACATAGATACGATTGTCGAAGCGTACAGAGATTATTCCGACGCAGTTTACGGGGATGGCGATAAGGTCTGTGAATCTAGAATAGCAGATTGTAGCGAGTTTGGATATGTAAAGATAAGCATTATTTCACCGATTGTTGATGAAAACGGCACCCCTAAAAAGAATTCAAAGGGAAAAATTGTATTTGAAAAAGCTAACAACGACTCAGAAACAGTGAAACTGGGTAAAATCCCTCTATCTTCCAATAAGGATCTTCTCAAGAATCCCACGGTCAGGGGATGGATAGAGGACTATATGGACAAAGAGGTCAGACCATTTATTAAATACGCTGAAATTGACCCTAAAAAAATGAAAATTGGATATGAAATACCATTTACGCGTTACTTTTTCAGACCCGAAATTCCGAGACCCTCGGAGGACATAATGGGAGAGATTCATGAACTACTAGGGAAAATCAATGATTTAGTTAAAGAACTAGACACATTCGGCAGGAAGGGAAACTGATGACCGGTACTAATCAAGTAGGTACCGCTTCAATCTCGTCCGACTCCCTACATTCAAAAAAGGACGACGTTCCCTGGATGTACGACATTCCTACGAGTTGGACTGTGATGCGCATAAAACACTCCTGTATACTGAAAGGGAGAATTGGGTGGCAAGGACTAAAATCCAGTGAATTTGTGGATGAGGGCCCATACGTTATCACTGGCGTAGATTTCGAAAACGGGACAATCAATTGGAAAACATGCAAGCACTTTTCAAAAACTCGCTTTGATGAGGATCCGAGCATTCATGTCAAGGAAGGCGACCTGCTGATAACCAAAGACGGGACTATAGGCAAGGTTGCAATTGCCGTAAACACTCCGAATGAAGTATCACTCAACAGTGGAGTAATGATTATTCGCCCGCAAATTGATCTAAATCGCAACTATCTTCGTTACGTCCTTTTATCCAAGGTATTTTGGAATTGGTATGAAAGCACCCAAAGAGGAAATAGCACGATAAAGCATCTGTATCAAGATCAATTTTACAATTTCAAATACCCGATGCCGTTGTTAAAAGAACAGCATTCAATAGTGAAAAGACTTAACGATGAAATTCCGACGATAGAAGGGGCAATCAATACAATCAATGAATTTATTAAAAAAATTGACGGAATTATTAAATCAAGGTTTATCGAGATGTTTGGGCATCCGGGGGTTAATGAAAAAGAATGGATCGAGAAGAGACTCGGACAAGTTGCTGTGATAAATGACGGGGAACATTCCAGCCCCCCAAAGGTTGATTCAGGACATTTGTATTTGATGGCACGTAATGTTACAAAAAATCATTCATTTGATCTGACAAATGTCGTATTTGTTGATAACGAGACTCATTCTAAGATTTATTCCCGCTGTAATTCAGAACCAGGAGACGTAATAATGACCAACACTGGCACGATTGGGAGTACCGTAATTATGCCAGACCTAGGGGAAGTTTCGTTGGACCGTGGATTGACCTTAATTAAATATGACCGTTCTGTATTGAACAACCAATATCTGATGTATTATCTCAGTTCCGATTACGTTCAACAGATTATTAACGGTGGAATACACAAATCAGCAATTGCTCATTTTTTCTTAGCAGAAACTAAGAAACTGGAGATATTATTGCCCCCACTGCAACTCCAGGAAGCATTTGCATTATTTGTCAAGCAGGTCGATAAATCGAGATTTGAATTGAAAGTATTAAGCGAACAACTAGTAGTCAAACTGAACGAATTCAAACAATCGTTAATTTATGAGTGTGTTACTGGAAAAACGCTACCTCCAGAAGAGGATTGATCATGACTAAAACAGTGGTGTCAGATGAGACCAAGGAGCAATCTCTGGAACGCATTTTCGCCGAAATGACTACTGGTTTAAAATCGAAATTCGAATCAGTCTCCTACATTAGAGACGTTGCTGGGGGCCTGAAGTTCGATACGTCCCGCGCTTTAGATATATCTACGCTAGTGGATTTCGTTAGGGAGACCCAGCCCAAACAGTTCAGGACTCTGCAGCTGAGGTCCAACGAGACTGCGGAGATCAAGCTAATAGACGGATTCCAGCAGACCGTTGAGAAATACGGCCTCCTCCATGTCCTCAAGCACGGGTTCGACGCCATCGGCATACGCTTCAAAGCGTTCCATCCGGAACCAGAGGACTCCACGGACCTCGAGGCAACGAGGCTGTTCGACATGAACAGGTTCTTCTGCGCCAGGCAGTTCCACTATTCGAAAAAAGAGACCAAAAAGTCTATCGACATCGTCATCCTGCTGAACGGTATACCCATAGTGGCAATCGAAGTGAAGAACTACTTCACAGGACAGACGGCCGACGATGCTGTCGCCCAGTTCTGCACCGACCGCGACCAGTCGGAGCCGATGTTCCGCCTCAACAGGCGCTGCCTGGTGATGTTCGCCGTGGACAACTACGAGGCGATGATGACCACGTTCCTGGATGGGATGAACACCCGCTTCATCCCGTTCAACCAGGGATCAAACGGTCCTGGGGTCAAGGGACACAAGGGGAACCCCGTCACAGAGGGGGAGATCCCGACGCACTACCTTTTCGACGAGGTGCTGACGAGAAGCGGCCTTTCCCGGATCCTAATGGACTACATGACGTACGTGGACGACGAACGCAGGCCGAAGGTCATCTTTCCCCGTTACCATCAGCTCCACTGCGTCTCATACCTGACGCGGCTCGCGGCCGAAGAGGGGCCTGGGCACAGCTATCTCGTCCAGCATAGCGCCGGGTCCGGGAAGTCCAACACCATCGCCTGGCTGGCCTTCAGGCTCCTGTACCTCCATGTGAACGGGGCGTCCGTGTACAACAGCGTGATCATATGCGTGCACAGGACGGTCCTGAACGAGCAGCTGGATGCGACCGTGTCCCTCTTCGAATACTCACCGAACACGGTCGCTCTTGTGGACAGCTCCAGGGAGCTGAGGGAGGCCTTGTCAAACGGCAACAAGGTCATCGTGACCACTATACAGAAGTTCGGACAGATCAACGAGTCCTTGAAGCTATACAAGCGCAACTTCGCGGTGATATTCGACGAGGCCCACACGACTTCCACCGGCAGGCTGAATTCGAAGACAAAGCTAGCGCTCGGGGTCAGGGATCTTAAGGATGAAGAGTACGAGGCGCTCTCCTCAGAATACTCCGGGGAAGACGAGATACTTGAGGCCTACGAGAGAATAAGGTGCGAGGGGGCCCAGGATAACATGTCCTTCTACGCGTTCACGGCCACTCCGACCCACAGGACCCTGACAGCGTTCGGCAGGAGGGTGCCGGACGGCAGCTACGACGCCCACCACCACTACTGTATGCAGCAGGCCATGGAGGAGGGGTTCATATGCGACGTCCTGGAGGACTACAGGACCTACTTCGGATACTACGATATGATGAAGGACGTGTCCGAGTCGGAAGACCCGTATGTAGACAAGGCCAGGGCCACCAAAGTCCTCCGCAACATGGAGCGCAAGAACAACCTGATAATCCGCAAGAAGGCTGCGGTGATCGTGGATTATTTCCACGACTACGTGGCCCGGGATCTGAACGGCCATGCAAAAGCGATGATCGTGGTGGAGGGACGCGACAACGTCCTCAATTACCGTGACGCCATTCTAAAGGCGTCCGAGGAAGCCGGTTACGACGACATTCGCTCGATGGTAGCCTTCTCCGGCTCGCTCCCTTACCATGGGGAGCAGGTCAAGGAAAACGACTTCAACTTCTTCAACGGCAGAAAGGTCAGGTCCTCAGAGATGTCCTCCGTCTTCGACGGCGACACGTTCAACCTGATGATAGCTGCGGACAAGTTTCAGGTCGGGTTCGACCAGCCCAAGTTGACCACCATGTTCGTCGACAAGTGCCTCTCTGGCGTGGAGGCCGTTCAGACCCTTTCCAGGCTGAACCGTGTCATCCCCGGAATCGACAAGCACACACACGTCCTCGACTTCCGCAACTCGCAGGACGACATAAGGAAGGCCTTCGAGCCCTACTACCTTGACACCACCACTGAGGAGAACTACAGCCCAGACTACATCTACGCGAGGCGCATGGAGCTGGAAGCGATGGGGATAGTCGTCAAGGAGGACGTGATAAGGTTCTCGAAGGAGTTCAAGTCGTCCGACCCCAATGCGCTGAAGAAGCTGGAGGGGCTGTTGGAACCCGCTCGCTCCAGGTACCTGCTACTGCCGGACGACTCGCAGGACGAGTTCAAGAGGCTCGCCCGCTCCCTGGCCTCGCAGTACGGCACCGTGACGGTCGCCAACAACTTCCTGGACCCCTATTTCCATGACTTGGTGTCGTTCGTCCATTACCTGCTCAAGGCCCTTCCGCCAAAAAAGAACGACCCGCTGCCGGAGCTGGAGAAGATAGTGTCGCTGGACCACTACCGCCTGGTCACCACCGGGGCCGGGTCGATATCTCTGTCCCAGGGAGATCCTCTGGCCAATCCAGGGTCGACGCTCCAGTCACACAAGAGGTCCCAGGACTTCCTGTCCGAAATCGTGAGGAAGATGAACCAGCGCTGGGGGCTCCCGGACTTCAACGACGAGGACAAGCTGGTGATGATCAAGGGGGTGACCGAGGACGTCTCCAAGGACATAGCCAAGACTGGCAGCCTGTCGGAGTACTCGGAGTGGAGCCGCGAGGCTTTCGACAGGCAATTCCATGAGACCGCCAAGCGGAAGCTCCTCAACCGCGCGGTGAAAAACATGGACTTCCTAAACGCGCTGACGAACGACCAGATGGCCATCGACGACATCATCTCGGATATACTGGATATGGTGCATTACAGCGTCAGATCAGAAGAAAATAAGTGAACCGGGCGATCATATGTATGAATCGGACGGGCTAATAAGATGCAAATTAAAAATGGCTAGAAATGGCCAATGCATCCTTGCATATAAGCCGGAAATAAAATCCGAAACGAAACGTATCTTGCATAATAATTCGAGCGAGATTGACATCCAATTGGTATTGAGGGAGAACAAGAATGTGATCACACTAACCAACGAGGATGTTGAAAAGCTGTTCGATCTGATGCAATAGTCCATTCCTGCCCTCAAACGTGGCGTCATGGAGTATTTCCCGCTACCATTGAGCCCTGGAATTACAGCGACTCAGGTCAGGGAATTGGTTGAGAAGTCTCCGGACATCGTATCGCTAATCGCTGATAACGGGCTAGTAGGGTCTGACATTATCCGTGCATTGACAATGAAAAATCGCGAAAAGGACCTGTCTGAAATGCGGTCGAGATTGGGTAGGAATCTGAAGGAATCCGATTGGCAGTCATGGTTCAAAAAAAGACCATGGTTGTTTGGATCTGTGGAAATTGCAAATATTCGCGATATAGATGAGAGGACCCAGGCTGACTACATCACACGCGGCATAGATGGATTTGTCAGCATAGTTGAGATAAAAACGGATTATATCAAAATGTTCGAATACGATAGAAGCCACAAAACATGGTATCCTTCAGCCGATTTGTCAAAATCAATCGCGCAATGTTCCAAGTATATCCATAAAATGGAAAGAAGAGATAACGACAATGAATATGCCGGAAGGCTGCAAGGACGCGTATTGAAGCCAAAGTGCATACTTATTGCAGGCACAACCTCGGAATGGAACGAGGATGATGATGAAAAGGGGAAACGCTTTGATTCTCTGCGCATACTGAATGACTCGCTGCATGGTATTGAGATAATGACGTACGACCAACTGTTGTATCGTGCTGACGCATTTCTAAAAAATGTTGAAACTAAACCATAATGTCAGCATCACAATATGGAGATTGGGCAGTTATAGCGTAAATGGTGCCCGACATCAGGTTTTTATATATTGCAGGGGAGCGAGTATGAAAGTTCAGATGAAATCAGCCGATTCTTCTTCGGAGTCCTTTTGGGGCGATTTTGAACTGGATGTAGATCCAGATGTTGTCATATCAGAGCTGAAACATAGCAGTTTTAAAATAGACCCTCCAAAGACTCTTTTCAGATACAGAAAAAGTAGCCGCGCACTGGATGAGATACGCGACGAATACATCTACCTATCCCCATCTTCAGAAATGTCCGACGCTTTTGATACGTTGATGCCGCTCGGAAAGCTAATGCATAGCATGGGCATGATTTCACGTAAACAGGCACGCGATGTCAATTCATTTGGTGAGTTCGTAAGGGACGACCTTTGCATCTGCTGTTTTACTGAAAGGCATGATTTGTTCTCTATGTGGGACCGTTATGCCCTTACTTATGCATCGAATTGATAACTAGGTCACAGCAATGGGATGCCGAGTTTAGAGAGGATCTCGCGCTGCTTCTTGGTGACTTCGTTTAACCTCCATTCGTCGCCGACCTTCGTGATCCTCAGC